>NZ_JAVTJN010000001.1:0-417073 GCF_032144035.1 Bradyrhizobium sp. WYCCWR 12699
GTGCAACTGTTCAGGTTGATAGATGGAACGGGCGGGAGACCGAGCCGGCTCACGGCGTCAAGCGCCAAGGACCCAACGGCTTCCCGCCCACTCCACCATGACAGAATTTCGATACACAGGGACCCATACGCCGCAGCAGTCATTTGGCGAGGACACGGAGTCGCCACCTTGCGCCGCAACTTCTCCCTGTGGTTATGGGTCCCCGCGTTCGCGGGGACGACACTGAAGTCGCCGCGTTGGTTTCGTCCCCTACGCCGCGCGGATCTGCCCGAGGAAGCGATCCACCTCGTCGCGCAGCCGCTGCGACTGTTTCGACAGCTCGATCGCCGAACCCAGCACTTCCTCCGCCGCCGTGCCGGTGGCGGCGATGCCGTCGGTGACGCCCGCGATGTTTTGCGAGACCTCGCCGGTGCGGGCGGCGGCCTGTTGGACGTTCTGTGCGATCTCCTGTGTCGCCGTGCCCTGCTGGCCGACGGCAGCCGCAATCGCGGCGGAGATTTCGTCGACCTGCTGGATCGTCGCGCAGATCGACTGGATGCCGTCGACCGCGCCTGACGTCTCGCCCTGCACGGCCGTGACCTGTGCGCCGATCTCCTCGGTCGCCTTCGCCGTCTGCGTCGCCAGCGCCTTGACCTCGGAAGCGACCACGGCAAAGCCGCGGCCGGCTTCGCCCGCACGCGCCGCTTCGATGGTCGCGTTCAGCGCGAGCAGGTTGGTCTGGCCGGCGATGCCGTTGATGAAGGAGACGACGTCGCCGATCTTCTGTGCGGCTTCCGCCAGGCTCTGCACGCGTGCATTCGACTGCCGTCCGTCGTTGGCGGCCTTGCCGACGACCTCGGTCGCGTGGGCGAGGCGGCGGCTGATCTCGGTCATCGACGAGGACAGTTCCTCCGCCGCTGCGGCGACGGTCTGCACGTTCTCCGAGGCCAGTGTCGAGGCCGACGACACCGCGCGCGTCTGCTGCCTCGACTGCTCGACGATGGCCGACATCGAGCGGGCCGTATGCTCCATCTCGACCGCGGCCGAGGACACCGTGGTGACGACGTCGCGGATGCTGGCCTCGAAATTGTCGGCAAGCGCGGCGAAGGCGCGCCGCTTCTCCGCCTCCGACTTCGCCTTGGCTTCCAGCTGCTCGGCCTGGAGCTCGTTGAATCTCACGGCATTGTCGCGGAACACCGTGACCGCCTTCACCATCGCACCGACCTCGTCATTCGCCTTGCTGGCGGGAACGGCGACGTCGATGCGCCCGTCCGCAAGCTCGCGCATGACGGATGTGATGGCGAGGATCGGACGCGAGATGCTGCGGGCAATGAGATAGCCGACGATCGCGGCCAGCACGAGGCCGAGCGCGGCGATGCTGAAGGCAAGCAGCCAGGCGCGGTCGGCCGAGGCCACGTAATCGGCATTGTCCATCACCAGCTCGACGGCGCCGAGCGGCTTTCCGGAGAAATCCTTGATCGGTCCGAGCAGCGCGGCGACCGGAATGTTGTCGAGCTTGGCCTGTCTCACGGTGAAGTCGCCGGCGGTGGCGCGGCCGTAATCAGCCGCGTCGAAGAAGCTCTTGCCCTTCAGCGTGCCGCCGAACAGCTTGAAGGCCGAGCCGTCGGCCAGATGGAAGGCGATGTCGACGTGGCGGTTCGCCTTGAAATCGTCGAGGAAGGACTGGCCGAAGGTCAGGCCGAATTCGACCGTGCCCAGTTGCTTGCCCCCTTGCGCGATCGGCACCACGCCGCGGATGCCGAGCCCGGCGACGCCGCCTTCGAGGCCGACGACGACCTTGTGCTCCTGGTTGGCGACCAGAACGGTCTTGCGGAAGCCGGAGAGGTCGTCGCCGAATTTCGCGGGCTGGTGCACGCGCAGGAACGAGGTCGCCGGCGCCGTATGGAACTGGAACTGCTCGACACCGTATTCCGATTTTGTCGCGGCAAAGACCGGCCCGAACAGGGCCGTCAGGGCGCTGCGGTCCTGCTTGGCCATCGCATCCTGCGTCGCCGGCATCGCGGCCACGACCGTGCTCATGGCGGCCGCGCGGTGCGACTCTTCCGCGATCCGCGACAGCAGGGCATCGTAATGGCTGCGCAGCTCGCGCTGGTCGGCGCGATCGATGATCCCGGCGATGATCCACATCGCCCCGAGCACGGCAAACAGTGCCGTCGCCGCCGCCGTCACCGCGAGGGCAACCGTGATCCGCATCCTGAGACCGAGGCTCGCGCGCATATCCGACTCGTTCGTTGACCGTTGGTTAAGGACGCATATCAAGTTCTCGCTAAGAGAGGATGAACGGGATACCGCCGGAGCGCAGTGGTTGTGGGGAGAGATCGTCGGGGCAGGGCTGTCTGACCCACCTGGCATGAGGCGCGCGTGCCTCTTCCGGCCAGCTAAAGCCTAATACCCCCGCGTCCGGTCCACCACGTTGTCGAGCGCGCCGCCAGCCTCGAACCGTGCGATCTGCTCGGCGACATAGGCCGAGATCGCGTCCGCATCGGTGTCGGCTGCGTTGTGTGGCGTCAGCACCACCTTGGGGTGGGTCCAGAACCGGCTGTCCTGCGGCTGCGGCTCCTGCACGAAGACGTCGAGCGAGGCGGCGCCCAGCGTGCCGTCGTCGAGGCAGGCCAGGATGTCGGCCTCGTTCTGCAGGCCGCCGCGGCCGGCATTGATCAGCACGGGTGCGCCGAGCGGGCTGTTGCGGTTGAGCTTTGCGAAGACGTCGCGGTTGAGGATGCCGTTCGTCTCCGGCGTCAGCGGCAGCAGGCAGACCAGGATGTCGGTCTTGCGCAGGAACGCATCCATGCCCGTGGTGCCATGGAAGCATTCGACGCCGTCGATCGTGCGGGGGCTGCGGCTCCAGCCGGCGACACGGAAGCCGAGCCGCCGCAGCACGTCGGCGGCATCGGCCCCCAGCGTTCCCAGCCCCATGATGCCGACCGTCACGGCACTCGCCGGCCACTGATATTTCGGCTCCCAACGCTTCGCGCGCTGCGAAGCCCGCAAATAGGGCTCCTGGCGGTGGTGCATCAGCACGTGTAGCACGACATATTCGGTCATGCGGTTGGTGAGATCTGGCACGGCGACGCGGACCAGCGGCACGTCAGGCAGGCTCTTGTCCGCCATCAGCGCATCGACGCCGGCGCCCAGATTGAAGATGGCCCGCAGATTGGGAAACGCGCCGAGAGCGCCCGGCACCGGCTTCCACACCGCGGCATAGTGCACCTCGGCCGGGTCGAGCCCGGCATCCGGCAGCAGCACCACGCGACGGTCGCCGCAGACGGCGTCGAACCGGGCCTTCCAGCGCTCCGGCGACCAGTTCTGCTGCGTGCTGTTGATCAGGACGGCCAGGGTGCCCATGGTCATGCGAAGTGCCTCGTCAAAGTTCCGCTGGAGAAGGCCCTCCTTGGCACGATCTGCCTGATTTTTCCTGCAAATTTTTTCCGCAGTCCTGTCGGAGCGGGGCATATTGGCGCGTCTTTAGAACAGACGAGGAAAGTGCCGCCTATGCTTTATGCCATCCTTTGCTATCACGATGAGGACTTCGTCGGCTCCTGGAGCAAGGAGCAGGACGAAGCCGTGATGAAGAAGCTCGCCGTGGTGCAGGAGAAGCTCACCCAACAAGGCCGGCTCGGCCCGGTGGCGCGGCTGTTGCCGACCACGGCGGCGGCGACCTTGCGTAAGGAAGACCCGCCGCTGGTGCTCGACGGCCCCTATGCCGAGACCAAGGAGCAGTTGCTCGGCTTCTACATCGTCGATTGCAAGAATCTCGACGAGGCCCTCGACGTCGCCCGCGATCTCGGCGCCGTCAATCCGGGCGGCGCCTATGAGGTGCGCCCCGTGGGCGTGTTCAGGCCGGGAGGACTTTCGACGTGAGCGAAGCCGACACCGCCTGGATCGAGACTGCGCTGACCTCGGCGCGCCCCCAGGCGGTCGGCGCGCTGCTGCGCTATTTCCGGGACCTCGACACGGCCGAGGAGGCCTTCCAGAACGCGTGCCTGCGCGCGCTGAAGACCTGGCCGCAGAATGGGCCGCCGCGCGATCCCGCGGCCTGGCTGATCATGGTCGGCCGCAACGTCGCCATCGACGAGGTGCGGCGCACGCGCAGGCAGCAGCCGCTCCCTGAGGACGACCAGGCGATTTCCGATCTCGACGACGCCGAGGGGGCGCTCGCCGAGCGGCTCGACGGCTCGCATTACCGCGACGACATCTTGCGGCTGATGTTCATCTGCTGCCATCCGCAATTGCCGGCGACGCAGCAGATCGCGCTGGCGCTGCGCATCGTCTCGGGCCTGACCGTGAAGCAGATCGCGCGCGCCTTCCTGGTTTCGGACGCGGCGATGGAGCAGCGTATCACCCGTGCCAAGGCGAAGGTTGCCGAGGCGGGGACGCCGTTCGAAGCGCCCGGCGCGGTCGAGCGCTCCGAGAGGCTCGCCGGTGTCGCGGCGATGATCTATTTGATCTTCAACGAGGGCTATTCGGCGAGCGGCGACACCGCCGAGATCCGCAAGCCGCTCTGCGAGGAGGCGATCCGGCTGGCACGGCTGCTGCTGCGGCTGTTTCCGAGCGAGCCGGAGATCATGGGGCTCACCGCGCTCATCTTGCTGCAGCATGCGCGCAGTGCCGCGCGCTTTGCCGCGGACGGCTCGCTGATCCTGCTGGACGATCAGGACCGTTCACTGTGGAACGGGACCATGATCGCGGAGGGGCTTGCCTTGATCGACAAGGCGATGCGCCATCGCCGCAGCGGGCCGTACCAGATCCAGGCTGCGATCGCCGCGCTGCATGCCCGCGCGGCGGCACCGGAAGAGACCGACTGGGCGCAGATCGACCTGCTCTACGGCGCGCTCGAGGTCGTGCAGCCCTCGCCGGTGGTGACGCTCAACCGCGCAGTCGCGGTCTCCAAGGTGCGAGGGCCGCAAGCCGCGCTCGATTTGATCGAGCCGCTGGCCCCCAAGCTCGCCAATTACTTCCATTTCTACGGCGTCCGCGGCGCCTTCCTGATGCAGCTCGGCCGCAACGACGAAGCCCGCATCGCCTTCGACCGCGCCATTGCCCTGGCCAACACATCCGCGGAAGCCGCCCATATCCGCATGCATCTCGATCGCCTGATCCGGGACAGCCAGCCGAAGGCAAAGGAAACTGCGAAGGCGAAATAGGGGCGCCTCGTCATTCCAAGGCGATGCGAAGCATCGGACCCGGAATCTCGAGATTCTCAGGGGCGTAATTGCGCACCGGAGACTGGTCCTTCGGACCGTTCCGAAATGACGATCAAAAAACATTCCATCAATTGTCGGCTCCAGCCCTCCCGTTTCGTCCTTTGCCCGTATCCACGGAGCCATCCATGCTGAAAGCCATTGCCATCATCGCCATCGTGCTCGCGGTCGGAATCGCGGGCGTCCTCGTCTTCGCATTGACAAAACCCGACACCTTCCGGGTCGAGCGCAGCCTCGCGGTGAAGGCGCCGGCCGGTGCGATCTACCCGCAGGTTGCCGATTTCCACCGCTGGACCGGTTGGTCCCCCTATGAGAACCGCGATCCCGCCATGAAGCGCAGCTTCGGTGGACCTGAGGAAGGCAAGGGCGCGACCTATGCCTGGGACGGCAACAACAATGTCGGCGCCGGCCGCATGGAGATCCTCGAGGCGAACGGGCCGTCCAAGCTTCGCATCCAGCTCGATTTCGAGCGGCCTTTCGAAGGTCACAACACCGCCGAGTTCACCTTTGTGCCGCAAGGCGATGCCACTCTGGTCACATGGGCGATGTACGGTCCGGCTCCGTTCATGTCCAAGATCATGCAGGTGTTCATCAACATGGACAGCATGATCGGCAAGGATTTCGAGGCCGGTCTCGTCAGCCTCAAGAAGCTGGCCGAGAAACAATAAACCTCACTGTAAACGAAGAGGAGAGAAACGATGCTCAATGCCTATCTGTTCTATCAGGACAATTGCGAAGCCGCGTTCAACTTCTACGCCAAGGTTCTCGGCGGCAAGATCGATGCGATGATGCGCGCCTCGGAGGCGCCGCCCGACATGCCCGCCGCGCCAGGCCGCGAGAAGACGATCATGCATGCGCGGATGTCGCTGCCCGACGGCAGCGTGCTGATGGCCTCCGACGCTCCGCCGGAGCATTTTCACAAGCCGCAGGGCTTCTCGATTTCGCTCACGGTCAAGGATCCCGCCGATGGCGAGCGCAAGTTCAACGCGCTCGCCGACGGTGGCAGCGTCACCATGCCGTTCAGCAAGACCTTCTGGGCCAAGGGCTTCGGCATGTGCGTCGACAAGTTCGGCATTCCCTGGATGGTGAACTGTCCGGCGGAAGGCATGTGACGCGCGCATGTTTGGTTGAGTTGGAAATCCCCTCTCTCCAAATGCTGCGGGAGAGGGGACACAGGGGAGCCGTCACAGGGCGCAAGCGTCGTTCCGTCACGCGCCGATCGGCCGATTCCCTTTTAGCGGATTGATCCGGTCACCTCCTCGCCTTGCGGCGAGGGTTGCACGCAGCGAGGGCAGATGACGAGTTTGGTGCCGAGCTGCCTGTCGTTCTCCGCTTCGATCTCGTCGTGGACCGCCCACCACGCCTCGGAGTAGGGCCGCAAGGTGCCGAGCACGCGTTCCCGTTCCTGATTTGGATCGCTCGCCGCAGGCGTGGGACTCGCTGCTTGCCGCTTCGCGCTATGAGGGCGGCTCTTGTTGGCGGCGCTCTTGTTGGGGTCTTGGCCAAGACCATCCCACGCGATCGGACGACGCTCCTGCGCCGGCGCGACTGCACATCCGAGCAGCGCTGTGCAGAAGGTGAGCAAGATGAAGCCGTGTCGCAGCATGCCGGACCCAAAGTTCGCGCAATGCGCACGCTCCGCCAGGGAACTCGCATCGCGTCGGTGAAATGGAACTTAAGGCAAACGAGTTGGCCGGCATGGCCGCGGAATGAACACAACGAGTCGCATCACTTTGCGGGAGCAGTGAGGCCGCTTCGTGAAACCGTGCGGACTGCATCGCACAACAATTGACGCAATATTGGGCTGTGATGTGCACGTCAGAATCGCTATTGGTGACTCATAAAATCTAAAAAGCTGGGGTGGACGTCACTCGTGGAAGGGGAGCGACCGATGGCGGCGGCGCTACAGATCAATTTTGCCCTGTGGGGGATGCTTATCTGCGTCAGCATGAAGCTGGGGCCGGTGATCCAGACTCTTTATTGAAGGCAGCCAAGCGTGATGGCGTAGCAGACCTGGTGCGCACATTCGGTGCGAGCACAGGGAACCTGCCGTATGGCCTCGCGCCAGCCAAGCCACATGCCATTGGTGTGACGCGGTTCACACAACTCGTTCACGTCGCATGCAAGGCGGTTGCCACACTCGTCAGCGGCAGCGCGGATAGATCGCGGCGAGATCACGCCCCTTGAGCAGGAGCAGCCGCGAGGTGAGGCCACCGCGGCGGCTGATCCAGTCGCGGACCGGGCCGGGATAGGCGGCAAGCACAGCGACCGATGCTTCCGGCTCGGCATAAAAGCGCCCGCGCCGGTCCACCGAACGTGCTGCGTGGAAGCCCAGCACGGCGCGCTTGGTGACGCAGATGCGTTCCTCCGGCACGATGCTCAGCACCAGCGTGCAGGCAGACAGGCAGGGACCGTCGATCACGACGCGCTCGCCGCTCTCGCGCACCTTCTCGAACAAATCGAGGAACGGTCCGACCTGTCCGCCCGGAGATTGGATGATGCGGATTTCGGCGGCGGCCGGCGAAATCGCAAGAAGTGCCGATGCGAGCATCAGGGCTTTGACGAAAGCGCGTCGCATGGAGCACTCCACAAGCTCGGTTTCGTAAGGGTGGGCAAAGCGCGCCGTGTCCACCAATGTCACGTGGTGGATACGGCGCTCACGCGCCGTTACCCACCTTACAATTTTCGTACCTACCCGTTCCGCCTTTGACCGCGCAGCGTCGGCAGGCCGATCCCGGCCGCATCGAAGCCGCCATCAACGGCCAAAATTTGGCCGGTGATGTAGCTCGCATTTGCCGAGCACAGGAAGTAGATCGCTTCCGCGAGCTCCTCCTCCAGGCCGTAACGGTTGAGCGGGATGGCGTCGTGATAGTCCGCGCGGATCTCCTTGGTGTGCACCTGCTTGGCCATCGCGGTGTCGACCGGCCCCGGCGCGACCGCGTTGACGCGGATGTTGAGAGAGGCGAGCTCGACCGCGAGCTGCTTGGTCAGGTGTGCGAGTCCGGCCTTGCTGGTGCCGTAGGCCGAGCGCAGCGTCGAGGCGCGCACCGCCGAGATCGAGGTGATGTTGACGATGGCGCCGCCATGGCCCTCGCGCATCAAGGGCACGGCCGCCTTGGTGCAGAGGAAGGGGCCGGTGAGATTGACCTCGAGCACGCGGCGCCAATCGGTCTCGGATGTCTCCATCAGCGGTGCGAACACGGCAATGCCGGCATTGTTGACCAGCGCATCCAACCGGCCGAACCGCCGCTCGATCGCCGTCATCGCATCGCTCACGGCAGCTGCGTCGGAGACGTCGCAGGTCAGCGCCAGCGTCACCTCGTTTTGGTCGATCCCGGCGACCGCCCGGCCGAGCAACTCGCCCTCGATGTCGAGCAGCGCCACACGCCAGCCCTCGGCCAGGAACTTCTTCGCGGTCGCAAGTCCGATGCCGCGCGCGGCTCCGGTGACGAGGGCGACTTTTTGCGGGGAGGCGGGCATGGGCGATTTGTCCTGTGTCGAAATACGGGCGCGCGTGAGCAGCCGCTCCTTTTACTGTGCTTCGGTATCGATGAGGAAGAGCTTATGGCGCTGGAGCGGCGCGCTCACGCTTGAACCGTCCCCCTGCGGTGGCCACTTTTTCAGAGGCCCCCGAAGGAGGACAGGACTAAAAACAGCGGAGACGACGCCCTATGACAGCTCTGCCGACGCGCGCTGCATGTTGGCCGACATGTCGGAGGTCACGATGCTCTGCTCCTCGACCGCGGCGGCGGTGGAGGCGATGAACTCGTTGACGCCGGCGATCGCAACCTTGATCGCGCTGAGCGAGCTCGCGACGTCGCCGGAGATGGTGTTCAACGCGTCGATCTCGGAGGTGATCGTGTCGGTCGCGCGCTTGGCCTGGCCGGCGAGGTTCTTCACCTCGGAAGCGACCACTGCAAAGCCTCGCCCGGCTTCGCCCGCTCGCGCCGATTCGATCGTGGCGTTGAGTGCGAGCAGGTTGATCTGGCTGGTGATGCCCGAAATCATGTCAACAATGCCGCTCATGGCGTGGGCGGCCGTGGCCAGTTTCTGCGCCTGGTTATCCGCCGATTCGACTCTCGTGGTCGCGACCTTGGAGGTCTCCCGCGACTTCGCCATGGTCTCGGAGATTTCGCGGATCGAGGCGCTCATCTGCTCGCTGCCGGCGGCAACCGCCTCGATCAGTCCGCGGGCATTGTCGGCCTTCTTGCGGCCGATCGCCTGCGCGGTGATGTCGGTGGCGTATTTCACCACCTTGTAGGGCTTGCCGTTGAGGTCCAAGATCGGATTGTATGATGCCTGGATCCAGATCTCGCGGCCGCCCTTTGCGATCCGCTTGTATTCGGCGGCCTGGTATTCGCCGCGGTTGAGCGTCTCCCAGAACTGGCGGTAGGCGGCCGAGTTCTTCTCGTTTGGCTCGACGAACATCGCGTGGTGCTGGCCCTTGATCTCGGCCAGCGCATAGCCCATCGCCTTCAGGAAGTTCTCGTTGGCGGTGCGGATCGTGCCGTCCATGTTGAACTCGATCACCGCTTGCGATTTCTCAATTGCGGCGAGCTGGCCGTCATTGTCGGCCGCCTTCATCTTCTGCGCGGTGACGTCGGTCGCGAACTTCACAACCTTGAACGGCTTGCCGGCTTCGTCGAGGATCGGATTGTAGGTGGCGATGATCCAGATCTCCTTGCCGCCCTTGCCCAGCCGCTTGTATTCGGCCGCCTCGAACTCGCCGCGGTTCAGCTTGGCCCAGAACGCGGCATAGGCCGCACTCGCGCGGTCCTCGGGCGTCACGAACATGCTGTGATGCTTGCCCTTGATCTCGTCGAGCGAGTAGCCCATCGCGGCAAGGAAATTCTCGTTGGCGGTGACGATGGTGCCGTCCATGTTGAACTCGATCACGGCCTGGGCGCGATTGATCGCGGCGATCTTGCCGGAATCCTCCATGGTCTTGATCTTGTACGCCGTGATGTCGGTGGCGAACTTGATGAAGCTGATGACCTTGCCGTTCTCGTCGCGCAGCGGCGCATAGGAGGCGTGGATCCAGACCTCCTTGCCGCCCTTGCCGAAACGCTTGTATTGCGTGGTCTGGAATTCGCCGCGGTTCAGGCTGGCCCAGAAGTCGCGGTAGCGCGCGCTGTCGCGCTCGATCGGGCTGACGAAGATGCTGTGATGCTTGCCCTTGATCTCGGCCAGCGTGTAGCCGCTCATCTTGAGCAGGTTCTCATTGGCATCGAGGATGGTGCCGTCGAGACCGAATTCGATCACGGCCTGTGACCGGTCGAGTGCCTCGACCTCCGCGATCGCGTGTCTGATCTTCTTGCTCTGGAAATTAAACACGTTGGCTCCGCAATGCTCGGGAACGAATCGGCAGATCGAATACCGTTATCCCGAACTGAAAATTGCAGGCTCTTCTTGATCATCTGTAAACCATGCTCAACCTCCGCCGGTTCCGCAATTCGATGTGCGTTCGGTCCAACCCCTTCAACTAACGGGTGTTTCTGATCTGTATGCACGGCGGAGTTCATAACTCGGACCCGCACTTTTACGGAGGCCCAGGAGAAATATTTTTCGCGTCGCGTGACCGCGCACGGCCGGCGGTGTCGGCAGGCTCAGGCGTGAACCGTCTTTATAGGATGTTTGTCTGCGGAGACGATTGATGCCCGACGACCATGAACGCCTGATCCGAGACCTATTCGCCGCCTATCTCGCCAACGACCGGCCGCGGGTTGCCGACGCGTTGGCCGACGATTTCCGCTTCACCAGCCCGTTTGACAGCGATCTCGACAAGGCGACCTATTTCGAGCGCTGCTGGGGCGACAGCGGCTGGATCGCGCGCCATGACATCGAGCGCATCTTCGTCCGGGGCGAGGAGGCCTTCGTCACTTATCTCTGCCTTGCGACGGATGGCCGGAGTTTTCGCAACACGGAGTTCTTCACCTTCGCAGCCGGCAAGGTCCGGCGCATTGAGGTCTATTTCGGCGCTGCCCGAAAGGAAGGTCGGTTCCTGCCGCAGCCGCGCTGAGGCTCCTCGAATTAATTTCACTCTCGTGTCGGTTCCACGAGGGGCCGTTCGTCTTGAAGGCGAGCGCGACCCGGGCGGGAGCCCGGCAGGACGAACAACGAGGAAACTCCATGCGATTCATGATGCTGATGATCCCGCTCGGTTACGAGACCGCGCCGCCGGACGTGCAGCTCGATCCCGAGCGGGTCGCGGCGATGATGCGCTACAATGAGGCGCTGAAGGACGCCGGCGTGTTGATCACGCTCGACGGTCTGCATCCGCCGTCGATGGGCGCGCGGGTGTCGTTTGCGACCGGCGAGCCCATCGTCACCGACGGCCCGTTCGCCGAGGCCAAGGAAGTCCTCGGCGGGTATTGGATGATCGAGGTGGCCTCGCGGGCGGAGGCGATCGCCTGGGCAAAGCGGTGTCCGGCCTCGCCGAACGAAATCATCGAGATCCGGCAGGTGCAGGAGATGGCCGACTTTCCGCCTGACGTGCAGGCCGCTGCCGCCGGTTTTGGCGACCTGAAGACATAGCCCGCATTGGCCGCGACGAGATCGCGGCCGTCACGATATCAACAAGGGAGAGACCGATGAGCACCGAACACAGATTCCTCGCCATTTACCTCGGCAGCATGAGTGGCGAGAAGATGAAGGCCTGGCATGCGATGCCCGAGGCGGAACGGAAGGCAAAGGAGCGCGAGGGCATGGCCGCCTGGCACGGCTGGGTCGAGAAGCACAAGGATGTCATCGTCGAGCTGGGCGGCCCGCTCGGCAAGACCCGCAGGATCGACGGCCGCGGCATCTCCGAGATCAGCAATGCACTGACCGGTTTCACGGTGGTACGCGCCGCCTCGCAGGAGGAAGCCGCAAAACTGTTCGAGAACCATCCGCATTTTGCGATCTTCCCGGGCGAGGCGATCGAAGTCATGCCCGTGCTGCCGATTCCGCAGATGTAGCTGCGGACGAGGCCCAATTCCGGGCGATGTCGTCGCTCCGGCCCGGCATCGCCGTGGAAGCACGGGGGTAATCACGCCCAATTCCCGCTAGTGACCTTCACCGCCGGCTCATGTAAAAGTCGTTCACATGAGCTGGCGCAAGGAGCAGCGCCGCGCCGAGCGCGGCTATCATCACGGCAATCTGAAGGAAGCACTTCTGCAGGCCGCTCTCGGGCTGATCGCCGAGAAGGGTGCGGCCGGCTTCACCTTCGCCGATGCCGCGCGCATGGCCGGCGTCAGCGCCGCGGCGCCCTATCGGCATTTCCGAGACCGCGAAGAGCTGTTGTCCTCGATCGCCCAGCGCGGTTTCGAGCAGTTCGAGGCGCGCCTGACCGCGGCCTGGGACGACGGGCGGCCCGACACGGTCACCGCATTCGAGCGCGTCGGCAGGGCCTATCTTGCTTTCGCCCGCGAGGAGCCCGCCTTCTACAACGCGATGTTCGAGTCCGGTCTGCCGGTCGATGCCAATCCGGCGCTGCAGGCCGCGAGCGAGCGCGCTTTCAACATCATTCGCGCCGCGGCCGAGCGGCTCGCGGCGCTGGCGCCGCCCGGCATGCCCCGACCGCCGGCGATGATGATGGCCCTGCACATCTGGTCGATGGCGCACGGCGTCGCCTCGCTGTTCTCCCGTGGCGACGCCGCGCGACGAAAACTGCCGATGTCGCCGGACGAGTTGCTCGAAGCCGAGGTGTTGATCTATCTGCGCGGTCTCGGCTTCCCGACCGATCGCCGTCCGCCAGCCAAGAGCGCCGAGCCGCCGCCGGTGCCACCGGAGGCGTCCTCCGGTTCAGGCGTGCCGCCAGGCGGTCCTTGGGGCAAGCCGAAATAAGATTACGCAAATCATCACGCGGGCGTGTCTTGCAGCCAGCTTGACAAAATCCCGGGATGGTCTAGCTATGTAAATGTTATTTACATTCACAACGGCTGATGCCGTCATGGAGAAGGAAATGGCCTACACCGCTGATGTCAATCGCTGGCGCGGCCCTTCGGACCAAAACTACGAGCGCCCCCATATGCTCGATACGCCCTGGCATCCCGGCTGGATCGCCGTGACCATCCTCGGCTTCATCATCTGGTGGCCGATCGGACTTGCCCTTCTCTTTTTCACACTCGGGAGCAGAAGAATGTCGTGCTGGAGCCACCAGGATCGCTGGCAGAACAAGATGGAAAAGATGCAGTACAAGATGGACCGCATGCGCGGTCGCATGGAGCGCCGCGGCTTCGGCTTTGGCTTCGGCCCGCCGTCCTCCGGCAACCGCGCCTTCGACGAATACCGCTCTGAGACGCTGCAGCGCCTCGAAGAGGAGCAGGTCGAGTTCAGGAACTTCCTCGACCGTCTGCGTCACGCCAAGGACAAGGAAGAGTTCGACCAGTTCATGGCGCAGCACAAGACGCGTCCGACCCCGCCGCCGACCGATCAGCAGCAGGGCTGACCTTCAAGCCTGACATCTCTCAAAGCCTTCAGGCGCATGCCCCCAAAGTCCTGATGGCCCCGAGCCGCCCGTCTGCGCAACCCGCAGGCGGGCGGTTTGGTTTGAGGATCTGCTTTCGATTCTCCGTGCGCGAAGAGGAGGGGCGGAGTTCGGACGACATCCGGACGGCGGGTTGTAGTTGCGCGCGACAGCAACCGTAATCATTGGCCGGGCAACCACCTCTCATGCCGCCGACTGCGGCGATCCGGCTCGCCCCGAAATTGAATCAGCTCTTGCAACCAGAGGGTGCCACGCGTAACCTCGGGGCGTTTCATGCGATGATATTTGACTGAATATTTCGGGAGTATTTTCGTGCGGATCGTATCGATCGTTCGGAAAGTGGCCCCTCGCTGCTATCCCAATTATCTCAAGGCCTTTGAAGACGGCGACGACATCTTCGACCGCTTCAAGATCAACACACCCCTGCGCATCTCGCACTTCCTCGCCCAGGCGCTCTACGAGACGGGCCGCGGTACGGTCCTGTTCGAGAACCTCAAATACAAGACGGCAGCGCGCCTCCTCGAGATTTTCGGCGTCGGCAATCACACCGCGGCCATCCGCCCCGACGAGGTCGATCAGTATCTCAACAATGATCGCGCTCTGGCCGAGCGCGTCTACGGGCTGGGGAATCCAAAGAAGGCGAAGGAGCTCGGCAACACCA
Organism: Bradyrhizobium sp. WYCCWR 12699; assembly: GCF_032144035.1. NCBI lineage: Bacteria > Pseudomonadati > Pseudomonadota > Alphaproteobacteria > Hyphomicrobiales > Nitrobacteraceae > Bradyrhizobium > Bradyrhizobium sp. WYCCWR 12699. The sequence goes on from NZ_JAVTJN010000001.1 coordinate 14,330, forward strand.
AGCCCGGAGACGGGTACAAATATCGCGGCGGCGGCCTGATGCAGACGACGGGCGGCGCCAACTATCTGCGCATGGGCAAACTTGCAGGCGTGGATTTCTACAATGATCCGGACCTGATCGTCGCACCCGAAGCATCTCTCCTTCCCGCGCTTCACGAATGGAACGAGGGAGGACTGAACGCCTACGCGGATCAGAACGATATCCGCACGATCACGCGCATCATCAACGGCGGCTACAACGGCCTCAGCGGTCGCACGGAGCTGTTCGAAACCGTGTGGAGCGCAATCGGCAAGAGCGGCGCCAACCAGGTGGCCTGGAAAGCCGCGGCTACTTCGGATGAAACGCGCGAGCTTCAGGAGGCCCTGAACGATCTTGGGGTCGACCCGGCGCTTGTCGTGGACGGACGATATGGTCCTGCCACCGAGAAGGCCGTCACGTGGTTTCAACGCCAGGCCAAGATACCGGTCGATGGAAATGCCGGCATGGTCACGCTGGCGGCGCTGAAGCTCCGCTTGAACGCAAGGACTGCTTCAGAGCGCGCTTGAGCGCTCGTCGCCTTTGACATGCGAGCTTCGCCGGAGCTTCGCAGATGGATGTCTCGATATTGAGGGCCGAACTTTAGCGAATTTGATCACGCAGAAGGGAAATAGCATGACCGACGGCGAAAAGATGCTGAAGCTGGCCGAGTCCCGCATCGGCGAGAAATACGTCAACGTCTGCGTGCCGAAGAACAACAAGAACTGGCACGGTCCATGGGACTGTGCGGAGTTCATGTCCTGGCTGGTGTATCAGGTCGGCGGATCCCTGTACGGCTGCGTCGACGACAACGGCAATCCCGCAACGGTCGAGGCCTACACCGGCGCCTGGAAGAGCGATTCACAGAGACTCGGAAAGCGTGTTCCGTGGCAGAAGGCAGCTGCAACGGTCGGAGGCATTCTGCTTCGCTACCCGCCCGGGCCCGGCATGATGGGACACATCGTCGTATGTGACGGCGAGGGAGGCACCGTGGAGGCGATGGGCTCGGCCTATGGCGTCCGTCGCGGCAAGGTGTCGGGCCGGAATTGGGATACGGGCGTCTTTCTCCCAAACTTCACATACGGGAAGGCCGGTGAAGATCTCGATGTGGCCGAGCCGACCCAGCTCTATGCGCTCGGGCGCCCGGGCATGAAGGCGTCCGTGGTTCGCGATATTCAGCGCGCCCTGAAGGAGCTGGGGTTCAATCCGGGGCCGATCGGCGGTGAATATAACGACCTGACGGTGGCGGCGGTCGCGGCGTTTCAGGCGACCAAGGGACTCGTCGTCGACGGCCAGGTCGGGCCTCAGACGGCAAGGCGGTTGAAGGTCGAGCTCTAGGGTTGGCGCAGTTCTTTCAGTTGCCGGCGCGTACGACGCACGCGCCGGCAGCAGCACCGGCACCGAGCTGCTTCACCTGAGAAACGCTTCAGCGCACCGTCACGAGCTGCGACCGAACCGAAGCCAGGAAGTGCTCGTAGGCGTGATCAACGATCTCGTTGAGCGATCGCGTCCGCGCGAAGATCGCCTTGGCCTCCGTGAGAAACTCTTCGCGGGTCGGTATCTTCGGCAGATGCAGGTGGGTCAGCGCGTCCACCCCGTCATGCGCACGATTGAGGATGTCGTGCAACGTCGGCAATTGCAGCTGTGCGAGGTCGGCGCGGTGCAGCGCCGACGAGATCGCGTGCGCCAGAGCCTGTGCATCGAACCGTCCGGCCAGCTCGCGGGCGGCGCGATTGATCACCCGGGCGCCGAGCGGCTGCTCGTTGCGTAGCACCTGTTCGGGCGGTGCCTTCATGTCCCAGACGATTCCGAACCACGACAGCATTGTCAGGACGTAATAGGTGACGTCGATCTCCCACCAGCGAAAGCCCTGTCGCACGCTGCTCTGGTAGGCGTGATGATTGTTGTGCCAGCCCTCGCCCATGGTGAGGAGCGCAAGCAGCCAGTTGTTGCGGGAATCATCGCCGGTCACATAGCGCTTGCGTCCGTGAACGTGGGCGAGCGAATTGATGCAGAAGGTCGCGTGATAGACCAGCACCGTGCTCCACAGGAAGCCGACCACCAGGCCCGACCATCCCCCAACCAGGAAGCAGAGTCCTGCAAGCACGAAGGCCGGCAGCAGCTCCAGCCGATGCAGCCACAACAGCTCCGGATAGGCCGTGAGATCGCCGACCTTCACGAGGTCGGTCGCATCGTGTTCGCGATAGAAGATCCAGCCGACATGGCTGTACAGGAAGCCGCGTTGACGCGGCGAATGCACGTCCAGCTCGGTGTCGGAATGCAGATGATGGTGGCGATGCTTGGCGGCCCACCACAACACGCTCTTCTGGGCAGTGCTCTGCGCAAGGCAGGCCAGAATGAACTGAAACACCCGGCCGGTGGCAAAAGCCTTATGCGAGAAATAGCGGTGGTAGCCTGCCCCGATGGCAAACATGCGCACGACATACAGTGAAACGCAGATCGCCAGGGCTTGCCAGGTGACGCCAGTCCAGATGGCGGCAAAGCAGCCGAGATGAACCAGCACGAACGGTATGGCGGAGGGGTACATGACGTCGTCGTGGTGGTCGTCGGCGGGCGCGTTAGGCGACATGTCTTGGCGTGACCTCAGGTAACGGGGATCCGGGATTCGTGTCGGCAGCGTTGCGAGCCGCCGGGTACGAAAAACCCGCGGATGGCGGACCACCGCGGGGTTGAACCAGCTGCTTGACGTGGGCAGTCCCGGCCAAAGCAGCGTCGGCCGGACATTCGACGGACTATATGGGCGTGGATGCCTGGCATGCAAGCTCGTAGCCTCACGGGGAGCTGCGGCATGGTGCTCGGGTCGCGCGCCGTGCTCGCGGCGTGGCGAGCGGGCTGCCTACGGCCTATATTTCGAGATGTGAAGCAAGTACCCAAGCACCGGAGGCGGCGATGACGCCAGCTGTGACCGCGACGAAAGATCGCCTCTGGCAGAAGATTCGCGACGAGGCGCAGCGTGCGCTTGCATCCGATCCCGTCTTCGGCAAGTCGCTGGCCGAGACCGTCCTCGTGCATGAGAGTCTTGCCGCGGCTCTCGCCGATCTGATCGGGCGCAGGCTTGGCGGCAACCTCGCCGAGCAGGCGCGCTTCGCAGCGTTTGCCCGCAACGCGTTTCACGCCTCGCCGGAACTGATCGAAGCTGCGGGCCGCGACTTGCAGGCCATCGTGCGCAGCGATCCCGCCATCAGCGGTCTGTTGGCGCCGCTGCTGCATTTCAAGGGCTATGTCGCGTTGCAGGCCTGGCGCGTCTCGAACTGGCTCTGGCGCCATGACCAGCGCGATGCCGCGCTCTTGTTTCAGAACGAGGCGTCGAACGTCCTGCAGGTCAGCATTCATCCGGCCGCCAGCATCGGCTCGTCCGTCTATCTCGATCACGCCACGGGCATCGTGATCGGCGCCGATGTCGTGATCGGCGACGAGGTCACGATCCTGCAGAATGTCAGCATCGGCCGCAGCCACGAGCTGCCGCCGCGCTCGCCGCGCATCGGCCGCCATGTCTTCATCGGCGCCGGCGCGACCATTCTGGGCGATATCCGGATCGGTGACTTCGCCAGGATCGGCGCCGATACGGTCGTGACCTCCGACGTTCCCGGCGGCTGCACCGCGGTCGGAAATCCCGCGCGATTGACCAACTGCCCCGAGCCCGTCTCGGCGGCCTGACACGCCTCCAATGGCGACGTCGCGGTCCCGGTGCCCGTCTGAAAACGTGCGCCCCATAGAACCTGGTCGCGACGAGATCCGACCAAGCCGCAACGGCGCCTTTTTCGCCTGTGCCGACGGGTAGGGCCATGACCATTGCTGAATGCAAGGAGACCAGGCAGCGCATCGCTCTGTTCGCGCGTGCCTCAGACCGGTTCGAGCGGTTCGGGTGCTGGCTGCCGCTCGCGATTGCATTCCTCAATGGATGGCCGACAGAGGTCAAAACCTATCAGGAGTTCGTAGACGGCGGTGCCTGGCACCTCTTTCTCAGCGGCGCCCTCTATCAACTCGCCGCCTTCGCGCTCAGGCGTGCGGTCTCATTCGCCGAAGCGGGTCTTGACCCGTGATCCTGCTGCGCGATTTCACCCTCTTCGGCCTGCCCGTGCTGATCGCCGCTGGCGGCTGGGTGTATGCGTTCAGCCTGCGCCGGCAGCGCCGCCTGTAACCCCGGGCCACGTCGCCGCTATTGGCGGAAAGTGATTTTCGGGACAATTTTCCGGGGTGGGCGTGGTTCCTCGGGTCGAACCGGGACAAGGGCCAGGCCTGCCCACCCCCCAACCGCCTGCGCCGCCTACCTTTCCCGCGGCCTAATTCACCTCTGGTAACCCGGCATTAACCAACGCCGGGCTCTGGTAAGGGCGGACAGTCGCGCCCAAAGCCCGCAGCCGAGCCCCGTCAAGGCCCGGGGCCAAAGGCCCATAGTTTTGACATCTTGGCAGGGAATGCAGACGGCCGCTTTGGATGAGCCCCTGCACCCCAGAAAGACAAGGCTTTGAGCGGGCTTGCCGGCCGCGCCGGTTCTGACGCGGCCCATTGGGGAACCGGCAGCCATTTGCTGGCCGGCACATCGGGTAACGATCGCCTTGAGAGGATACTGCTTATGAATCCGGCCGACGTGGCTCAGTCAGCCCTTCCGGTTGCCGCTTCCGCGGACGTGTCGCTGATCGCTCTGTTCTGGCAGGCTCACTGGATCGTGAAAGCGGTGATGCTGGGACTTCTGTCCTGCTCGGTCTGGGTCTGGGCGATCGCCATCGACAAGATCTTCCTGTTTGCCCGCACCCGCCGCTCGATGGACCGGTTCGAGCAGGCGTTCTGGTCCGGCGAGTCGATCGAGGAGCTCTATCGCACGCTCTCCGCCAAGCCGACGCATTCGATGGCGGCCTGTTTCGTCGCGGCGATGCGCGAGTGGAAGCGCTCGTTCGAGAGCCACGCCCGCTCGGTCGCGGGCCTGCAGATGCGTATCGACAAGGTCATGAACGTCTCGATCGCGCGCGAGGTCGAGCGGCTGGAGCGCCGCCTGCTGGTGCTCGCGACGGTCGGCTCCGCCGGCCCCTTCGTCGGCCTGTTCGGCACGGTCTGGGGCATCATGTCGAGCTTCCAGTCGATCGCGGCGTCGAAAAATACCTCTCTGGCGGTGGTGGCGCCTGGCATCGCGGAGGCGCTGTTTGCGACCGCCGTCGGCCTTATCGCCGCCATTCCTGCCACTATCTTCTACAATAAGTTCACGTCCGAGGTGAACCGGCAGGCCCAGCGGCTGGAGGGCTTCGCTGATGAATTTTCCGCCATTCTGTCGCGTCAGATCGACGAGCGGGGCTGACGGGCGGCATGTATAGTGTGAAGGGCAATTTGGGCACGCGATCATGGCGATGAACGTTGCGAGTTCGTCCGGCGGCGGCGGGCGCCGAGGCCGGCGCAAGCCGGTCGTGGCCGAGATCAACGTCACGCCGATGGTCGACGTGATGCTGGTGCTGCTCATCATCTTCATGGTGTCGGCGCCGATGCTGACGGTCGGCGTGCCGCTCGACCTGCCGCAGACCCGGGCCAAGAGCCTCGAAAACAACGACCAGAAGCCGATCCAGATGTCGGTCGACATCAAGGGCAAGGTGTTCATCAACGATGCCGAGATCGCGATCAACGAACTGATACCCAAGCTGAAGGCGATCACGGACGCGCGCGGCGGGCTCGAGGAGCGCATCTATCTGCGCGCCGACAAGAAGGCGGATTACGGCACGGTGGCCAAGGTGATGGGCCTGCTGTCCGGCGCCGGTTTCAAGAAGCTCGCCCTCGTCACGGAAGCGGATCAGGGGTAAGCCGTGAAGGTGAACGTCGACAAGACACTCGTTGCGTCGATTGCCCTCCACGTCCTCGTGCTGGGATGGGGGCTCGTCACCTTCAGCAGCAAGGCCTACATCGCGCCGGAAGAGTCGCTGCCGGTCGACATCATCTCCACCGATCAGCTCGCCAAGATGATGGCGGGACAGAAGACCGGCAAGAAGGAAGAGCCCAAGCCGAAGGTCGAGAAGATCGCGGAGCCGAAGCCCGAGGAAGACGCGGTCGGCAAGGTCACCGAGAAGAAAGAGCTGATCAAGACCAATTCGCAGCCGGAGCCGCCGCCGAAGCCCGTCGAGAAGCCGGTGGAGAAGAAGCCCGAGCCGCCGAAGCCCGTGGCTGAGGCGAAGCCGAAGGAAGAGCCGAAGCCGCAGGAAAAGAAGCCTGACCCGGCCAAGGAAGATCCGATCGCCGAATTGCAGAAGAAGCTGGAGACGAAGAAGCCGCCGCCGAAGCCCGTGGAGCAGAAGGTCGCGGCGGTGCAGCCGCAGCAGCAGCCGAAGCCCAAGGAACGCAGCTTCGATCCCGCGCAGATCCAGCGCGATCTCGACAAGCGCGCTGCGACCCGGCACGAGCAGACCGGCTCGGCGCTGAATGCGTCAGCCTCGCTGGGGGCAGCGACAGGGACTTCCGCCAACAACGTTGCGACCTGGCAAGGCGCCTTCCAGGGCGCCGTCAAGCGCTGCTTCACGCCGACCTATAATGGGCAGGACGCCAATCTCTACGAAGCCGACATCGACATTCCCATGAAGGTCGATGGCTCGCTCGCCTCCGAGCCCATCATCGTCGCGGTGCGAGGGCCCTCGCGGTCGATCGCCCAGGCGGTCGCCGAGAGCGCCAAGCGCGCCATCGTGCAGTGCCAGGTCTATTCGTTCCTGCCGAAGCAGCAGTACGACAGCTGGAAGCTCATCCCGATGACTTTCGGCCTGAAAGATATGTTGTGACATCCGAACAAAAGAATTTTGCAATGAATGACGTCCGATCGATGAACCGCCGCCGCTTCATGACCCTGACGGGGTCGACGCTCGCGATGCTCGGGGGCGGGCATGCTTTTGGCCAGACCCAGCAGGGGCGCCTTCGCATCGATCCAACCGAATTCCAGCCAATCCCGATCGCGATCTCCGGCTTTGTGCCGGGCTCGCCCTCCGACGGCGACGTTGGCAATGGCGTCACACAGGTCATCACCAACAACCTGAAACGCTCGGGCCTGTTCGCGCCGATCGACCAGGCCGCCTTCATCGAGCGCATCAGCAACATCGACGTCGCGCCGCAATTCCAGAACTGGAAGACCATCAACGCACAGGCGTTGGTCACAGGCCGGATGACGCGCCAGCCGGACGGCAGGCTCAAGGCCGAATTCCGTCTCTGGGACGTCGTCACCGGCCAGCAACTCGCCGGCCAGCAATATTTCACCTCGCCGGAATATTGGCGCCGGATCGCCCACATCATCTCCGACCAGATCTACGAGCGGATGACCGGCGAGAAGGGTTATTTCGACAGCCGCGTGGTGTTCGTGGACGAAAGCGGCCCGAAGGAGCGCCGCGTCAAGCGGCTCGCGATGATGGACCAGGACGGCGCCAATGTGCGCTATTTGACCCGCGGCTCCGATCTCGTGCTGACGCCGCGCTTCTCGCCGAACTCGCAAGAGATCACCTACATGGAGTTCGGCCAGGGCGATCCGAAAGTCTATCTGTTCAACATCGAGACCGGCCAGCGCGAGATCGTCGGCAACTTCCCCGGCATGACCTTTGCGCCGCGCTTCTCGCCGGACGGCCAGCGCGTCATCATGAGCCTGCAGCAGGGCGGCAATTCCAACCTGTTCGTGATGGATTTGCGCTCGCGCTCGACCACGCGCCTCACCGACACGCCGGCGATCGACACCTCGCCGTCCTACTCGCCGGACGGCACCCGCATCTGTTTCGAGTCCGATCGCGGCGGCCGGTCGCAGATCTACGTGATGGCGGCGGGCGGGGGGCAGGCGCAGCGCATCTCGTTCTCCAAGGACGACACCAACGCCAGCTATTCGACCCCGGTGTGGTCGCCGAAGGGCGATTACATCGCCTTCACCCGGCAAGGCGGCGGGCAGTTCTCGATCGGCGTCATGAAGCCTGATGGCTCTGGCGAGCGGCTGCTCACCTCCGGCTTCCACAATGAAGGTCCGACCTTCTCGCCGAACGGCCGCGTGCTGATGTTCTTCCGCGATCCCGGCGGCAATGGCGGGCCGTCGCTGTACAGCGTCGACATCTCCGGTCGCAACGAGCTCAAGGTGCCGACGCCGGGCTTCGCCTCAGACCCGGCCTGGTCGCCGCTGTTGTCCTCGACGGCAGGTCAATAGACTCGCGCGTTCGCAACGCGCGATTTCTTCGAAGAAAAGTGCATCGATTCTTGGCATTCGGTGAGGAAAGCAATCCTTTCTTCACCTTGCGCCCGGCAAGGCTTGCCCAGTTGCTTGATATTTAAGCGGAAATCGGTTCGCCGTTACCGAAAAACAACTCGACTTTAACGATGTTCCCTCAGAAAGACTTCATATGGCTTGAGTAAAAGTACGCGCCAAACAGGACGCGTAACAAGCCAATGCAACTGGCCGACCAGAAGCAGAGTGATCGAGACGAGCTGGAGCCGATACTCTTCGCCGCTCTCATCAACTCCATGGTGCAGAATTTCTGGGCGATCTTCCTCGGCTCGGCCTCCGCGGCCGTGGCCGCGGTGATGACTGCGTTGAAGACGGGCGACGTCCTTCTGTGGCCGATCGCATTCCTGCTCATCGCCATCGGCACCGCGCGCGCCTTCCAGATGCGCGGATACGAGAACCGCACCCAGCCGCTGTCGTTCGAAGAAGCCAAGCATCTGGAGCCGCGTTACTGGATCGGCGCGCTGAGCTACGCGGCGGTGCTCGGCGTGTGGGCGTTCGTCGTCATCTACAACAACAACGATCCGGTCGCCGACATGCTCTGTGTCGCCATCGGCATCGGCTACACCGCGGGCGGCGCCGCCCGCAATTACGGGCAGCCCCGCGTCATCCAGTGGCACGTCGCGCTGGCCTGCGGTCCGATGTCGCTCGCTCTGCTGCTGCACGGCGGCTTTTATCACATCGGTCTTGCCATCCTGCTCGTGTTCTTCTTCATCGGGCTCAAGAACATCAACCTCAGCCTGCACGCGATCTTCGTCAAGGCGTTGACCTCGAGCTTCCGCGAATCCGCGCTGGCGAGTCAGTTCGACACCGCGCTCAACAACATGCCGCACGGCCTGTGCATGTTCCGCGCCGACGGCCGCCTTGCGGTGATGAACCACCGCTTCGGCGAGCTGATGAGCTTGCCGGAGGATCTCGTCAAGCGCGGCGCCACGGCCGCCGACATCGTGTCGGCATGCGTTTCCGCCGGATCGATCTCGGCGGAGAGCGGCGACCAGATCCTGGCGGAGATCGAGCATGCGCGGGTTTGCGAGATCGTCACCGCCGATCCGGATTCCTCGCGCGGCCGCACGCTGTCCTGGACGTTCCAGCCGATGTCCCGCGGCGGCACGGTGCTGCTGCTGGAAGACATCACGGAACGCACCAATGCGGAAGCCCGCATCAGCCATCTGGCCCGTTACGACGAGCTCACGGCGCTGCCCAACCGGGTCAGCTTCCATGACGAGATCGAGCGGCTGCTGAAGAATTCGCATCATGCCGAGCGGCTCTCGGCGCTGCTCTTCGTCGACCTCGACCAGTTCAAGCAGGTCAACGACACGCTCGGTCATCCCTGCGGCGACCAGTTGCTTTGCGCCGTCGCCAATCGTCTGCGCGAGATGCTGCGTCCCGACGATTTCGTCGCTCGCTTCGGCGGCGACGAGTTCGTTGTGTTCCAGCAGGACATCGCTTCGCCCGAGGACGCCGCCGCGCTTGCCCGCCGCATCGTCGAGCGGCTGAGCGAGCGCTACCGCATCGACAATCACCTCGTCGAGATCGGCGCCAGCGTCGGCATCGCGCTGACCTCGCCGGGGGGCGTCAGCGCCGACACGCTGCTCAAGAACGCCGACATGGCGTTGTATCGTGCCAAAGCGGATGGCCGCGGCACCTTCTGCTTCTTCCGCGACGAGATGGCGGCGACCGTCGAGGCGCGCCGCATCCTCGAACTCGACCTGCGCAAGGCGCTCGCCAACGAGGAGTTCGAGCTGTTCTATCAGCCGCTGGTCAACCTGAAGTCCGGCAAGATCACCACCTGCGAGGCGCTGCTGCGCTGGAACCATCCGGTGCGCGGCACGGTCTCGCCGGTCGACATCATTCCGGTCGCCGAGGACATGGGCCTGATCGTCGACCTCGGCCGCTGGATCCTGCGCCGCGCCTGCATGGAATGCATGAAGTGGCCGGAGGGCGTCAGCGTCGCCGTCAACTTCTCGCCGCAGCAATTCCACCAGCGCGACGTCCTGAGCGAAATCCGCTACGCGCTCGAAGTGTCGGGCTTGCCGGCGCATCGGCTGGAGATCGAGATTACCGAATCCTCGCTGCTGCGCAACACCCAGCTCACCCACGACATCCTGTCGCAATTGCATGCGCTCGGCGTGCGCATCTCGCTCGACGATTTCGGCACCGGCTATTCCAGCCTCAGCTATCTGCACAATTTCCCGATGCAGAAGGTGAAGATCGATCGCTCCTTCCTCGAGGGCATCGACACCGACCGCCCGCTGACGCTGCTGCGCGGCGTGGCGCGGCTATCCGCCGATCTCGGCATGTCCGTCGTGGTCGAGGGCATCGAGACCAACGAGCAGCTCGATCTGATCAGCGCCGACGGCACCGTCTCCGAGGCGCAGGGCTATCTGTTCAGCCGCCCGGTGCCTGCCGTCCGGATGCGCCAGCTGCTCAACGCTTCGCATGGACGGCGCGGCGAAGGCCAGCTTCAGGTCGTCGGCTCGCGCTCTATCGCTTAAGTCCATTTCCCGAAACGTCTCATCATTTCACGCCGTTGCAGCGTCACCGTAGTGCTACGGGGGTTAACCCTAACCCTTCGATTGCTTTGCAAGCTTGTTAAGAAGGTGTTAATAAATTCCCACGCGCGCGCAAGTTGTCTTGCAGGAAAGACCTTCGAATACCGCGGCGTGAGTGTGGGTAAGGGAGTTGGAATGCAGTCCTCAGCCAGATCTGTCATTTCGGCTGTTGGACGAGGAGCAGAACTCCTGACCGACGTCGATTATCACCTTGCGGAAACCGCGGCGGAGAAAGAGGAGATCTACAATCTCCGCTATCGCGCCTATTTGAGGGAAGGCGCCGTCAAGCCGTCTGCAGACCAAAGGGTCACCGACCGCTACGACGAGCTGCCGAACGCGTGGACCTTCGGCGTCTATCTCCATGGCGAGCTCTGCAGCTCGGTGCGCATCAGCGTGCTGACGTCGGAATGGCGCGAATCCACTTCGGCCGACGTCTTCCCGGACATCCTGCTGCCGCGGCTCGACCGCGGCGAGGTCATGATCGACCCGACCCGCTTCGTCGCCGATCCCGACCAGGTCAAGCGGGTTCCGGAATTGCCCTATCTGACGACCCGTCTCGCCTACATGGCCTGCGAGCATTTCAATGCCGATCTCGGCCTCGCCATCGTGCGTTCCGAGCATCAGGCCTTCTACCGGCGGGTCTTCCTGCACGAGACCATCGCCGAGCCGCGGCTGGTTCCCGGCCTCACCAAGCCGTTCGGATTGATGGCGGCGGATTTCCCAACCTTCCGCAAGAAGGTGTTCGAGCGTTATCCGATCATGCGGTCGACCGCTTTCGAGCGGCGGATGCTGTTCGGACGCGGCGGCCAGCGTCAGGTGCCGCAGCGGCCGGTGCTCGTGGCCGACCTGGCGGACGCCGCACACGCCTGAGACCGTGCCGGCCCGGTCCTGGATCCCCACCGGGAGCCCAAGGCCTCAGGGCAGGACCTGGCCATGAGCCGGGTGCCGGCATGTCGCCCACCGGCACCACGCCCTCCATCCAAAATTCCGGCAAAAGCCAGCGTTTTTGCTGACGGGCCCGACTTGCCTTCACCCTCGTGCCACATTTACAACCCATTAACCATGACGGGTGCTTTTCGCTGGTTGGGGGCATTTGACCGGCTGAGGCAAGGTTCCGTCAAGGTTGACGGAACGTTCGCTTAACCAACCCCCTGTAGACCGGACAGCAGTGGACGAACGTGAGCGTGGAGGCTCCGGAATGAAATATCCTATGCGTATCCTCCAGGGATTGAAGCTGGCGGCAGTGGTCGCAATCGCGCTGTCGATGGGCGCCTGCGCCAACAAGAATGCTGCGACGGATGCGATGGCCAATGCGGCGACGCCGGGCAGCCAGCAGGACTTCGTGGTCAATGTCGGCGACCGCGTGTTCTTCGAAAGCGACCAGACCGATCTGACCCCGCAGGCGATCGTGACCCTGGAGAAGCAGGCGCAGTGGCTCCAGAGCTATCCGCGCTACAGCTTCACCATCGAAGGTCACGCCGACGAGCGCGGCACCCGCGAATACAACATCGCGCTCGGCGCCCGTCGTGCCCAGTCGGTGCGGTCGTTCCTCGCCTCGCGCGGCATCGATCCGAACCGCATGCGCACGATCTCCTACGGCAAGGAGCGGCCGGTCGCCGTCTGTAACGACATCTCCTGCTGGTCGCAGAACCGTCGCGCCGTCACCGTGCTGAACGCGAGCTCCTGATACCGGGACACTGACACTCGGTCAGGCGCCGTTCATCTTCAGAAACCGATCATGCCGGCGCCCTCTCGGGCGCCGGTTTCGTTTCAGCAATCCGTGACCTAAAACCCCGTGGTGCCTGTCACAGTTTTGGCGTACTCCCCTTCAATGTGTGGCGCGTCGCATGTTCCGTCGCAGGCCATTTCGCTTTCGTCGTCAGGGCAAGATGTCATCCAGATTTAAGGTCTTTACCGGCACCGTGGCGATGGCCACGCTGCTCTCTTTGGGCTCGCCTGCATTCGCGCAGACGGACGATGATCCCGAGATGCGGATCGAGCGGCTGGAGAACCAGCTGCGCCAGCTCACCGGCCAGAACGAGGAGCTGCAGTACCGCAACCGCCAGCTCGAAGAGCGGCTGCGGGCGCTCGAAGGCGGCGCGCAGGCCGCACCCGGACAGGCGCCCAATGTCGCGGCCATGCCGCCCGCCCACATCGCACCAAATCAGGTCGCGCCGGGCTATCGCCAGCCGCAGCAGCAGGCCGTGCAGCCGAATTACGAGCAGCCGCAGGTCGCATCTCCCGCGCCGATCGTTCAGGAGCAGCCGGCGCCCGGCGGCCCCGGCAAGAGCCGCCGCGGCGATGCCTTCGACCCCGGCCAGAACCCGAATGCGCCCGGCGCGCCGCGCGCACTCGGCGGCGGCCAGCAGCCGATGTCGGCAGGAGCTCCGGGCGGGCGTAACGCCGGCGAGCCGCTCGATCTCGCCAACACCAGCCCGCGCTATCAGCCGCAGGCCGCCCCGCCGGCGGCCCAGCCGGGCTATCCGCCCGCCCAGCAAGGCTATCCGCCACAAGCTGGCGCTCCGGCCTTGACCACGCTGCCTCCCTCGGCAACGCCGCGCGACGAGTTCGACCTCGGCATCGGCTACATGCAGCGCAAGGACTATGCGCTCGCCGAGCAGACCATGAAGAACTTCACGCAGAAATATCCCAGCGATCCGCTGCTCGGGGACGCGCAATACTGGCTGGGCGAGAGCTATTTCCAGCGCCAGCAATATCGCGACTCCGCGGAAGCCTTCCTCGCCGTCACCACCAAATACGAGAAATCGGCCAAGGCGCCGGATGCGCTGCTGCGGCTCGGCCAGTCGCTCGCCGCGTTGAAGGAGATGGAGGCCGCCTGCGCCGCCTTCGGCGAGGTCGGCCGCAAATATCCGCGCGCCTCCGCTGGCGTCAAAGCCGCCGTCGACCGCGAGCAGAAGCGGGTGAAGTGCTGACGCCTGGGTCCTGACAACGCGGATGGTGCTGCGCTAGATTGTGCCCGCCATTCGCTGGCGATTGCTGGGCAACGTCATGTCAGACGACGACAATTCTCCGATCTCGGCACGCGAGGCGAGGCGGCTCTTCGCCGGCCTGCGAAGCGCGCCAGCGCTGGTGCTCGCCGTCTCAGGCGGGCCCGATTCGGTCGCGCTGATGTGGCTTGCGGCGCGCTGGCAGCGCAGCTTGGCGCGCGCGCCGGTTCTCACCGCCGTCACGATCGATCATGGCCTCCGGCAAGAGGCGGCGCGCGAGGCGCGCGAGGTCAAGCGGCTTGCCACCGAGCTTGGCCTGCCGCACCGGACCCTGCGCTGGCGCGGGGCCAAGCCGAAGACGGGAGTGCCGGCCGCCGCGCGCGAAGCGCGCTACCGCCTGCTCGCAGAGGCCGCGCGTGCTCTCGGCGCGAGCCATGTGCTGACCGCCCATACCCGCGACGACCAGGCCGAGACATTGTTGATGCGGCTGCTCCGCGGCAGCGGACTTGCCGGGCTCTCGGCGATGGCGCAGCTGACGGAGCGCGACGGCATCGTGCTGGCGCGCCCGCTGCTCGACGTTCCGAAGGCGCAGCTGATCGCGACCTTGAAGCGGGCCAAGATCGGTTTCGCCGACGACCCCACCAACCGCGACACCGCCTTCACCCGGCCGCGGCTGCGCGCGCTGCTGCCGCTTCTCGCGGCCGAGGGCGGCGATGTCAGGAATCTGGCGCGGCTTGCGACGAGGTTGGCGCGGGCCAATGCGGCGGTCGAGGTGCTGGCCGACGGCGCCGAGCGCTTCCTCCGTTTGCGTGATCGCGGCGAAGCGCCGCAGGTGGGGGTGCGAAGCTTCGAGGCTTCGGCCTTTGCCGCCCTGCCGGACGAGGTCCGGCTGCGGCTCCTGCTGCGGGCCATCAACGCGCTCGGGCATGAAGGTCCTGCGGAACTCGGCAAGGTCGAAACCCTCCTGGCGGCGCTCGATCAGGCCATCGCCGCACCTCCTCGCGCAGCCTCAAATGGCCGGCCAGCCATGAGGCAGACGCTTGCGGGAGCCTTGATCAGCCTCGCTGGCGGGCGTATCCAGATCGCGCCGGCGCCGGCCCGGCGGCGCAAGGGTGCATGAATGGCGCCCCGAGGGCCGCATGAAGTCGGATCATGACACCGGCCATTTCGGCCCCGCAGCGTCAGGACACCTTAACCAGGCAGGAAAAACCCCGCCTCAAGCGCCATTATTTCAGCGGGAATCGCTCTAAGATGGGCTAAATAGTCCCATCTCGTTCCCTTGGCAGCGACCGGGGCGGCACCTAAATTGTATGCGTCTAACCGAGAGGATTCCTTGGGGATTTCCTCGTACGGCCCAAAATAACCGCCCGAGGATCAGGCCGCGATCCGCGCGACCACGAAGGAAGATCGATGAACGCCAATCTGCGCAATTTCGCCCTCTGGGTCATCATTGTCTTGCTGCTGTTGGCGTTGTTCACGCTCTTCCAGAATCCGGGTCAGCGAGCCTCCTCGCAGGACATCGCCTTCTCGCAGCTGCTGAGCGAAGTTGACCGCGGCAATGTGCGCGACGTCGTGATCCAGGGGCCTGACATTCACGGCACCTTCACCAACGGCTCCAGCTTCCAGACCTATGCGCCGAACGACCCGACGCTGGTGAAGCGCCTGTATGACAGCAAGGTGCAGATCACCGCGAAGCCGCCCGGCGACAACGTGCCGTGGTTCGTCTCGCTGCTGGTCTCCTGGCTGCCGTTCATCGCGCTGATCGGCGTGTGGATCTTCCTGTCGCGGCAGATGCAGGGCGGCGCCGGCAAGGCGATGGGCTTCGGCAAGTCGCGCGCCAAGATGCTGACCGAAGCGCATGGCCGCGTCACCTTCGAGGACGTCGCCGGCGTGGACGAAGCCAAGCAGGACCTGCAGGAGATCGTCGAATTCCTGCGCGACCCCGGCAAATTCCAGCGCCTCGGCGGCCGCATTCCGCGCGGCGTGCTGCTGGTCGGCCCTCCCGGCACCGGTAAGACCCTGATCGCACGTGCGGTCGCGGGCGAAGCCAACGTGCCGTTCTTCACCATTTCGGGTTCGGACTTCGTCGAGATGTTCGTCGGCGTCGGCGCCTCTCGTGTGCGCGACATGTTCGAGCAGGCCAAGAAGAACGCGCCCTGCATCATCTTCATCGACGAAATCGACGCCGTCGGTCGTCACCGTGGCGCCGGTCTCGGCGGCGGCAATGACGAGCGCGAGCAGACGCTGAACCAGTTGCTGGTCGAGATGGACGGCTTCGAGGCGAACGAGGGCGTGATCCTGATCGCCGCGACCAACCGCCCCGACGTGCTCGATCCCGCGCTGCTGCGTCCGGGCCGCTTCGACCGTCAGGTCGTGGTGCCGAATCCCGACGTCGTCGGCCGCGAGCAGATCCTGAAGGTCCACGTTCGCAAGGTGCCGCTGGCGCCGGATATCAACCTCAAGACCATCGCGCGCGGCACCCCGGGCTTCTCCGGCGCCGACCTGATGAACCTCGTCAACGAAGCCGCGCTCACCGCCGCCCGCCGTAACAAGCGGATGGTGACGCAGGCCGAGTTCGAGGAAGCCAAGGACAAGGTGATGATGGGCGCCGAGCGCAAGTCGCTCGTCATGACCGAGGAAGAGAAGCTGTTGACGGCCTATCACGAGGGCGGCCACGCCATCGTCGGCCTCAACGTGCCCGCGACCGATCCGATCCACAAGGCGACCATCATCCCGCGCGGCCGTGCGCTCGGCATGGTCATGCAACTCCCCGAGCGCGACAAGCTGTCGATGTCTCTGGAGCAGATGACCTCGCGCCTCGCGATCATGATGGGCGGCCGCGTCGCCGAAGAGCTGATCTTCGGCCGCGAGAAGGTGACCTCGGGCGCCGCCTCCGACATCGAGCAGGCCACGCGCCTCGCCCGCATGATGGTGACGCGCTGGGGCCTGTCGGAAGAGCTCGGCACGGTCTCCTACGGCGAGAACCAGGACGAGGTGTTCCTGGGCATGTCGGTGTCGCGGACGCAGAACGCCTCTGAGGCGACCGTGCAGAAGATCGACTCCGAGATCCGCCGTCTGGTCGAGGAAGGCTACAAGGAAGCAACCCGGATCCTCACCGAGAAGCATGCCGACCTCGAGGCGCTGGCCAAGGGCCTGCTGGAGTTCGAGACGCTGAGCGGCGACGAGATCGTCGATCTGCTCAAGGGCAAGAAGCCGAACCGCGAATCCGTGCTCGAGCCGACCACGCCGCGCGCCTCCGCGGTGCCCCCGGCCGGCAAGTCGCCGCGCCCGCGGCCCGATGCTGATCCCGGCCTGGAGCCGCAGCCGCAGGCGTAATCGCCGGGCGTCATATGAGATTGAAAAACGCGGCGGAAACGCCGCGTTTTTTGTTGGCTGGCTGCGCATCGCGGGGCGCGAGCGAAGTGCCTGAACCGCCTTCGCGGCAAACGCGCGAAACATTAAAGAAGAACTTAACGCTTGCGGCCTATTTTGGCCCGCCATGACTGACCAGGTCGTCCACAGCGCGGTTCAACCGTTCTCGGCACGTGCAGCGCTCCCTTGGGCAGTAGGCCTTTGCGTCTATGCCATGCTGCTGGTGGCGGGGCCGCGGCTGCTTGCCGATCCCGACAGCTATTCTCACATCGAGGTTGGACGCTGGATCATCGCGCACGGCGCCCTGCCGGCGAGCGACCCGTTTTCCTTTTCGATGCGCGGCGCGCCCTGGATCACCTTCGAGTGGTTGTCCGAGGTCATCTACGCCGGAATCTACGCGCTTGCCGGCTGGCCAGGCGTGGTCGCCATCGCGGCCGCGGCGATCGCGCTCGCCTTCGGCCTGTTCACCTCCTTCCTGCTGCGCGAGCTTTCGCCGACCCTGACGCTGCTCATGGTGATGGCGGCCGTCGTCCTGCTGGCGCCGCACATGCTCGCGCGTCCCCATGTCTTCGTGCTGCCGGTGATGGTGACCTGGGCGGCTGCGCTGGTCCGCGGCATGGATCGTGCGGGGCCGCCGCCCTATTGGGCCCTGCCGCTCCTGGTGCTGTGGACCAATCTGCACGGCAGCGTGGTGCTGGCGCTTGGACTGATCGGCCCGGCGGTGCTCGAGGCGCTGCTGCGTGAAGCGCGAAGCGAATGGCCGCGCGTGCTGCTGCGCTGGCTGCCATTCACGGCCCTTGCGGTCGCCGCATCCTGCCTGACGCCGCACGGGCCGGAGCCGCTGCTGATGCCGCTGACGACGCTCGGCCTCGGCTCCGCGCTCGCCTGGATCGCGGAATGGCGGCCACAGGATTTCAGCCACATCGGTGGCTTCGAGTTGCTGCTGCTGGGCAGCATCTTCGCGCTCTCGCGCGGCATCACGCTGCCGGTCGTGCGCGCCCTCGTGGTGATCGGCCTGCTGCATTTCGCGCTGGCGCAAATCCGCAATGCGGATCTGCTGGCCATGCTGGCGCCGCTCTATCTGGCGGCTCCGCTAGGCCGGAAGTTCGGCGGACCGGCCGAGGATGATGCAGCGGTCGCCTCGCGCGGCCTGAGCCTGGCTGGGCTCGGTGTTTTGATCGCGATGAGCGGGGTGGCCCTGGCGCGCGACGTCAGGCCGGCTCCATCCGTCGCCCCGCAAGCCGCGATCGCCAAGGCCGACCTTGCCAAGGCGGGGCCTGTGCTCAACGATTATTCCTTCGGCGGCTATTTGATCTTTTCCGGCATTCCCACCTTCATCGATGGTCGCGGCGAACTGTACGGGGGCCCGTTCATCAACCGCTACAATCGCGCGCTGGCGCTGGTCGACCTCGTAGACTTTCTCAAGCTGCTCGACGAATACAAGATCGGCGCGACGCTGCTCGCACCAAGCACGCCGGCGGTCGCCATGCTCGACCGGCTGCCGGAGTGGCAGCGCGTCTACAGCGACGATGTGGCGGTCGTGCACAAGCGGCGGGATACGCCGCAAAAATAACTCAGGCGGTTCCGAAGGCGGCGTATTGGCCGCCGAGCCACACGCCGCTCAGGGCGCCTTCCAGGCGCCGTGCCGGCTTGCTGTCCCAGGGAAGCAGCAGGAAATGCCGCGCACCGATCTCGCGCAGGCCGCCAGCCGTCATCAATTTTCGGGTCGTGCCGGCACCGAGCAACACCGCGTCGCGGTCGAACTCGCAGCGCGCGACGGCAAGCCGCGTCAGCGGATTGTACGGATTGTGCTCGATCACGCAGACGAGCCCGCCGGGGCGTGCCACCCGGCGCATCTCGGCGATGAACTGCGCCCACTCGGTCGGCACGATATGGTGCATCACGCAGACGGCGGTGACGAGATCGAAGCTGGCATCGGCAAACGGAAAAGCGCGCCCGTCGAACTCCCGGTAGTCGACCCCGTGATTGCGAGCGCGCGCCTGCGCCAGGCTGGCCGAGGAGACGTCGATGCCGCTCAAGCGGCCGACCATGCCGTGCAGCAGCGGATGAAGGCTGCCGACGCCGCAGCCGACGTCCAGCAAGTCGGGCTTCTCGACATCCAGCCGCTGCGCGATCAGATCGCGCAGCAGGTCGGCCTTTGCGCGCATGAAGAAATCATGCGGCAAGCCCGAGAAGTCGATCGAGGATTGCACCACGTCACGGTAGTTGTCGTGATAGCCGTCGAACAGTTCGGTCATGCGTTGGTCACTCGTTGACGGCGTGGATCGCCGGCGTCGCCGCCGTCTCGTCGCGATCGAAGCCGACGCGGGCCTGCACCACGTAGAGCGGGCGGCGCTTCACCTCGGCATGGATCCGGCCGACATAGAGCCCCACGATGCCCGTCATCAGCATGTTCATGCCGCACAGCAGCGACACGACGACCATCGTCGAGGACCAGCCGGTGACGAGATGACTGTCCTTGCTGAGCCACAACAGGACGACCCAGCCGCCGTAGAGCAGCGCGAGCCCGGACACCGTCAATCCGCACCAGATGGCAAGCCGCAGGGGCAGATCGGAAAAGCCGAGCGCGGCGTTCACCGCCAGACGAACCATTTTGAACAGCGGGTACTTGGTTTCGCCCGCGGCGCGCTCGAGGCGGTGGAAGGCGACCTCGGCCTGGCGGAAGCCGAGCCAGGCGATCATGCCGCGCACGAAGCGGTCCTGCTCCGGCATCTGCCGCAGCGCCTCGAGCACTTTGCGATCGATCAGGCGGAAGTCGCCGACATCGGCAGGGATCCCGACCGAGGACATCTTGCCGAGCAGCCGGTAGAACAGATGCGCGGTCGCGCGCTTGAAACGGCTTTCGCCCTCGCGCGACAGGCGGCGGGCGTGGACGATGTCGTTGCCCTCCTTCCACTTCGCGATCAATTGCTCGATCACCTCGGGAGGATCCTGCAGATCGGCATCCATGACGATGATCGCGTCACCTTCCGCGGCGTCCATGCCGGCGGTGATGGCGATCTGGTGGCCGAAATTTCGCGACAAGCCGATGTAGCGAAAGCGCGAGTCGCGCGCGGCGAGCGCCTTTAGCACGATCGAGCTGGAGTCGCGGCTGCCGTCGTCGACGAAGATCGCTTCCGCCGGCCCGTCGAGCCGGAACATGACCTGGTCGAGCCGGCGCAACAGGACCGGCAGCACGGCTTCCTCGTTGAACACGGGGATGACGAGGCTGTAGCGGATCGATCTGGAAGTGGCCGCCATGCGAGGGGATTCCGACTGGGTTGCAGGGGCGGAAGTCTATGAGGCGGTGGTTAAGGTCGCCTTGCCGCAACCGTTAAGGGTCTAGCGCCCGGAGCATTGCCGGAGGCGAACAGCGGGGAGGCGGAGCGGGATGGTGAAGGCCGGTTAACCACGCTTGGGCAGCCGCGGCGTCGGTCTAGGGCTTGCGGCGGATCCTGTAGAGAACAAATCGCTCCGAGGTCTCCAAGACTTCCAGCCGATCCGGCAGCGGGTTCGCGGCCGGCGCCCCAAGCATATAGAGGTAGTCGAAATCGCGGTCCCAGCTGCGGACGAACGGCGGAACGTCCGCCGGCGGCTGGCCTGTCGCGATCGCGGCCAGCAGGCCTGACGGCACCGGTCCGCCATAGGGAATGGCGATATTGCGCATGGCCTCGCGCGGCCGCACGGGCTGCTTGCCCGTTTCAGTGAACAGGTTCGGCACGAACGCATTGGCGTAGTGCACGGCCAACGTCGGCGCATAATACATGGGATACGAGGTGAGGTCGGCGAAGGGCGGGTCTCCATCGTCGACCGTGCTGCCGACCAGGACGCGCGAGCCGCGATCGATCTTCTGGAACGAGGCGATGATCGCCGCGTAATCGGCGCGGTAGGGCAGCCACACCGAAAGGACGACGGCGAGATTGAGCAATATGATGCTGCTGATGCCCGCGAGCGACGCCATTTTCCACCGACGGCTCGGCAGCGACAGCGAGCAGAAGGCCGGCAGGATCAGGGCCGCGGCGGGAATCACGCGAAGATCGACGAAGGAGGTTCCGAACAGCTTCGATGGAATGACCAGATAGAGCAGCGCAAAACCGATCGCGAGCCAGGTGCCTGAAGGCTCGAGCCGGAGGATGCCGCGTCGTGCCGCGAAAAACAGCGCGATCATCAGCGCCAGTCCGGTCGCTGCCGCCGTCGTCAGATTGTAGCCGTTCATGATGCGCAGCGGCCAGATCGGCTTGAAGGCAAGGAACCAGCTCGTCCCTTCGCTTCCGATCGAGCCTGCGGTGAAATGCATGAGCGCAAACAGCGCCAGCGCCGGGAGCGCCAGCGCGCCAAGCCGTGCGGCCGCGACGGGATAGGCGATCTGCCGTTGGCGAATGCGCGACAACTCGAACAGGCCCAGTGTCGCGCCATAAATGCCGAGCGAAAAGAAATGCGCCACATACAGCGCAGCGACGAAGATCAGATTGGCGAGGAAACGCAGCGGCCATGGGCTTTCTGCCAGCATCAGATAAACGGCGATGCCCCAGAGCGCGAGGCCGAGCCCGAACTCGAAATTCACGAAGCCCCAGCTGAACGGCAGGCAGTAGAGGACAGCGAGCGCGGCGAAGCCGGCAAGCTCGACCCGTCCCTTCCGGACCCATTCGAGCAGCAGCGCGCCTCCGACGATCAGCAATTGGCTCAGCAGCAGAAACAGCCGTGTGGCGCTCTCGACGCTCATCAGCCGCGCCATCTGCGGCACCAGCAGATCCATGCCGAGATTGGGATAGAAGGCCCAGGTCACCTCGTAATGCGGATTGGCGTTGGGGGTGCCGCTTTGGCTCAGAATGTACATGCGGGCGAGGTGATTGGGATAATCGACCATCGCGGGAATGGGGGTCAGCAGAACCGGAAGGAACGAGACGGCCGCCAGCACCGCAAGAACGATGATCGCGATGGATCGGTCCGAGCCGGGACGCGTCGAGATTGTCAAAGCCGGCCTCTCGGAGGGAACCATGTCATGGGATCGCTGTGCGGCGCGGATTTCCGAGAGGGCCATGCTCGAACAACGTCATGAAGCGCGACGCATGATCATCATGTCGCGCTTCGGTTCGAGCGGGCGGCATTGGACCATGGCGGTCATAACTTCGGGTAAACCGGCAGCGTCATGCCGGCTTCATGTCCCGACAATTTAACTGATTGTTTTAGATTTCGATTTACCATCGGCCCACACACGCAATCCGCTCGGTGTTTACGCAGTCGAATTAACTGCGGCGCAATTCTTTGTCTCTACATTCGGTTCCATGGTCGGGCGGCGCTGGGAAGCCGAAAAGACCAGATCAGTTGCAAGCCTCGTGTACTCATTTGGAGCACCTCTATGAAGAACCTCGTTGCGCGTTTCGTGAAGGATGAATCTGGCGCCACCGCCATTGAATACGGACTGATCGCTGCCGGCATCGCGCTGGCGATCATCACCGTCGTCAACAACCTCGGCACCACGCTGAACACCAAGTTCACCGCGATCTCGACCGGCCTCAAGTAAAGCCGGACGACCAGAAGATTTCAGAGAGCCCCGTCCTTGACGGGGCTCTTTTCTTTTCGAAGAAGCTTGTCAATTCTCCTGGACGAGGCCTGTCAGTCCGCTCGACGCAGCGGGCGCTGCAGACCCATGCAGCGCGCGGCTCCGGCCGAGGTAGAACTTCGCCGCCCAGATCGAAGCCGCTGCGAGACCGACGCCGGCAGCGACGTCGATGATGTAATGCGCGCCGATCACCGGCGTCGCCGCGATCATTGCCAAGTTGAGCACGGCCGCGATGCCGCCGAGGCCGCGCACCGGCCACAGCGCCCACATGTAGAGCACCCCGGATGCCGCGTGAAAGCTCGGAAACGAGACGATTCCGGAGAGAAAGAACAGCCGAAGCTCCTGCAGGCTGCCGTCCCGGAGCGCCAGGATGTCGCGCAGCTGCCCGGCATAGACCTCGGTGTTGATCTCTGGGAAATGCGCGGCCGATAAATGCAGGCCGTAATAGGTTCCGATCGCGGGGACCACGGCCGAGATCGTGATGGTGACCGCGAGCGCGAGGCTCATCGCCAGCATGAATAATTGCAGCCGCACATAGCGCGCCGTCAGTGCCAGCACGACGGGAATGCCGAGCAGCGGAAACTTGATCAGTCCATAGGCGCGCGTGAGGCAGTTCGCGAGCCAGGGGTGATCGTTGACATAGCGCGCGATCGGTTCCGGATCGAGGCCCAGCGCCCGGTCGATCGCCAGCAGCGCCTGGTCCTGCAGCGGCCAGTTCAGCTTGCCCGCGACGTAAGTCAGCGGCCCGATAATGGTGCAGAGCAGGAGGAGCTGTCCGATGGTGCCGAGCGAAAACACCAGCTTCGGGTCCGCAAGGTCTCCTTTGACGATCCGGTGCCCATAGACGATCGCGGCCAGCGCCGCGGCGATCGCAACGGTCACGCCAAAGGCGACCGGCTCGAGAGCGAGTCCGGTCAAGGGAAGGCCAAGCGCCAGCAGGGTCCCCATGCCGAGAATCGGAAGCCAGTTGAGTTGGAAAAGCTGCCAGGCGGTCCGGGAGTCCCTGTCGAGCATGGTGTACCGAGATGGAATTACATTGCCTCCGCACAGTTACGGATCTGCATTAAGATCGCCGTAAGAAGTGTGGTTATCGGACTTAGAACCATTGCATGGTACTTTTATCTATGCGTTTACAGCGCCCTCTCCCGGGGGCGTCCACGCGTTTGGTCCTTCTGTGATCCGGATTGGAAGGCCAAGCCCATTTTCGAGATTACGATGTCTCGATTTTGGGTAGACCGTACACTTCGGGCCCCAAATTGAGGTCGCGTGACCTAAGGTCGTTCGCGGCCTGCTCGCGCAAGAAAAACGTTGGAGGGCTCGACCTCTATCAGGAATGCGTCGTTGGCGAGACCTGGCACCCCGATCCACGTTGCGCATGGCGGGTCGTCGCCGAATGTTGCCCTGAGCGCGCCACTGATCGCCTCGCCTTCGTGCAGATGATCGTGCTTGATGTAGAGACGGAGTGAGCCGACGTCATTGAGCGTTGCCCCAACCGACGCCAATGCGACAGCCAGATTTTCCAGGCTCTTTTCCAGTTGACGTCCGATGTCGCCGGGGCCAACGATCTTTCGATCGGCATCCCAAGCGACCTTGCCAGATATATTTGCAACGTCACCAAACGGTGTCCGGATGATTGCGACCTGTGCAAAGCCATACGGCCGGCTATCAAAGAGTCCTGCAGCAACCTGAATGGATCGGCTCATTGTCGCTCCTTGCTTTTTGGTGCGGGCTGACGGCGTGCGGCAGCATGATACTAGCCAGCTTTCGGGCGCCGCGCGTGGCGCGTCTTGGCGCCAAGCTCATTGAACGGACGGATCGGATGAGAAGGTGTTTGGCTGCATCGGCTATTTGCATGCTCGTCACTTGCGCATCAGTATCTCACGGCTCCGAGCCACAGCTTTTCGCCTGGCCGGTTGCCTGCGAGTTGGGAACGACCTGCTTCATCCAGAACTATGTCGACCATGATCCCTCGGACAATGCCCTGGACTTTCGATGCGGGCACCGAACCTATGACGGCCACGACGGCACCGACATCCGGTTACCCGATCTGGACGTTCAGAGAAAAGGCGTCGAGGTCGTTGCTGCCGCTGCGGGGCGCGTCGCGCACACGCGCGACGGCATGGATGACATCTCGGTCAAGGTCGTCGGCAAAGCCGCAATCGTCGGCCGGAATGCGGCAACGGCGCGCTCGTCGAGCATGAGAACGGCTGGAGCACGCAATACTGCCACATGGCCAAAGGCAGTCTCAGGGTGCAGCCCGGTGACCGGGTCAGCTCCGGGCAGGCGCTCGGGTTGGTGGGCCTGTCCGGAAACACCGAATTCCCACACCTGCATTTCACCGTGCGGCATGACAGGACGGTTGTGGATCCGTTCGCTGAGGGCGCCGCGAAAGGCGAATGCAGCTCCGGCCGTTCGCTGTGGCAGCCGACGCCAAGCACGGTTTCGAACTATCGGCCGACGGAGATCATCAATGCCGGCTTTGCCGATCGAGCAGTGACCATGGACGAGATCGAGACCGGAGAGATCAAGCAATCTCTACCTGGCTCTCATTCGGCCGCCATCGTGGCCTATGTTCGCGCGATCGGACTTCAGGCGGACGACGAGCAAACTCTCGAGCTGAAGTCACCCGAAGGGCAAGTGATCGCGGAGTATCGGGCACCGAAGTTGCCGCGTGACCAGGCCCAATATTTCATCTCGGCCGGAAGGAAGCGCGGAGGCGTCGTCTGGCCGCCTGGCACCTATAGGGCAACTTACGTTCTTCGCCGAAAAGCTGCCGAGATCGGGCGGCGGTCCTTCCAGTTGGACATCGCGCCATAGCATCGCGTCTCGCGACGCCGGCCATCGCACAGGCGGCATTTCGGCTCCCTTTCGGCAAGCAGGAATCCGCGGCGAGGTGGAGCGAGCACGCCCTGATCAGCCTCCGCAACCAGGGTTGGCGCTTCAGTCCGTCGCCGTGACGCTCCACGCATTTCCCATCTTGTCATCTACCCTGAATAGTTGTTCAGTCCTTGCGGGGCGATTTGCATCTTTGACGTGACGAAGCGTTCGGCCGCAGGGCGTGCGGCACGCGTGTGGGACAGGAAGCGCGCCATGGTTTATCGGCGGACGCATCAAGTGGTGAAGCGCCTTGCGGCGCGGCGCAGTGCGATTCTCGCGGCGGCGCGGGAGACTGCGGCGGAAGGCGGGATGGCGGCGGTGCAGATCGCGCCGGTCGCGGTCCGGGCCAATGTCGCGGCCGGCACGGTCTACCGCTATTTTCCCTCCAAGGCCGAGCTGATCTCTGAACTCATCGCCGAGGTCTCCCGCGACGAGCTCGCGGCGATCCGCCGGGCGGCCGATGCGGCGCCGGGGCCGTCCTCAGCCTTGGCCGCGGCCGTGACCACCGTGGCGGTCCATACCCTGTCGCAGCGCCGGCTCGCCTGGGGCATCCTGGCCGAGCCCGTCGATGTCGATGTCAGTGCCTCGCGCTTGGCCAGCCGGCGCGAGATCGCGGGCGAGATTGCTGGGCGGATCGACGCTGCGGTGCGGGCCGGTCACCTGCCGGCGCAGGACACCGCGCTCGCCGCCACCGCGTTGCTCGGTGCGCTACACGAGGCGCTGGTCGGGCCGCTCGCGCCCGACAATCTCGATGATCCCGTCAAGATGCGCGATGCGGTGCAGACCGTGACGCTGCTGGCGCTGCGCGCGGTCGGCGTCATGGACGCCCGCGCCCGTGGTCTGGTGGTGCAGCAGACGCTGCTGCCGGCGACGAAAGCGCTGGTTGGCGCGTAAGAACCGCCGCGCGATCGGGGCGGCGGCCTGATCCTGCTTAGGTCGTTGAGCGGGAAAGCCTTTTCGTCAGATCGCAGCAAGCTCGCCGGACCCTCCGGCTACTGTGCATGGGGTTGTTCTTCGATATTTGTGTTGGAGGGGTGCCGGCGACCTACATGTTCGCGTCGCCTTCGGGGCCGACCGAGGCGATGCGTACCATGTTGGTGGTGCCGGGAATGCCGAGCGGCACGCCGGCGACGATGAGCACGCGCTGGCCGGCACGGACGAAGCCGTCACGGAACGCGATCTGGCCGGCACGGCTGACCATGTCGTCCTGGTCCCGGGCATCCTCAGCGACCACGCAGTGCACGCCCCAAGTGACGGCGAGCCGCCGTCCTGCCGTGATGTTCGGCGTGATCGCCACGATCGGCGGCTTCGGCCGTTCGCGCGCCACGCGCACTGCGGTCGAGCCCGACGAGGTCCAGCAGATCAAGGCGGGCAGGTCGAGGGTCTCGGCGATCTGCCGCGCCGCATCCGCGATCGCATCGCCCACAGTCGCTTCCGGCGCCGGGCGCTGGGCCATGATCACCGAGCGGTATGTCGGGTCGCGTTCGACCTCCTCGCCGATGCGGTTCATGGTCGAGACTGCCTCGACGGGGAATTTGCCGGCGGCCGACTCGGCCGACAGCATGATGGCGTCGGCGCCCTCATAGACCGCCGTTGCGACGTCCGAGACTTCGGCGCGGGTCGGGACCGGCGACTGGATCATCGATTCCAGCATCTGGGTCGCGATCACCACCGGCTTGCCGGCGCGGCGCGCCATCCGCGTCATCTGCTTCTGCAGGCTCGGCACGCGCTCGAGCGGCAGCTCGACGCCGAGGTCGCCGCGCGCCACCATCAGCGCGTCGGAGGCCTCGATGATGTCGGCGAGGCGGTCGATCGCCTGCGGCTTCTCGATCTTGGCCATGACGGCGGCGCGGCCGCGGATCATCTTCTTGGCTTCGAGCACGTCGTCGGCGCGCTGCACGAAGGACAGCGCGATCCAGTCGATTCCGGTGACGAGCGCCGCCTCGAGGTCGGCGCGATCCTTCGGCGTCATGGCGGAGACCGGCAGGTCGGTGTCGGGCAGGCTGACGCCCTTGCGGTCGCTCATCTTGCCGCCGACCACGACACGCGTCACCGCGTGCTCCTTCGAGGTCTCCTCTGCGATCAGGCGCACCTTGCCGTCGTCGAGCAGCAGCGCGTGGCCCGGCCTGAGCGCGGCCAGGATCTCCGGATGCGGCAGGTGGACGCGCGTGGCATCGCCGGGCGTCTTGTTGGAATCGAGCGTGAAGGTCTGGCCGTTCTGGAGCTGCACCGAGCCTTCGGCGAAGGCGCCCAATCTGAGCTTCGGGCCCTGCAGGTCGACCAGGATGCCGATCGGCCGGCCGTAGCTCGACTCGACGTTGCGGATCGTCGCCACCAGCTCCCGCATCTTGTCATGCGGGGTGTGGCTCATGTTGATGCGAAACAGGTCGGCGCCGGCCTCGAACAGGCGGCGGATCATCGCGAGATCTGAAGAGGCCGGTCCCAGGGTCGCGAGAATCTTGATACGGCGAAGACGCCTCATGGCTTATTTCCAGACTGGGGTGGCAGGCCGGGCGAGCCCGGGGGCGTAGCACCGGGCGGGCTGGTGGGCAAACCCGGAACCCCGCCTGGGCCAACCGGACCGGGCAGGCCAGGTACGCGTTGCTGCGCCGGCTGTTCGTTGGCGTCGGTCAGTTGCACCGTCCACGCCCGCTGCTCGCCGGTGTCGACCTCGAAATAGCCGGTCCGGTCGTAGCCGCGCGCGAGGCAATCCTCGGTGCCGCGGATGGTGAACTCCTTGTCGCGGGAGCACATGAAGGCCTGCCCCGACCACTCGCCGCCGCGATCATAGTCGATCGCGTAGATGTAATAGTAACGGGCGACCAGCGTTCCCCGCAGCAGGGTCTCGCAGGAGCGCGACGAGATGTTCCACCAGCCCTCGGTGGTCCAGCCCTCGGCGTCCTTGTAGCCGAGGGCAATGCCGACCCGGCTCGATGTGTTGTTGCAGAGCCGGAAATCGGCCGAGGCCGGGCTGGCGCCAAGGCATAGCCAGGCGACCATCAGCACCGGGACCAACCGGGCGAGCAGGCGAAGCGGGGAGCGGGGAGATTCGGCAATCATTGTCGCGGTAGCTATACCAGATCATTGACGATTTGGCGTAGGGCCGGGGAACCGCCACAAACGAGCGGCAACCCGGCTTCGGACCGGTCTGCGCCGGGATATGGCAAAATCTGTGACAGGGCCCAATTGATCCCGTAAGGGTGACCCCCATCGGGGTCAGGCCCAAAGGTTACCGGGGATACAGCCATGGCAATCGACGACAAAACCAGAACCGAGCTCGAGGCGGCCGCTTTCCGGCGTCTGGTCGATCATCTCAAGACCCGGACCGACGTCCAGAACATCGACCTGATGAATCTGGCGGGCTTCTGCCGCAACTGCCTGTCCAACTGGCTCAAGGAAGCTGCCGACGCCCAAGGTGTCGCCTTGAGCAAGGACGAGAGCCGTGAGGCCGTCTACGGCATGCCCTACGAGACCTGGAAGTCGAAACATCAGGGCGCGGCCACGCCCGAGCAGCTCGAGACCATGAAGAAGGTCCATCCCCACGGCCACGGGCATTGAGTTCGCGCAAGCCTTGAGTCGCACCGCACAACAGCTTTCTTCGCCCCGCCGCAGGAAGGTGTGGGCGCGCTGTGGACGAGCGCGATGCTGCCTTGAACGCGACCGGCGCCAACCCTAAGGGTTCTGCCAGCACGCGCGGTGAGGGATGCCGGCGTCACCTCGTTTTGCCAGTTCCATTTGGAGTACCAAGATGGCCACCACCGCCGCCGTCCGCGATGACGAGCCCGCGACGAAATTTGCCAAGGACCAGCTCAAATCCATCATCGAGCGCATCGAGCGGCTGGAGGAAGAGAAGAAGGCGATCTCCGACGACATCCGCGACGTCTATGCCGAGAGCAAGGGCAATGGCTACGACGTCAAGGCGCTGCGCACCATTGTGCGGCTGCGCAAGCAGGATCCGAACGAGCGCGCCGAGGCCGAAACGATTCTCGAGACCTACATGCAGGCGCTGGGGATGATCTGAGGCGCTCGCGCCTCAAACGTCGCTGCCGTAGCCCGGATGGAGCGCAAGCGGAATCCGGGTTCTGGCAGCGCAGGCCGCATTCCCGGGATGACGCTTTCGCTCCGTCCGGGCTACAAGGCTGGCGTGTTGCCCTTCGTTTGTGAACGGAGACCGCCGTGACTGCGCCACCGCTGCCGCGCGAATTGAACCGTGCCTTCGGCGCTCTGCCGGCACCGATCGGCAAGCGGCTGCTGCAGGTGCGCGACCTGATCTTCGCGACTGCCGCTGCGGACGAGCATGTCGGCCGCCTTACCGAGACCCTGAAATGGGGCGAGCCGGCTTATCTGACCGATGAGACCGGCAGCGGATCGACGATCCGGCTTGGCCGCGTCAAGGACTCCGACGCCGCCGCCATTCTCTTCAACTGCAAGACGACCCTGATCGACACGTTCCGCGAACGCTTTCCCGATCAGTTCGAATATCGGCAAACCAGGGCGCTGTTGTTGCCGGTGTCGGGCAAGCTGCTGACGCGGGAGCTATCGATCTGTCTGTCGCTGGCGCTGACCTATCATCGGGATCGGCGGGGCAAGCAGGCGCGGTAGCACCACCTGTAGCCCGGATGGAGCGCAGCGAAATCCGGGGCCGTCGTTGCATGCGGCATGATTCCCGGATTGCGCTTCGCTCCGAGCTACGAGAGTGAAATTCTGGAAACAGCAGCGGCGCTCAGCGCAGCGCCGCGGTCCGCACGACGAACGACGTCGTCTGGAGCTTTGCGGTGGCGCTGCCGGAGAAGGTCTCGCAGGACAGCCCCTGCATCGGGTCGTCGGCAAAGCCCATCGCGATCACGGCCCGCGGCTTGACGAAATAAGCGCGCAGCGCCGCGGTATCGAGCTCGCCCATCAGCGTGACCGACATCGCACGGCTGGCGCTCGGCGACAGCATCACGATCTTGAGCCAGACGCTCTCGCCCTTGGCGGCAGAGAGGCGCGTCGCGGTCGCGACCATGCCGTCGGTGCTCTTGCCGACCACGGTGTTGATCTCCGTCGCCTGGGCGAGGCTGCGCGAGGCGGGGCGGGCGGAGCGCGGGATCGGCGCCGAGGCGGCAACGACATTGGCGCGGTCAACCGGGGAGGCCGCGGGCGCGAAAGCCAGCGCCTGCAGGGCCGCGTTGGACACGCTCGCGGTGGCCTGCGGATCGGTGGCGGCGGCAAGGGCCTGGCGGGCCTGCAGCGCAGCGACCTGCGCCGGCGTCGCCTGCTGTGGCGCGGCCGGGACGTCATCCCAGAAGCCGCGGGCATTGATGATGTCGGCCGGCGTCTCCGGCTTGTCGTCAGCAGATTTGCCGGCAGCGGGCTTGTCAGCAACCGGCGCGGGCTTCGGCTTGGGCGGGGCAACGAGCTGCGCATCGGCCGAGGCGAGCTGGATCGCGGCCATTTGCGGCTTGGCTCGCGGCGTCGGCACCGGTTCGGCGGGCTTGGCTGCGGCTGCGACGACGGTGGGGGCTGCCGGCTTCGCGGCCGGGGCGGGCGCGCCCTCGTCATCCTCATCGCTGCTGGCAGCCGGAGCTGCCGATTTGCCCCTGAACAGGGCGGCGAAGAAGTTCGGCTTGCTGCTGCTGGAATCGTCGCCGTTGCCGCGGCGCTCGATCTCGGCCTTGGCGAGCTCATAGCCCTTCAGCGGCGTGCCGTCGGTCGGCAGATGCACCGTCTTGCCGTCCGGGAAGACGCGGGCGAGTTGGTCATGCGTCATGCGCGGCCAGTGCCGGATGCTGCCGGTGTCCAGATGCACGAAGGGCGAGCCTGAGGTCGGATAGAAGCCGACGCCGCCGCGCTGCAGGCGCAAGCCGGCGAAGCGGATCTGCTCCAGCGGCACGCCCGGAATGTAGAAGTCCATCGCATGTCCCAGCATGTGCTGGCTGAAGCGCGCCACCCCGGAGGAGCGGCGGCGGAGCATGGCGTTGGTGGCGGGGGAGCGGTAGGACGAGATGATCTGGATCGGCTGCTTGGCGTCGACGTCGCGATAGACTTCCCAGAGGATGTCGAACAGGCGGCGGTCCATGAC
The DNA here is from genome assembly GCF_032144035.1 of Bradyrhizobium sp. WYCCWR 12699. NCBI lineage: Bacteria > Pseudomonadati > Pseudomonadota > Alphaproteobacteria > Hyphomicrobiales > Nitrobacteraceae > Bradyrhizobium > Bradyrhizobium sp. WYCCWR 12699. Next base: position 45,954 of record NZ_JAVTJN010000001.1, read on the forward strand.
CGTCTCGTCCTGGGTGCGCCAGTCGCGCAGGAAGTGGTTGAGCTGCTTCAGCGCCGCTTCGTCATAACGGCCGTCGCGCTTGAAGGTGACGGTGAGGTCTTCGCCGGAATGGGTGTGGTGGAAGGAGAGCGTCTTGGTCTCGTTCAGCGCGGCCGCGTTATGAACCGATCCCGCGGCAGCAAGCAGCAATGCGGCAGCGAGGCCGATGCGCGAACCGGCCTTCACTCCCGCATGGGACAACGACAGCACAGCGAATTGGCGTGCGAGACCAGTCAGCACGTATGAGCCCACCCAGTCGACGAGCGTTCAAAATGGACTCTCCCGCCAACCCCGTTAGCAGCGCGAAGAGGATGAACGCTTTCTTAAAGCGAGAAGGTTAATTCGAGGTTGACCTTCCCGCCCCCAAACCAAGTCAGAATACGATCCTAACCGGTTGACTGTGGCAAAAAAACGCCCGCTCTCCGGGCCGAGGTGGACAATGGTTAACGTTAAACGGCCCCATCCATGGGATGGGACCGTTGATATCGTTGCAGAATTTTGGAAACAGCCGTCGAGCAGGCTTACCGGGTAAATACCCGCTGCTGCTGGGGCCGGCGGCCGACCGGAGCCGGCGGCGGGGTCGGAGCCCCGCCTCCGAACAGCCGCTCGAAGAAGTTCGGGCCGGACGAGCCGAAGCCGCCGCCATTGTTGGCCACCGCGACGCCGGAGGGCAGGGTCGTCGCCGGGCGCGAATAGCTGGGCTGCGAGTGCGCAACGACGGCCTCAAGGTCCTTGCCGCGATTGTTCTTCAGGATGTTGATCATGGTCGCGTCGCGGCCATAGACGTCCTTGCGGAATTGCAGCTTGCCGGCGTCATCCACGAACGCGGTCTGATAGGTGATGTTGACCGGCATCGGCGTCGGGAATTTCAGGTCGATCTCGCTCCTGCCGTACATGCTGCGCACGCGCTCCGGCGTGTACTTCTCGTTCGGCATGACGATGTTGAGCAGCACCGAGGCGTACTGATCGGGGTTCTGCACGCGCATGCAGCCATGGCTGAAGGCGCGATCTTCCCTGGCGAACAGGTTCTTGTCCGGCGTGTCGTGCTGATAGACCAGGAACTTGTTCGGGAAGTTGAAGCGGATGCGGCCGAGCGCGTTGGCTTCGCCGGGCGGCTGCGAGATGTGCACCGAGCCATCGCGGTTCTGCTCGAGCTTGAGGCCCATGCGCTGCAGCACGGTGGGGTCCTGCTGAAGCGCCGGCAGATACTCGTTGTAGACGATCGACGGCGGCACGTTCCAGGTCGGGTTGACCGTGATGTACTTCATCGTCTCGGTCAGCAGCGGAGTCGCATGCGTGCCCGGCTTGCCGGTGACGACGCGGGTGGTCCAGACCTGCTGGCCGCGCTGCATCACCTTCAGCGTGTAGTCGGGAATGTTGAGGATCACATAGGCATCGCCCAGCGATGGCGCGCCGAGGTCGCGCGGCAGCCAGCGCCAGCGCTCCATGTTGACCAGCACGACGTCGATCTGCTTGTCGCGCTTCGGGGTGTTGAGCGCCTTGACCGTCTTGTCGTCGAGGATGCCGGTCGCCTTCATTTCGGCGCTGTTCTGGAACTTGCGCACGGCGTCGGCGACGGCGGCGTCATAGCGGGTGTCGCTGGCGTTCTCGGCGAGGCCCAGCTTGGCGCGGAGCTGCGGCACGCGCGAATCTTCCACGACGATTTCGGCCTGCTTCTTGGTGGCCGGAGTGTATTTCAGCGCCGGACCGTCGGTGATCTCGATCGCCGGGCCGCTGCCCTGACCGCGAAGCTCCGCGAGCTTCGCCTTCAGCTCCTTGTAGAGCTTGTGCGGCGGGTTGTAGCTGTCGAGCGCTGCGGAAGCGTCAGTTGCGGTCGTGACCTTGGCGAGCACCTCGTTCGGGTCGACCGGATGCTCGGGATATAGGATGTCGCCAGAGACCTGCGACCAATGCATGCGGCCGCTCTGGGCTTGGCGCGCATAGTCGAACATGCTGGCGGTGAGCTTGAGCTCGGCATCGGCCAGCGCATCGGGCGTGGTGGCGCTGGCGAAATCCGGCACCGGATAATCCGCCGGATTGAGGCCGTCGGAGGCGGCGTCCTTCAGCCGCGCGATGACCCCCTTGGCCGCAGCCGTCAGGCTGCCGCCTTGCGTCCAGACCGGCGCGAAGTCGCGTGCGCCGTAAAATTTCTCGATCGCCGCGCGCTCGTTCTTGCGGTCGAAATGGCGCGACGTCTTGGCGCCGACGATGTCCTTGAGCTTGTCGGCGACCGGCTGGTCGGCGGCGGGGACGCTGCTCGCAGCCTTGACCGGCTCGGCGGCCGGAGCCGCAGCGGGTGCTGAAGGCGCAGCCGGATTTGCCGTGGCGGTGTCGGCCTTTGCAGGCTCGGTCTTCGCAGGCTCAGTCTTTGCAGACTCGGTTTTGGCAGTCTCGCTCTTCGGCGCCTCGGTGGCGGGCGTCGTGGCGACGTCGGAAGGCTTGGTCTCGACCTTGTCGGCGGCTGGGGCGACGTCAGCCCTCACAGGCTCCCTTGCCGGCTCCTTGGCGGAGTCCTGAACCGTGGCGGTGGTGTCGAGCTTGATGTCCGATGCGGTCGGGGGCGGGACATTGGCCGGCTCGGGGCGCGGGATCGCGGCTTCGATCGCGAGCTCCGCAGCGCTGCTGCGCGCCTGATCCTGCGCCAGGGCTGAGCTGGCCGACACCGTGAGGAAGGTTGCCGCGACCGTCATCAAGACACGGTCGAAGCCCGCACGGTGGTTCAAACAGTCACGCATTGTGTCGCACCCCTTGGGTGAACTGTCCCTTATGGAACAGCTTTGTTATCGCCAATTGAGCTTCGGCTAAATCGCGCCGGCCTCTCGAAAGTTGCACGCCTGCACGCAACGATTCATACGCAGACGATATACAGACCCCGGTTTTGCAGCCAGCGCTAACCGGGACAACTCACGCCAAACTGACTTCAAGGGAGCCTCTTGGCAACGGATTGTGCGCTGGCCTCAAGCGCTTTTCCCTGTGTCTGTCACTTCCAAGTCACGGTTCAAGTCGCAGTCGAATTCCGTCGTCATGCGAACGGCTTACAACCGGTCTCGCATCGCCTCGCGAACCTCCGTTCGCATGAGGCTCAGTGCGTCTCTTCGCCGCTTTTCCCGCCATGGCCGGGAACCCCGGCTTCGTCGAGTTTGCGGTAGAGGGTGGACCGGCCGATTTTGAGACGGCGGGCCACCTCGGACATCTGGCCGCGATAATGCGAGATCGCGAAACGGATGATCTCGTTCTCCATGTCCTCGAGTGCGCGGACATCGCCGGTTGGGGTCAGCATCGCCAAAGTTCCCACGGCCGGGAGAGGAGCGATTGGTATATCGTTACCTGACACGACCGACGGGCTCGCCGCCGGCTCGAGCATCAGCGGCGCGGTCGGAATCTCGGTGGCGTGGTGCGGCTGCGACGCGAGCAGCGGGAAATCACTGAGGCCGAGCTGGTCGCCCTCGCTCATCACCACCGCACGGTAGACCGCATTCTCGAGCTGGCGGATGTTGCCGGGCCAGTCGAGTTGGGCGAGATGCGCCATGGCCTCGCCGCTGATGCCGGTGATCTGGCGGTTCTCCTCGGCGGCAAAGCGCGCCAGGAAATGCCGGAGCAGATGCGGGATGTCCTCGCGCCGGGCCCGGAGCGAGGGGATCGTCAGCGGCAGCACGTGCAGGCGATAGAACAGATCTTCCCGGAAGTGTCCCTGCTTGACCCGCTCCAGCAGCCGGCGATTGGTGGCCGAGACGATGCGGACGTCGACCTTGACGGGCTTGCGGCCGCCGACCGCCTCGACGGCGCCTTCCTGGAGCGCGCGCAGCAGCTTCACCTGCGCGGTCAGCGGCAGCTCGCTGACCTCGTCCAGAAACAGCGTGCCGCCATGGGCTTCGACGAATTTGCCCATGTGCCGTTCGGTGGCGCCGGTGAAAGCACCCTTTTCGTGGCCGAACAGAATGGACTCGACGAGGTTGTCGGGAATCGCGCCGCAATTGACGGCGACGAACGGCTTCGCCTTGCGCTCGCCGCTGCCATGGATGGCGCGCGCGAACATCTCCTTGCCGACGCCGGACTCGCCCTCGATCAGCACCGGAATGGAAGAGTTCGCGGCTTTCTGCGCGGCGCGCATCACGCCGGCCATCGCCTCGGCGCGGGTGATGATATCGGAGAAGGTCAGCCGGCCCTCGCGGCTGTGCCGGATACGCTGCAATTCGCCCTTGAGCGCGGAGGCGTTGAGAGCATTGCGCAGTGAGACCTGAAGTCGCTCGAGGCCGACCGGCTTGACCACGAAATCGGCCGCGCCAGCGCGCATCGCCGAGATCACGTTGTCGATGCCGCCATGGGCGGTCTGCACGATGACGGGGACGCTGAGGCCCGCTTCGCGGATTTTGGCCAGCACGCCCATGCCGTCGAGGCCGGGCATCACGAGATCGAGGATGACACCGTCGATGGCCGGAGCATCGGGAGCGGTGAGGGCGGCGATCGCGGCATCGCCGGAGTCCACGACGACCGTCTCATAGCCGCATTTCTGCACCATGTTCTCGACCAGCCGGCGTGCTACGGCATCGTCGTCGGCGATCAAAATACTGGCAGCCATGGTGTTCCCCGCACGCTACTACTATCTGTCTCGAATCGGGGCACTCTGGCCGAAGCCGATTAACGCACTCTTAAACCTTGATGCCCCCGCCCGCCGCCGCGATGGTTGAACACAGGTTTCCCACACAATGAATTCGCGCTCCAAGTCTGCTCTCAACAAGCCTGCCCTCAACAAGTCTGCCCTCAACAAGCCTGCTCTCCGCAAGTCTGCTGCTGCGAAGACATCTGCCGTCAAGAAATCGGCAGCCAAGAAATCTACCGCCAAGGCAAAACCCTCCGCTAAGCCTGCGAGCAAAACCGGCAAGCTTCCCGAGTGGAACCTGGCCGATCTCTATTCCGGGATCGATGCGCCGGAAGTGGCGCGCGATCTCGAAAAGATGGATGCCGACTGCGTCGCGTTCGAGACGGACTACAAGGGCAAGCTCTCGACAGGGACAGCAAACGAAGATGGCGGAAAATGGCTCGCGGAGGCGGTGCGACGCTTTGAGGCGATCGACGATCTCGCCGGCCGCCTCGGCTCCTATGCAGGGCTCGTCCATGCCGGCGACAGCGTGGACCCTGCGATTTCAAAGTTTTACGGCGATGTTTCGGAGCGGCTGACGGCGGCGTCGACGCATCTTCTGTTCTTTGCGCTCGAGCTCAATCGCGTCGATGACGATATTTTGAACCGCGCGATGCAAGCCCCCGAGCTTGCGTACTACCGCCCGTGGATTGAGGACCTGCGCAAGGAGAAGCCGTATCAGCTCGACGACAAGCTCGAGCAATTGTTCCTGGAGAAGGCGCAGACCGGCTATTCCGCCTTCAACCGGCTGTTCGACCAGACCATCTCCGGCCTGCGTTTCAAGGTCGGGTCCAAGGAGCTGGCGATCGAGCCGACGCTCAATCTGCTGCAGGACCGTGATGGCGCAAAGCGCAAGAGCGCGGCTGAGGCACTGGCAAAGACTTTCAAGGCCAATGAGCGCACCTTTGCGCTGATCACCAACACGCTCGCCAAGGACAAAGACATCTCCGACCGCTGGCGCGGTTTTCAGGATGTTGCGGATTCCCGGCACCTCAACAACCGGGTCGAGCGCGAGGTTGTGGATGCGCTGGTGGCCTCGGTGCGCGCGGCCTATCCAAAGCTGTCGCATCGCTATTATGCGCTGAAGGCGAAGTGGTTCGGCAAGAAGCGGCTGGCCTATTGGGACCGCAACGCGCCGTTGCCGTTTGCCGCGACCGACGTCATCGGCTGGCCCGATGCGCGCAACATGGTGCTGACGGCCTATCGCGGCTTCTCGCCCAAAATGGCCGATATCGCCGAGCGCTTCTTCACCGATCGCTGGATCGACGCGCCGGTGCGGCCGGGCAAGGCGCCGGGTGCGTTCTCGCATCCGACCACGCCCTCCGCGCACCCTTACGTGCTCATGAACTACCAGGGCAAGCCGCGCGACGTGATGACGCTCGCCCACGAGCTCGGCCATGGCGTGCATCAGGTGCTGGCGGCCAAGAACGGTGCGCTGATGGCGCCGACGCCGCTCACGCTGGCGGAGACCGCGAGCGTGTTCGGCGAGATGCTGACGTTCAAGCGGCTCCTTGCCCAGACCAAAAATGCAAAACAGCGCCAGGCGCTGCTGGCCGGCAAGGTCGAGGACATGATCAACACCGTGGTGCGGCAGATCGCGTTCTATTCCTTCGAGCGCGCGGTCCACACCGAACGCAAGAACGGCGAGCTCACCGCGACGCGGCTCGGGGAGATCTGGCTGTCGGTGCAGGGCGAGAGCCTCGGGCCTGCGATCGAGATCAAGGCGGGCTATGAGAACTACTGGATGTACATCCCGCACTTCATCCATTCGCCGTTCTACGTCTACGCCTATGCTTTCGGCGATTGCCTCGTGAACTCGCTCTATGCCGTCTACGAAAACGCGGCCGAGGGCTTTGCCGAGCGCTATCTCGACATGCTCGCGGCCGGCGGCACCAAGCATTATTCCGAGCTGCTGCGCCCGTTCGGGCTCGATGCCAAGGATCCCAAATTCTGGGATGGCGGCCTGTCGGTCATCGCCGGGATGATCGACGAGCTGGAGGCGATGGGCTGAGATTGAACGCGGACGCTTTGCTCTAGCCGGTCGCGTTGGGGCTGCGGCCGAGGCTGTTCTGCCCGATCGCGGGCTCGTTCACGTCGACGAAGCCGAGCATCGCACCAAACCGGTCGGTCGCCGGCTTGTCGAAGCCGACCGCGCCCTCGAAGCTTGCCGGATTGCGGAAGGTGCCGAACAGCATGTCCCAGATCGGCAGGTCGCCATAATTGAAGGCGTGCACGTCGCGCTGGTGATGGATGCAATGCGCCTCCGGCCGCTGGATGACGAAGCCGAGCCATTGCGGCGTGCGCACATTCATGTGCTGGAAATAGCCGTAGAAGGCGGCGATATAGCCGGTCGCTGCCGCCGCGACCGGATCGAGCCCGAGCACCAGCGTCGTCACCACGGATGCGATCGCAAAGAATGAGATCGTCTCCAGCGGGTGAAACAGGGCCGCGCCGGACATGTCCATGCGTTGCGGGCTGTGATGGATCTGGTGGAACAGCCGCCACATCAGGGGAAAGGTGTGCGCGCTGCGGTGCCAGCCGTAATTGACGAGTGAGAGCACGACATAGCCGAGTGCCGTTCCGCCGGCGACGCCGAGACCGGTGAGGTCCATCAACCTGTGCCGCTCCAGCCAGGCTTCCGGGATCAGCAGCGGGGTCAGCGTCGCCAGCAGGCCCTGAACAATCAAGAAGCAGAAGCCCCTGAGCCGCCAATAAGGAATCTCCGGGAATTGCCGCGCCGGGATCAGGCGCTCGATGGCCAGCATGACGAGATAGGTCGCCGGCACCAAGAGGCCAAACAGGTCGATTGCGGACATCGCTTCGGCTCCAGGCTTACAGTGTAAGGTGACTTCACAATACCGCCTTGCAGTGTAAGGTTGCAAGCGGTTTCGATTCGGATGTCATGACCAGAAAAGCCAGAGCGGGCCGGAAAGCCTCGACTGTCCCGCGCAAGCGCCGGCCGCCGCGCGAAGGGGGCAGGGGGCTGTCCCGCGAGCTTATTGCGGCCTCCGCGATGGCGCTGGTCGATCGCGAGGGACTTGCCAAGCTCTCGACGCGCCGGCTGGGCGAGGAGCTCGGCTGCGAGGCCATGAGCATCTATCATCACTTCCCGAGCAAGGCGCATTTGATGGATGCGCTCGTCGATCTGATGCTCGCACAGGCGCGCGTGGCGATGGAGCCGCAATGGGACTGGCGCGAGCGCCTGCGCCGGGCTGCCCACGGCTTCCGCGCCATGGCGCTCAAGCACCCTGCCTTCTTCCCGTTCTTCGCGGTGCACCGGCTCAATACACCTGCCGGGGTCGCCTATATCGACGGAATCATCGGCATCCTCCGCGAGGCGGGCTTCTCTGACCGCGACGCCGCAATCTATTTCCGCGAGCTCGGCTATTACCTCACGGGCGCGGCGCTGGATGAGACGGCGGGCTACGCCCGCGGGCCCTCATCGGCGGAGCCGGTCCCGAACGAAACGATCGCCGCGAGCTTCAGGCATCTTGCGGCGGCTGCTCCGTATTTTCAGCCGGCCCATTTTGACGCGACGTTCGAGACGGGTTTGGAGATCCTGCTCGCCGGCATTGAACGCTCGGCCCAGAGACGAGACTAAGCCAGTAGATACTTTGTCGTGTTTTTCAACTATTGATTGTTGATCGTGATTTGCCGCTGGGGAGGCTCGCATGGTCGATCGGGGACAGGTTCCGCGACCTGAAGCAGCGCGGAACGCCGCGGCCTTCGAAGAGGAAACGCCCTGGTGCCAGAAACACCAGCAGATCGTTCGCGACGAGATCAAGGCGATCAACACGCGCCGCGAGACGGCGCGGCAGCTCAATCCCGACCGCGTCGATGCCTGCCAGATGCTCGACGTTGTCGGGCTCGCTTTGTCCGGCGGCGGCATCCGCTCTTCAGCCACCTGTCTCGGCGTGCTTCAGGCATTGAACCATCACGATCTGATCGGGCGAATCGACTATCTCTCCACGGTGTCGGGCGGCGGCTACATCGGCACCTCGCTCAGCACCACCATGACGGTGACCGGGCGTTTCGTGTTTGGCGAACGGCCGGCCGGTGGAATTGCGACCGCCAGCGAGATCAGCGACACGCCGTCGGTCGGCCATATCAGGAATTACTCCAACTATTTGATCCCGGCCGGCGTCCGCGACCTGCTGACCGGGATCGCGATCGTGGTGCGCGGCCTGATCGCCAATATCGGACTGACCCTGCCGGTCGTGCTGCTGCTCGCGGCCGTCACGATCTGGTCGACGCCGCTGCGGAGCTGCCTGACGGTCGCGAACTTCTTCGGCGTCGATCTCGCCGACGGCGCGTTGCCGCAGTGCGAGCTGCATCATTTCGGCTGGGTCGCGGACCGCTTCGGCTTCGCGGCGATCGGCACGATGGTCGCGCTGGGGCTGCTCGTCTGCGGCGGAATTGCCTATCTGGTCGCGCGCGCCGAGCGCGGCATGGGTCCGACGCTGTCCTTCATCTATGCCGCGGCGATCGCGTTCCTGCTCGGCATCGCCTGCGACTTCGCGCGCCTCCTGCAGATCAAGCACTTCGCGCTGACGCTGGCGACCGCGATCATCGGTATAGGCCTGTTCTTCGTCTGGGCGCTCAAGCAATCATTGGCGAGCCCCGAAAAACGTCAAGAGTTTCGTTCGCACTGGCCGACTGCCGGCGCAACCTTCCTGGTGCTGCTTGCCGTAATCGCATTCTTCGAGTTCCAGCCCTTCATGCTGTCGCAGATGTTCGATGTCGTCGACAGCGACGCGATCGGCGGGCCGGTCGGCGGCGTCGCCGTCACCTGGATCAAGGCGTTCGCCGCGATCGCCGCGCCGATCGGCGTGTTCGTCACGGCCTTCAGGCAGCAATTCGCCGAATTTCTCAAGGGCAACAGCGTGTCCTCGCAATGGGGCGCGCTGCTGGTCGCGATCATTGCCAAGGTCGCGCTGTGGATCGCGGGCCTGGCGCTGCCGCTGATCATCTGGGTCGCCTACCTCTATCTATCCTATTGGGGCATCGCCAACGACCCGCTCGAAAAATGCCAGGCGCCTCTGGCCCTCGTCGGGCAGAGGAGCTGCCTTGCCGCCAGCAAATCGACCGCGCCCGCATCGGGCAATCTGGCCGGCAAGATCGCGTTCGACGCGGGCGCGGGCACCTTCACGGCCGAGATCACGCCGCAGCCCGCCGCACCGGCGGCGACGATGGAGTGGCTGACGCCGGTCTCCCACGTGCCGGTCTGGCTCAGATCCGCCGCGAGCAACGTCGCACGACAATTCCATTGGTCGGATGCAGGTTCGGGCTATTCGCACAGCCTGCCTCTGGTCATTCTTTATGCGCTCGTCGGCCTGCTGTTGTTTGCAGTCTCCTGGTCTTTGACGCCCAACGCGAATTCGCTGCACCGTCTCTACCGAGATCGGCTGAGCAAGGCGTTTCTGTTCGACCCTGATCGTTCGGCGGACGGCAATATCGCGCGCGCCGAGGCGAGCCTCGACCAGGGGCGTGATTTCATGCCGCTCGATCGCATGAAGCTGAGCGAGCTCTATGCAGCCGCCAGGGACGGCGCCGACAAGGATGGCCTGGCGGCGGCGTCGAAGCTGGGGGCACCCTATCATCTCATCAACACGGCGCTGAACATCCAGGGCTCCGACTTCGCCAACCGGCGCGGTCGCAACGCGGACTTCTTCGTCTTCTCGCCGCTCTATGTCGGCAGCGAAGCGACACGCTACGCCAAGACGGAGGCGGTCGAGCGCCTGGAGCAAGGCCTCGACCTCGCCACCGCCATGGCGATCTCAGGGGCTGCGGCGTCGTCGAACATGGGCTCGAACTCGATCAAGGCGCTGACGCCGACGCTCGCGCTGCTCAACGTGCGGCTGGGCTACTGGCTGAGCAATCCGCGCTATGTCGAGGCCACGGCCCGGCCGCAGCGGCGCTCCACGCCCTTATTCCTGTGGTCGGAAATCTCCGGCCGTCTCTACGAGAACAGCGACGGCGTCTATCTCACCGACGGCGGCCACATCGAGAATCTCGGCGTCTACGAGCTGCTGCGCCGGCGTTGCAGGGTGATCGTCGCAGTCGACGCGGAAGCAGACGCGCCCATGAATTTCGCCTCGCTGATGAAGCTGCAGCGCTACGCCCGCATCGATCTCGGGGTCCGCATCGATCTGCCCTGGACCCCGATCCGCGACCGCACGCGTGCCATCATGGCGGAGAATGCGGACAAGACCTCCGCGCAAGCGTCCCCTGGGACATCGGAAGAAGCCTCGAAGCCCCACGTTCACGTGGCGATCGGCGTCATCGACTATGGCGGCGATGACAAGGGCTATCTCGTCTATATCAAGTCCTCGCTCTCCAGCGACGAGAACGACTACATCCGCGACTATGCGCGCCGTAACGACACCTTTCCCCACGAGACCACCGGCGACCAGTTCTTCTCGGAGGAGCAGTTCGAGGTCTATCGCGCGCTCGGGTTTCACATGACCCATGGTTTCCTGGCCGGCGACCATGATGTCGCGGTCGGTCCCGGCACCGCTCCGCGCATGGCGCGGTTCACCGCGGCTGGAGAGACGGCCGTCGCCGAGGTGCGCGCGGCGCTCGGGCTCCCGGCGCTCCGGCGACGGCCCGTGAGTGCCGCCGCCACGGAGGTCGAACAGGACTGAGCAGCGCGCGCCCCGATTCCCGGCAATTGGAATTCCAAATCACCTGATTTGCAGGAAAACCGCGCCCGCCTGCCGTTGCCCTGCCCGAAACTTTGCGGTATCCCAGCCTAAGAATTGAACTTTCGACTGGGGACATCCATGGCTGATCATAGCGAAGTGGCGTACAGCACCGCCGACGGCAACGACTACGTTGCCCACGAGCAGACCTACGAGGGCTTCATCAAGCTGGTGAAGTACGGCACGGCCTCGGTCGCGCTCATCGTGATCCTGATGGCGATCTTCCTGACCTGACCGATCGGCAGCTGCACACGCCAGCGGCAGCAGCTGCCCAGAATATTTGCATTCAAGCCGGTGCTAAAACCGGTATCGAACGCCGCGGGAGTAACGCTCAAGTTTGCGCGCGCGCTGTCCCGCGCCGCCGGAGGACCTATGAAGATCGCCGTTGCCAAGGAAATCGATCCGTCGGAGCCGCGTGTCGCCGCTTCGCCTGATACGGTGAAGAAGTTCAAGGCGCTGGGCGCCGAGATCGCCGTCCAGCCGGGTGCCGGACTCAAGTCGGGCCTGCCGGATTCCGAATTTACCGCCGCAGGCGCCACCGTCAGTGCAGACGCCCTGAAAGATGCCGACATCATCATCAAGGTGAAGCGCCCCGAGGCATCGGAGCTGTCGCAGTACAAGCGCGGTGCGCTCGTCATCGCCATCATGGATCCCTACGGCAACGAGGCCGCGCTGAAGACGATCGCCGATGCCGGCGTCTCCGCCTTCGCCATGGAGCTGATGCCGCGCATCACCCGCGCGCAGGTGATGGACGTGCTGTCCTCGCAGGCGAACCTTGCCGGTTACCGCGCCGTGATCGAGGGCGCCGAAGCCTTCGGCCGCGCCTTCCCGATGATGATGACCGCGGCCGGCACCGTGCCCGCCGCCAAGGTGTTCGTGATGGGCGTCGGCGTCGCTGGCCTCCAGGCGATCGCGACCGCACGCCGCTTAGGGGCCGTCGTGACCGCGACCGACGTGCGTCCCGCCACGAAAGAGCAGGTCGAATCGCTCGGCGCCAAGTTCCTCGCCGTCGAGGACGAGGAGTTCAAGAACGCGCAGACCGCCGGCGGCTACGCCAAGGAGATGTCCAAGGAGTATCAGGCCAAGCAGGCCGCGCTCACCGCCGAGCACATCAAGAAGCAGGACATCGTGATCACCACCGCGCTGATTCCGGGCCGGCCCGCGCCGAAGCTCGTCTCCGGCGAGATGGTCAAGTCGATGAAGCCCGGTTCGGTGCTGGTCGATCTCGCCGTCGAGCGCGGCGGCAATGTCGAGGGTGCGAAGCCGGGCGAGGTCGTCGACCTCGATGGCATTAAGATCGTCGGTTACACCAACGTCGCCGGCCGCGTCGCGGCCTCGGCCTCCAGCCTCTACGCGCGCAATTTGTTCTCCTTCATCGAGACCATGGTCGACAAGAAAGAGAAGAAGCTCGCCGTCAACTGGGACGACGAACTGGTCAAGGCCACCGCGCTCACCAAAGACGGCGCCGTCATCCACCCGAACTTCCAGCCGAAGGTTTAAGGAGACCCGCCATGGAGCATGCTGCACAGGTCGTCGACCCCTTCATCTTCCGGCTGTCGATCTTCGTCCTCGCCGTCTTCGTCGGCTATTTCGTGGTGTGGTCGGTGACCCCGGCCCTGCACACGCCGCTGATGAGCGTGACCAACGCGATCTCCTCGGTGATCGTGGTCGGCGCGCTGCTCGCGGTCGGCGTCGGCATGGTTTCGAGCGGCTCGGGATGGGCGCGCGGCTTCGGCTTCGTCGCGCTCATCTTTGCCTGCGTGAACATCTTTGGCGGCTTCCTTGTCACCCAGCGCATGCTGGCGATGTACAAGAAGAAGTCGAAGTAAGCGGCCACCTCGGGCTGAAGGATTAATGGGGACCTGAGATGAGCGCCAATCTCTCTGCATTCTTGTATCTCGTAGCGGGGGTGCTGTTCATCCTGTCGCTGCGCGGACTTTCGAGCCCGGCTTCGTCGCGCCAGGGCAATCTGTTCGGCATGATCGGCATGGCGATCGCGGTCGCCACCACGCTGGCGAGCCATCCGCCGGCCGACGGCGTCGCCTGGGTGCTGGTCATCCTCGCGGTCGCCATCGGCGGCGGCATCGGTGCGGTGATCGCCCGCCGCGTGCCGATGACCTCGATGCCGGAACTGGTCGCCGCCTTCCATTCGCTGGTCGGCATGGCTGCGGTGCTGGTCGCCGCCGGCGCGTTCTACGCGCCCGAGGCCTTCGACATCGGCACGCCCGGCAACATCCATACGCAGAGCCTGGTCGAGATGTCGCTCGGCGTCGCCATCGGCGCGCTGACCTTCACCGGCTCGGTGATCGCGTTCCTGAAGCTGTCCGCGCGGATGAGCGGCGCGCCGATCATCTTGCCCGCCCGCCACATCATCAACATCGCGCTCGCATTGGCGCTGGTGTTCTTCGTCGTCCGCCTCGTCCTCACCGGCGGCGCGTTCGATTTCTGGATGATCACCATCCTGGCGCTGGCGCTCGGCGTGCTCATGATCATCCCGATCGGCGGCGCCGACATGCCGGTCGTGATCTCGATGCTGAACTCCTACTCCGGCTGGGCCGCGGCCGGCATCGGCTTCACGCTGGGCAATTCCGCGCTGATCATCACCGGCGCGCTGGTCGGCTCCTCCGGTGCGATCCTGTCCTACATCATGTGCCACGCGATGAACCGCTCGTTCATCTCGGTCATCCTCGGCGGCTTCGGCGGAGAAACCGCCGCGGCCGGCGGTGGCGGCGGCGAGCAGAAGCCCGCCAAGCTCGGCTCGGCGGACGACGCGGCCTTCATCATGAAGAACGCGCAGAAGGTCATCATCGTGCCCGGCTACGGCATGGCGGTGGCGCAGGCTCAGCACGCGCTGCGCGAAATGGGCGACATCCTGAAGAAGGAAGGCGTCGAGGTGAAGTACGCCATTCACCCGGTCGCGGGCCGCATGCCCGGCCACATGAACGTGCTGCTCGCCGAGGCCAACGTGCCCTATGACGAGGTATTTGAGCTCGAGGACATCAACTCCGAATTCGCGCAGGCCGACATCGCCTTCGTGATCGGTGCCAACGACGTCACCAATCCGGCGGCCGAAGAGGACAAGACCTCGCCGATCTACGGCATGCCCGTGCTGCAGGTCTGGAAGGCCGGCACCGTGATGTTCATCAAGCGCTCGCTGGCGTCAGGTTATGCCGGCATCGACAATCCGCTGTTCTATCGCGACAACACCATGATGCTGCTCGGCGACGCCAAGAAGGTCACCGAGAACATCGTCAAGGCGATGTAGCGCGCGAACGAGACGGACCCTGGCCATCAACAAAGAATGGCACCGGTCCCATCGCATGCCGCCCAAGGCGACGCGCGAGCAGCGCATCAAATGGCACGCCGCCCATAAGGCGGCGTGCGGCTGCCGCGGCGTCCCGGCAAGCCTTCGGCCTGACGTCATGAAATCGCTGCGGAGCCGTCGCAAGCCCTGAGTGGAAACCGGGGCCGGCCGCGCAATGATCACCATCGCCAAATGGACTGTCATCCTGCTCGTGGCCGCCTATCTCGCCGGGCTCGTCCTGCTGTATGTCCGGCAGCGCGAGATGCTGTTTCCCATACCGACGATTGAGCGAACCTCGCCCGCTGCGGCGGATTGTCCCGAGGCGGAGGAGCATGTCCTGACCACCTCGGATGGCGAGAAGGTCATTGTCTGGCACGTGCCGGCGAAACCTGGCCGTCCCGTGATCCTGTATTTTCCGGGTAATGGCGATTTCCTTGCCGGTCGTGTCAGCCGCTTCAAGGCGATGACGGCCGACGGCACCGGCCTCGTCGCGCTGTCCTATCGCGGCTATGCCGGCTCGAGCGGCGCGCCGAGCGAGCAGGGCCTGCTCAGCGATGCGGCCGCAGCCTACGCTTTCACCAGCGCGCGCTATGGGGCGGACCGAATCGTCGCCTGGGGCTTTTCGCTCGGGACGGGCGTGGCGGTCGCGCTTGCCTCCGACCACGCCATCGGCAAATTGATCCTGGAGGCGCCGTACACCTCGACGGTCGATATTGCAGCATTGGCATTCCGCTACGTGCCGGTGCGCCTGCTCATGCGCGACCAGTTTCGTTCCGACGAACGGATCGCGCGCGTCACGGTGCCGCTGCTCGTGATGCATGGCACCAATGATCTTGCCATTTCGATCCTGTTCGGAGACCGTCTGTTCGCGTTCGCGCATGAACCGAAGCAGTTCGTTGGTTTTGCGGGCGGCGGACATGACAATCTCGATAGTTTCGGTGCGGTCGAAACGGCAAGGCGCTTCATTGGATATTAAACGACCTGTCACGCGGCTCCGGGGCGTCTTCCTCCTTGCCGTCTTCATCTTGTTGCCGCAGCAGGCATGGGCGGCCACCGGGCTCGACGGTGCGGCGATGCGCTGGCCCTATGCGCTGCCCTTTGCGGGTCTGTTGCTGTCGATCGCGCTCGGGCCCTTGTTGTTTCCGAAGATCTGGCACCACCATTACGGCAAGATCGCCGCCGCCTGGTCGCTGGCGGCGCTGGCCTCGCTGGTGATTTTTGCCGGAGGCACGGCGACGCTGGCGGCGCTCGTGCACGCTCTGCTCGCTGAATATCTCGGCTTCATCGTGCTGCTGTTCTCGCTCTATGTCGTGGCCGGCGGAATCCTCATTACCGGCGACATCAAGGCCACGCCGGCGATCAATGCCGGCATCCTCGCGCTCGGCACGCTGGGCGCGAGCATCGTCGGCACCACGGGTGCCGCGATGATCCTGATTCGTCCGCTGATCCGGGCCAACCGGCCGCGGCGCCACAACGCTCATGTCATCGTCTTCTTCATCATCCTGGTTGCCAATGTCGGCGGCGCGTTGAGCCCGCTCGGCGATCCCCCGCTGTTCGTCGGTTTCCTGCACGGCGTCGACTTCTTCTGGACCACCCGGACCATCTGGCTGCAGACCGCGGTCGTGGCCGGATTGCTGCTTGCCATTTTCGTCGCCGTCGACGTCTGGCGCTTCCGCAGCGAGCCTTTGCTCGACGACGCCGGCCCCGGCAAGCCCGTCCGCATCCGCGGCCTCGTCAATCTCGTGCTGATAGCCGCCATCGTCGCGAGCCTGCTGGTGTCGGCGATGTGGAAGCCCGGCATTGCCTTCGACGTTCTCGGAACGAAGTTCGAGCTGGAGGATATCGCGCGCAATTTGGCCCTGCTCGTCATTGCGGCGCTATCGGTGTGGCTGACGCCGGACGAGCACAGGCTGGCCAACGGCTTCACGTGGGAGCCGATCCGCGAGGTCGCAAAGCTTTTCGCCGGCATCTTTGTCGCCATCATCCCGGTCATCGCCATGCTCAACGCCGGCCACCACGGCGCCTTCGCGTGGCTGTTGTCAGCCGTGACGGCACCGGACGGCACGCCGCGCGAGGTGGCCTATTTCTGGTTCACGGGCTTGATGTCGGCGTTCCTCGACAATGCGCCGACCTATCTGCTGTTCTTCGAGCTCGCCGGCGGCGATCCGCAGGTGTTGATGCATCAGCTCTCGGGCACGCTCGCTTCCATCTCCATGGGGGCGGTCTACATGGGGGCGCTGACCTATATCGGCAATGCGCCGAACTTCATGGTGAGCAGCATCGCAAGCGAGAACGGCATCGAGATGCCGAGCTTCTTCGGCTATTTCCTGCGGGCCGGCGCCGTGCTGATCCCGCTGTTCCTGCTGCTGACGTTGCTGCCGGTCGCGCCGATCTTGCGCTGGCATTGAATCTGCCGGCCGATTTGCTACAGCTCGGCTGACATGATTGGATCCGGTGGATGAGCGCCCATAATCCGATGCCCCGGTCATCCTGGATCTTCCCGGCGCTGGCCGTGCTGTTGTTCGCAGCCGTCAGTGCGACGAATTACGTGTTCACGCTCTCGCCGAGCGGGCTCGTCTTCGCCATCGTCCTCCTGGTCATCCTGTTCGGCGCGGTGTTCGCCGCGGTTCATCATGCCGAGGTGATCGCCGAACGGGTCGGCGAACCCTATGGCACGCTGGTGCTGACACTCTCGGTGACCATCATCGAGGTGGCGCTGATCACCACGATCATGCTGGGTGACAAGCCTGCGCCGGCACTGGCGCGTGACACCGTGTTCGCCGTGGTCATGATCGTCTGCAACGGCCTCGTCGGGCTCTGCATCTTCATCGGCGGCCTGCGCTATCGCGAGCAGGGCTTTCAGCTCTCCGGCGCCAACGTCTATCTCAGCGTCCTGTTCGCGCTCGCGACCATCACCCTGATCATGCCGAACTACACGACCAGCACGCCGGGGCCGGTCTTTTCGGCGGCTCAGCTCGGTTTCGTCGACGTGGTCACGCTCGCCCTGTACGGCGTGTTCCTCTACACCCAGACCGTCTTGCATAAGGATTACTTCGTCCATGAACGGGCGGACGGGGAGGCCGGCGGGGTGCACCCGTCGGGCAGGATGTTCGTGCTCAGCATCGTGCTGCTGCTGGTTGCGCTGCTGGCGGTCGTGCTGCTGGCCAAGAAGTTTTCGCTGGTGGTCGACGCGGTCGCGGCCAAGATCGGCGCGCCGCCGGCCTTCACCGGGCTTCTGGTCGCGCTCCTGATCCTGATGCCGGAGGGCGTCGCGGCCGTCTCCGCGGCTCGCAAGAACGACCTGCAGAAGAGCATCAACCTGGCGCTTGGCTCGTCGCTGGCCACCATCGGGCTGACGATCCCGGCCGTCGGCATTGCCACCTACGCGCTCGACAAGGAGCTCGAGCTCGGCCTCAGCGCCCAGGGCAGCGTGCTTTTGCTCCTGACCTTCTTCCTGAGCATGCTGACCTTCGGCACGGGCAGGACGAATGTCCTGTTCGGGCTGGTCCATATGGTGGTATTTGCCGTCTACGTTTTCATGGTTTTCGTACCCTGACCCACCGCCTCCGCGACCCCTTCAGGTCCGGGTCGCATCCCTGGAGTTCCCGATGCTTGCCGCCAGATCCGAAGTTCAGGTCGATAACGAGGAGGTTCGGGTCACCGAATGGCGGCTCGGTCCGGGCAGCGCCACCGGGCATCACACGCACGGCATGGATTACGTGATTGTTCCCGTCGTGGCGGGGGAGATGACCATCGTAGCCCCCGGTGGCGAGCGGTCCAAGGCGCAGCTGGCGGCCGGGAAATCCTATTTCCGTAAGGCTGGCGTCCAACATGACGTACTTAACGAAACCTCAACCGAGATCGTGTTCCTTGAGATCGAGCTGAAGCCGTAACTTCGGCCTTAACACTTGCCATCGATCCGTCGCAGTTGATCCCTTACAATGCCCCAAAGTTCCCGCATCAGATCGCGCGGGGAGTGGCCGGAATGCTGAAATACCTCGCTAAAATTTCGATGGATATTTTCCCCTCGGTGCTCGCGACGATCATCGGGGCGTACATCGTTAATCACTACATCAACGCCAAGCCGGCGGCTGATGCCCCCTCGGCCGTGGTAGCTCCCGCCGAGGCCGGCAAGGACGGCAAGCCGGCCGATGTCGCCAATCTCCCGGCCCCCGGCGTCAAGGCGAAAGGCATCCCCGAGAAGCACGTGACGGACAAGCCGGCGGCTGAGAAGGCCGCCGATCAGCCTGCCGTCGAGCACAAGGCCGCGGATGTGACGCCGGGCGATGCCAGCCCGCGCGGCAAGCCGCCCGCGCGCGAGAAGGCTGCCGCCAAGTCTACGCCGACTTCGCCCGCGGCTGCACCCGCTTCCGCTGCCCCAGTGGCGGAGGCGAATTCGGCGCCGGCTGCGACCCCCGACGCAAACGATCTCGTGCGTGCCGCGATCGAACGCCTGCGCAAGACGCCTGAAGGCAAGTCGTCTGAAGCCAAGTCGTCTGAAGCCAAGTCTGCTGAGGCTAAATCTTCCGAAACCAAGCCGTCCGAGATTCGACCGTCCGAGCCCAAGTCAGCCGAGCGGCCAGCCGAGCCTGCCGTGCGGGAGGCCTCCCGCACGCCCGAGGCCCCGCGAATCATCAATATGGAGCCGGCCGCGGTCCGCCCGCTGCCGCCGCCGATTACGGTGTCGACGCCGTCACCCGAGGCCTATGGCAATAATGGTTCCTCGTCGGCCAATCCGCCCTACACGGCCTCGGTTGGCAACGACGATCCGAATCGGATGACGCCGCCGGCCGACATTCCCGTGCCGATGATTGCGCCGCCGCTCGATCTGCGCGCCGATGCCGGTGCCTCCATGCCACGGCCGAAGAAGACCAATGTGGCCGACGAGATGCTGTCAGGCATGAAGTCGATGTTCCACTCCGTTCTGCCGAAGAGCGCCACCCCCGACTAAGGCAGCGCCTGCGCTGCGCCCAAACCGTCAGCCGCCGACGCGGGCAAGGCCGCTGCGCGCGGTGTCGTCGCGTGGGCGGAGGGAGACGGCACGGGTGTAGGATGCGGCCGCCTTGGCCTTGTCGCCCAGCCGTTCATAGGCCTGTCCGCGCGCGGTCCAGACCTGGGCGCTGTGCGGATCCACCTCGGAAGCCTCATCCAGATCGGCTGCGGCTTCCTTGACCTTGCCGAGCGCAAGATAGCTGATGGCGCGCCCAAGCAGCGGCTCGACCTTCTGGGGGTTGAGCCCGCTCGCAGCGGTGAAATCGGCGATCGCGAAGTCGTGCTGATGATTGCCCTGGTAGATCAGGGCACGGCCATAAAGCGCCTGCGCATTGTAGGGATCGAGATCGACCGCGCGATTGAACTCGTCGAGCGCTGCCGCGGTCTCGCCTGACTTCGCCAGGGATTGGGCTTTTGCGGTGCGGGCCTGAGCTTCGGTGACGTTGCCGGCGCTCACCGCGCTCTCAGCGGGCGCGGCCGCCTTGGGTGCCTCCTGCTGCGGCTTGTCCTTCTCCGGCATCAATGATCCCAGATCGAAGGAGCAGCCGCACAGCGCGATCCCCGTCAAAGCCAGCGCGAACGGCCACCAGATCCGGCGTCGCCGCGCCGAGCCGCGTTCGGGGAAAGGGGAGGCCATCTACGGTCGCTCGCGCTGGAGCATGATCCGGAAAAGTGTGAAGCGGTTTTCCGAAGAGTTCATGCTCAAACAATAGACCAAAGCACGATGAAAGACCCATCGCGCTTCGGTGCCGCATCGTGAGTGCCCCGTCCCAGAAAGGCACCGCCCACAAACAATGACGCGGGCCAAGGGCCCGCGTCATCGGAAACTGAATCTTGCAAGATCCGGTGGATCAGCGCGGTCCGCGCGGACCTGCACCCGGGCCGCTACGACCGCCACGATCACCGCCGGGACCGGCGCCGAACACCGGCTTCGGCTTCATCGGCAACAGGCCTTCGCGCTGCAGCTTCTTGCGGGCCAGCTTGCGCGCACGGCGCACGGCTTCGGCCTTTTCGCGGGCCTTCTTCTCGGAGGGCTTTTCGTAGTGACCGCGGAGCTTCATCTCGCGGAAAATACCCTCGCGCTGCATCTTCTTCTTCAGCGCCTTGAGGGCTTGATCGACATTGTTATCGCGAACGAGAACCTGCACGCGGCATCCTCTTTAGTGGATCGGATTTGAATTCTGGTAAGACGAAGGGGATGGCGAAACGCGCAAGCCCTTAACCTTGAGGGCGCGGATGTATCAGACAAAACCGGGGATGTCCACCTGCCAAGCGCGGATTCGGGCCAAGTTCAGCCATTAAATAAGGCAAAATATCTCCGTGCGGCCCTGATTTGGGAGATTTGACGCCAAGGGTGGGGCCGTTTCCGGAGCTTTGTTCCGGAATCTTGAAAGCAGGGGACGACACATGGATATCAAGAAATACGCTGCTGAAGCCATCGGCACCTTCTGGCTCACATTCGCAGGTTGCGGGAGCGCGGTGATAGCCGCCGGCTTTCCGCAGGTCGGAATCGGCCTGGTCGGTGTCTCCCTCGCGTTCGGGCTTAGCGTGGTCACCATGGCCTATGCGATCGGCCATATCTCGGGTTGCCATCTCAACCCCGCGGTCACTGTCGGTCTTGCTGCCGGCGGCCGTTTTCCCGCCGGGCAGATCCTGCCCTATGTGATTGCGCAGGTGGCAGGTGCGATCGTGGCGGCTTGGCTGCTCTATGTCATCGCGAGCGGGGCTCCCGGATTCGACGTCAGCAAGGGCTTCGCATCCAACGGCTATGATGCGCATTCGCCCGGCCAGTACAGCATGATCGTCTGCTTCCTCACCGAGGTGGTGATGACCATGATGTTCCTGTTCATCATCATGGGCGCCACGCATGGCCGCGCGCCCGCCGGCTTCGCACCGCTCGCGATCGGGCTCGCGCTGGTGATGATCCATCTCGTGAGCATCCCCGTCACGAACACGTCGGTGAACCCGGCGCGCAGCACGGGCCCCGCGTTGTTCGTCGGCGGCTGGGCGACAGCGCAGCTTTGGCTGTTCTGGGTCGCACCGCTGATCGGCGGCGCGCTGGGCGGGGTGATCTATCGCTGGCTCAGCGAGGAGCCCACCGGCGTCGTCGCGGGCGTGAAGACGGCGTAACACGAAAGGGGATCGCAGCGATTGCTGCGGTCCCCCACGTGCCCTTGTCACTTGTCTTTCGACGGCCTGACTTCGGTGACGTGGCCCATCTTGCGGCCGGGGCGCGGCGTGCCCTTGCCATAGATGTGCACGGTCGCGCCCGGCACGCCCAGCCACTTCTCGTAATCGTTGATCTCGTCGCCGATCAAATTTGTCATGGTGACGACCTCGCCGTGGCGCACCGGCTTGCCGAGCGGCCAGCCGGCGATGGCGCGGATGTGCTGCTCAAACTGCGAGACCGACGCGCCGTCGAGCGTCCAGTGCCCGGAATTATGCACGCGCGGGGCGATCTCGTTGACCAGCACCTTCGGTCCCGTGCCATTGGCGAGCACGAACATCTCGACGGCGAGCACGCCGACATAGTCGAGCGCGCTGGCGATCTTTCCGGCAATGCCGCGCGCTTCCTCGGCAAGTAAATCCGGGATCCGTGCGGGTGCGCGCGAGATCTTCAGGATGTGGTCGCGATGCTCGTTCTCGGTGACGTCGAAGCACTCGACCTCGCCTGTGATCGAGCGTGCGGCGATCACGGAAATCTCGCGCTCGTACGGCACGAAGGCTTCCAGGATCGCAGATTTGGTGGCGAGGCTGGTCCACACCTTGGCGATGTCGTCGCCCGCGCGGATGATGGCCTGGCCCTTGCCGTCATAACCGAAGCGGCGGGTCTTGAGCACGGCCGGAAGACCGATCCTGACGATGGCCTCGCGCAGCGACGCCACCGAGGTGACGTCGGCGTAGGCGGCCGTACCGATGCCGAGGCGGGTGACAAAATCCTTCTCGGCGAGCCGGTCCTGGGTGGTCTCGAGGATCTTGCGGTTGGGCAGCACCGGCCGGCGCGCATCCAGCACCATCGCCGCAGCCGAGGGCACGTTCTCGAATTCGTAGGTGATGACGTCGACGTCGTTGGCGAACAGTTCGAGCGCTTCAACGTCGGCATATTCGGCACAGGTCGCGTTCAGCACGACGTCGAAAGCGGGCGAGTCCGGATCGGGCGAAAACACCTGGCAGCGCAGGCCGAGCCGCGCCGCCGCCATCGCCAGCATCCGTCCCAATTGTCCGCCGCCGAGGATTCCGATGGTGTCGCCGGGCTTCAGCTTCACCTGCTTTGCGTCGCTCACGCCTTGTCCTCCGGGCGCTCGGCAACCGCCTCGGTTTGCGCCTTGCGCCAGGCGGCGAGGCGATCCGACAGGGCCGGGTCGGACAATGCCAGCACGGCAGCGGCAAGCAGTGCCGCATTGATGGCGCCCGCCTTGCCGATGGCGAGCGTGCCGACCGGGATGCCCGCGGGCATCTGGACGATCGAATGGAGCGAGTCGACGCCCTTGAGCGTCTTCGATTCGACGGGCACGCCGAACACCGGCAGTTCCGTCAGGGCCGCCGCCATGCCGGGCAGATGAGCAGCGCCTCCGGCGCCGGCGATGATGATCTTGTACCCCGCGGCCTTGGCGCCCTTGGCGAAAGCAAACAGCCGGTCGGGGGTGCGGTGGGCCGAAACGATGCGGGGGTCGGCGGCAACGCCGAGCGCAGCAAGCGTGTCGGCGGCATGCCGCATCGTGTCCCAGTCCGACTGGCTTCCCATGATGATGGCGATCGGCGCGGTCATGACGTTAATTGTGCCCGAAAAACAGAAGGATAGGCCAGATTAACGGTTCCGGCCGGCGGCTCGCAAGGCGGTGGCAAGGAGAAGGGAATGCACTATCCTGTCTTGGTGAATCCCCGCAAGCCTTCATTGAGCAGGATGCCCATGAAGAAACCAAAAAGGGCGAGCGCTGCGAAGGCCAAAAAGGGCCGGAAAACCAGCGCCAGCCGTTCCAAGGCCGCCCCGAAGCGGCTGACCAGGCGTCCGGCGCAGCCGCCGCGGCGTGGCGCGTCGGGCGATGATGGAGCCAAGGAAACCACGAGAGCGACGATCCGGGGCTTGCGGACCAAGCTCAAGGAGGCGTTGCGCCGGGTCGCGGAGCTGGAAGCTGCGGCCGATACCGACTTCCTGCTCGAGATCCCCAACCGGCGCGGCTTCGAGCGCGAGCTCGCGCGCGCCATCGCCTACATGAAGCGCTACCGCGCCAGTGGGGCGCTGATTGTGCTCGACGTCGATCGGTTGAAGCCGATCAACGATTCGTTCGGTCACGGCGCCGGCGACGAGGTGCTCAAGGCGATTGCCGCCACGCTGACGCGGCAGGTCCGTGCCTCCGACGTGGTCGGCCGGCTCGGGGGCGACGAGTTCGCGCTGCTGCTCTGGAATCTGAGCGAGACCGATGCCAAGGCGAAGGCCGCCGCCTTCGAACAGGCGATCGACGAATTGTCCTTCGTCTTTCGCGGCCAGCACGTGACCGCGGGTGCCTCCGCCGGCGTCGCGCTGCTGGGAGCGCAATCCGACGCAGGCCGCGCCCTGGAGGAGGCGGATGCCGCCATGTATGTGCGCAAGGCGCACCGGCGGCACGAGCCGCGGATCAGGCTGGTCAGCAGCTAGAACATGATCCGGACCCGAAGGGCCGCGTCAGCGAAAAGCGTGAAGCGGCTTTCCGAAGAGATCAAGCCACGACCCTTACAGCGTGGCGAGATCTTCCGGCACGTTGCCGAATTTGCGCAGCAGCGTGGCGTCGCCGAATTCGCCGGTCATGGGATCGCCGCTGCGGCTGAATGCGACCGCGCCGATGTGGCCTGCGCCGCGCGACAAGGCCTCGGCGCGCCGCAACGCGGAGGTCGAACTCTGGCATTCTTCCGCTGCGCCCGCGACAGGCGAGCCGTCGGCGTCGATCAAAAAGGGCATTGCAACGTAATAGGTCACGTCCGACATGGCGTTGCTCCAATATTGAAGTTCAAGCGGCGCTGCTCTTGCTCCGCGTCTTGCTGCGGGAGGTGTCCGGAATGCAGCCGGCGGAGATCGCCGCCTGCAATTCCTCCAGTTCGGCTTCCAGATATTCGTTGGCCATGATCAGCGCCTTGATGGTGCTGCGCAGATTGCCGTCGCACATGGCGATGGCCTGGTCGCAGGCCTGTTCATAGTGGCTGTTGTCGAGAAGGGCGGCTGTCGACATCTGCGTTTCCTCGGGCGTTCCAGGGGGCGTTGGGTATCCGAATGTTCTTATTTTGTTCTTTTTGAGTCAAGCGGATTCGATGCCCAGCAGGCTCGTCGCGTGCGGTCTGTGGATCAGGCGATGATGTCCGGGGTAATCTGGTCTTCGATGAACGCGATGCGGTCACGCAACAACAGCTTGCGCTTCTTCAACCGC
The DNA here is from genome assembly GCF_032144035.1 of Bradyrhizobium sp. WYCCWR 12699. Classification (NCBI taxonomy): domain Bacteria; kingdom Pseudomonadati; phylum Pseudomonadota; class Alphaproteobacteria; order Hyphomicrobiales; family Nitrobacteraceae; genus Bradyrhizobium; species Bradyrhizobium sp. WYCCWR 12699. Next base: position 71,028 of record NZ_JAVTJN010000001.1, read on the forward strand.
TGCAGCCGCAACAGGTCGGGGGCGGGCGATTGATGCAGTGCATCGATCGCCGCATCGAGATCTCGGTGTTCCTGCTGCAACCGGGTGAGCTCGGCTTCGAGCTCACGCTCGTCTTCATTGGTCATGTCTGCGGTGGCCGAAAACCGATAGGCGTGAGACTAAGGCTGTGGATGCCCTGTGGAAATTATCGTCCTTGCGCGGCGTGATCGCAAGCGATCTGCGATCCCTCTTCGCCGATCTCCCGCAACATATTTCTGAGGAGCGCTGACGGGGCCGCGCAAGCGCATTGATATCATGGATTTTTCCCGCGGGGTTCCTTTACTCACGCTTCGTTACATATGAATTTTCAAAAATGAAGCTGCGACGACGGATACCCATCGACAGAACGAATCGGTGATGTAGACTTCATTGTCCGGATCGAATCCTGAGGTTCAACCCTACCGAGGAGGTTTCGAATGACAATTCAGGCACATCTCGTTGAATTGGAACGGAAGCACAAACTTCTGGAAAACGAATTGCACGAAGCTCTCGTGCACCTTTCAACAGACGACCTGCAAATTGTTGAGTTGAAGCGCCGGAAGTTGATGGTCAAGGACCAGATCGAGCGTCTGAAGCACGGCGACACGCTCCACTAGTAACCCCCGTAACAGCGTAGAGTTGATCGTACCCTTATCCAGCAGGGATGAGAGCTTTGCGCTCATCTCTGCTGAAGGGGTGCGCACCGTGCAAAGCCATTTGCGCGGCTCTTGGATTTCGTCTCGATGCTCTAGAGACCTGCGAGCCTAGACGTCTACGAGCTCGGCGACGTGATCGGCGATCGCGAGCGACGACGTCAGACCCGGCGATTCGATGCCGAACAGATTGACCAGACCTGCGATGCCGTGATCGCGCGGCCCCTGCATCAAGAAGTCTTGCGTGGCCACCGCGGGCGGCACGATCTTCGGCCGGATGCCTGAATAGCTCGGCATCAACGCGCCGTCAGGCAGTGTCGGCCAGTATTTGCGGATCGCCGGATAGAACCGCTCGGCACGCGACGGATCGACCTCGTAATCGATCGTCTCGATCCACTCGACGTCGGGGCCGAAGCGCGCCTGGCCGGCCATGTCCAGCGTCAGGTGCACGCCAAGTCCGCCGGGTTCGGGCACCGGATAGATCAGGCGCGAGAACGGCGCCTTGGCATTGCAGCTGAAGTAATTTCCCTTGGCGAGATAGGCCGGTGGAATGCGATCCAGCGGCATGCCGTCGATGTTGCGCGCTACCGCCGTCGCCGAGAGCCCAGCGGCGTTGACGAGCAGGCCGCATTGCAGCGTCATCGGCGCCTCGCCGCCGGCCTCGATCTCGATGACGCCGCCGGCCGCCTTGGCACGGACCAGCGGGGTGTGAAACGCGAAGGCGGCGCCTGCCGCCTCGGCTTCGCCGCGCAGCGACAGCATGTAGGCGTGGCTGTCGATGATGCCCGTCGAGGGCGACAGCAGTGCGGCGTCGCAGGCCAGCGCCGGCTCCAGCGCGCGTGCCGCCTCGCCCGCGAGCAGCTGCATGTCGAGCACGCCATTGGCCTCGGCATGCGCCTTGATCGCTTGCAGCTTGGCGGTCTCCTGCGGGCTGGTCGCGACGATCAGCTTGCCGCAGTTCTTGTGCGGGATGCCGCGCTCGGCACAGTAGCGGTAGAGCGCGTGCTTGCCGTCGACGCACATGCGCGCCATCCAGCTCCCGGCGCGGTAGTAGATGCCGGCATGGATCACCTCGCTGTTGCGCGAGGAGGTGATGGTGCCGATCGCCTCGGCCTCCTCGAGCACGATGACCTCGCGCCCGGCCTGCGCCAGCTTTCGGGCCACCGCGAGCCCGACCACCCCGGCTCCGACGACGACGCAATCGACCCTATCCATGGTTGTGCAGCATGTCCGCTGGTCGCGCCGGTGGCATCAGGCCCGGAATGAATGGCGCGGGGGCGTTTTCCGTTAAGGAAGAATTTATCATGTCAGGGCAATTGCCGTATTTTACATCACATTTTTCTGTTGCGCGTACAGGCGTTTACCCGATCCAAACCCGTGAAGCCAGACAATCCGACGTTGAAATCGCGGGTGGCTGATGGCTGAGAAGAACTGGCACGAGGGCAGCACGCTTCCGATTGCTGTGCAGGCCGTTGTGTGCCTGGCCGGCACGGTTGCGCCCGCGCGCGCCTATGCGCTGTCGGACGGCTTCGCCGCGCCGAGCTATCTTGGTCAGCTCGATCCCAATGTGGTCTGGGAAGTCCTGATCGCGGGCATCGTCGTTTGCGCCTTCCTTGCCGCGATCGCGCTGTGGATCCATTCCTCGCTGCGCCGGACCAGGCGTTTGCAGCTGCGGCGCAACGCCTTCGTCTCCTCCGCCATGAACAATCTCAATCAGGGCGTGGTGATGACGGATTCGCAGCGCCGCATCATCTTCTGCAACGACCGCTATCTCGAGATTTACGGCCTGACGCGCTCGGACATCTGGGCCAACATGAACGGCTATGAACTCCTCGAGCTGCGGCGCAAGCGCGGGGTGCTCGGCGTGGCCTCCGACGACGAGTTCTATGAGAAGGCGGCCAGCACCAACGGCCTGATCACCGAGCTGCCGGACGGGCGGGCCATCCTGGTGAAATATTTCGTGCTGCCGAACGGCGGCTCGGTGGCGACGCATCTCGACGTCAGCGAGCAGCGGCGGCTGTCACGGCAGCTCGCCTCGACCAAGCAGTTCCTCGAAACGGTGCTGGACAACGTCCCGGCTTGCGTGGCCGCGAAGAACATCGAGGATGGCCGCTATATCTTCGCCAACAGTGCCTATGAGCGGTTCTGGGGCTTCTCGCGCGACCACGTCGTCGGCAAGAATGCGCGCGAGCTGTTCGCGTCGGTTTCGGCTGCCAGCATCGAGGCGACCGACCGGGCGGCGCTCAATTCGTCGGACGGCCAGTTCCGCAACGAATTCGAGGTCGACCGCGGCGGCGAGCGGCGCATGGTCGCCTCGATCCGGATCGTGGTCCGCGACGAGAGCAACAAGCCCGAATTCCTGATGCTCGTATTCGAGGACATCACCGACCGCCGCTCGCTGTCGAAGGAGCTGGAGAGCACCAAGAAGTTCCTCGAACTGGTGGTCGACAACATCCCGGTGGCCCTGATCGTCGAGCAGGTCAAGGATGGCCGCTATCTGCTCGCCAACCGCAGCGCCGAGACGATCCTCAATCGCAGGCGCGAGGAAGCCACGGGCCTGACGGCGTCCGACATCTTCAACCCCAAGGAAGCCAAGCTGATCATCGCGCGCGACGAGGCCGCGATCAAGAAACGCGGGATGATCACCGAGGAGCACCCGATCTCCACCAAGGACGGGCTGCGGCTGTTCCTGACCCGCCGCGCCACCGTGCTCGGCGATACCGGCGAGCCGCAATATCTGATCAAGACCCACGAGGACGTCACCGACCGCCGGCAGACCGAGTCGCGCATGGCGCACATGGCCTATCACGACGGCCTCACCGATTTGCCGAACCGCGCCGCCTTCCTGCAGGCGTTGACCCAGATGATCGAGGCCTGCGAAGGCACCGACGAGGAATTCGCCGTCCTCTGCGTCGACCTCGACGGCCTCAAGGAGGTCAACGACGTCTTCGGCCACGCACTCGGCGACAAGCTCCTGGTCGAAGTGGCCCAGCGGCTTCAGGACTCCGCCCGCGGCGGCGTGGTCGCGCGCCTCTCCGGCGACGAATTCGGCCTCATCATCGACGGCAAGCAGCCGGATTCGGGCCTTGCGCTGGCGCAGCACCTCGGCGAAGCCGTCGCGAAGGAATTCCAGATCGACGGCCGGGCGGTCCGCGCCGGCGCCACCACCGGCATGGCGGTCTTCCCGCACAATGGTGCTGACGGCGCCTCGCTGCTCGCCAATGCGGGTGCGGCGCTGTTCCGGGCCAAGCAGAAGTCCCGCGGCACGATCAGCCTCTACCAGCCGGAGATGGACCAGCAGATCCGCGATCGCCGCGTGCTGCACCAGGACCTCTCAATGGCGATCAAGAACGGCGAGCTCTCGCTTGCCTTCCAGCCGCAGGGGGCCGCGGGCCACAGCGTCGCCGAGAGCGAGATCATCGGCTTCGAGGCACTGGCGCGCTGGCAGCATCCGGTGCGCGGCCAGGTCTCGCCGGCCGAATTCATTCCGATCGCCGAGGAGAGCGGCCTGATCGTCGAGATGGGCGAGTGGATCCTGCGCGAGGCCTGCCGCGAGGCGGCGTCCTGGCCGAAGCCGCTCCAAGTCGCGGTCAATCTGTCGCCGGCGCAGTTCATGCACGGCGACGTGGTTGGCCTCGTCCATTCGATCCTGATCGAGACCGGCCTTGCACCCGGCCGGCTCGAGCTGGAGATCACCGAGGGCGTGCTGATCGAAGATTTCGACCGGGGCCTCGCGCTGCTGCGCCGATTGAAGGCGCTCGGCGTTCGGATCTCGATGGACGATTTCGGCAGCGGTTATTCTTCCCTGAGCTACCTACAGGCGTTCCCGTTCGACAAGATCAAGATCGACCGCGCCTTCATCATCAATCTCGGCCGCAATCCGCAATCGGCTGCGATCGTCCGTGCGGTGATCGATCTCGGCCATGGCCTCGACATGTCGATCATCGCCGAGGGCGTCGAAACGGTCGAGCAACTCGCCTTCCTCGCCAAGGAGGGCTGCGACGGCGTGCAGGGCTATCTGCTCGGCAAGCCGCTGCCGATCGGCAAATATGCCGGTCTCGTCGGCCGCGCCGAGGTCATGGAGCTTGCGCTCAAGACCGGCTAGGGCGCTTTCGAGCGAAGTGGACGCCGGTTCGCGTCAAGAAAACGCGCTAGCCTATGAATCCAGAGCACCGTTCCGATTTCATCGGAACGGAAATGGCTCTAGAGATGAGAGGGCGCTTCGCTCCTTCTCGACGGCTTCATGGCGGATTACGACCTTGCGATCATCGGCGGCGGCCTGAACGGTGTCAGTCTCGCGCGCGATGCGGCCGGCCGTGGTCTGCGGGTTATTCTGTTCGAGCAGGGCGATCTCGGCGGCGCGGCGTCCTCGGCGACACCGCGGCTGATCCACGGCGATCTGTCGGTGCTGGAGCGGCGCGGGTTCTGGCGGGTGCGCCGGTCGCTGGCCGAGCGCCCGATCTGGCTTTCCATCGCCCCGCATGTCGTACGGCCGATGCGCTTCGTGATCCCCGCGCATTCCGACGAGCGTCCGCCATGGCTGCTGCGCGCCGGCTTGTTTCTCTACGACGGCCTCATCAGCCGGAACGGACTGCCTGGATCTGTGACCCTCGACATCACCCATCATCCGGTCGGCAACGCGCTGAAGCGCCCGTTCGGTACGGCCTTCGAATATTCGGACTGCGTGGTGGACGATTCCCGCCTGGTGGTGCTCACCGCGCTGGATGCATCCGAGCGCGGCGCCGCGATCCGCACGGGGGCGCGCTGCGTGCGCGCCGATCGAACCGACGTCTGGCGGCTCGCGGTGGTCGATCGCGGCCATCGCCGCACGATCACGGCCCGGGCGCTGGCCAACGCGACCGGGGGCTGGAAGTCGATGGTCGCCGACACCGTGCTGCGGCAGCCGCAGCCGGCTATGGCGGCTACGCAGATGAGTCAGATCGTGGTGCCCAGGCTGTTCGACTCCGAGAATGTCTACGTGTTTCAGAACCACGATGGACGACTGATCTACGCTCAGCCGTTCGAGCGCGCGTTCACGCTGATCGGCACGGTCACGCATGCCTTCACCGGAGATCCCGCGATCGTCGCAATGCCGGGGGCCGATGTCAGCTATCTCTGCGAGGCGGCCAGCCGCTATTTCCGCGAGCGCGTTGCGCCCACCGACGTGGTTCGGACGGTCTCCGGCGTCAACCTGACGCTGGCGTCCGCGCGGGGACGCGACGGCGCGATGCTGTTCCATGCCCGCCGACGCAAGGCGCCGCTGATCACGATGTTTGGCGGCGACGTTACCACCTCGCGCCTGCGTGCCGAGCAGGCGGTGACGAAGCTGACGCCATTCTATCCGATGTCGCCGCCCTGGACGGCCGGCGCCGTGCTGCCTGGCGGCGATTTCGCCTGGGATCGCTTCGACACCGAAGTCGACCTTGCGCGCGACCGCTGGCGCTTTCTTGAGGAGACACAGGCCCAGCGCCTGGTCGGGGCCTATGGCTCGCGGCTCTCGGCAGTGCTCGGCGAGGCCAAGGCCCGCGACGAGCTCGGCCCTGCTTTCGGCCCAGAGCTAACGGGCGCCGAAGTGCGCTATCTCATGACCCGCGAATGGGCGCGCTTTCCAGATGATGTCCTGTGGCGCCGTTCCAAGCTCGGCCTGACCATGGCTGCGGCGGATCGTGAGGCGCTGGCAGCGTTCATGGCGGATGTCCACCGCTAACCGGTTGAGCAAAGGTCGATCGGCCGCTAGCGTGCGGCGGAATCGGGGTTGGCAGGGACCATGACGGACGAATTGCCCAAAACGCGCGCCACCACAAATGCGGTCGATGGAGACGCTGCTGTCGGCCAGCCGCTGCTGCGCATCGAGAACGTCGCCAAGACGTTCGGGACGTTCCGCGCCGTCGACGGCGTGTCGCTCGACATCAAGGCCGGCGAGTTCTTCGCGCTGCTCGGTCCGAGCGGCTGTGGCAAGACCACTCTGCTGCGCATGCTCGCGGGCTTCGAGGCCCCGGACGAGGGCCGCATCCTGCTCGGGGACAAGGACATCGCGCAGGCGCTGCCGCACGAGCGCCCGATCAATATGATGTTCCAGAACTACGCGTTGTTTCCGCATCTGTCGGTGCGCGAAAACATCGCCTTTGGACTGAAGCGTGCCGGCATGGCGCGCGCCGAGATCGCCACCCGTGTGGCCGAGATGGTCGCGTTGGTGAAGCTCGAGGGGCTGGAGAAGCGCAAGCCCGACCAGCTCTCCGGCGGCCAGCGCCAGCGCGTCGCGCTCGCCCGCGCATTGGCGCGGCGGCCACAACTTCTTTTGCTCGACGAGCCGCTCGCGGCGCTCGACAAGAAGCTGCGCGAGAGCACGCAGGGCGAGCTGATGGAGCTGCAGCGCCGGCTCGGCATGACCTTCATCATCGTCACGCACGACCAGGAGGAGGCGATGACGATGGCGAGCCGGATCGGCGTGATGAAATCAGGCAAGCTGGCGCAGGTCGCGAGCGCCCGCGAGCTCTATGAAGCGCCGCGCTCGCGCTGGATCGCGGAGTTCGTCGGCGACGTCAATCTGTTCGACGGCGAGACCAAATTGCGCGACGGTCATCGCCTGGTCGTCGGCACGCGTGATGCGGGCACGTTGGTGGTCGCCGAACCACGCGAGCCGGTCGGCGCGGGACGATTCTCGATCGCGATCCGTCCCGAGAAGGTCAAGCTGTCGCGCCGGGGCCCGGTGAGCGAGGCCGGCCGTGAAAACGCGATCAACGCCCTGGACGGCGTGATCGCCGACATCTGCTATCTCGGCGGCACCACCACTTACAAGGTGAAGCTCGATGCCGGCGGAACGGTGCAGGCGTCCGTCGCCAACAGTGCGCGCCTCGACGTCGATGCCTACAGCCTGAATCAGCATGTCGTCGCCTGGTTCTCTCCCGACGATTGCGTGGTGCTGCAATCATGAGCGCCCGCCGCATCTTCGCGCGCCCGGCGCGCTTCGCCGCGATCGCCCCCTATGTCTGGATGGTGCTGTTCTTCCTGGTGCCGTTCGCTTTCGTGCTGAAGATCAGCCTGTCGCAGACGGCGATCGCGCAGCCGCCCTATGAGCCCGTGTTCGACCTGACGGCAGGATGGGACGCGCTCAGGGCGGCCTTTGCCGCACTCTCGATCGATAATTTCAAGCTGCTCGCTTCTGACGATATCTACGTGTTCGCCTATGTGCGCAGCCTCACCGTTGCGGTGACGGCCACCGCCCTGTTGCTGCTGATCGGCTATCCCATCGCCTATGGCATGGCGCGACTGCCGAAGGCTTGGCAGGCGGTGGCGATGGTGCTGGTGATCGTGCCGTTCTGGACCTCGTTCCTGATCCGCATCTATGCCTGGATCAACATCCTCCAGCACGACGGCCTGCTCAACCAGATCCTGCTGGCTTTGCACCTGGTCAGCCAGCCCGTGGTCTGGCTCTCCACCGACAGCGCGATGTATATCGGCATCGTCTATTCCTATCTGCCGTTCATGATCCTGCCGCTCTACGCCACGCTCGCCAAGATGGAGCCGGCGCTAGAGGAGGCGGCCGGCGATCTCGGTGCTCCGCCCTGGCAGGTGTTCTGGCTCGTCACCTTTCCGTTGTCGCTGCCTGGCGTCGGCGCCGGCGTGCTGCTGTGCTTCATCCCGATCGTCGGCGAGTTCGTCATTCCGGATCTTCTGGCCGGCTCCAATTCGCTGATGATCGGCCAGACCCTGTGGCTCGAATTCTTCACCAACAAGGACTGGCCGGTCGCGTCCGCCGCGGCCATCGTGTTGCTGGTCGTGCTGCTGGTGCCGCTGCTGCTTTATGAGCGGCTGCAAAAGCGGCAGCTGGAACAAGGGCGCTGAGACGATGCGCAGGGTCTCTCGCCTCTCCCGCTTCAACATCGCCTCGCTCGCGCTGGGTCTGGCATTCCTCTATCTGCCGATCCTCATCCTCATGATCTATTCCTTCAACGCCTCGCGCCTCGTCACGGTGTGGGGCGGCTGGTCGCTGCGCTGGTATCACGAGCTCTTCAATGACCGCGCCATGATCGAGGCGGCCTGGATGAGCCTGCGGGTCGCGGTCTCCTCGGCGACCATCGCCACGCTGCTCGGCACGCTGGCCGCGGTCGCGCTGTCGCGCGGCGAGCGGTTCCGTGGCCGCACGCTGTTCTCCGGCATGCTCTATGCGCCGCTGGTGATGCCAGAGGTGATCACCGGATTGTCGTTGCTGCTGCTGTTCGTGGCGCTCAACGCCGAGCGCGGCTTCTGGACCGTGACGATCGCCCACACCACGCTGACGATGTGCTTCGTCGCGGTCGTCGTGCAGTCCCGCCTCGGCTCGCTCGATCGCTCGCTGGAGGAAGCGGCGATGGATCTCGGCTGCAACCCGCTCCGCGCATTCGTCTCCGTGACGTTGCCGCTGATCGCGCCTGCGATCGTCGCCGGCTGGATGCTGGCCTTCACGCTGTCGCTCGACGATCTCGTCATCGCGAGCTTCACTACCGGACCGGGCTCGGCCACCTTGCCGATCCGCATCTATTCCGAGGTGCGTTTGGGGGTGAAGCCGGAGATCAACGCGATCTGCACGCTGGTGATCGCCCTGATCGCCGTCGTTATCGTCATCGCCTCGCTCGCTTCGAAGCTGTCGAGCTCGCGGGGCGAGAGCGCAGCGCCGCTGTAACAACTGAGGGCGACTCGTCGCGCGCGCGACGAAGTGACGCTGAATAACATTATTCTACCTCTGGATGTGTAATCCACTTCACAGCTCTCCGCTGAGGTCGGGCGCATAAAGTTATGTCGCCCCACGGGCGTCAGCTCGCATTGCCTCACATCCTCATTTCACAAGGAAATCATTATGGCGAAGCGTAAGAAGAGCGACAGAAATCAGAAGTCATCTGCCTCTGAAACGTCGGGACGTCCCGAACAGCACCGAATTTGCAATCTGCTGCCGTCCCGCGACACTCAGAATGACTGGCAGTATGAAAATGCGCTGGCCGCAAACGCCGTCACCGCGCCCGCGGCGCTTCCGGCCAGTGTCGATCTGCGCGCGGCGTGGTGGGACATTGGAAACCAGGAATCGACGGGATCCTGCGTTGGCTGGAGCTCGACGGACGGCATCGCCCGGTATCATCTGGTCAAGGCCGGCAAGCTGGATGCGAAAGTCAAGCTGTCGCCCCGCTTTACCTGGATGGCGTCCAAAGAGACGGACACGCTGACCAGTTTGCCGGAAACGATGATCGAGGGAGCAGGCACCACCCTGAAGGCGGCAATGGACATCCTCCGGAATTACGGTCCGGTGCCCGAGACCTTGCTGCCGTTTCACATTACGACCAACATGTATCTTGGCGACGAAAAGACCTTCTTCGCAACGGCCGCGACGCGCAAGATTGCGTCCTACGTCAATCTGCAACGCAATACGGCAAACTGGCGGTCATGGCTCGCGACGCACGGGCCGATCCTGGTCGGATTGAATGTCGATCACGCCTGGGACAATGCCACTGCCACGCACGGCATCATCGACACGTTCCAGCCGGGAACGGTACGCGGCGGCCATGCGGTGTGCGCCGTCGGATACCGGGCCGATGGCCGCATCATCATCCGCAACAGCTGGGGCACCGCCTGGGGCGACAAGGGGTTTGCTTACGTCAGCGAAGCCTACATCAATGCCGCTTTCTATTCAGAGAGTTATGGGGCGACCGTCTAGACTGGATTGGCGGGCTCGGCGCGGACGGGCAGGAACTTGACGTCCGTCCGCGCGTTTGGTGTGCTGCCGTGCACAGGCGGGCTTTGCTGCGGGATTGAAGCGTATGCCGTCGTTGACCGAAGCTGATAACGATCGCACGCTTGATCTGCGGGGCGGAGACACCGTTGAAATCACGCTCCCCGAAAACGCCACCACCGGCTATCGCTGGGCCATCGAGCGGATCGATTCAGGCATTGTCGAGGATGGCCAAGCGACGCCGAATTATTCTTCGGGCCAGCTCGGAAGCGGAGGCGAAGTGAAGTTCTCCTTCAGACGCATTTCGGCCGGAAGCGGCGATGTCGTGCTGAAGTACTGGCGCCACTTCGAGGGCGACACATCCGTGACGAGACGGTTTCGCATCCGGCTCGAGTCATGATCCTGAATCGCGCAAACCTGATGCTTACGACTTCACCGCACCTGCCGTGAGCCCGCCTACCATGTAGCGGCGGAAGGCGTAGTAGACCGCGGCCGGCGGCAGCGCGTAGATGAAGCCGGTGGTCATCAGCAGCTCCCAGGGCGAGTCATCGGCGGCGAGGAAGTTGCCGAGCGCGACGGGAAGGGTGATCTCGCGGTCGTTGGAGAGCAGCAGGAACGCGTAGAGATATTCGTTCCAGGCCAGCAGCACCGCATAGGTGCCGATCGCGACCAGCGAGGGCATCATCAGCGGCAAATAGACCAGGCGGAAAATCTGCAGCGTCGTCGCGCCGTCCATCACCGCGGCCTCGTCGAGCTCGACCGGCAGCTTGTCCGACGCCTGCTTGAGCACCCAGATGGCGTAAGGCGAGGCGATCGTCACCATCGCCAGGATCAGCGACCAGTGATTGTTGAGCAGGCCGTAATTGCCCATGGTCCGGTACATCGGCACGGCCAGGAACGCGGCCGGAATGAAATAGGTGAAGAGCGCGAGGTTCAGCACGATCCGTCCGCCCGGCACTTTCAGCCGCGAGATCGAGAACGCAGCCGCGGTCGCGATGAACAGCGTCAGCACGCCGACGGACGCCGCAATCACCACCGAATTCCAGAACTGCACGTAGAAATCGCGCAGGAAGTAGTGCTGCTGCTTGAACACGATCTCGAAGTTGTGCAGCGTCGGATGGTCCGGCCACAGCTTGCCCGAGAATGCGTCCTCCTTCGGGGAGATCGCGAACAGGAACATGTGATAGATCGGGATCATCGTCCACAGGAAGACGGGAATGCCGATCAGCAGGAGCCGCGCTTCGATCCCGACTTCGCGCCAGGAAAACTCTCTTACGCCGGGGAGCTTCATCGGGACAACCGTTTCATCATGAAGTACACGAGCGGCAGGACGAACGGCATCGCGCAGACGATGGATGCCATTGCCAGCGAGAGCTGGTCGAGCCGGAGATAGCGGATGCCGAGCGTCGACAGCACGTGCGTGAGGTCGGCCGGGCCGCCGCCGGTGAGCAGATAGACGCTGTTGAAGTCGCCGAGCGTCCAGATCATCGAGAGCAGCGTGCAGGTGACGTAGAGCGTCTGCATCGACGGCCAGGTGATGTAGCGGAATTTCTGCCACCAGCTCGCACCGTCGACTTCGGCGGCCTCGAACAGGTCGTGCGAGATCGCAAGGCGGCCGGTGATCAGGATCAGCGTCCAGAACGGCAGAGACTTCCAGATATGCACGGCGATCGCCATGGTCAGCGCCACGGTCGGATCGTTCAGCCAGTTCGGGCCGTCATCGCCGGTGAAGGAGAAGATGAAATGGTTGATCATGCCCCATTCGGGATTGAGCATGAAGCGCACCGACAGGATGGTCGGGATCGACGGCACGGCCCAGGGCAGGATGAAGATCACCGAGAGCCATTTGATCCAGGGGCGCTGCTGGGCGAAGAAGCCGGACAGGAACAGCGCGATCAGCATCTTGATGTTGATGCCGATGACCAGGAAGATCAGCGTGTTGACCGCAGCGCGCGCGAAGATCGGGTCGTTATAGAGCGCGACATAGTTCGAGGGGGCCCGCGCCAGCCAGAGCCCGTAGCAGACGGGATAGACCACGAAGGCGAGGAAAACGAGCAGATAGGGCGCGAGCAGCACGATGCCCCAGACCTGCGCCGGGGTCAGCCGAGACGACAGGGGCGGGCCGGGGACTGCCTGATCGCCTGAGAGCGTGATCGCCATTCTTTTTGGACTCTTCAAAGAGAAGCCGGCCGCGAAACGCGGCCGGTGTTGTTCTTACACCTCTCCCCGCAATGCGGGGAGAGGGGCGGATGAATTAACCCGCGACCTGCTTGATGCGGGCGATCAGTTCGTCGACGGCTTTGTCGACCGGAACCTTCTCGCTGACGACGCGGTTCATCGCCTTCGCCCACACGTTCTCGTTGTTGAGAATCGTGAACTTCCAGTTCTTGGTGAAGTCGAACGCCGCGGTGCCGCCCTTGAACTGGGTGTAGACGGCCTTGCGGTGCTTGTCAGCCTGCCAGAACGGGCTTTCCTGGCTTTCCTTCGTCACCGGGAACCAGCGGCCGAGCGCGCCCTCGATGTAAGGACGGACGTTCTCTTCCTGGAGCAGGAAGCTGATGAACTGCTTGGCCTCGGCCTTGTTCTTGGCCGCGGTGAACACCAGTCCGGTCTTGACGTCGGAGCGGTAGCGGATGGTCGAACCATCCGGTGCCTTGGGGAAGGAGGCCGTGATGATGTCCTGCTCATAGGCCTTCTTGCCGGCCTCGCGCTGCTCGGGCGTCAGCGCCTGGTTCGTGGAATCCTCAAACCACTTCGCCGCAATCGAGATCGTGAAGTTGTGGGTCATCACGATGGTCTTGTTGTGGAAGGCGACGTTGTTGTCGGGATCCTTCCAGGTCGTGGAGGACGGCGGCGTGCAGCCCTTGATGTAGGTGTCGGTGTAATCCTTCATCGCCTTGATCAGGTTCTCGCGAACCTTGGGATCGTCGACGGTGAGCTTGCCGTCATCGTCGACCAGCTTGACATGGTAGGCGTCCATGAAGGTGTAGAAGGACTGGAAGGCGTCGGTGGATTCCACGCCCATCGGCTGGCCGACGGCATAGATGCGCTGGCCGGTCGCCTTGCGGATCGCGGGCTGCACCTTGTCGCACCAGAAGGTCCAGTAACCGCTCCAGTCGTTCGGAATGTCGCTCAGCTTGAAGCCGGCCTTCTCCAGCATGTCGTTCCAAATCTGGACGTGCATGCTCTGCTGTTTCAGCGGAAAGCCGTAATAGGCCTTCTTCTTGGTGACGTCGTTGTAGAGGATCGACGCATCGAGCGTGTTCTGCACGAAGCGGCCCTTGATCGGCTCCATGACGTCGGAGAGATCCTCGAGCTTGCCCTCATAGGCCCACTTGCCCTGCGCCTGGACGTCATAGGAATCGGAATAGGCGACATCGGGCACGGTGCCGGCATCGAGAGCGGCGACCGTCTTCGGAATCATGTCCTGGATCGCATACTGCGACAATTCGACCTTGATGCCGGTCTTGGCTTCGAATTTCTTGATCGTCTCGATCAACGCGTCGTCTTCGGAGCGGTAGAAGCCCTTGCCCCACCAGACCGTGATCGTCTTCTGCTGCGCAAATGCGGGTGCAGCGGCTGCAAACAGCCCGGCCGCAGCGACCGCCAGTGATACTGCGCCAATAACCTTGGATTTCACGTTTTTCTCCCTCAAACGGCCGGTGTTTTTAACCGGTCGTATAAAACACTAGCGCATGGCCGTCATCCGATCTAGCGGCTTCTTGTCAGACCTATGTCGCGGTTGAAGAGAGGCTGTGGGGCTGCGGATTCGCGCATCGATCCAAAGGCCGCATCAATACATGCCAATCAATTCGCCTCGCGGTGTCCGGCCTTGTCAGCGTTTCCCGCGAGGCACGGTCGCAGCGACATTCGCGCTCGTGTCGGCAGATCGGGAGCGCGGCCTGCCTTGCCCGCTGGTCCGGGCAGGCGAGCGCCATGCCTCCAGCAGCATCTTCAGAAACTGGCTGGCATGAGGGGACAGGGTCGCCCCGCGCCTGCGCACGATGCCGATCGTCCGCGACACTTCCGGCTCGATCAGGCGAATGGTGTGAATGATCGGATGGCCGGCCGCGGGCGTCGCGAGCTTCGGGAGCACGGCGATGCCGAGACCCGCCTCGACCAGGCCAAGCGAACCGGAGAGGTGGGCGACTTCATAGGACCAGTTCAGCTGCAGCCCGTGTCGCGCCAGTGCATTGTCGATCAGCGCGCGATTGCCGCTGTTGCGACCGACGGTGATGACCCGGTGCGGCACGATCTCCGGCCAGCTGACCTGCTTGCGCGACGCCAACGGATGGTCATGACGGCAGGCCAGCACGAAGGGATCCTCGACGAGCTTCTCGAATTCGATCTCGGCATGCGAGGCGCCGATGAAATTGATGCCGAAATCAACTTCCCCGCGCGCGACCGCTTCCAATCCCTCATTGGCGCCGATGTCGAGAATCCGGATGCGAATGCGCGGATACGCTTCCGCAAACCGGCCGATCGCACGCGGCAGGAAATAGAATACCGCTGTCGGCACGGCCGCCACCGAGACCAGGCCTGAGCTTCGCGCGCCGATGTCCTGGATGGCGAGCACCGAGGTCTCGAACTCGTCGATGAGGCGGCGCACCTTCGGCAGGAAGTCACGGCCGGTCATGGTGAGATTGACGTGGCGGGTCGACCGTTCGAGCAGGGGCGCCCCGAGACTTTCCTCGAGCTTCTGAATGCGCCGGCTGAGCGCGGGTTGCGACAGGTTGAGCGCCTTGGCGGTGCGGACGAAGCTTCCCGTCTCCGCCACGGTGATGAACGCCTTGAGGTCGAGCAATTCCGCGTTCATTACGGCCTCCCCATTATACCGATATCCGAAATAATACATCAGATATTTGCATTTCACAAAAGAGTTCTGCCGAGGGATGCTCCGGCCTGCGCGAGATTGTCGCCAACGGAACAGCTCCATGAACGATCAGATTGCCATTCCCTGTGTGGTCATGCGCGGAGGCACCTCGCGCGGACCGTTCTTCCTGGCCAGCGACCTTCCGGCCGACCCGGGGTCACGCGACGCTGTCCTGTTGTCCGTGATGGGAGGGGGACACGATCTCGGAATCGACGGGATCGGCGGCGGCAATGCCGTCATCAACAAGGTCGCGATCGTCGGACCGGCATCGGTGCCCGGCGCCGATGTCGATTATCTGTTTGCCCAGGTACGTGTTCGGGAAGGCATCGTCGATACCTCGCCGAATTGCGGAAACATGCTGGCGGCGGTGGGGCCGTTCGCAATCGAAGTCGGTCTCGTCGCCGCCACCGCGGATCGCACGCATGTACGCATCCACAACGTCAATACCGGCAAGCTGATCGACGCGACGATTGCCACGCCGGGAGGGCGGGTGACTTACGAGGGCGAGGCGCGGATCGACGGCGTGCCGGGAACGGCCGCGCCCATCGAATTGTCGTTCCCCAACGCGGCCGGCGCGCGCTCCGGCCGTCTGCTGCCGACGGGACGAGCGGTCGATCGCATCCACGGAATCGACGTGACCTGCCTCGATGCGGCGATGCCGGTCATGCTGGTCCGTGCGGCGGATCTGGGATGCAGCGGCCGCGAGGCGCCTTCCGATTTTGCCGACAGCAGCTTCCGCGCGCGTCTCGAAGACCTGCGGATCGAAGCGGGACGCCGGATGGGGTTTCCCAATCCCGCGAACATGGTGATCCCGAAACCGGTTCTGATTGCGCCCGCGAGCGGGGCGACGTTGAACGTCAGGTACTTCATGCCGCACGACTGCCATAGCGCGCTCGCGGTGACCGGCGCGGTCGCGATCGCCACGGCGTGCGTCACATCAGGAACGATCGCTGCAGAGATGGTCGGACCGCTGGCACCGCCGGTGCCGATCACGCTCGCCCATCCCTCCGGCCAGCTCGTGGTGAAGCTCGAGCCCGGTCCGGTTGCCCGGGTGTTGCGGACAGCCCGGCGGATCTTCGAGGGCCACGTCTTCGCCCGCCGGTCACAAGTGCCTCATTCCGTGCTGGCGGCCTGACGCTCGCGCCCCGCGAAGCCATCACAAAAACAGAGCCATGGGAGACAAGAGGATGCACAAGGAAGCGCTGGCCGGGCATGCGAGCACCGAGGCTCGGAAACCCTTCTACCGGATTCTCTACGTCCAGGTGCTCATTGGCCTCGTACTGGGTGTCCTCACGGGCCATTTCTGGCCCGAATTCGGCGCCGCGCTCAAGCCGTTCGGAGACGGCTTCGTCAAGCTGGTCAAGATGATGATCGCGCCGATCGTGTTCTGCACCATCGTCAGCGGCATCACCAGCATCAGCGATTCGCGCGAGGTCGGCCGCACGCTCGTGAAATCCATGGCGCTGTTCTATCTGCTGACCGTGCTCGCGCTGTTGGCCGGGCTCGTCGCCGTGTCCCTGATCCAGCCCGGCGCTGGCATGCATGTCTCCGTCAGCACGCTGGATCCGTCGGTGGCCGCGAAGTTCACCAAGCAGGCCGGTGCGACCGGATTTGCGGACTTCATGCTGCACATCATCCCGCATTCGTTCTTTGGCGCGTTCGCCGATGGTGAAGTGCTGCCGGTCCTGCTGATCTCCATCCTGATCGCCTTCGGCCTCAGCCGTGCCGGCGATGGGGGTGTCGTGGTGACAAAGGCAGTCGCCTCGTTCTCTCACGTGCTGTTCGTGTCGTTCGGCTTCATCATGAAGCTCGCGCCGCTCGGCGCCTTCGGTGCCATGGCGTTCACGGTGGGCCGCTACGGCATCCGTTCGATCGGCTCGCTCGGACTATTGATCCTGACCTTCTATATCGCCTGCTCCGTATTCGTGGTGGTCGTGCTGGGTACGCTGGCGCGGCTGAACGGCTTCAGCCTGTGGAAGACCATCCGCTACTTCAAGGAAGAATTGCTGATCGTGCTCGGCACGTCATCCTCGGAGCCAGCGCTCCCTGGCGCGCTGCGCAAGCTGGAGCAGCTCGGGTGTCGCAAGGGGGTCTCGGGCCTGGTGCTGCCGATGGGCTATTCCTTCAATCTGGACGGCAGCGCCATCTATCTCACCCTGGCGTCTCTGTTCATCGCGCAGGCCTGCGACATCCATCTGTCCTGGGGCCAGATCGCGGCGATGCTCGGATTGATGCTGCTGACCTCCAAGGGAGCGGCTGGCGTCACCGGCAGCGGCTTCGTTGCGCTGGTCGCGACGCTTTCGGTGATGCCGGATCTGCCTGTGACCGGCGTGGCGCTGCTTGTCGGCATCGACCGCTTCATGTCGGAGGCGCGGGCGCTGACCAGCATGATCAGCAATTGTGTCGCGTCCATCACGATTTCGCTGTGGGAGAACGCCTGTGACCGCGAGGTCTTGGACCGCGAACTGGGCCAGGGCAGCACGCCTGCGATCGCGACCGCACCGAGGATCGCTGCCGCCCCGCTGGTGCGGGAGGACAAAAGCTGGATTTCGACGACGCAATCGGCCGCTTGAGGCCGCCAAGCCGAGAGAGCGATGTCACCTTTCCTAAGCGCGATGACGATGAATCGTCATCGCGCTTCAGATGGCGTTTGGACACGATCTTTTCGGAGAGCCGGCGCGCACTGTCCAGATCATGGATCAGTTGGACTTGGCGCTTTCCTTGGCATTCTCGGCCGTCGGCGATCCCTCGGGACGCTTTCCGCCGCCCGTAATGCGCTGCTTCAGCAGATCGAGGAAGGGGGACGCCGCGGGCGATTGCCGGATCAGGCTCTCAGGGTCGGGGAAGATCAGCGGATCGTCCCAGGGACCCTGCACCATGAAGGGCAATTGAAAGCCGGACGTCGTATTGAGGCTTGCCACGCCCTTCATGTCGTATTCGCGCGTCGGCACCGAGGCGGTGCCGGTCAGCGTGATCTTCGCCGACGGCCCTTCAATACGGATGTCCTCGGCGGTGGCGATGCCATCGGAGAATTTCACCGCGATGGTGAGATTGTTGTACGGCGTCGACCCGTTGCGGAAATTGCCGCCGCCCGACAGAGGCCGCCGCTCCAGGCGCTTCAGGAGCTGCTCGGCGTTGAAGCCCGAGATCGCGCCGTCGTGCCCGGTGACCGTCGCGCTGCCGTCGAGCGACTGGACGAGGCCAAACGGGCTCGAGCCCGAGGCGAACAGCGACACGTTGATGTTGCCGCGACCGGACAGCTTGTTGAGGCCGAACAATTCGGTGGCGCAGGCCTGGAGATCGACGTCGGTGAACTGGAATTGCGCCTTGATGTCGGCGACGGCGTCGGTGCGCGCGATACCGAACGAGCCCTTGGCGATCCCGCCATAGACCTGGGCCTCGCCGACCGAGAGCGCCAGCGTGCCGTTGCGCAAATTGGCGCCGATCGCGGTACGGCCGAGCTTGGTCGGCCCGACCGTCAGCTTGGCTGCCGACAGGCGCATGTCGAGGTCGGTGGTCGACAATCCCTGGAGATCGAACAGCTGCCTGTTCCAGTCGCGCGCCCCGCTCGCGAGCAGGCGGAAGGTGGAGATGTAAGGCGTGAAGTCGAGCGCGTCGGCGGCGAGCGTCGCCTGCAGCGTCTGCCGGCCGTTATTGGCGTAGGTCATGACACCCTCGGCGGCGTTGCCGTCGAGTTCGACATTGACGTTGGTAAGCGCGATCGAGGGGCCGACGACGTTGGCGCGGGCCTTCAGCGCAAAACGGCCGAAGCCGCCGCTGGCGGGCTGCGGCTGCCCGGCCCAGCGCAGCGCGTTGCGCAAGGAGGGGCTGTCGATCGTCAGCGTGCCCTCCATCATCGGGCTGGTGCGGTTGGCGACGCTGCCGTCGAAGGCGAGCTTGAGCGGCGCACTGGCGATCCGTGCCTTCAACCCCGAGCGCTCGCCGGACAAAGCGGCGACGAAATCGGAAAAGCTGATCGAGCCGTCGACGCGCTCGCCGCGCCAGTCGAACTGTCCCGTCGCGGCGAAGGAGCGCGAGATCGAGGGCCAGGCCAGCGACAGGTCGATGTCGTCGAATTGCTCGGTGGCGTGGGTGGCGGCGTCCTCGTATTCGAGCACGCCGTCCTGGATCCGGATTTCGGAGAACGAGACCTGGTTCTCGGCCCCGGGCTTCATGGTGCGCGCGATGGTCTGGATGAAGGGCGTCCAGTTGCTCTCGCCGTCCGGCTTCAGGCTGACATGGATACGCGGCCGCAGCAGCGTCAGGTCGGCGATCTCGAACCGTTGCAGCAAGAGCGGCAGCAGCCGCAGATTGGCGGTGAGCACGTCGACATGGAGCGCGGAATCGCTGGTGCCGCCGCCCTTGAGGCCGACGTCGTGGAAGGAGATGTAGCTCGCGGGCAGCACCGAGATGTCGATGCTGCCCGCGACATTGAGCTCGAGGCCGGTAACGTCGCGGATCTGCGCTTCGACCGCCTTGCGCAGCGCGTCGCGGTTGATGAGCCAGGAGGTCGCGATCAGGGCGATCAGCGCCACGCCGAGCAGCGCCGCGATCGGCGTCCCGAGGCGCTTCATTCCTTGGGCCATGGTCAATGGCATGTCCTGATCGGGTTGGTCGTTGGAGCCAGAAGGGCGGGTCGGGAAACCTGCGTGCCCACGCCCAAGCCCTATTATGTTAAGTCCTGCAACTTGATGGGTTTTCTTGTCGCTTTCAAGGCCGCGGACGGTTCTGCCCACGGCGTGGGCAGCTTCTATCACCCGGGCGCGGTGCGGAGAACCCCGTATCATTGACGGCTTTGGAGGATTTCGCCTAATAATCGCCGCCAATAGGGCGCGACGCCTCCAAGCCGCAGGTTCAGTCGAAGGTTATTTGCATGAACAAGGTCTATCCCGACGCCAAGTCGGCTCTGTCAGGCATTTTGAAAGACAACATGATGATCATGTCGGGAGGTTTCGGCCTCTGCGGCATCGCCGAGGAGCTGTCGGATGCAATCCGCGAGTCCGGCGTCAAGGGTCTGACGGTGGTCTCCAACAATGCCGGCGTCGACGGCATCGGCCTCAGCCGCCTGTTGGAAACCCGGCAGATCAAGAAGATGATCTCGTCCTATGTCGGCGAGAACAAGCTGTTCGCCCAGCAATTCCTCGCCGGCGAGCTGGAACTCGAATTCAATCCGCAGGGCACGCTCGCCGAGCGCATCCGCGCCGGCGGCGCCGGCATTCCGGCCTTCTACACCAAGACCGGCGTCGGCACGCTGATCGCCGAAGGCAAGGAAGTGAAGGAATTCGACGGCGAGAAGTATCTGATGGAACGCGGCCTGTTCGCCGACCTCGCCATCGTGCATGCCTGGAAGGGCGACACGGCCGGCAACCTCATCTACCGCAAGACCGCGCGCAACTTTAACCCGATGATGGCGACCGCCGCCAAGATCACGGTGGCCGAGGTCGAGCATCTGGTTCCGGCCGGTGAACTCAACCCCGACCACATCCACACGCCCGGCATCTTCGTGAAGCGCATCGTCGAGGTCGGCACGGCCAAGAAGCGCATCGAATTCCGCAACACACGCCCGCGCACGGCAGCTTGAGATCAGGAGACGAAGATGGCCTGGACCCGTGAACAGATGGCCGCGCGCGCCGCGAAGGAATTGCGCGACGGCTATTACGTCAATCTCGGCATCGGCATCCCGACGCTGGTCTCGAACTACATTCCGGATGGTGTCGACGTCAGCCTGCAGAGCGAGAACGGCATGCTCGGCATGGGACCGTTCCCCTATGAGGACGAGGTGGATGCCGATCTCATCAATGCCGGCAAGCAGACGGTGAGCGAACTGCCGTCGACCTCGTATTTCTCGAGCGCGGATTCCTTCGGCATGATCCGCGGCGGCCACATGGATCTGTCGATCCTCGGCGCCATGCAGGTGGCCCAGAACGGCGATCTCGCCAACTGGATGATTCCCGGCAAGATGGTCAAGGGCATGGGCGGCGCGATGGACCTCGTCGCGGGCGTCAAGCGCGTCGTCGTGGTGATGGAGCACTCGGCCAAGGATGGCCCGAAGCTCCTGAAGAAATGTAATCTGCCGCTGACCGGCGAGCGTGTGGTCGACATGGTCGTCACGGATCTCGCCGTCTTCACCATCGACAAGCACGGCGACGGCGGCATGGCCCTGATCGAGCTCGCCGACGGCGTCACGCTCGACGAGGTCAAGTCCAAGACCGAAGCCGAATTCCGCGTCGCGCTGAAGAACACCTGAGGTCTTCGCAAAGGGGGCGCGCATGACGGTACGGTCGGCGCGTCCCGAAGACGCCGGCTTCATCGCTCGAACCATCCTGTCGTCGCAGCGCGGCTATCGGCCGCGCGGTTGGTTCGACGTCGCGCTCGGCTGGCCCGAAGCGCAATGCCGCGACTTCATCGCGCGCATCGCGGTCGCGCAGGCCGTGTCGATGTGGCACGTCTCGCAATTCCTGATCGCCGAGGTCGATGGCAAGCCGGCCGTGGCGCTGTGCGCGCTGCCCGCAGCCGGTACCGGACCTGCAGCCTGGAGCGCGATCGCGGAAGTCGGGGCTGCAACCGGGCTGTCTGAGACGGAGCTGGATGCGATCCGCCGACGCGGCGCCTATACGCGGGCCTGCTGGGTCCAGGGCGGCGAGGGCGACTGGATGATCGAGCATGTCGCGACCGACCCCGCCTATCGTGGCCGTGGTCTGGTGCCGGCGTTGATTGCGCATGCGCTCGACAAGGGCCGCGCGGCCGGATTTGGGCGGGCCACGATCTCGTTCCTGATCGGCAACGAGCCGGCCGAACGCGCCTACGCGAAGGCGGGCTTTGCCTTCGCGGAGGAAAAGCACGATCCCGCTTTCGAGACGATCATCGGCGCGCCCGGCTTTCGCATGTTCGCGCGGACGATTTGAGAAGCCGTGGTGCGGAAGATAGCGCGCTAATAGACTACGACCTCGCCGACCATACCTTGCTCCAGCGCGCCGACACGCTCGCGACCCACGAAGTCTCTTCGCGCACCAGGCGGAAGCCGAGATTGGCTGGCGGCACCCCTTGGGCGCAGCCGCCGGCGCGGGCGTCGCGGATGAAATCGGTGACATAGGCGCGGTGCGCGCCCTCGGCGACGCGCACGCCGCAATTCACGGTGGGGCGACCGGCATTGCCTGCTTCGTCGACGCGCGAGCGCACGAAGCAGGTCGAGGTCCACTCCCAGACGTTGCCGGCGAGATCTTCAACGCCGTGCTCGTTCGGGCCGAACTTACCGAACGGATAGGCCGTGGTGTCGGAGAGGTCGCGTTCGGATTCGCGCTCATAGCGGCTGATCCAGCGCTTCGAAGGATCGTTCGCATCGACTGCTACGCCATCGTCCTTGAATCTGGAGCCGGCGGCAAAGGCCCATTCGGCATCGCTGGGCAGGCGGTAATGGCGGCCGGTCTTGCGCGACAGCCAGCCCGCATAGGCCTCGGCGTCATGCCAGTTCACCTGCACCGCGGGGCGATCGGGGGCAACCGCCACGTCGCGATCGAGCGCGCGGCAGGCGCCGTCCTGCACGCAGAGCTGATAATCGGATGACGAGACCTGGTTTCGCATGATGTGCAGCGGTCGGTCGACGCGCATCGCGCGCAGCGGTGCTTCCGCCTGCTGTCCGGCGCGCGTGAAGTCGCCGGCCTCGCGATAGGACAGGCTGCCCGGCGCGACGCTGACGATCGCAGGCTCCCCGGCCGTGCCGCGGACCGCCACGGTCGAAACCAGCGGCGCCATCGCGATCGGCCCCGCGAGTCCGGCGACGCAGGCGAGGGCCATTTTGAGCTTGAATGCGATCAGCATGGTCATTCCCTGAAGAAGAAGGGGCCGGTGATGACCGGCCCCTTGTCGCGTTTAGTTGGTCTTGGGAGCCGGTATTTCGGCAGGTGCCTTCACCTGGGTCATCAGATCGTCGTTCCACTTGCCTTCGACCTTGAAGTGCGCGGTGGCACCGAGGTCTGCGGCTTCGATCAGATTGTGCGTGACATAGGCGTAGATGCCGGGCTGCTGGAACTTGTACAGCGCAGCTCCTGCCGAGCCGCCGCGGATGAACCAGGTCTCGAGCCCGACCTCAGGTGCATTGCCGAACTTGCCGGTCTCCCAGACATAGTCGCCATGACCGCCGATCAGATGCGGACGGCTGTCGCGATTGGCCTGCGAATGCACGATCAGCACGTTCTCGCCGACATTGGCGGTCAGGGCGTTCTTGCCGGTGAGCGCGCCGGCCTTGCCGTTGAACACGACGTGGGTCGGGATCAGCTTCTTCATCACCTCTTCAGTGTCGGTGAAGGCTTCACCCGGCGAGTCGTAGGACTTGAAGTTGCCCTTCTCGTCGCGTGGCACGTACATGTCCTGCTCGCCGATGTAATAGACCTTGTCGTACTTCAGCGCGTGGCCCTTGCCGTCGTTCAGGCCCTCGCGCGGCAGCACCATCACAGCGCCGTTCATGCCGGAGACGACGTGCCAGGGGATCATCGGGCCGCCCGGGGCGCAGTGATAGACGAACACGCCGGTCTTGGTCGCCTTCCAGCGCAGCACGACCTGCTCGCCGGGATTGATCAGGGTGAGCGCGCCGCCGCCGAGCGCGCCGGTCGCGGAATGGAAGTCGATGTTGTGCGGCATGGTGTTGGTCGCGGGATTGACCAGCGTCGTCTCGACGTAGTCGCCCTCATGCACGACCATCAGCGGGCCCGGCATCGAGCCGTTGAAGGTCATCGCCTGGAAAGTGGTGCCCTTCTCGTCGATGACGACCTTCTTCTCCTCGATCGTGAGCTTGAACTCGATGATCTTGGGGCCTTGCTTGGTCGCCTGCTCATGCGCATGCACGAAGGGCGGAGCGACCAGCTCGACCTTCTGGCGCGGCAGCTTGAGATCGTCGGCAGCCAAGGCGGGGGTCGCCAGCATCAGAGCGGTCGCTGCGGCGCTGATCAATGCGACTCTGCGGGTGAACATCGTAAGCATCCTTCATCTGGAAAGGTTTTGATGACGGGATGCACTGTGCGCCAACCGCGGCAAGAGTGTTTGCGCTGCGACAAGGTTTTGCCGGATTCGGTTCCGCAACAGTACGTAGGTGTCTTAACGGAGCAGGATCGGTGACACCACGTTAACCGCATCCAATGGCGTGATGCGGATGTCGAGGCCGAGCGACCAGCGGCCGGACAGTGGTGCCGACATCCTGACTCGCCACTGATCATGACTGATGCGCTCGGCATTTGCGGTGATCGGCGCCACGCCATGCTCGGGATTGCCGAGCGTGACCGCAACCGCATCCGCACTCAGGGGCAGTTCGTTGGCATCTTCGAGCTGGATTGCGATCTCCACCGGGCCGGCGCGTCCGGGAGAGACCGTGACGTTGGCCATGGCCTTTTCAGCATGGAGATGCGTGAAGAAGCTTTCGTCTGCGTCGGATGTCGCCGCGGGTGGGACCGCCGTCGCCTGCTCCGCGCGATGCGCAGGCTCCGTCGCAGCGGTGCTCTCCGTGCTTGCGGGCGCCTGTGCGCCCATGGCCTGCACATCCAGCGTCACGTTCACGTCTCCGGCGCGCTCGAACGACAGCTTCACCGGCATCTGGTCGCCGGCATGCAGCGGCACGTCGAGGCCTATGAACATCAGGTGTCCGCCGCCGGGCGCCAGCGTGATGACTTGTCCGGGTGCGATGACAAGCCCCTTGTCGAGCGGGCGCATGGTCATGATGCCGTCGTTGACGGTCATCTCGTGGATCTCGGTTCGAAGCGCATGGATGGCCGATGCAGCCTGCAGCCGCTCCGGCGCGTCGCCCCTGTTCTCGATCGTCAGATAGCCGCCAGCGACCTTGGCTCCGCCGGGCGTTGCCCGGCTCCACGCCTTGCTGATGACGAGATCGCCGCTGGTCGTGTCGGCGGCGAGGGCAGGCGACCCGACAAGGCATGTTAGGATGATGGCGCAGGCGACCGCGCGCTTGGATGAGATCATGATCGGGGCCCTGGACAGGACGTGACTAGAAGAGATGTGTGACAAGCCAGACCGCCGCCCAGATCGCCAGCGACAGCACGGCGAGGACAGCGATGACTGCGGCCAGAGCGCGCGCGGTGCCGGCCGGAGCCGGTGCGACCGGGGCCGGCCGGAAGTCGTCGAAACGCGGGATATGGCCGCGGACGTCGAGCAGGGAGAAAATCAGTTCGAGGACGAGAAGCCTCATGGGCAAATGCTCCGGATGTCGTGCCAATTTCAATGATCCTGGCCCGGAACAGGCCGCTGCGCTTTGCGCGAGCGCAACCTCCGGCGCGCGCCTCCTCCCGGGCCGACTTTGCGCGAGCGCAAGGTCGCCCCCTCGGATCCGGGTTAGTGGAGTGCATTCCGTGATTTGCCGTGACGTCTGCACACGGCCGAAATTTACGAATGGGTAAGATATGAGAGCTGACCTCGCGGCGAGCTACGGCGAAGAACGATTGCCACGCTATACGAGCTACCCGACCGCACCGCATTTCTCAAAAGCGATCGGTCCGGACACCTACGGCCGGTGGCTGGCCGAGTTGCCCGCGAGCGCCAGCGCCTCGCTCTATCTCCACGTCCCGTTCTGCCGTGAGATGTGCTGGTATTGCGGTTGTCACACCCAGATCGTCCGCCGCGACGAGCTCATCGCCGGCTATCAGCGGACCCTGCGCAACGAGATCGTGCAGGTCGCCGAAACCATCGGCCGCCGCATCAAGGTGGAGCACATCCATTTCGGCGGGGGCACGCCAACGATCATGATGCCGGAGGCTTTCGCCGAGTTGATGGCGACGATGCGCCAGAAGTTCTTCGTGCTGCCTTCGGCCGAGGTCGCGGTCGAGATCGATCCTCGCACATTGACCGCCGACATGGTCGAGGCGATGCGGCTCTCCGGCGTCAACCGCGCGAGCCTTGGCGTGCAGAGCTTCGATCCCGTGGTGCAACGGGCGATCAATCGGGTGCAAAGCTTCGAGCAGACGGCGTCCGTAGTCGAGCAGCTTCGGCACGCCGGCATCGTCGGAATCAATTTCGACCTGATCTACGGCTTGCCGCACCAGACCGTCGCATCGTGCCTGGATACGGTTCGGCGCAGCCTCACCCTCGCACCCGACCGCTTCTCCGTGTTCGGTTACGCCCATGTGCCCGAATTCAAGAAGCACCAGCGCATGATCAACGAGGGCGTGCTGCCTGACGGCCTCGCGCGCCACGACCAGGCCTGCGCGATCGCCAATGCGCTGAAGGAGGCCGGCTACGTGCAGATCGGGCTCGATCATTTCGCGCGGCCCGACGATTCCATGGCGGTGGCCTTCGAGGAGCGGACGTTGCGGCGCAACTTTCAGGGCTACACCACCGACAAGGGTGAAGTCCTGCTCGGTTTCGGCGCGAGCGCGATCGGCCATTTGCCGCAAGGTTACGTTCAGAACGAGGTGCAGATCGGCGCCTATGCGCAGAGCATCGCCGCCGGCCGTCCCGCCACCGCGAAGGGCTACGGGCTCACCGACGACGACCGGCTGCGCGCCGACATCATCGAACGCATCATGTGCGAGTTCAGCGCCGACCTCGGCGACATCTGCGCGCGCCATGGCGCCGAGGCCGGGGCGATGCTGAACTCGGCGGCGCGTTTGAAGCCGCTGATCTCCGACGGCGTCGTAAGGCTGGAGGGCAATCGCCTCGCAGTCGCAAAAGACTCGCGCTTCCTGGTCCGCAGCGTCGCCGCCGCGTTCGACGCGCATCTCAATCCGGCAAAGCAACTGCACAGCCGGGCTGTGTAACCCTCTCTCCGCCATTCCGGGTTCGCGACTTGGTCGCACCTGGAATGACGGTGGAGAGAAGCAGCGCCAGCTTGCGCTTCCACAAAGAAACTCCGCGCCCTTCCGCTATCGTCGTATCGGAACGGAGTTGTCCATGTCCTTTGGATCCGACGATCTGGTCGATGACATCATGCGCACGGCGCCGCACACGATCCGCGTGTTTCTGGCCTTCAAACTGGCTTGTGTCGGTTGCCCGATCGCAACCTTCCACACGGTGGAGGATGCCTGCCGCGAGCACGGCATCGACCGCGAAAAATTCCTCGCCGCGCTGGTTGATTGCGTGCCGGCGTGAAACGGTCTGGAATTCGCGCGGGCGCGCGCGGATTCTCGGGTGAGGGGCGGCTTTCGCCGTAAGCGGAAGCCCCCCACCCCTATCCTGGACGGAGGCGCCTTGGTGCGCCCGTCACGCCGCCCCGCTGTCTGCGTTCCGTTCCGCCAACACGACGATCCCGTGCGGGTCGCGCAGAATGATGCGCTGGCGGCCGCTCTCGACGAGGCCTTGGCTCTCCCAGCCGCTCAGGATGCGGCTGACGGTGTGCAGCGTGGTGCCGGTCATCTGCGCGATGTCCTGGCGGCTGATCGGGAAATCGATCTCGATGCCGTGGTCGAGCTTCTTGCCGGATTGCTTGGCGAGGCGCAGCAGCGCATGCGCGACGCGCTGCTCGACCTGCTGCGTCGACATTTCCAGGATGCGGGTGTGGCTCTCCTGGAGGCGCGTGCCGACGGTCTGGAGCGTGTTGGCGGCCAGCGAAGGAAATCGCTCGACCAGCCGCGGCCAGGCCGAGGTCGGCCAGATCAGCACGACGCTGTCGTCGACCGCGATCGCGGTCGCCGGATATCGCGCGGCCCCGATCGCCATGGCGAGCCCGAAGGTTTCGCCGGGCGCGACGTAGCGCACCACGATCTGCTCGCCGGTCGGCGTGGTCTTGGCCGCGCGGACGTGGCCGTGCAGCAGCAGGAAAAAGGACTGTGCGTCTGCGCCCTGCTCGAAGATGGCGCTGTTCTTGGGATATCGCGCCGAACGGGCCTCGCGCAGGATCTCGTCCAGAGCTTCCGGCGTGACCCCGGCAAACAGCGGCAAATGCGCAACCAGCGATGTGTCGACCTTGGCCATTCTGCCTCCTTGGCACTGGGAGTGTGATGGCACCTGCAATCGTCCGACAGTTTGCGATAGCGCAAAACGGGACGGCGGGCTGGCAGTATTTTTCCAGACAACGAACTGAGATTTATTGGAGTTGACCCCATGGCTGGCGCCCGATCCCGAAAATATGAGGGCTGGCCGCTGTTTGCGAACAGTTTTCGGCCGTTTTTCCTGCTCGCCGCGATCCAGGCGGGGCTGTCGATCCTGGCTTGGCTGCCGATGTTCTATGGCGAATTGTCGGTGAGTTCCGCCTTCGCGCCGCGCGACTGGCACGTCCACGAGATGCTCTATGGCTTCCTGCCGGCTGTCATCACCGGGTTCCTGTTCACGGCCATTCCGAACTGGACCGGCCGGCTGCCGATCCAAGGCGCCTCGCTTGGGGCTCTGGTGATGGTCTGGCTTGCCGGGCGTGCGGTGGTCACGTTGTCGGCCGATACCGGCTGGGCGTTCGCGCTCGTCGTCGATGCGGCCTTCCTGGCGCTGGTCGTCGCCGCCGCGGCGCGCGAGATCGTCGCAGGCGGCAATTGGCGCAACCTTCCGGTGGTGGGGCTGGTGTCCGTTCTGCTCGCCGGCAACGTCGCTTTCCATCTCGAGGCGCATTACCAGGGCGCGGCCGATATCAGCATCCGCGTCGGCATCGGCGTGGTCGTGCTGCTGATCGCGCTGATCGGTGGACGCATCATTCCGAGCTTCACCCGCAACTGGCTGGTCAAGTTCAATCCCGGCCGCCTGCCGGTGCCGTTC
Organism: Bradyrhizobium sp. WYCCWR 12699; assembly: GCF_032144035.1. Classification (NCBI taxonomy): domain Bacteria; kingdom Pseudomonadati; phylum Pseudomonadota; class Alphaproteobacteria; order Hyphomicrobiales; family Nitrobacteraceae; genus Bradyrhizobium; species Bradyrhizobium sp. WYCCWR 12699. Next base: position 99,952 of record NZ_JAVTJN010000001.1, read on the forward strand.
GGACGCTTTGACGGCGCAGTGATCGGATGCAGCGCGCTCGCGCTCATCGCCTGGGTCGTCGCGCCGCTGAATGCCGTCACCGGTGTCCTGATGGCGCTGGTCGGCGGGCTGCATCTTTTGCGGCTTGCGCGCTGGGCCGGCGACCGAACCTTCCACGAGCGGCTGCTGGTGATCCTCCATATTGGTTATGTCTTCGTGCCGCTCGGCTTCATCCTGCACGCCATTGCAGTGTTCGGAGCGCTGCCGCCAAGCGCCGGCATCCATGCCTGGATGGCGGGTGCCGCGGGAACCATGACGCTCGCCGTGATGACGCGCGCGAGCCTCGGCCATACCGGTCAGGCGCTAACCGCTTCGCCGGCGATCCAGGTCATCTATGCCGCGGTCGTCATCGCGGCTCTGGCCAGGGTCGCGGCCGTGGTATTTCCCGCGCAGAGCGATGTGCTGCTGCACATCGCTGCCTGCGGTTGGCTCGTCGCATTTCCAGGATTTGCCGTCGCGTTCGGCCCGCTGCTCGCCGGCAGCCGGCGGCGTGCTCTCGCGATCATGGGCGTGCCTGCGCCGGCGCGTTGAGCTCAAGCAGCGGTCGCCGACGGCGTATCGGCCGGCGCTGCCGGAGGCCGCACGCCCTTGCGCCAGTCGGTGATGGTGCAGCCGAAGCGGCCGCGAAACCAGCGCGCCATGGCGCTCTGCGCGGAGAAGCCAAGCTGCACCGCGATGTCAGCCAGCGGTCGGTCGGGATCGTCAATCAACTGGATGACGAGATCGGCGCGTTGCGCATCCAGGATGGCCGAGAAGCTGGTGCCTGACGCTGCGAGATGGCGGTGGATGGTACGGCGGGTGCAGGCAAGATGCTCGGCGACGCGTTCGACGGTGCAGTCGCCGGTCGCGAGCAGGGTCCGCACGACCTCGTCGACCTTCCCTTCCCAGCTTGCCGGCCGGGTCTCGATGGCCTCGATCCGCTTGCGCAGATAAGCCGCGATCAGGGGATGCGCGCTCGGGATCCGGCGCTCCATGTCGTGCACCGACAGCAGGATCGCATCGTCCTCGGCGTTGAAAGTCACGCGGCAGCTGAAGAAGTCGCGATAGCGCTTGCGGTCCTTCGGCGGCGGATAATGCAGATGCACCTCCTGCGGTCGCCAATCGTGGCCGTAAAGCGACTGGATGATGCGGTGGATGCTGCCCAGCGCCATGTCGATCGACTGGCGCGGCGCCATCGGCCGACGGCCGCGCAGATGCAGCGTGACGGCCACGGTCTGCTTGCCGCGCGTGACGTCCAGCCGCATGCCCTCATGGTGGATATGGATGAAGCGCGAGAACGCTTCGATGGCTTCGCCGACGGTCGCCTGCTCGCGCACGATCAGGCCGACCGCGCCGAAATTGGTCAGGCCGCCGCGCTCGGCGAGACGCAAGCCGAAATCTTCGGCACCGGACGCCTTTGCCGACAATTCGAGCAGGCGGCGCAGGCCGGCGACGGCAATGGGGGTATCGGGTTTGTCGAGACAGGCCAGCGGCAGCCTGGCCTTGCGCATCATCTGTTTGGGATCGAGCCCCACCGACCGGGCAATTTCCGGGTAATAGCTCAAGCCTGCGCTGCGAACGAGGTCGGTCATGCGAACCGTTCCTGCCAGCCATTCCCGCAGATGTCCCGAAATGTAAAGTTTCTGTCTCGATCCGTCAAATCGGGGAACCGGGCGCCGCATACATAAGGGAAACCGAAGCACTGGCGTGAATGCCGTGCTCATGACGGCGCGGCGCGGCGATGGGGCCCGCCTTCCGTTTCGGACCATTTGACCAAGACATTGCTGGATCGGGATTATGCCGGGAAACATGCTTTCCAAGGGTGAGGTATTCGTCATCGACACCGACGCTGCCTCCCGCGAACAACTTTCGACCGCGCTCCAACAGAGCGCCTATGACGTGATCTGCTTCGCTGACGGTGCGTCTCTGTTGTCCGAGGCGAAGGCGCGGATGCCGGCCTGCGTGCTGATGGAGCTGCCGCCGGATCGCTCCGGCCTCGACATGCTCAGGCGGCTGCGCGAGGAAAACTGCATGGCGCCGGTGCTGGTGACCTCGGCGAATGGCAGCATCGCCATGGCTGTCGACGCCATCAAGAGCGGCGCGACCGACTTCATCGAAAAGCCGTTCCGCACCCATGATCTCGTCGATCGGATCGATGCCGCCATCGACGAATTCGCCCAGCCCGGCACGAGCCGACAGGGCTGGCTGCCCGGTTGCGAGCCACTGACCGCGCGCGAAGTCGACGTGCTCGGGCACCTTGCCGCCGGTCTGACCAACAAGGAGATCGCCCGCCGCATGCATCTGAGCGCGCGGACGGTCGAAGGCTACCGCGCCGGCATTTTGAAGAAGGCCGGCGCGAAGAACGTGACCGATCTGCTCCGGCGCATCTTCGGCCAGGGCTCGCCGACCCAGGTGTGAGGATTGCCGCGGGACTGCAAGACGTTCCGCGGCCTTGGTGCCGCCGCAGCGGCGCCCCAAGGAAACCCCAATCGAACCAGTTCCTTCCCTGCCGCGTCCAACCATGTTGGCGAGGCATCTTTCGCGCGTCCGGCTGGCGACGCGTCGATATCGGCAGGGAGGAATTTCATGCGCATCACCGCAAAATGTCTGGCAACGACGAGCCTGGTCCTGGTGACCACGGCGCTCGCGGTGCCGTCATGGGCCGCCGAATTGGACGCCAATTCGGCGATCGACGCCGTCACCGTCTATCCCGATGGCGCGACCGTGACCCGGATCATTTCGCTGGACCTTACTTCCGGTGACAGCACGCTGGTCGCCAGGGATTTTCCGCTCTCGCTCGATCCGTCCTCCCTCCGCGTCGAAGGCGAAGCAGGCGCCAAGCTCACCATCGGCACGATCGATGCGCGGCCACCGCGGACCACGCCGCCCGTCAACCTGCCCGAGCTCGACAAGCGCATCGAAGCGCTGAAGGATCAGCGGGCCGACCTGCAAGGTGCAATCGACTCGGCCAACGCAAGGCGCAAATTCGCGCAGCACTTTGCCGAGGCCTCGCCCACAGGCCTCGGGGACAAGGGCGAGGCCCGGCCGATCACCGAATGGCGCACGGCCTTTGCCGCGGTCGGCGAGGAGATCGCGACCGCCGACACGGCGATCCGCGACGCCACGCGCAAGCAGCGCGAGATCGACCGCCAGATCGCACAGCTCGAGGCCGAGCGCTCGGCCAAGCCGCCGAGCAAGCTGGAAGTGCGGATCGACGTCGCCTCGGCCGCAGCGACCAAGGCGACGCTGCGGGTGACCTATGCCGTGCGCAACGCGCGCTGGGTGCCGCTCTACGACGCCCGGCTCGACACCGGCGCCAAGGACCGCAAGCCGCAGCTCGAACTCGTGCGTCGCGCCGAGATCACGCAGTCGACCGGCGAGGATTGGTCGAACGTCGCGCTCGGCGTCTCTACGGTGCGCATCGGCCGCGGCGGCAGCGCCCCGGAGCTGAGCTCGCTGGTGGCGCAATATCCGCAGGTGCCGAAGCCGCTGGCCCTCGGCACGGTCTCGGACCTGGCGCGGCCTGCACCCATGACCCGCCAGGCACAATCGCCGGCGATGGCCAAGATCGCGGAGGCGGCCGAGCCGCGCGAACGCGCGGACGAGCAGCAGGCGGTCGCCGAGATCGGCGGCTTCCAGGCGACGTTCAAGATTCCCGGCCGCGTCAGCCTCGGCGCCCAGGAGGGAGCCAAGAGCATGCGTATCGCAGCCATGAGCGTGCCCGCCGACCTTGCGGTGCGAGCTGCGCCGGTGCTGGACCCGACCGCTTTCCTCGAAGCGAGCTTCAAGCAGAGCGACGACACGACGCTGCTGCCGGGCAAGGTCGCGATCTACCGCGACGGCGTCTTTGTCGGCCGCGGCAAGATCTCGGCGTCCGCCAAGGACGACATCGTGCGGCTCGGCTTCGGCGCCGACGACAAGGTGAAGATCGAGCGTGCCGTGCTCAAGCGCAACGAGGGCTCGGCAGGCCTGCTGGTCACGACGTCCAAGACCGACGAGCGTTCGTTCAAGACCACGATCCGCAACGGTCACGATTTCCCGATCAAGGTCGCGATCGAGGATCAGTTGCCGGTTAGCGAGAGCGAGGACATCGTCGTCGAAATGCTGCCCGCGACCACGCCGCCCACGGCAAAGGATATCCACGACAAGCGCGGCGTGCTGGAATGGTCGTTCGATGCCAAGCCGGGCGAGGTCCGCGACATCAATTTCGCCTGGCGGATCCGCTGGCCGAAGGACAAGAGCATGGTGATCGTTCCGGCGGGGTAGGCGGCGCCCTTCACCTCGCCCCGCTTGCGGGGCGAGGGAGCGCACCTTCACAGCGAAGGCCCCGCCGCCCGCATCGATTGCGGCAGCACGTACGGCACGCCGTCGGCCTGATGCACCTCGGCGTCGATCTCGAAAATATCGCGGATGATCTCGCTCGTGACAATGTCCGCGCGCGGGCCATCGGCGGCGAGCTTGCCACCCGCCAGCACGACGAGCCGGTCGGCGAAGCGGATCGCGAGATTGAGGTCGTGCAGGATCGCGATCACTGCCGTGCCGCCGCCGGCGCGGCGGCGGGCGGCTTCGACCAGGTCGATCTGGTGACGCAGATCGAGGCTCGAGGTCGGCTCGTCCAGCAGCAGAAGTCCCGGGCCATGCTCGGCCTCGCCGCAGGCAAGCTGCACCAGCACGCGGGCGAAATGGGCGCGCTGCTGCTCGCCGCCCGATAGCGTCGGCAATTGCCGGTCGCGGAAATGCGCAAGGCCGACCTCGTCGAGGGCCGCATCGACGAGCCGGCCTGCGTCACGTGCGCTGCGCTCTCCCGCGCCCATCAGCACGATCTCCTGGACGGTGAAGGGGAAGGTGACGCTGATGTGCTGGGACAACATCGCGCGGCGCGCGGCGAGCTCGCGCGGCGTCAAGCTGCTGATGTCGCGCTGCTTCAGGCGCACCTCGCCTGCATTCGGCCGGAGATCGCCGGAGAGCAGCCGCAGCAACGTCGATTTGCCGGCGCCGTTCGGGCCGATGATCGCGACCATCTCGCCGGCATTGACCTCAAGGCCGACGCCGTCGAGCAGCGTCGCGCGGCCGGCACGCTTGCTGAGGGACCGCGCCTCGATCACGGCACTCATAGCGAGGCGAGCCCGCGCTGGCGCAGGAGGATGAAGAGGAAGAGCGGCGCGCCGACGGCTGCGGTCAGGATGCCGATCGGCATCTCCGCCGGCGCCACGATCGTGCGCGCCAGCGTGTCGGCGCCGACCATCAGGATCGCGCCTGATAGCACCGAGGCCGGCAACAGCAGGCGATGCGCGGGGCCAATGACGAGCCGGAGCAGATGCGGCACGACGATGCCGACGAAACCGATGACGCCGCTGATCGACACCGCGACGCCGGTCATGGCGGAGACCATGACGATCGAGATCCGCTTCAGGCGCTCGACATCGACACCGCCGTGAAAGGCGTCGGCCTCGCCGAGCACCAGGAGATCGAGGCCGCGTGTGATGAAGCTGCAGGCGCCGAGCCCGATGACGAGGACCGGCGCGAGCACGGCCGCTTTGGTCCAGGTCACGCCGCTCATCGAGCCCAGCATCCAGAACGTGATGTCGCGAAGCTGGCGGTCATCGGCGACGAAGACCAGAAGCCCGATGCCGGCATTGGCGATGGCAGTGATGGCGACGCCGGCGAGCAGGAAGATCGCGATCGAGGTGCGCCCCGAGCGGCTCGAGATCCCGTAGAGGATGGCGGTCGTGGCCAGCGATCCCGCGAATGCCGCGAGCGGCAGCAGCTCGGTCTGCAGGAAGCGCAGCGACTCGCCGAAGCGCGAATCGGTGAAGACGATCGCGCTTGCGGCTGCGAGCGCGCCGCCGCTGGAGACGCCGACCAGCGCAGGATCGGCGAGGGGATTGCGAAACAGTCCTTGCATGATCGCGCCGGCCGCCGCGAGCAGGCCGCCGATCATCGCGGCCGCCGCGATCCGGGGCACGCGGATCGACCACAGCACGAGCTGGTCGCGGGCTGTCATGGCCGTGCTTTCGGCTGATAGCCCGAGTGCGGCGGGCAGGCGGGAGAGGGGGATGCCGGCGGCGCCGACGGTCAGCGCGACGATCGCGGTGACCGCGAGCACCGCGACCAGGAGCGGGATCGCGAGCGATGCGGACCGTCGCCTGGCGCTGGCGCTGCGTTCCGGGCTGCGCGCTCCAGTTCCGATCGCCACGCTCATTGCCGGCAATTCGCCGCCGACAAGGCCGACGTGAACCCATCGCTCCCTTCAGCCAAAGCCGGATAAAGCCTTGCGGAAAGATCGCGCGCCGCCGCGGCCGTGCGCGGCCCGAAGCCGAGCAGATAGAGCCCGTCCATGGTGATGAAGCTCTTGTTCGTCGCGACCGGCGTCAGTGCAAAGCCGGGGTGGGCATAGATCGCCTCGGCAGGAAGCGAGTCCTTGCCGCGTTCGATCGACAGCGCGACGTCGGGTCTTGCCGCTGCGATCGCCTCGTCGCCGATGATCTTGTAGCCGTCGAAATCGTCGATGGCGTTGGCGGCGCCGGCGAGCCGAATGATCTCCTCGGCCGCCGTCTCGCGACCGGCCACCAGCGCTCGCCCGTTCTGCAGCGACATCACGAACATCACGCGCACCGGCTTGGTCACCCTGGCACGCAGGACGCGGAGCTGCGCAAGATCGGCGCTGACCGCGGCGCTCAGGCACGCGGCGCGCGCGTCGACGCCCATGGCGTGACCGACCAGTTTTATCTTCTCGATCAGGCCGGCTTCGGTGAAGGTGTCGGGCACCAGCACCAACGGCACTTTCGCCGCTTCCAGGATGTCCATGGTCTCGCGCGGGCCCGAGCCCTGGATCGCGAGGATCAGGGTGGGATTGAGCCCCAGCACGCCTTCGGCGGAGATCTGGCGCATATAGCCGACATTGGGTTTGTCGTGCAGCGCCGCCGCCGGATAAAGGCTCGTGGTGTCGACGCCGACCAGCCGGCTCTCGAGCCCGAGCGCGTAAAGGATTTCGGTGATGGCGCCGCCGATCGAGACCGTGCGCGCGAAGTCGGCGACGGTGACCTCGCGATTACGCGCGTCATGCACGGTGATGCCGGCGGCGTGCGCGGCCGGCGCCAGCACGATTGTGATGGAGAGCAGGAGACTGGCGAAGGTGCGACAAAATGCCATTGCGGGTTACTTCGTCAGGATCAGCTTGTTCTGCGAGGTCAGGCGAAGCCGGTAGCTGTCTTCGCCATGCGCAATGATGATCTCGCGGGCGGCTGCGAACAGCTCGCGGCTGTCGATCCGGCTTCCACGCATGGTCAGGGTTCTCGTTGTCGCAGAAGAGCTTCCTGCCGATCCCGCCGCGTCGCCGTCGTTGTCTGCGGACGCTGACATGTGAAATGTGATGCGCCTTCGAAATCCTTGGAGTGCTGCTTGTTTGTATAAGCGGCACGGGGTGCATTCCAACGGCTGCAATTTACAATCGATATAAACTGCAACCTGATGTCATTGACCGTCAGAGTGTTGCCACGTAACCAATTATGGCAGCGGGGAACATGCCCGCGACTTGAGACATCAGCCAGCCAGTCGTTCGCGTTGCGAGCGCACGCCAGCCAGAAGACTCCAAAAACTAGAGTGAAGTGCAGGCTGGGGCTGATATGGCTGACGGGGCTTGGTATTCGCGCGCCCTGATTTTGGGCGCGTCGGTGGTTTCAATCGCGGCAATGATGACGGAGAGTAGTCTCGCGCAGACTGCATCGCCGCAAGCCGAAAACGCGTCCTCTGAGCGGCCGAAGCAGGCCGGGCGCAAGCCGCCCAAGCCACAAATGGCGCAGCAGGCAACGCCTGAGGCGCTGAACGCCAGAGCGCAAGCCGGCGCTGCGCCGGTGCAGACGCTGGACACCATCACGGTCGCAGCGACGAAGACCAGGGAGCGCGCGATCGACTCGCTCGCGCCCGTCAGCTCCGTGTCGCTCGAGCAGATCCAGGGCCTTCAACCAAACCGGCTGTCGGATGTGCTCTACGCCGTTCCCGGCGTGTCATTCCAGGAGCGCGGCGATGATCCCGCGACCGTCGTCAACATCCGCGGCTTGCAGGAGTTCGGCCGCGTTGCGGTGGTCGTCGACGGGGCGCGCCAGAACTACCAGCGCACCGGCCACAACGCGAGCGGCTCCTTCTTCCTTGATCCCGAGCTGGTCGGGGGTATCGATGTCGTGCGCGGTCCGACTGCCAATATCTACGGCTCCGGCGCGATCGGCGGCCTCGTCTCGTTTCGCACCAAGGACATCGAGGACGTGCTGCGCCCCGGCGAGCGCTGGGGCGTCGATCTCTCCGGCTCCTATGGCTCCAACAACAATCGCGGCCTTGGCTCGGTGTTCGGCGGCCTCCGCGCCGCGCCCGACGTCGATATCTTCGGCGGGGCGGTTTACCGCACGCAAGGCAATTACAAGGACGGCAACGGCACCGAGATCGGCAACACAGGCAACCAGGTCGAGAGCGGCCTGATGAAGCTCACGGTCCGTCCCGCGCTCGGCCATGAGGTCAAGTTCGGCGCGATATTCCAGGACTACCAATATGATATCGGCCAGTTCAACAGGGGGCCGACGACGACACCCGCGTTGATTGCGTTGAATCGCGGTTCGTCGGTTTATGCATCCGACGCCAAGAACTACACCGGCACCATCACCTGGAATTACGCGTTGCCGAGCGACAATCTGTTTGACTGGCACATGTCGGTCTACGGCAATCGCACCGACAACGATCAGACCAAGACCTATCATTACGGCACCACGCCGTCGGCCTATTGCAACGGCGGCTTCGGCAACAACGTTTCGGGCTGTGTTGGCGACAAGCGCGGCTATGTCCTCAATACCTACGGCATCGACGCCAACAACACCACGCGCTTCAACGTCGGCGACTGGCGCAATGCGCTCACCGTGGGCTTCGACGCGTTCCAGGACGACGTGATCACGACCGACAGCCGCGGCAATTCCAACATCACGACGCCGAGCGGCATCCGTACCGTGTCGGGTGGTTTCCTGCAGTTGAAGCAGAACTACAGCACCTGGTTCGAGGCGGTGAGCGCGATCCGCTACGACCGCTACGATCTGGAATCGGGCAGGACCAATGGCAGCGGCGACCGTTTCTCGCCGAAGATCACCCTCGGCGTCACGCCGGTTCCGGGCTTCCAGCCCTATGTGAGCTACGCCGAAGGCTATCGCGCCCCATCGATCACCGAGACGGTGATTTCCGGCGCGCACGCGACCGGTGGCGGCCCGGCATTCTTTGTCTGTCCCAACGGGACCGCCGGCATCTTCTGCTTCCTGCCTAACCCGAACCTTCGTCCCGAAGTCGGCAAGAACAAGGAAGTCGGCATCAACCTGAAATACGACAACATCTTCACTGCGTCCGACTCGTTCCGCGGCAAGATCAATCTGTTCCGGAATGACGTCAGCGATTATATCGACCTCGTTCCGTTCGGGTTCGTCACCTTCCCGGGCGTTGGCTCGTTCGCCCAGTTCTACCAGTACCAGAACATCGCGCAGGCTCGCATCCAGGGTTTCGAAGTGGAGACGATGTACGATGCCGGCGACTGGTTCGTCGGCGTCGCCGGCCACTACATCCAGGGCAAGAACGCCGTCACCAATGTCGGGCTTGCGACCATCACCCCGCGCAAGGTCGTCACGACAGGTGGTGTCCGCCTGCTCGACCGCACGCTGATCCTGTCGGCGCAGTGGGCCTCGTTCGGCGCCAACAACGATGTCCCCGCCGGTTATCTGCCGGCGACCGGCTACGAGCTTGTCAATCTGTACATGACGTACAACGCGACCAAGGACATCGTGCTCTCGGCCTCGATCGACAATCTCTTGAACCAGTACTACCGGCCTTACGCCATTCCCGGCACGTCGACCGACGGCACCACGCAGAACGACGTGCTGTGGTCGAGCCCGGGACCGGGCCGGGTCTACAAGGCCGGCATGAAGATTCACTTTGGAGGTGCGTAACGCGCGCAGCAACACCACAAACCTCCGCCGGGCCGCGCTGATGCTCCAGCGCGGCTTCGGTGCGTTTCGTTTTGATCAGAAGGAGAGACTTTGATGTTCATCGCCATGAATCGTTTCCATGTGAAGAAGGGCGCGGAGACCGCGTTCGAGACCGTCTGGGCCACGCGCGAATCCTATCTCGGCAGCATGCCGGGTTTCGTCGAGTTTCATCTGTTGAAGGGCCCGGAGGCCGAGGACCACACGCTCTACTGGTCGCACACCAGCTGGGTCGACAAGGCGGCGTTCGAGGCCTGGACGCGCTCCGAGGAATTCCGCCGCGCCCATGCCCGTGCCGACAACAGAACCGGCGAGAGCCTCTATCTCGGCCATCCCAAGTTCGAGGGCTTTGAGGTGATCCAGAGCGAGCGCAAGGCCGCGGCAGCTTGAGGCCACGACGCACTGGAGGATCCGGACATGTTGAGCACCGATCTCGCCGATCTCAGGGCCTATATGGCCGACAACCCTGGCGCGGTGATCGAGGACGTCGCGCGCGAGCGCAACGTCACCCCGCGCGCGGTGATCGAGGCGCTGCCATCCTCCATGGTGCGCCTCGGTGGCGGCGAGCAATTTGCCGCCGCCATGCAGGACATCGCGGCGTGGGGTGAGGTCACGCTGATCGTTCACACCGATGATGCGATCTTCGAATTCACCGGCGCCATTCCTGCCGGCGAGATCGGCCGCGGCTATTTCAACCTGATGCAGCCGAAGGGCCTGCACGGCCATCTGCGCCACGAGCGCTGCGCGGCCGTTGCCTTCGTCGAGCGGCCCTTCATGGGCAAGACCTCCGCCTTCGTCGCTTTCGTCAATGCCGACGGCGGCATCATGTTCAAGGTGTTCGTCGGGCGCGACGAGACAAGGGCGTTGCGGGCGGATCAGCTGGTGCGGTTCCGGCAGCTTGCAGATCGGATCGTGGCCGCAGTGTAGTTCGCTTCAACCTCGGGAGCTCAGGATGCAGAGCAATTCCAGGCTTCGGCATATGATCCTAACCATCGCGCTGGCGCTCGCGCCGGCACCGGCCTTCGCGATCGACCAGGCCCTGCTGCCGCGCAATCTGTCGCCCTGGGGCATGTTCCTCGGCGCCGACGTCGTGGTGAGGACGGTGATGGTCGGACTCGCCCTCGCCTCGCTGGTGACCTGGACGGTGTGGCTCGCCAAGACCATCGAGCTGCGCCGCAAGGGCGCGCTCGCCCTCGAGCGGACGCGCGCGCTGGAAGGCAAATTGACGCTGGCCGAGGCGTCCGCACGGGCCGGCGACGTCCACGACGCGGTTGCCCAACTCATCCAGTCCTGCGCCAGGGAGGCCGAGCTCTCCGGCGGCGTGCTCGACGACGGCCTTCAGGAACGTGTCGCGCTGCGGCTCGAGCGGGTCGAGGCGGCAATGTCTCGGCAGATCGCGCGCGGCACCGGCTTGCTCGCGACCATCGGCGCGACCGCGCCGTTTGTCGGGCTGTTCGGTACCGTCTGGGGTATCATGAACTCCTTCGTCGGCATTTCGGAGAGCCACACCACCAGCCTCGCGGTGGTCGCACCTGGTATCGCGGAGGCGCTGCTTGCCACCGCGCTTGGCCTCGTCGCGGCGATCCCGGCGGTCGTGATCTACAATCATCTCGTTCGCAGCATTGCCAATTACCGCGCCCTGCTCGGCGACGCCTCGGCGCAGCTGATGTTGCTGGTCAGCCGCCAACGCGACCACAGGGAATTCCGTCTGGCGCGGGCGGCGGAGTAGAGCCATGGCCGCAAAGCTCGGTACGCACTCCGGATCGCCGCTCAAGCGCGGCGACCAGGGCGATCTCGACGTCACCCATGAGATCAACGTCACGCCGTTCATCGACGTGATCCTGGTGCTGCTGATCATCTTCATGGTGGCCGCCCCGCTCGCCACCGTCGATATCGGCGTCGAGCTGCCGGCAACTGCGGCCGAGCCGGCGCCGCGACCGGACAAACCGGTCTTCCTCACCGTCAAGCCGGACCTGTCCGTCGCGGTCGGCGAAGACGTCGTACCCCGCGACGCGCTCGGCACCTCGCTCGATGCCGCCACCAAGGGCCGTAAGGACGAACGCATCTATCTGCGTGCCGACAAGGCGGTCTCCTATGGCGACCTGATGGAGGTGATGAACGCCTTGCGCAACGCCGGCTATCTCAAGGTCGCGCTGGTCGGCCTCGACGGACGCAGCTGATGGCCGCGAACGCCTTCGCCCTGCACGATCCGCTCGCCGAGCGCGAAGCGGCGCGTTGGGGCATGTCGGCGGGAGCGATCGTGGTGCTCCATGTGGCTGCCGCGCTGCTCGCGATGAATTGGCAGAGGTCGCAGCCGGAGCAGGGCGTCAGCCTGCCGGCAATCATGGTCGATATGGCGCCGCTGACCTCGGCGCCGCGGTCGACGCAGGATGACATCGCACCTGGGCCGGTGATGCAAGAAGCCGATGCCTCGCCCCCGGAGCCCGTGCAGCAGCAGGCCGTCGAGGAGACGATCGTGCCGACGCCGCCTCAGGATAAGCCTGACGTCGTGGCGCCGCCGGAGCAAAAGCTCGAGCCGACACCGGCCAAGCCGGAACCCGCGAAGATCGTGCCGGTCGAAAAGCCGGCGCCCGCAAAGCCGAAGGTGGTTCGCCGCGAGGCGAAAAAGCCGTCGGAGGCGACGCCTGCGCCGCGCACCAGCGCAGCCCCGCGCGCCGAGCGAGAGGCGCCGATGGCATCGGCCCAGAGCGCCGGGGCGGTGGCCGCCGCGATCGCGTCGTACAACCAACGCGTCCGTGCGCATCTGATGCGCTTTCACTCCTATCCTGCCGGTGGTGGCGGCCAGCGCGGCGTCGCCAGGCTGAGCTTCACCGTCAGCCGCAGCGGGCAAGTGACATCCAGCCGCCTCGCCGGTTCATCCGGCGTTGCTGTCTTCGACGCCCAGGCTACGTCGATGGTCCGCCAGGCCTCGCCGTTTCCCCCCATACCCGACGAGATCAAGAACGGCACGATGAGTTTTACGATTCCTGTGGAATTTACTGTGAGGTGAGGGGGCGCGTCTCCACAAACTCCGGCCGTCGTCCCGGACCAGCGCAAGCGCAGGTCCGGGACCCATAACCACAGGATCGAGTTTGACGAAGGCTCGTCATCGCCATCTCGTGCCACGACTCCGGTTTGGGGTTATGGGCCCCTACGTTCGGGACGACAGTGGAGTGTATGGCGGCCGAAGAGAATCGCTCTGCTACTTCGCCTTCAGAAAATCCGCGACCTCCAGCAGCACGAACTCGTCGTCGTCGGCCTTGTTGGGATCGCGGCTGGAGGAGAACGGCAGGTTGTTGTCGTTGCCGACGATGATGTGGGTGTCGTCGACCCGATCGACGTTCTCGATGGTGAAGAACGGGAAGGTGTAGGCGCCGTCGTTCAGCGGCTTCCGTGCTTTCTTGTCGGGATCCCGGATCTTCATGAGGTCGATATAGCCGATCTTGCGCGCGGGCTTGCCGACATTGGCGTGGGTCAGCTCGATCTTGTAGACGCGCTTGAACTTGGCGAGATCCGGGAAGCAGTTCTCGCCGCGGGTACCTTGCGGGCAAGCCTTGTCGGCGGTGCCTTCGCCGTTGTCGCGCTCGATGACGAGGCCGGAGGCCGGGTCGATCATGTTGAAGTCGCCGATGGCATTGCCGTTCTGCTCGAACACATAGTGCCAATAGCGGCCGGTGAATTTCTCTGCGGCGACGTCGAATTCGAGGATGCGCGAGGCTTCCTTGCCGTCGACCTTCTCCCAGTCCTTCTTCTCGGCGTCCCACAGCGGACCCTCGAGCAGGCCGTAGAGGAATTTGCCGTCCTTGGAGGACGCAAAGCCTTCATAACCCTTGGAGCGGCGGAGATTGACATTGGTGTAGGTCGCGCCCGGCGCGCCCGGCGTTGCCACCGCCCAATTGTCGGGCGACCGCACCGGCTTGCCGTCGGCGACGGTCTCGAACACGCCGAGGATCTTGCCCGATTTGTCGGCCTTCAGGATGTAGGGGCCGAACTCGTCGCCGATCCAGAAGACATCGCCGATGATCTGAAAACCCTCGGTGTCGAAGTCGGAGCCGGTGAGATAGCGCTTCTGGGTGTCCTCGTGCACGATGCGGAAGGGCACCTTCTTGTCGGGGTCGTGCAGGAAGATGGTCTCCAGCCGCTCGATCTTGCCGCCCGCCCAATCCAACTTGTGAAGCCGGGCCAAACGCCGCAGCGGGATCTACTCCTTCACCGCGCCGGTCAGCGAAGACACGTAGTAATCCACGAACAGCGAGTAGAACACCGCGACCGGCAGCGATCCCAGCAGCGATCCCGCCATCAGCGCCCCCCACTGATAGACGTCGCCGGTGACGAGCTCGGTCAGGATCGCGACCGGCACGGTCTTGTTGGCGCCGCTCTGGATGAAGGCGAGCGCGTAGATGAACTCGTTCCAGGACAGCGTGAAGGAGAAGATGCCGGCCGAGATCAGCCCGGGCACCGCCAGCGGCAGCGTGATCCGGCGCAGGATCTGCAGGCGCGTCGCGCCGTCGACCAGCGCGCATTCCTCGAGCTCGTAGGGGATCGACTTGAAATAGCCGATCAGGAGCCAGGTGCAGAACGGCACCAGGAAGGTCGGGTAGACCAGGATCAGCGCCAGCGGCGAGTCGAACAGGCCGAACTGCACCACGACGGTGGCGAGCGGGATGAACAGGATCGACGGCGGCACGAGATAGGCGAGATAGATGCCGAGGCCGACATAGGGGCTGCCGCGGAAACGCAGGCGTTCGATGGCGTAGGCGGCGAGCGTCGAGGCGACCAGGGACAGCGTGGTCGAGCCGATCGCGACCAGCATCGTCGTCTTCAGCCAGCGTGGATAGGAGGTATCGAACAACAGATGCTTGATATGGGCGAGCGTCGGCGAGGAGATCCAGAACGGGTTGTGATCCCGGTAGTTCATCAGCTCCGCGTTCGGCTTGAACGAGGTGATCGCCATCCAGTAGAACGGAAACAGCAGGATCAGCACGAAGCAGCCGAGCGGCAAGTAGATCATCATCAGCCGCCGCAGCCCGGAATCCCAGGCCATGGTGTCGGGTGCGGCCTTGGCGTCCGCGACGCCGGTTTGCGCGACGGTATCAGTCATTGGCCTCTCCCTGCTGCCATTTGCGGCGCGCCAGGCCGAAATAAGAGAACAGCGTCGCGAACACCAGGAACGGTATCATCGACACCGCGATCGCCGCACCTTCGCCGAGCTCGCCGCCGGCGATGCCGCGCTGAAATGCCAGCGTCGCCAGCAGGTGGGTCGAGTTGACGGGCCCGCCGCGGGTGATGGCGTAGACCAGCTGGAAGTCGGTGAAGGTGAAGATGATCGAGAAGGTCATGACGATGGCGAGGATCGGCATCATCATCGGGAAGGTGATGTAGCGGAAGCGTTGCCAGGCGCTGGCGCCATCGAGCATCGCGGCCTCGTAGAGCGAGGGTGAGATGGTCTGCAGGCCCGCCAGCAGCGAGATCGCGACGAAGGGAATGCCGCGCCAGACGTTCGCCGCGATCAGCGAGAAGCGCGCCGGCCAGGGCGAGCCGAGGAAGTCGACATTGCTCGACCGCCAGTGCAGCACGTCGACGAGCAGATAGGAGATGATCGAGAATTGCGGGTCGTAGATCCACCAGAACGCCAGCGCCGAAAGCACCGTCGGCACGATCCAGGGCAAGAGGATGATGGCACGCAAGAGGCTCTTGAACGGAAAATGGTTGTTGAGCAGCAGCGCGAGCCAGAAGCCGAGCGCGAACTTCCCGAAGGTCGCGATTCCCGTATAGACCACGCTGTAGAACACCGCGTTCCACCACAAGGGATCGGTGAGCAGATACTGGAAGTTCTCGAAACCGACGAAAATGCCGCGCCGGCCGATCGTGGTGTCGGTGAAGGCGAGCCAGATGCCGAGGCCAAGTGGATAGGTGAGGAATACCGAGAGCAGCCCGATCGCGGGCGCGAGGCACATCACGATGAGGAACGGCTTGTAGTCGAACAATCGCACCAGCCAGGAGGGCTGCCGATGCGCCAGGGCGGTGGAGGAGAGTGTCGTCACGGACATCAGTGTGTTGTCCCGTCTTTGAAGACCACCACGGCCGTCATTGCGAAGAGCCCGTGACAAAATTGCGGAGCAATTTTGCACTGGTGCGACGAAGCAATCCGGACCATCTCCGCGGAGGGGACCTTGGATTGCTTCGCTGCGCTCGCAATGACGACGCTTCTATCCGGCGCTACTTCTGCCGCCGGAAGTACCGCTTGCAGCGCTGCTCCGCTTCGGCGGCCGCGGCCTCCGGCGTGGCCGCGCCGGTGGCGACAGATGCGCACATCTGAATCAGCACGTAATCGGCGCTGACGGCGCCGGTCGCCGTCGAGATCGGCCCCTTGTAGCCGTCATAATAGGTGCTGTTCATCGTGTCCTTGAACAGCTTCACCTTGGGATCCTGCGACCACACGGCGGCCTCGGCATAGGCGGCCAGCGGCTGCGACCAGTAGCCGGAATTGGCGTTGAGCCACGGCTCGTACTGGTCCTTTTCCAGCATGTATTGCAGGAAGGCCTTGGCGGCGTTGGGGTAGGGGCTGTGCTTGAACACCATGGCGTTCAGCGTCAGGCCGGCCATCGGAGAGACCTTGGCGAGGCCTTTGGGCAGCAGCTGGTGCTCGCTGTCCTCGGCGATCGCCTTGGTCGCCGGGTCGTTCTTCAGCGAGAAGTACAGCGAGACGCCGTTGGCGGTCAGCGAGATCTCCTGCGAGGAATAGGCGCGATTGTTACTGACGTCGTTCCACGATGGCGTGCCCGCGATGAAGGTGGGGTAGATCTCCTTGACCCAGTTCAGCGCGGCGATCGTCTCCTTGCTGTTGATGACGACATTGCCTTCCTCGTCGAGCAGGGACGCGTTGTGCGACCACAGAGCCCAGTTGGCGAAGCCGTTGCCGTCGCCCTTGGCATTGCCGAGCGCGAAGCCGGCCGGCTTGCCGGCCTTGTGCAGCTTGCGGCAGAGGTCGAGGATTCCGGCATGGTCTTCCGGCACCTTGTCGAAGCCGACCGATTGCAGGATCGACTTGCGGTAGATCAGGGGCCCCGCGGTGGCGCCGAACGGCAAGCCGATCCAGACGTCGCTCTTGTTCTTCTTGCCATAGCGCTGCGCCAGCGGCAGCCAGCCGCCATAGCGCTTGCCCACATAGTCGGCGACGTCGGTGAGCTCGATCAGCTTGTCGACGTAGATGTGGGGGGCGTCGGAGAAGCCGATGATGATGTCGGGGCCCGCACCGGAGTTCGAGGTGACCGCGGTCTGCTGGTTGATGTCCTCCCAGCCGACGAAGTCGACCTTGACCTCGACGCCGGTCTCCTTGGTGAACTTCGCCGCATTGGCGCGGAACACATCCTCGTCGGCCTGGACGAAACGCACCGGGCGCAGCATGCGCAAGGACGCGCCCTTCTCGATCTCGCGCTTGGGCGCCGCCACGTCGGCGGCCTTGATCGTGGATGTTTGCGCTGCAGCACCGGTGGCCGCGAGCGTTGCAGCGGATAGGCCCAGCGCCAAGGCATCACGACGTGTGATGTCGTTCCTCATCAGTACCTCCCTATGATGTTCCCCTCCCGGCGTTGATCGCCGGTGAAGGGTCGTTTCGGTCGTAGGCGCCTTTGCGCCGGCCGCCTAGCTGTTCGGCCCGCGATCCATGCTGACGGGTTGCCAGCGGCGGAGCGAGGTGGTCTGCAGCACCGACGGATTGACGCAGCTTACCGGCCACATGCCCTGCAGCACCAGTGACAATTCGTAGCCCACCCGGCGCTTGCGCGCCTCGTCAAACCGTGCCGAGGCCGAGGCGACGTGGGCCGTCAGCGTCACGTTCTCCATGCCGAGCAGGGGATTGTTGTGCGAGGGCGGCTCCTTCTCCAGCACGTCGAGGGCGGCGTGCGCGATCCAGCCCTCCTGCAGCGCCTTGATCAGGCTCT
Organism: Bradyrhizobium sp. WYCCWR 12699; assembly: GCF_032144035.1. Lineage (NCBI taxonomy): Bacteria > Pseudomonadati > Pseudomonadota > Alphaproteobacteria > Hyphomicrobiales > Nitrobacteraceae > Bradyrhizobium > Bradyrhizobium sp. WYCCWR 12699. The sequence goes on from NZ_JAVTJN010000001.1 coordinate 117,920, forward strand.
CCTCGTCCACGGTGGCGCCGCGCCCGGTGTTGATGAAGATCGAGCCCTTCTTCATCTGCCGAAAGTGCTTCTCGGTCAGCATGTGATGCACCTCGGGCCTTGCCGGAGCATGCATCGAGACGAAGTCGGATTGCGACAGCACCTCGTTCAGCGTCGCCGGGATCACGCCGTGATCGTACATCAGCGTTTCCTGGATGAAGGGATCGTAGGCCATCATGCGCAGGCCGAACGGCGCCGCACGCTTCGCAACCGCACGCGCGACGCGGCCGAACGAGACGAAGCCGAGCGTCTGGCCCATCAACCTGGGAACCTTGAGCAGCGCCGGTCGGCCCTCGGCCCAGCGGCCATCGCGCACCATGCGGTCCTGCTCGACCAGGCGGCGGAAGCCGGCAAGCAGCAGCATCATGGCGTGGTCAGCAACTTCCTCGATGAAGGTGTCGGGGATGTTGGTCACCGGGATTCCACGGGCCGTGGCGGCCTTGACGTCGACGCTGTCGACGCCGACCGAGCCGAGCGTGATGACCTTGCAAGTCTCCAAGCTGTCGATGATCGACTTGGTGATGGGGATGCCCTTGGCATAGATGGCGTCGGCGTTCTTCGCGGCGGCGATGAACCCGGCCTCGTCGGCGGGGGCCTCGACGATCTCGGCATCGATCGGATCGAGCGCTTCGCGCTCGTAGGAATAGTCGCTGCCAGCGACCGTGAAGCTCGCGCCCTTCGGCGTCACCACCCTGTATTTCGGCATTGTCTTGCTCCCGATTTGGTTTGTCGGTTCTTGTTGTGACCCGTCTCCGCGGGCGGGCCTTTGCGTCTTTTACGCGAAATCGGGGTGATCACGTACAATTCCCGGTTGTCGGCCTGCAGATAAATCGCCATTTTTCGCGGCTCCGTCCGGGCTTCTACGGAGGCACGTAAGTAACTTGCTAAGGGGTGTCCCACTAAAGGTTGATTCAAATCAAAGAGGTCTGCGGTGCGTCCGCACCATTCGAGGAGCCCACGGTGAAGTTGAGCAATCTGAAGATCGCCCCGAAGCTCGGCATCCTTGTCGGCGTCACCTTGTTTGGCCTTTGCATCTCCGGCGTCCTCGCCGGCTATTTGATGAAGCGCGAGATGGTGAATGCGCGCATCGAGCAGGCTAAGGCCATCGTCGAGATGGGACGCAATTACGCCGTGGCGCTGAAGAAGCGCGTCGATGCTGGCGAGATGACGAAGGACGCTGCTATGGCTGACCTTCGCCGCTACGGCAATGCGATGACCTATGACAAGGGTGCCGGCTACCTGTTCGGTACGTCCTACGACGGCATCACCCAGTTGGCGCCGGACCCCAAGCAGATCGGTACCAACCGTATGGAGGTCGTGACCAACGGCCGCAAGCTGTCCTGGGAGCTGATGAACGGCGCGAAAGCCAACGGTTCGATCCTGCTGACATACGAATACGCAAAGCCGGGTCAGGAAGGCTTGATCCGGAAGATGGGCTACGCGGTAGCCGTTCCCGAGCTCGAGATGTATCTCGGCACCGGCGCCTATCTCGATGACATCGACGCCAAGATGGGCCCAGTCTACTGGATGCTCGGCCTCGCCATGCTTGGCATCGTCATCGTCGCCGGCGGCGTCGCCTGGTTGATCGGCCGCGGCATCAGCCGTCCTTTGGCGCTGCTCGGCGCCCGCATGAAAGACCTCGCCGACGGCAAGCTCGATGGCGATATTCCAGGCGTCGGTCGCGGCGACGAGATCGGCGCGATGGCAGCCACCGTCCAGATCTTCAAGGACAATGCCGTCCGCATCCGCGACCTCGAGAAGACCGAAGCCGATGCCAAGGAACGCGTCGCGGCGGAACGCCGCAGCGCGATGGAGGGGATCGCCAACGATTTCGAACGCAGCGTCAACGGCATCGTCCGCTCGGTCTCTTCGGCCGCGGCCGGCATGCAGACCACGGCGCAGTCGATGACCGCGACCGCCAGCGACGCCTCGTCGCGCGCGGCAACGGTCGGTGCGGCCTCGCAAAAGGCTTCCGGCAATGTCGGCACGGTCGCGGCGGCCGCCGAAGAGCTGTCGAGCTCCGTTGCGGAAATCTCCCGCCAGGTGACGCGTTCGACGGAAGTGGCGAGCCGCGCCGTCAGCGACGCCGAGCGCACCAATGCCACGGTGCAGGAGCTCTCCACCGGTGCCGAGAAGATCGGCGAGGTGGTCAAGCTGATCCACTCGATCGCGGCACAAACCAATCTGCTCGCGCTCAACGCCACCATCGAGGCGGCCCGCGCTGGCGAGTCCGGCCGCGGCTTCGCCGTGGTCGCCTCCGAGGTCAAGGCGCTCGCCAACCAGACCGCCAAGGCCACCGAGGAAATCTCCGCCCAGGTTGCGGCGATGCAGACCTCGACCAGCGATGCGGTGGCGGCGATCGGCGGCATCACGCAGACGATCGCAGAGATGAGCGAGATCACGGCAGGCATTTCCGCCTCGATCGAGCAGCAGGGCGAGGCCACCCGCGAGATCGCCCGCAACATCCAGTCGGTCGCGGCCGGATCGAGCGAGATCAACGCCCATATCGGCAGCGTTACCTCGGCCGCGGAAGCGACCGGCACGGCGGCAGGCGATGTGCTGACCAACGCCCGCGAGCTGGACAACCAGTCCGGCGCGCTGCGCAGCGCCGTCGACAGCTTCCTCGCCAAGGTGCGCGCGGCGTAAGCCGGCGCTCGAGCGTTACCATCAACTACGACGTCATGCCCGGGCTTGTCCCGGGCATCCGCGTTCTTGGACATCGAACACGCCGTTGGGCGTGGATGGCCGGGACAAGCCCGACACTGACGGAAAATGCGGAGAGCGCAGCGCGCGCAAGCGCTCCTACTGCTTCTCGATCTTCGCGTTGGTGATCAGCTTCTCCCACAGCACCAACTGCTCGTTGACGAACTTGCCGAGATCTTCCGGCGTGCCGGAAAATGCGTCCATGCCGAGCGTGGCGAGCTGGGCCTTGATTTCCGGCTTCTCGACGATCTTCCTGATCTCGGCGTTGAGCCGCGTCACGATCTCCTTGGGCATGCCGGCCGGGCCGAAATAGCCCTGCCATGAGGTGATGTCGAAATCAGGCACGCCGGCCTCCTGCATCGAGGGCAGGTGCGGCACCAGCGGCGAGCGCTCCTTGGTGGTGACGGCGAGCGCGCGCAGCGCGTTGCCGTTGACGTGCGGAAGGCCGGTCAGGATGTCGACGAACATCATCGAGACGCGGCCGCCCATGACGTCGTTGAGCGCCGGCGGCGAGCTCTTGTAGGGCACGTGCAAGAGGTCGAGCCCGGCATTGTGCGCAAAGGTCGCGCCCGACACGATCGCCGAGGATGATCCCGAGGCGTAGCTCAGCTTGCCCGGATTGGCCTTGCCATAGGCGACAAGCTCGCCGACGGTCTTGGCCGGCACCTCCGGATTGACGACCAGCATGAAGGGCAGGTCGCCCGTGCGCGCGATCGGCGTGAAGTCCTTGACGGGATCGTATGTGAGGGTCTTGAGCAGATAGGGATTGGCCGAATGCGTGGTGTTGGTGGTCACCAGCAGCGTGTAGCCGTCGGGGGCGGCCTTCGCGACATAGCTTGCGGCGAGCATGCCGTTGGCGCCCGCCTTGTTCTCGATCACGATGCCGACGCCGAGCGCCTGCGACAGATGCTGCGAGATCAGCCGCGTCGTCGTGTCCGTGCCGCTGCCGGCCGCGAACGGCAAGACTAGCGTGATATTGCGGCTGGGATAATTGTCGGCTTGGGCAGCGGATGCGGCGGCAACACACAATGCGGCCGTCGCGACGGCGCGCAGGTTTCGAATCAGCCCTGAAATCATCTTGAGACGTTCCCTCTTTTTGGTTGGCGGGGAACCTATCTTGTCTGGACAGAAATCAAAAGACGCGAGTTGACTCGGTCTCGTGCCCCGGACGCAGCGCAGCGCTTCTTCAGCGATGCGCGACACGAGACCCGTCGTGTGTCCGCCGCGCGGAATTATTTCACGGCCGAACCCTGGCGCGAGGCGATCACGACGCCGGCGAGCACCAGCACGTAGCCGGTCAAGTGAAACGGCTGGAGCTTCTCGCCGAGCAGCAGGATCGCCATCGCCGAGCCGAACACCGGCACCAGATGGAAGAACGGGGCCGCCCGGTTCGGCCCGATCAGCGCCACCCCGCGGTTGAAGAAGAGGTAGGCCAGCGTCGACGGAAAGATCAGGATGTAGCCCAGCGTCGCCAGCGTCATCCCGTCGAGCTGCAGGACGCGGCCGCTTGCCGCCTCCCAGACCGCTGTCGGCAGCAGCATCGTCGCGCCGCAGCAGGTGGTGAAGGACAGGAAGGACAGCTGATGGATCTTTGGCCGGCGCGGGATGAAGGCGGAGTAGATCCCGAACGCCACCAGCGAGGAGGCGAACATGATGTCGCCCCTGTTGAAGCTGATGCTCGCGAGCGCGGCGAGATCGCCGCGCAGGATGATGATCAGCACGCCGAGAAGCGAGATCGCGATGCCGGCGAATTGCGCACCCGTCAGCCGCACGCCGAACAGCACCAGCGACCACAGCGCCACGAACAGGGGACCTGCCGACTGGATCAGCAGGGCGTTCAGCGCCTCCGTATATTGCATCGCCCAGTACGAGATTGCGTTGTTGAAGGCGAAGCCGACCAGCGACAGGAACAGCATCAAGGGCAGGCTGCGCCGCAAGGCCGGCCAGTCCCGCTTCAGGTGCGGCCAGGCGAACGGCAGCAGGATCAGGAATACGCCGAACCAGCGGATCGTGGTCACCGTCAGCGGCGGCACATGCGCGCCGACATGACGTGCGAGCACGATGTTGCCCGCCCAGAACAGCGAGCTCAGGCTGAGCAGCAGATAAGGCTGGTTGTTGAGCCAACTGGCCGGATTGGCGGCCTTTGGCGCGGGCGAAGCGATCGTCATTGGCGTTGGACGGGAGCTTGCGCCGGATTGGCGTTGGGGCACAAGTCACAGGGCCGCAATGCTACAATGCAGGCAAACCCCGAGGAGGTGCGATTGGCGGTTAATATGTTGAACGTCGAGGGCCTGGAGCAGCTCGATCCGCAGGCGCCGGTGGTGATGCTGAACCTGATGCGTTTCCACGCGCGCTCGCGCGACGGTGACGGGTCCGGCTGGGACGCCTATTTGCGCTACAGCGCCGTCACGGTGCCGATGATCAAGGCCCGCGGCGGCACCTTGCTCTGGACCGGCGAGGCCAAGGCTGTCGCGCTAGGACCGCACGCGGGCCATGACTGGGATTTCGTCGCGCTGGTCTATTACCCGTCCGTTGCGGCCTTCCTCGACATGATGACGTCGCACGCCTACGAGCGTGAAGCCGATCCGCATCGCGTCAACGGCTGCGCCGAGCACGTCATCATCGCGACGCGCGAGGCCTACAGCAAGTTCACCCCGCCCGGCTCGCGGCCTTGATCTTGATCAATGGTCCGTCACCGCTTGCCAGCAAGGAATCGGGGTCAGCCTCCCGCGCGCCATCGGAGAATCCCATGCATCGTCTTGCCCTGGTCAGTCTGTCCGCCCTTGTCCTGTCGTGCGCCGCGGGGACCACCCCGGCCCATGCGGCGCGCTATTGCCTACAGGGGGATCAATGGGGCTATCCGGGAAATTGCAGCTTCAATACTTATGAGCAGTGCCGGGTCACGGCGTCCGGCACGCGTGCCTCCTGCGGCATCAATCCGAAATACGCGCACAGAAAAAAGGTCTCGTATTGAGGCGTCAGCTCGCCTGCTTCCGTGACGCCACGAACACGCCCGACAGCACCAGCGCAAATCCGACGAAGTGAAACACCTGCGGGTGTTCGCCCAGGAACGCCATCGCCATGATCGAGCCGAACACCGGCACGACGTGGAAGAACGGCGCGGCGCGGTTGGCGCCGATCAGGCGCACGCCGCGATTGAAGCACAGATAGGCGAGCGTCGAAGGGAACACCGCGACGTAGAACAGCGTCAGGAGGTTCGGCCCGTCGAGCTTCATCACGGGACGCGCGGACAATTCCCATATCTCCAGCGGAATGAGGCAGGCCGCGCCGACCCCGAAGGTGAAGGCGAGGAACGACAGGCCATGCATTGGCGGCCGCTTCAGGGTCAGCACCGAGTAGAGCGCGAAGATGACGAGCGCGACGATGAAGATGAGGTCGCCCTTGTTGAATTCGATGTTCGACAGCGTGGTGAAATCGCCATGCAGCAGGATCGTGAGCACGCCGCACATCGACAGCAGCACGCCGAACGCCTGCCCCGCGGTGAGGCGGATGCCGAGGATGGCCAGCGACCACAGCGCCACGACCAGGGGCGCAGCTGATTGCAGCAACAGCGTGTTGAGGGCCTGGGTATGCTCCAGCGCCCAATATTGCAGCGTGTTGAAGGCGCCGATGCCGGTGATCGAGAGCGTGACCATCAGGCCGAGCTTGCTGCGGATCGCGGGCCAGTCCTGGGCGAGATGCTTCCAGGCGAACGGCAGCACCAGCAGGAAGGCGAAGAACCAGCGCAGGAACGATAGGGTGACCGGCGGGATGTGGCCGGCGGCGAGCCGCCCGACGATGGCGTTGCCGGCCCAGCACAGTGCAGTGATGCTCAGCAGCAGGTATGGCTGGTTGGTGATCCAGCTCGGACCGGATGTTTCCGCGCTCGTGGTCTGACCGGTGGCGGACATTGTGATTGATATGGCCCCGCATGCACCGGGGCTTCCGGCCCGGCGGGATCCGGGCCGGCTGATCGCCCGGCGATACCCAAAGACACGGAAATCGGGGCTGCATCAACGGGGGGCGGACGCATCGCGACCATGCAGCGGGTCAAATCGGTCTCACGCTTTGGTCGAAGCCTGCCGAGCCGCCCTGGAACGTTTCTGGATTTTCCGGGGATATCAAAGGCTTAAACTGCCTCTTGAGCCCCGAAAAACCCCCGTTCTTGCTTGCCTAGAGCGGCCGCTTCCTTTATCCGGTTGGCTGCCTTGCGTGCGAACGGCTTCCCGGCCGTCAGCTGGGCTGGCGCATCTAAAATCTTCGAAGGATTACCCGCGAATGGCCAATGTTGTCGTCGTCGGCGCCCAGTGGGGCGACGAGGGGAAGGGCAAGATCGTCGACTGGTTGTCGGAGCAGGCGGACATCGTCGTCCGCTTCCAAGGCGGTCATAACGCCGGCCATACGCTGGTGATCAACGGCAAGACTTACAAGCTTGCGCTGCTGCCCTCCGGCGTGCTGCGCGAAGGCAAGCTGTCGGTGATCGGCAATGGCGTGGTGTTCGATCCCGCCGCCTTCCTCGACGAGGTCACCAAGTTGCGCTCGCAGGGCGTCGCGGTCTCTCCGGACAATCTGCGCGTGGCGGAGAACGTCACCCTGATCCTGCCGCTGCACCGCGAGCTCGATGCGCACCGCGAATCCGCCAATGCGGCGACGGCGATCGGCACCACCCGCCGCGGCATCGGCCCGGCCTATGAGGACAAGGTCGGCCGCCGCGCCATCCGCCTGATGGACCTCGCCGACCTCGACACGCTCCCGCACAAGATCGACCGGCTGCTGGCCCACCACAATGCGCTGCGCCGCGGCCTCAACCTGCCGGAGTTCGACGGCAAGGATATCCTGAAGGAACTGACCGGGCTGGCGCCTCAGCTTCTTCCTTATGCCGAGACCGTGTGGCGGCTGCTCGACATCAAGCGCCGCGAAGGCAAGCGCATGCTGTTCGAGGGCGCGCAAGGCGCGCTGCTCGACGTCGACCACGGCACCTATCCGTACGTCACCTCGTCCAACACGGTGGCGGCGCAGGCCGCGACCGGTGCCGGCCTCGGGCCGGGCGCGGTCGGCTACGTGCTCGGCCTGTGCAAGGCCTACACGACCCGCGTCGGCCAGGGCCCGTTCCCGACCGAGCAGGACAACGAGACCGGCCGCAAGATCGGCGAGCGTGGCCGAGAGTTCGGCACCAACACCGCCCGTCCCCGCCGCTGCGGGTGGTTCGACGCGGTGCTGGTCCGCCAGGCCGTCCGGACTTGCGGCATCAACGGGCTGGCGCTCACAAAACTCGACATCCTCGACGGCTTCGACACGATCGAGGTTTGCACCGGCTATAAGCTCGACGGCAAGGAGATCGACCATTTCCCGGCCGGCGAGGGCGCCCAGGCCCGGGTCGAGCCGATCTACGAGACCATCGAGGGCTGGAAGGAGCCGACCGCCAGTGCGCGGTCCTGGGCCGACCTGCCGGCCCAGGCCATCAAATATGTCCGGCGGATCGAGGAATTGGTGGGGTGCCCGGTCGCACTGCTTTCCACCAGCCCCGAACGCGAGGATACTATCCTGGTGCAAAACCCGTTTGAGGCTTAACGATCTCTTACCAGGACGCGGGTATAGTTGAGTTGAAATGGCTGATTACTATCCGCTGATCGCCCGCGCTATTGCCGCCCTGGACCCCAACGCTCCCGGCGAGAGCCGTCGCGCGCTTTATGAGCGGGCGCGCACGGCCCTGATCGCGCAGTTGCGCAGCGTGCAGCCGCCGCTCTCCGAATCCGAGATCACCCGCGAGAGGTTGTCGCTGGAGGAGGCCGTCCGCAAGGTCGAATCGGAGGCGGCCCAGCGCGCCCGCGAGGCCTCGCGCCCCGGTGGCGGCGGGCGCAGCGGCGGCAGCGGCGATGCGTTTCGCCGCGCCAGTACAAGAGCCACCGAAGGCAATGCGGCTGCAGCCGCGCCGTCCCAACCGCGGGCGCGTCCGGCTCCGCCGCCGCCACGGGCCGACCGTCCGTCCTTCAATGTCGACGACCAGGGCGATACCCAGCGTCCGCCGCGCGCGCCCCGCTTTGACGCTTCGCGCCAACCGGCACCGTCTGCGCCGCCACCGATGCCGGAGCCGCCGGCGGCCGGACGCGATCGCGCCGGTGGGCGCCGTCCTCCTGATGTGGGACCTCCGCCATCGCTGCCGCCGGCACCGGGCGTGCGCGGCTTCCGTGACATCACGGCCGATGCCAATGATCTCGGCGGCGCGGCCGCGCAGGCCAGCCGCGCCGCGCGCCGTACCTACGCCAACGTGCCTTCGCCTTCGCCGGAATTCGACCGGCTCGAGCCGAGCCTGGAAAACCGCGCCGGCGAGCAGGACGCACCCTATTCCTACGACGAGTCGGTCGAGGAGGCGGAGCGCTACGCGCCGCAACCGCCTTCGCCGCGTCCGCGCATCGCGCCCGAGCGCGACGCCAAGAAGCGCGTGCGCACCGGCTCCGCCTTCCCGTTCAAGAGCGCGATCGCCGTCGGCATCGTGCTGATCCTGGTCGGTGCTGGCATCCTCTGGGGCAAGCCGCTGCTCCAGATCGCGACCAACCTGATCAAGTCCTCGCCGACCCAGGTGGTGGAGGCGCCGAACAATCCCGCGCAGCCGCAGAGCAAGCCGAAGATCCCCGATCGGGTCGGTCAGCCTTCGGCCAGCGACCAGCCGGTCGCGCCGGTGGCGCAGAAGGTCGTGCTCTACGACGAGGATCCGTCCGATCCGAAGGGCAAGCAATATGTCGGCTCGGTGGTGTGGCGGCTGGAGCCGATCAAGGCCTCGGGCGCCCAGAAGGCCGACGTCGCCGTGCGCGCCGACATCGAGATTCCCGATCGCAAGTTCAAGATGACGATGTCGTTCCGCCGTAACACCGATTCCTCGCTGCCGGCGAGCCACACGGCGGAGCTGACCTTCATCCTGCCGCCGGACTTTCCGGGCGGCAGCGTCTCCAACGTGCCGGGCATCCTGATGAAGTCGAACGAGCAGGCGCGCGGCACGCCGCTCGCAGGCCTCGCGGTGAAGGTGACCGACGGCTTCTTCCTGGTCGGCCTGTCCAACGTCGATGCCGACCGCGCCCGCAACGTCCAGCTCCTGAAGGAGCGCTCGTGGTTCGACGTGCCGCTGGTCTACGCCAACCAGCGCCGCGCCATCATCGCCATCGAGAAGGGCGCCCCCGGCGAGCGCGCCTTCAACGACGCCTTCGCGCAGTGGGGCGATTAGGTCAGGTGCGCAATTGCGCACCTGAGAATCCATTTCCACGAATACCGTGCAGCACGATGGATTCCGGGCTCGACGCTGACGCGTCGCCCCGGAATGACGAGTGCAGCTACTGCGCCGCCGCTTCCCGCTTGCGCGATGCGGTGCCGGCAGCCGCTTCGCGGTCCATCACGGCGCGGCAGCCGGGGCTGACCTGCGCCTTGTTCCGCACCATGCAGGCTCTGACCCGCGGGATATCAGGGATTTCACTGGAGCACAGCCGCATCGCATCGCCCGTGCACATCTGCTGCGCTTCGGACGAAAAGGCGAGGCCGGGTGAGGTCTGGAGCGCGATGGCGGTGGTTGCGACGGCCAACAGCGAAGCGGTGGTCTTCAACAGCGAAGCGATGGTCTGAGTGCGTGTCATGCAGAATGGGTCCCCGATATCCCTGGGCTTGAGCCACTTGGTTTTTGGGGCGCCGCACGCGACTTGATTTGCCGCATGTCACAGCCTTCACGCCGGGAACTCTGGTCCCGCATGTGGTCGCTCGATCTCTTGATTGTTCGAATCGAAAAGTGCTGCGCCGCCCGAGCGAAGTATGCGCCATTGCCGCGCGACCGCAATGGTCGGCATGAATGAAATTGCAGTTGTTGCGTGAACGTCACGCAGAAGGCGTGCGCGCGCGATCGGATCAGCCGATGGGAGTACGCGCCGCTTGTTCCACGTCGCTCGCACCAAGCGCGGCAGCGTGTTCCTCGACGGCGGTGACGCCTTTGGCGGTGAGCTCGAACAGGTCACCGTCCTTCATCACATAGCCATCGGCGATCAATTGCCCCATCTTGCCTTGCCGGTCGTCGGCGAAGGCAACGGACTGGCTGATGTCCCGCAGGATCGAGAGCTGTTCGTCGCGCAACATGGCTTCACTCTCCGTTCGCCGGGGACTGGGGTCCTCACATGCCGTGGCTCTGAAAGACCTTGCTGCACGACTTCGACAGCTTGGCCCGGTTGGCCTGCAGGCAGCCTTGCACCGCGCCGTCATTCCCGAGGTCCTTGCGACAGAAGCGCGATGCGTCCCGCGAGCAGGCCTGCTGCTCCTGCGGCGAGCCCATGTGGCCTTGCGCAAGTGCAGATGCGTTCGGCAGGCCGGTCAGGGCCGCCAGCGTGATTGTCGCCAGTAGAAATTTGCGGGCCATCGGCGGCTCCAGTCTGCCAGGGATGATTCAGGTCCTGTCTGAACTCGTCGCCTTGTCACTTGTTCCCCCAAAGGCAGAGCCCGCCCCGCTATTCAAGGTTCCCGTGGCGCTGCTATAATCACGGGACAAGTGTGAGGGTTTGATGAAACGCTATCTGGTGTTTGCGCTGGTCGGCCCGTTCGTCGGCGGGTTCCTGCTGCTGCTGACGACGACGTATCAGTCCGGCTATTGGGCCCAGACCAGTCTCGGCGAGGTCGGCAAGCTGTTCGCGGTGTTCTTCAAGACCCTGCAATACAGCTACCTGTTCGGCGTCCTGCCCTCGCTGATGATCGGCGCGGTCGACGACATCCTGGTCCATATCAGGCGGATCGGCCCGGGCTTGCGGATGCTGCTGGTCGGCCTGTTCGCGTTCGTGCTGGCCTCGCTCACCTACAGCTCGCGCGGGCCGGATTCGGGTGCGGTGCAGTTCATCCTGTACGGCCTTGTCGGGTTTGTACCGGCGGTGATTTCGTCCTGGCTCGTGCATAGATACATCAAGGAGCCGCAGGCGGTGGCGGCGCCGACCTGAGCGCGCGACGTTCGGGCGCGGCGCAGCAACTTCCGCCGCGCCGGTGCGTTCTTGAAGGCCATGACCATGTCCGACGACGATATCATCGCTCCGCGCAGGTCCCGTTCAGGGAGCGGTTCGCATGCGACCTCAGGCAAGGCGGCGCGCGGCCCGATCATCGACCAGGAGGGCCATGAGATCCGCCCCGAAACGCTTGAGCAGGGATTTCGCGAGTTTCGCTTCGATCTCGGGCAAGGCAATCCATTCGGCAATCTGACGCGCGAGCAACGGATCGCGCGGCTCGAGGCGATTGCAAAGCTGCTCGACGTCGCCTTCATCCTGCCCGGCACCAACATCCGCTACGGCATCGACGGCCTGATCGGTCTGATCCCCGTGGTCGGCGACATCATCACCACGGCGATCTCGCTGTGGCTGGTGCGCGAGGCCCGCGCGCTGGGCGCGCCCTGGTACCTCACCGCGCGCATGCTCGGCAACGTCGCGCTCGATGGCGTGGTCGGCATGGTGCCGTTCGCGGGCGACGCTTTCGACGTCATGTTCCGCGCCAACATGCGCAACGTGCGTCTGCTCCGCCGCTGGCTCGACAAGCAGCCGCGGATTTAAAGCGGTCGTTCCCTGCAATCGAACATGCCCGAATGGTCGTCATGCCCTGGCTTGTCCCTGGCCATGACGGGCGCGGAAACGCCGCGTTCAAAAACGCAAAAAGCGCGACAACCTTTCGGCCGTCGCGCCTTCTGCGCACATCGGAGGCTTGCGAAAACTTACGCCGCGTCGGCGTCGGTCTCTGCCGTCTGCGCCGGCTTGGGGCGGCGGGGCAGCGGGAAGGCTTCGCTCTCATAGAGCGAGCGGATGCCGTTCTGGTCGAAGCGCGCTTCCTCGACCTGGAGATAGGCGCCGTTCAGCGAATCCGTCGGCAACTGCTCCATCGCGAACTGCACGGCTTCCGCCGCGGTCCCGAACCGGCGATAGGTGAAGCCCGCACGCTTCTTCTTGCGGATCGCGGCGGGGAAGAGTTCGGCGGAGGTGTTGAAGTTGAACGGACGCAGTGGACGCATGGTCAAAGACCTCGTGATCTTCTCTGGGGCTTTAAGCGCGTGGGGTTTGGGAGGGCAGGGCCGCAATCGAGCGGGCCCGCCGCACATGCCATTTTCGCCCTCTAATATAGGCCGTTTTGACAAAAATGCGACCCCTGCGATGGGAGATGATGAATCCACGCATGGCAGCCCCGCAGCCGCAATAAATGTAGCAATTTCAATATTTTATATGATTTACAATTTTCCAAGAAGCAGCAGGACGACCAGCACCACGAGCACGACGCCCCCGATCCCCATGCCGGAATGGCCGAGGCCATAGCCATAACCGCCCATGCGGCCGGACAGGCCCCCGAGCAGATAAATGATCACCAGGATGATTAGGATGGTTCCGAGCATGGCTTCCTCCCTGGCGGCCGCCAAGATGCGATGATCGGCCGCACCGCCAGAGAAGAAAAGCACATCGGGCGGTCGGGTTCCATGAAGGAACCCGACCGTACAGGCCGATTATTTCGGCTCCAGCTTCAGCGCCGCCGAATTGATGCAGTAGCGCAGGCCGGTCGGCCCCGGGCCGTCGGGAAAGACATGGCCGAGATGGCCGCTGCACTTGGAGCAGAGCACCTCAGTGCGGATCATGCCGTGGCTGGCATCCCGCTCCTCGTCGATATGGCTCTCGACGGCAGGCGCGGTGAAGCTCGGCCAGCCGCAGCCGGAATCGAACTTGGCGTCTGACTCGAACAGCACATTGCCGCAGCCGGCGCAGACATAGGTGCCGGCGCGGTGGTCGTGCTCGTATTCGCCCGAGAAGGGACGCTCGGTCGCCTTCTCGCGCAGCACCGCGTACTGCATCGGCGACAATTCGCGCCGCCACTGCTCTTCGCTCTTGATGACCTTGTCGTCGGTGGTCTTCGTCTTGGTGTCGGGCATGGGTCTCCCGTTCTTGAAGTGATCTTGCGATCAGTTGGTGGCCTTGCTGGCACTGACCAGCGTCGGCTTTTCAATGTAGTTATCCGCGAACAGCTTTTTGAGGTTCTCGACCTTGGGCAGGTCGTTATAGGCGATGTAGGGCTGGTTCGGGTGCAGGGTCAGATAATCCTGGTGGTAGGCCTCCGCCGGGTAGAACGCCTCCAGCGCGCCGACCTTGGTCACGATCGGCTTGCTGAAGACCTTGGCGCCGTTGAGCTGGGCGATATAGGCCTCCGCCACCTTCTTCTGCTCGTCCGAGGTAGTGAAGACGGCCGAGCGATATTGCGGGCCGACGTCGGGACCCTGGCGGTTGAGCTGGGTCGGGTCGTGCACCACCGAGAAGTAGATCTGGAGGATCTTGCCGTAGGAGATCTTCTTCGGGTCGTACTTGATCTCGACCGATTCGGCATGGCCGGTCCGGCCGCTCGAGACGGTCTGGTAGTCGGCGGTGGCCTTGGTGCCGCCGGCATAGCCGGAGACCGCGTTGACGACGCCCGCGGTGTGCTGGAAGACGCCCTGCACGCCCCAGAAGCAGCCGCCAGCGACCACGGCGGTCTGGATCCCGCTCGCGGGGGCCGCATCCATGGCGGGGGCGGGAATCACGACCGCCTCCTCGGCGGCCCGGGACGGCGCCGCAAAGGTGAGCGAGAGGGCAGTGGTTGCGGCCAGCAGGGAGGCGAGGGCAGGTCGGCGCATGGCGGATCCTCTTTCGGAAGGTCTGACAGTCTAGGACGGTCGGGGCCGGACGAACAGTTGTCCGGCCCCTTTCGCATCATCCGAGGTACGGACGCAGCCGCCGATTGTTACGACGGGACGGACACGACTCCGTGACGTGAGCCGCGCGGGGGGCCAGCGCGACCTTGGCGAGGCCGGGAACTCCGCGTTAGATGAACCCGGGCGATCGATCATCGACTCAAGAAGACTTTGCTGGCTGGAGCAGGCCTGACACCATGCTGCGCGCCGTTTCCCTGACCCTCGTCCTCCTGGCCGCCGGCGTGCCGGGCGCGGCGGCCGACCCGCAGGCCGACGACCTCACCATCTGCCGTGACCGCCAGGCAGAGGCCCAGGCCCGCGCGAGCGCCTGCGAAAATCTGCTGAAGGCCGACAAGGTCAGTGGCAAGGACAAGGCGATCGCGCTCTCCGTGCGCGGCACCACGCAGCTCAACAAGCGCGACTACGACCACGCGATCGAGACCCTGTCCATCGCGCTCGATCTCGATCCGGACTACGTCATCGCCCTCAACCTGCGCGGCCTCGCTTATGAGCGCAAGGGCCAGGACGACCTCGCCATGGCGGACTACAATCTCGCGCTTCAGAAGCGCCCGGCCTATGGCGTTCCCTACAACAACCGCGGCGTCATTCACGCACGCCGCGGCGCGCTGCAAAGCGCGATCGACGATTTCAGCCTGTCGATCAAGTACACGCCGAAATTCCTGCTGGCCTGGACCAACCGCGCCCGCGCGCGGACGCTGCTCAAGGATTTCGACGGCGCGATCGCCGACTTCGCCGAGGCCGAGAAGATCGACCCGGCCGCCCCGCAGATCGCCGGCAACCGCTGCGTCACCTACGGCATGATGAGGCAGTTCGATCAGGCCTTTGCCGACTGCAACCGCCTGATCGAGAAGCAGCCGACGAACGTGTTCGTGATCAACAATCGCGCCGATGTCAGCATGATGAAGGGCGACTTCGATGCCGCCCTGAAGGACTACAACGCGGCCCTCCAGATCAACCCGAACAATGTCCGCGCCCATTCCGGCCGCGGCCAGATCTACGAGCGCCGGAAGGACCTGGCGCAAGCCCGCGCCGACTATCGCGCCGCGGCCTATTCGCTGACGAAGTTCGACGACACCGAAGTTGCGCGCGCCCGCGCCATCGCGCAGGAGCGGCTCGCCGCGCTGACGCCGGGGAGCGCACCCACCGGCCGCCGCGTCGCGCTGGTGATCGGCAACGGCGCCTACAAGAACGTCCATGCTTTGCCCAATCCGCCGCGCGATTCCAGGCTGATCGCGAGCGTGCTGCGCGACGTCGGCTTCCAGACAGTGATGTCCGTCAGTGACCTCACCCGCGACAAGTTCTTCGACGCGTTGAAGGCCTTCGCGGAGGAAGCGGAGAAGGCCGACTGGGCCGTGGTCTATTACGCCGGCCACGGCTTCGAGATCGGCGGGGTGAACTATCTCGTTCCCGTCGACGCCAAGCTCGCCGCCGACAAGGACGCCGAGGCGCAGGCGGTCGCCCTCGAGCAGGTCATCGCCGCGGTCGGCGCCGCGCGAAAGATGCGCTTGGTGGTTCTCGACGCCTGCCGCGACAATCCGTTCGCGCCGACCATGCAGCGCACGCTGTCGCTGAAGCTGGTCGACAAGGGCTTTTCCAACATCGAGCCCGGTGCCGGCTTCATGGTTGTCTACGCCGCCAAGCACGGCGAGACCGCGATGGACGGCGACGGTGCCGCCAACAGCCCGTTCGCTACTGCGCTGGCCCGCGAGATCAAGCAGCCCCGCGTCGAGATCAGAAAGCTGTTCGACATCATCCGCGACGACGTCTGGGCCGCGACCAAGCACGAGCAGCAGCCCTTCACCTACGGCTCGCCGCCGGGACGCGAGGATTTTTACTTCGTGGCGGGGAAATGACGCAGTGGCTTTACACCACGATACTCAATCGTTTCGCCGCCCGCGTGATGCCCGTGTATAGCCACCGCGCCCGCGAATCCTGGAACGCAAAGCTCTCGTCGAACAGCACGACGTCGTCCCATTGCGAGCCCTGCGACTTGTGCACGGTGAGCACGTAGCCGTAGTCGAACTCGTCGTACGGCTTGCGCTGCTCCCAGGCGATCTGCTCGATGCCGCCTTCGAAGCAATCGGCGCGCACCGAGACCTTGGTCACCTTGTGGCCGAAATCCTCGTCCGGCGACAGCCGCATCGAGAGAATGCGGGACTTCGAGCGCGAGGTGTTGCGCGACTTCACCCGCCACAGACCGCCGTTGAACAGGCCCTTCTTGCGGTTGTTGCGCAGGCACACCAGCTTGTCGCCGGCGACCGGAAAGGCGTCCTCGATGTTCTGGCGCTGCCGCACCCGCATGTTGTAGGCGCGGCGGGTGTTGTTGCGGCCGACCAGGACCTGGTCCGCGCCCATGACCCGGTCAGGATCGAGCTCCTTGCGCGAGACCACCTCGCTCTCGCCGTAGCGGCCGATGTCGAGCTCGCGGCCTTCGCGGACGTCCATCGACATCCGCACGATCGGATCGTCCTGCGCCTGGCGGTGCACCTCGGTCAGCATCGCATCGGGTTCGGTATTGGTGAAGAAGCCGCCGCCCTGGATCGGCGGCAGCTGCGCGGGATCGCCCAGAACCAGCAGCGGGCAGTCGAACGACATCAGGTCGCGCCCCAATTCGGCGTCGACCATCGAGCATTCGTCGATCACGATCAGCTTCGCCTTCGAAGCCGGCGCGTCGTCCCACAGCTCGAAGCTCGGCTGCTCCTCGCCGGATTCGCGGGCGCGATAGATCAGCGAGTGGATGGTGGAGGCGTCGTCGCAGCCCTTGTTGCGCATGACGAGGGCGGCTTTGCCGGTGAAGGCGGCGAATTTCACCTCGCCGTCGACGCCTTCCGCGATGTGCCGGGCCAGCGTCGTCTTGCCGGTCCCGGCGAAGCCGAACAGGCGGAACACCGGCGGCGTGCCGTTACGGCCGGGCTTGGCCTTGAGCCAGTCGCCGACGGCCTTGAGCGCGGCATCTTGATGCGGGGTGAAGCTTGGCATTGTTGTCTTGAGAAAGGGGCGACGCGCGGCGATTCGCCGCTCTCCAAGGTAACCATTCGACCCGTCCTTTCAAGGCGGATGCGGCCCCGAGAATCGAGGCCGGCAGCCCTTCCTGGTCGTGCCTTCTCGGCGCGTGAACCGGCTTCGTCGGCTCAAACATGAAAGCCGGGTAAACGCCCTGATCGATCGGCGCAATTTCACACCGCATTGGACTCGCGGGTTAATCGTTCGTTGCGCGCAATGACGATGCGCCCTTGATCTAGCGCAATGCGATCTGGACAGCACGAACCTATGGTCCGCAGCGGTGACAATGGCGTCGACCGAGGTGTGCCCGATGGGGCGCATTCTCCTGGAAAATTCCTGAACACGGGGCTGCCCGTGGGGATTCGGATATGCCGAGACCAATGTCACGACGCTCGCTGTTTTCTGCCGTTCTGCCGTTCGCATCCGGCCGCGACGCACTTGCGCCGCAGCTGGAAGAGACGCGCCCCGAACAGGTGGCGACGGTCTCCAGCGCGAGCGCCTGCGTCGAAAGACATGGCGTGGTCTGTCGCCGTTGCGTCGAAGCCTGTGAGCATTCCGCCATCCGCATTCTCGCGCGCGAGAAGCTGGGCGCCGTGATCGATGCTGCGGCCTGCACCGGCTGCGGCGACTGCATCCCGGTCTGCCCGGTCGAAGCCATCGCGCTCGCGCCGCGGGACCGCATCGCGCTCGTATCCGAACTTGCAAACCTGGTCGTGCACAATGGCTGAAGCCACCAACATCTGCGGCGTTGCCGTCTATCTCGCACCGAATGCGGAGCGCGATCTGACGGACCGAATCCTGGCGCTGCCCGGCGTCGAGCTGGAGGCTGCATCCGGCGAAAGCCGGCTCGCGCTGACCGTGATCGACACGCCGGCCTCGCTGGCGATCGACCAGATCGCCGCCATGCATCGCCTGCCCGGCGTCGTCAGTGCCTCGCTGATCTTTCACGCATTCGATACGGCCGATGACGAGAGCGCCGTCGAGACCGAGCCGTCCGCGTGCTGCGGCGGCACCTGCCAGAATTCCGGCGCGCATGCGCGCGCTTCCGCAATTTGAGATTCGTTGAGCCGGAGAGACCGACGATGGTTACGAAACTGACGAACGGAAATGAAGCCACGGCGACGCGCCGCGATGCGCTGAAGGCAGCTGCAGCGGTTGCTGCCGCCTCGACGATCGGGGTCACGCTGCCGGAAGCGGCGACCGCCCAGCCGGGCAAGACCGACGGCATCCGCTGGGACAAGGGCGTGTGCCGCTTCTGCGGCACCGGCTGCGGCGTGATCGTCGGCACCAAGAGCGGCAAGGTCGTGGCGACGCAGGGCGATCCCGATGCGCCGGTCAATCGCGGCCTCAACTGCATCAAGGGCTACTTCCTGTCCAAGATCATGTACGGCGAGGATCGGCTCACCCAGCCGATGCTGCGCATGAAGAACGGCAAGTTCGACAAGAACGGCGACTTTACGCCGATCTCCTGGGACGCGGCCTTCACGCTTATGGCCGAGAAGTGGAAGACGGCGTTGAAGGCGGGCGGGCCGTCGACCGTCGGAATGTTCGGCTCGGGCCAGTGGACGATCTGGGAAGGCTATGCCGCCGCCAAGCTGTACAAGGCCGGCTTCCGCAGCAACAACCTCGATCCAAACGCGCGTCACTGCATGGCCTCGGCCGTCACCGGCTTCATGCGCACCTTCGGCATCGACGAGCCGATGGGCTGCTATGACGATATCGAGCATGCCGATGCGTTCGTGCTCTGGGGCTCGAACATGGCGGAGATGCATCCGATCCTGTGGTCGCGCCTCACCGACCGCCGGCTGACCCATGAAGGCTGTGAGGTCCACGTGCTCTCGACCTTCGAGCACCGCTCGTTCGAGCTCGCCGACAATCCGCTCGTGTTCACGCCGCAGAGCGACATGGCGATCCTCAACTACATCCAGAACTACATCGTCAATTCCGGTGCGGTGAACAAGGACTTCGTCGAGAAGCACGTCGAGTTCGCATCCACGGTGACCGACATTGGCTACGGGCTGCGCCCGACCCACGCGCTCGAGGTGAAGGCGGTCAACGCCTCGCACAAGGCCGGCAAGGACGGTGCGCTCGATCCGGCCGGCTTCAAGGACAAGATCGGGTTCGAGGAGTACAAGAGGCTGCTCGAGCCCTATACGCTCGACTACGCCCACAAGATGTCGGGCGTTCCGAAGGAGAATCTCGAGCGGCTCGCAAAACTCTACGCCGATCCCAAGAAGAAGGTCATCTCCTACTGGACGATGGGCTTCAACCAGCATGCGCGCGGCACGTGGGTCAATAACATGATCTACAACGTGCACTTGCTGGTCGGTAAGATTTCCGAGCCCGGCAACGGCCCGTTCTCGCTGACCGGCCAGCCATCGGCCTGCGGCACCGCGCGCGAGGTCGGCACCTTCGCGCATCGCCTGCCCGCCGACCTGGTCGTCACCAACCCGAAGCACCGCGAGACGGCCGAGAAGGTGTGGCAGCTTCCCGAGGGCACCATCCCGGGCAACATCGGCTACCACGCCGTGCTGCAGAACCGGATGCTGAAGGACGGCAAGCTGAACGCCTATTGGGTTCAGTGCAACAACAACATGCAGACGGCCCCGAACATGAATGAGGAGGGCTATCCCGGTTATCGCAATCCGGCGGCCTTCGTCGTCGTTTCCGATCCCTATCCGACTGTGACCACGCTGGCCGCGGACCTCATCCTGCCGACGGCGATGTGGATGGAGAAGGAGGGCGCCTATGGCAATGCCGAGCGGCGTACCCAGTTCTGGCGCCAGCAGGTGAAGGCGCCGGGCGAGGCGCGCTCGGATCTCTGGCAGGTGATGGAGTTCTCCAAGTACTTCAAGATCGAGGAGGTCTGGCCGGAGGAATTGATCGCCAAGAAACCGGAAGTGCGCGGCAAGACGCTGTTCGACGTGCTCTATGCCAACAGCGAGGTGAACAAGTTTCCGATCACCGAATGCCAAAAGGGCTTCGAGAATTCGGAGAGCGCTGCATTCGGCTTTTACGTGCAGAAGGGCCTGTTCGAGGAGTACGCGAAGTTCGGCCGCGGCCACGGCCACGATCTCGCGGATTTCGAGCAATATCACCAGGCGCGCGGCCTGCGCTGGCCCGTCGTCAACAACAAGGAGACGCTGTGGCGCTTCCGCGAGGGCTATGATCCCTACGTCAAGCCGGGCGAAGGCGTGTCGTTCTACGGCAAGCCGGACAAGAAGGCGCGTATCATCTTCTGTCCGTTCGAGCCGGCGGCCGAAACGCCCGACAAGGAGTTCGATCTGTGGCTGTGCACCGGCCGCGTGCTGGAGCACTGGCATTCCGGCTCGATGACGCGCCGCGTGCCCGAGCTGCACCGTGCCGTGCCGGCCGCGACGCTGTTCATGCATCCGGATGACGCGGCCGAACGCAAGCTGCTGCGCGGCCAGCCGGTCAAGATCCAGACGCGCCGCGGCGAGGTGGTCACGCGGGTCGAGACCAAGGGACGCAACAAGCCGCCGCGTGGCCTCGTCTACTTCCCGTTCTTCGACGAAAGCCAGCTCGCAAACCAGCTCACGCTCGATGCGACCTGCCCGATCTCGAAGGAGACCGACTTCAAGAAGTGCGCCTGCCGCGTGACGTCAGCCTAAACCCCTCGATGGACGAGCCATGTCGGATTCCAGCCCAGGCATCCCGCGCGATCCGCGCCGCCGCAAGGCGCTGCAGGATATGACGCGTTTCGGCGGCGGCGCAGCCGTCGCCGCGACGATGCTGACGGGATTCGGCGTGTCCTCGCGGGCCAAACCTGCGCAGGCGCTGCGGCCTCCGGGCGCGTTGCCCGAGAAGGATTTCCTGGCGGCCTGCGTCCGTTGCGGCCTTTGCGTTCGCGACTGTCCCTACGACACCCTGAATCTCGCGGACTGGGCCGACGGTCCCGCATTGGGCACGCCGTTCTTCCAGGCGCGCAACGTCCCTTGCGAGATGTGCGACACCATTCCCTGCGTCAAGGCCTGCCCGACCGGCGCCCTCCAGCATGCGCTGACGGACATCGCCAAGGCCAAGATGGGCGTCGCCGTGATCACGAGCCGCGAGACCTGCCTAAATCTGCAGGGTTTGCGCTGCGACGTCTGCTATCGGGTCTGTCCGGCCATCGACAAGGCGATCACACTCGAAGTTTCGCACAACGCGCGCACGACCAAGCATGCGATCTTCGAGCCCGTCGTTCACGCCGAATATTGCACCGGTTGCGGCAAGTGCGAGAAGTCCTGCGTGCTGACCGAGTCCGCGATCAAGGTGCTGCCGATCGAGCTCGCCGCGCTGAAGCAGGACGAGCACTACAAGCGCGGTTGGGAAGAGAAGACCAAGGCCGGCGGAGCCCTCGTCGATGCGCCGCTCAAGCTGCCGGTGCGCAGACCCGAGGGAGGCGCGCCATGACGGCGAATGCCAGACCCTATGTCGAAGCGCGCGCGCAGAAAGGGCTTTGGGCCGCCTCGCGGTTTCTCGTGCTGCGCCGGAGCAGCCAGCTGGTCTTCCTCGCATTGTTCCTGTCGGGACCGCTTCTCGGCGTCTGGATCGCCAAGGGCACGCTGGCCTCGTCGATGACCCTCGGCACGCTGCCGCTGACCGATCCCTTCGTCTTCCTGCAGTCGCTCGCGGCGCGCCATTGGCCCGAGGGCCTCTCGGTGATCGGCGCGGCCATCGTGCTCGCCTGCTATCTCCTGTTCGGCGGCCGGACCTATTGCTCCTGGGTCTGCCCGATCAATCCGGTAACCGATCTGGCCGGCTGGTTGAGGCGGCGGCTAGGCATCACCTTCACGGCCAAGATCCGCCCGGACCTCAGGCTCTACTTCCTCGGCGCAGTGCTCGCGGCCTCGGCGCTGTCAGGGTCGATCGCCTGGGAGCTGATCAACCCGGTGACGGCGCTGCATCGCGCGCTGGTGTTCGGGCTCTGGTTCGGCGCCGGCGGAACGGCGGCGATCTTCGTGTTCGACCTGCTCGTCGCCAAGCACGGCTGGTGCGGTCATCTCTGTCCCGTCGGTGCGTTCTACGGTCAGATCGGCAAGGTCGCGCTGCTGCGCGTTACGGCCGACAACCGTGCGGCCTGCAACGACTGCATGGATTGCTTCGCCGTCTGTCCGGAGCCGCACGTCATCAGCCCCGCGCTCAGGGGTGAGCGGAGCGGCGCCACGCCTGTCATCACCGCGGGCGACTGTACGGTCTGCGGCGCCTGTATCGACGTCTGCTCCAAGCAGGTCTTCCATCTCGGTCTGCGCGGCCGCAATGCGGTGTGCCCTGACCCCTCCATGACCGCGCCATCGCCAGCGGCGCGCGTCGTCACTTCCCAGCCGGCCGTCCTTGAAAGGGACCTTCCATGACGTTTGTTCGACTGATTCCGTTGATTGCGGTGGCGGCCGTGACCGTCGCGCTTGCAATTCCGTTCGCGGCGTCGGGCCCGCTTGCGCAAGAAGCCAAGCCGGTCAAGGCGTTGCGCGAGGCCCCGCTGACCGAAATGTCGGCGCCGCCCGACGTGACCAAGCAGTCCGTGCCGGCGAGCGGCTTCGAGCGCGCCTATCGCCAGCAGCCGCCGCTGATCCCCCACAAGGTCGACGGCTACCAGATCACCACGCAGAACAACGCGTGCATGGGCTGCCACGACTGGCCCGGCAATACGCGGGTCAACGCGCCGAAGATCTCCGAGACGCATTACGTCGACCGCCAGGGCGTGCGGCTCGATAAGGTCGCCGGCACGCGCTACTTCTGCCAGCAATGCCACGTGCCGCAGGCCGATGCGAAGCCGCTGGTCGGCAACATCTTCCAGAACGCGACGCAGGCGAAGTGAGGCTGACATGCAGGACTCCAGCACTTCTGCCGCAATAGCCGCCGCACGGCCGGGACGCCTGAAGCGGCTGTGGCGATGGTTCTTCTCGCCGACGGCGCGCTATGCCTGGGGGCTGATCGTCGTCGTCGCGTTCGCCGCCGGCGTCCTGTTCTGGGGCGGCTTCAACTGGGCGATGGAGATGACGAACAACGAGCAATTCTGCATCTCCTGTCACGAGATGAAGGAAAACGTCTATCTCGAATATCGCAACACGGTTCACTATTCGAACCGCACCGGCGTTCGCGCGAGCTGTCCGGATTGCCACGTGCCGAAGGAATGGGGACACAAGGTCGTCCGCAAGATCCAGGCCTCCAACGAGGTGCTGCACAAGATCCTCGGGACCATCGGCACGCCGGAGAAGTTCAACGCGCACCGTATCGACCTTGCCAAGAGCGTGTGGCGCGGCATGAAGACGACGGATTCGCGTGAATGCCGCAACTGCCACAAGTTCGACCACATGGAGTATGCGGTGCAGGAGCCGCGCGCCTCCAAGCTGCACCAGACTGCGTTCGCGCAAGGCAAGACCTGCATCGATTGCCATCAGGGCATCGCGCACAAGCTGCCGCCCAAAGCGCAGGAGGGATATCGCGACATGCTCGACCATATCGACGAGGTCGGCCCCGTGCAGCGCATGATCGACTTCCTGCAGGATGCCGACGTCGCCAAGGCAAAGGCGGCGAGGTGATGGACATGCTCCAGCAATCTCGCGATACGGCGGATAGCGCCGCAAGGCCTTCCGCCGCCATCAGCGTTGCCTTGGTCTATGATTCGGGCCCCGCCGTGAACCGGTGGTTCTCAGGTCTCGTCACCGAGCTCCGCCGCTCCGACAAGAGCCTGGCCGGCCTGATCCAGGAGGATGTGCCCCAGCCCGGTCGCACACGCTGCGACATGGTTCTGCACGAGCTCGCCACCGGCCGGTCGATGTCGATCTCCGAGGACCTCGGCGCGGGCGCGACCTCCTGCCGTCTGTCGACGCCGCGCCTGCTCGAGGCGGCGCAACTTGTCGAGGCCCAGCTCGCCGACGCCGAGATCGTCTTTCTCAACAAGTTCGGCAAGGCCGAGGCGGAAGGCGGGGGCTTGCGCGACCTGATCGCCCATTGCATCGAGTCCGGCAAGAGCCTCGTGATCGGCGTTCCCAGCGGCAACCTCAAGGCCTGGAAGGATTTCTGCGGCGAGTATTTCAGGACGGTCGAGGTGACGGCAGAGCCGCACCACGACGCGATCGCGGCGCTTGCAGCTCTGCTCGGTCAGCATCCGCTCGGCAGCGAGCATCTGCAAATGATCTGAGTCTGCGCGCCGGCCCGCGATCCCTGTTCTTCCACGCCGCGGAATGACGTCGTGGTGGACAGGATCGCCTCGCTCAATACAATGCCCGCAACAACAAGACAGTAGCGGGAGAGCGACGCCATGAAGTTCGGCATCTTCTACGAGCTGCAACTGCCGCGGCCCTGGGTGGCCGGCGACGAGCTCGCCCTTTATCAGAACGCGCTCTCGCAGATGGAGCTCGCCGACAAGCTCGGCTACGACCATGCCTGGGTCGTCGAGCATCACTTCCTCGAGGAATATTCGCACTCGCCCTCGCCCGAATCCTTCCTCGCGGCGGCCAGCCAGCGCACGAAAAACATCCGGCTCGGCCACGGCATCCTCCAGCTCACGACCAACCATCCGGCGCGCGTCGCCGAGCGTGTCGCGGTGCTCGATCTGCTTTCGAACGGCCGCTGCGAGTTCGGCATGGGCGAGAGTGCGTCCATCACCGAGCTGACGCCGTTCGGCCGCGACATGGAGACCAAGAAGGAGGTGTTCGAGGAGGCGGTCGCCGCGATCTTCCCGATGTTTAGGGACGCTGGCAGCGAGCATCACGGCAAATATTTCGATATCCCCTTGCGCAACGTCGTGCCGAAACCGGTGCAGAAGCCGCATCCGCCGCTGTGGATGGCGTGCTCGCAGCTGCCGACCATCGAGCGTGCCGGCCGTCACGGCTTTGGCGCGCTCGGCTTCCAGTTCGTCAGCGCCGACGCCGCGCACGCCTGGGTGCACGCCTATTACAACGCCATGACCAAGCGGCTGCACAAGCTCGCCGACTACGAGATCAACCCCAACATGGCGCTGGTCTCGTTCTTCATGTGCGCCAAGACCGACGAGGAAGCGCGGGCGCGCGCGGACGGTGCCACCTTCTTCCAGTTCGCGCTGCGCTTCTACGGCGCTTCGCAGAACCGCCAGCGGCCCGCGCCCTACACCGTCAACATGTGGGACGAGTACAACAAGTGGAAGCGCGACAATCCCGAGGCGCAGGAGGCGGCGCTGCGCGGCGGCCTGATCGGCTCGCCCGAAACCATCCGCAAGAAGCTGAAGCGCTTCCAGTCCTCGCATATCGACCAGGTCATCCTGCTCAACCAGGCCGGCAAGAACAGCCACGAGCACATCTGCGAATCGCTCGAGCTGTTCGGCCGCGAGGTGATGCCGGAGTTCCAGAACGATCCGGCGCAAGCCGAGTGGAAGCAGGGCGTGATGAGCGGCGAGATCGAGCTGGAGGAGATCGATACGGAAGCCTTCACCGACCGCTACGGCAAGCTCGCCATCAACGTCGCCCCGGCGAAGGCGGCAGCGGGGTAGGGGGCTGTGCGCCTCCGATGGGCCCCGGCTCAGCAGCGCACCGCCGAAATGGCGCTGCGCTGCGTCCGGGGCACGGGACCGACAGTGGGGCACGTGTCCCGGACGCGCCGCAGCGCGTAGCGCTGCCGCGCAGAGCCGGGACCGAGAAGTGGCAGGCGCGTCCGACTTTCAGTCAAATCCCATCACTGCTATCCTCGCGCAAGAGAACGTCTGGCGGAGGAAACCAATGCGGCCCGAAGGGATGGCCTCGAATCTGGCGGCCGGCGACGTCACGCCGGCGGTGCTCGCCATCGGTCGCCCCGACTTTCCGAACGTCCTCATCGACACGCTGCGCCGCCACGCCGATGTCGGCCATTGCATGGTGTTCGCGCTGGATCGCGCCGGGGCCGCGTCCTGCCTGCTCGATGCCGGCAACATCCCGATCGGCGGCGACCTCGGCGCGGCCTATGCCGGCCAGTTCCACGAATCCGATCCCAATCGCGATGCGCTGTTCGAAGGCGAGGGCGGCGGGCCGATCATGCTGCCGGCATTCGCGCCGCGGATGTATGGCGCGCGCTACCGGAAAATCTTCTTCCACGATTCCGGCATCGTCGACAAATGCGCCACGGCGATCTGGGCCGGCGACACCTGCTTCTACGTCAACTTCTATCGCATCGCAGCCCAGGGCCGCTTCACCGCCGCGCAGCGCGAACGGCTTCAGGCGATCGCACCGGCGGTCGGCGCAAGCGTTGCGCGCCATTTTCAGCAGAAGGCGACGCCCGAACAGTCTCTCGCCACATTGTTCGCGACCCGTGCGCCGCTCGCTTCTCTCACACCGCGCGAGCAGGAGGTCTGCCGGCGCATCCTCGCGGGTTTCAGCTCCGAGGCGATCTCGCAGGGACTCGGCATCAGCCTGCATTCGACGCTGACCTACCGCAAGCGCGCCTATCAGCGGCTCGGCATCTCCTCGCAGGGCGAGCTGTTTGCGATCGTGCTGCAGCTGCTGACGCGCAGCCTGAACTGAGCCACGTCCTCGACGTCAGCGACGTCTGCTTCCGCCTGTCAAAAAAGTATCAGTTGCACCTTCAAATCGTGGTGGCGTGCGGGGGTACCGGTCGTTACTCTCGCCGGGAGAGGAAGCGCTGAGCAAATTCAGCCGATAGGGAACAGGGGCGGTCATTGCAAACCGCACCGGCCTGAAGGGAGCGGATATGGAACCGGACCTGGAAGTTGTCCAGATACGGCGCGGCGAGTCGTTCAAGGCGTGGTCGCACGGCTACCCATTCCACACGGTCCGCTGGCATTTCCATCCCGAATACGAGCTTCATCAGGTCGTGGCGACCAGCGGTCGCTATTTCGTCGGCGACTTCATCGGCGAGTTCGAGCCGGGCAATCTCGTGCTCACCGGTCCCAATCTGCCGCACAATTGGGTGAGCGATCTGCCGGCGGGGGGCACCATTCCGCTGCGCGGGCGCATCCTCCAGTTCAGCGAAGAGTTTATCGGTGACATGATGAAGGTCATGCCCGAACTGTCGGGCCTCGCCACGCTGCTGGAATTCTCCCGCCGCGGCGCGCTCTTCACCCGCTCTACCAGCGACAAGCTCGCCCCGCTGATGGAAGAGATCGTGACGGCGAACGGCGTGCGCCGGATCGAGCTGTTCCTGGTGATCCTGGGAACGCTCAGCCGCGCCCGAAATTCGCGCCCGCTTTCCAGCCCGAATTATCTGCCCGACCCGTCCGGATACATGTCTGCGGGCATGAACAAGGCGCTCGCGTTCATCCGGCAGAACCTGACGCAGCCTTTCGGTGAAGCCGAGCTCGCGGCCATCGCCGGTCAGTCGCAGAGCGCGTTTTCGCGCTCCTTCCGCCGGCACACCGGCATGTCACTGGTGCAATACGTCAAGCGCCTGCGCATCAATCTCGCCTGCCAGATCCTGATGAGCGACGAGCAGGCGTCCATCACGGACATCTGCTTCGAGGTCGGCTTCAACAATCTCTCCAATTTCAACCGGCAGTTCTTGGCCGAGAAAGGCATGCCGCCTTCGCGCTTCAGGCGATTGCTCGCGCAAAACAGCGATACGGCGCGCGCTGCCTAGGCGGCGAAAAGCAAAGGAGGACGACCAACGGGAAGAAGAACGTGGGCATGCCGATGGCAGCCCGCGACAGGAATCGCTTGTCCAGGAGTTTCGCGCGGCTTCGCAGCGCCAGCACTTGTCTCCGCCGGCAAGGGAAGCAGCGATTGCTCATCGTTAGGGATCAACCACGCACTCCAGTTCTGGAAAGGAAAGTCCGAATGAAAAGCCTCTCCCCGAAATATACGGGCACACTTGCTCTGGCCCTGTCGCTGCTCGGCACGACGGCCATGCTCTCGCAGGCCGCCGAGGTGAAGGACGCCACCGTTGCCTTCCTGATGCCGGACCAAGCCTCCACCCGTTACGAACAGCACGACTATCCGGGGTTCGCCGCGGAGATGAAGAAGCTCTGCGAGAGCTGCAAGGTGATCTACCAGAACGCCAGCGCGGATGCGGCGCGGCAGCAGCAGCAGTTCAACTCGGTGATCTCGCAGGGCGCCAAGGTGATCGTGCTCGATCCCGTCGACTCCACCGCCGCGGCCTCGCTGGTCAAGATGGCACAATCGCAGGGCATCAAGGTCATTGCCTATGACCGGCCGGTCCCCGACGCCAAGGTCGATTTCTACGTGTCCTTCGACAATCAAGCCATCGGCAAGGCCATCTCCGAATCGCTCGTCAAGCATCTCAAGGCCGCCAATGTCACGGCGAAGGAGGGCGAGGGCGTACTTGAAATCAACGGATCGCCGACCGATGCCGCTGCGGGACTCATCAAGAAGGGTATCCATGAGGGCCTTGATAAGAGCGGCTATCCCATTCTCGCCGAATACGACACGCCGGACTGGGCGCCGCCGAAGGCACAGCAATGGGCGAGCGGCCAGGTCACCCGCTTCGGCAAGAAGATCCTCGGCGTCGTGGCCGCCAATGACGGCACGGGCGGCGGCGCAATTGCCGCTTTCAAGGCCGCAGGCATCGATCCGGTGCCGCCGGTCACGGGCAACGATGCGACGATTGCCGCGCTTCAGCTCGTCATCGCCGGCGATCAGTACAACACGATCTCAAAGCCCAGCGAGATCGTGGCCGCCGCGGCGGCCCAGGCGGCGGTGAAATTCCTCTCCGGCGAGACGCCCAAGGCGGAAACCACGCTTTTCAATGCGCCGTCGAAGCTGTTCGTGCCGGCGGTCGTCACGCAGGAGAACCTGAAGGCGGAGATCATCGACAAGAAGATCCAGACGGCAGACCAGCTCTGCACGGGCCGATATGCCGCGGGTTGCAAGAAGCTCGGCATCACGCAGTAAACTGTGTTCGTCCCGGCCGCTCGGGCGGCCGGGACGAACGTCGAGAGGGCGGACTGACAAATGACTGCGATCCCGGATGTCGAGCACGTGCAGGGCGATCCGCGTCAGCCGGTCCTGAGTCTTCGCGGAATTTCCAAGCATTTCGGCGCCGTGTCCGCCCTGACCAATGTTGATCTCGACGTGCATGCCGGCGAGGTCGTGGCGCTCGTGGGTGACAATGGTGCAGGAAAATCCACGCTGGTGAAGATCCTTGCCGGCGTGCACCAGCCGACCTCCGGCACGATCGCTTTCGGCGGCGAGCATGTCGTCCTGTCCGATCCCTCCACCGCGCTCGGCCTCGGCATCGCAACCGTTTTCCAGGATCTGGCGCTCTGCGAGAATCTCGATGTGGTCGCGAATATCTTCCTCGGTCGCGAGCTCAATCCGCTGCGGCTCGACGAGGTCTCCATGGAGCTTCGTGCCTGGACCTTGCTCAACGAATTGTCGGCGCGGATCCCGAGCGTGCGCGAGCCCGTCGCGTCACTGTCCGGCGGGCAGCGCCAGACGGTTGCGATCGCGCGTTCACTGCTCACCGAGCCGAAGCTCATCCTGCTCGACGAGCCAACCGCCGCGCTTGGCGTCGCCCAGACCGCCGAGGTGCTCGACCTCGTCGAGCGCGTTCGCGCCCGCGGCCTCGGTGTCATCATGATCAGCCACAACATGGAGGACGTCCGCGCGGTCGCCGACCGGATCGTGGTGCTGCGCCTCGGCCGCAACAACGGCGAATTCGGGCCCGACGTCTCCAACCAGGATCTCGTCACGGCGATTACCGGTGCGGACGAAAACTCGGTCTCGCGCCGCGCCAGCCGGCGCCGCGCCCATCAGTCGCCGGAGCTTGGGCGATGACCGACGACACGCAACAAGTTTCGGCGGCGCGGCTGCTCGACCGCAGTGACGAACGGGTCAAGCACGCGGACACGCTTGGAAATACGATCCGCGGCTTCGTCGACCGTGTGCGGTCGGGCGACCTCGGTTCGCTGCCCGTGGTCGTCGGGCTCATCGTCATTTGCACGGCATTCGAGAGTCTCAATCCGGTTTTTCTCGCGCCGAACAATCTGGTCAATTTGCTGTTTGATTGCTCGACGGTGGGCGTGATCTCGCTGGGCATCGTCTGCATCCTGATGGTCGGCGAGATCGATCTCTCGGTCGGCTCGGTGAGCGGGTTTGCATCGGCACTCGTCGGCGTGCTCTGGGTCGGCCAGGATTGGCCGGTGGCCGTTGCCATCGTCACGGCCCTGATGCTGGGCGCGGCCATCGGCGCGCTCTATGCGTTTCTGTTCAATCGCCTGGGGATGCCGAGCTTCGTGTCGACGCTGGCCGGCCTGCTGGCGTGGCTCGGCCTGCAGCTCTATCTGCTCGGCTCCTCCGGTTCGATCAACCTTCCGTATGGATCGCCGCTGGTCAATTTCGGGCAGATGCTCGTCATGCCGCCGGTCGTGTCCTACGTGCTGGCGGCGCTGGCGAGCCTGATCATGTTCGTGGCCGGCTATCGGACGGCCGCGCGCCGGCGGGCGGCGGGGCTGTCGGCCAGTTCGCTTAGCCGCATGGTGCTGAAAGCGCTGCTGGTCACCATCGTGCTCGCATTCGCCGTCTATTATCTCAATCTCGGGCGCGGCATTCCCTGGATGTTCGGCCTGTTCGTCGGCTTGTGCGTGGTCATGAACTACGCGTTGACGCGGACCAAATGGGGCCGCTCGATGTCTGCCGTCGGCGGTAATCGCGAGGCGGCGCGCCGTGCCGGCATCAACGTTCGGCGCGTCTATCTGTCCGCGTTCGTGCTGTGCTCCACGCTGGCCGCCGCCGGCGGCATTCTCGCCGCGGCGCGGCTGGCATCGTCCAGCCAGCAGGCCGGGACCGGGGATGTGAACCTCAACGCGATTGCCGCTGCGGTCATTGGCGGCACGAGCCTGTTCGGTGGCCGGGGCAGCGCCTATTCCGCACTGCTCGGCGTCATCGTCATCCAGTCCATCGCAAGCGGCCTCACGCTGCTCGATCTCTCCTCGTCGCTACGGTACATGATTACGGGCGCGGTCCTTGCCATTGCGGTCATCGTTGATTCGCTGGCACGGCGCTCGCGTCTCTCTCATGGCCGAGCTTGAATAACTCGAACAAGAAAAGGACAAGCCTTGGCCCAGGAACTTGCAGGAAAAGTTGCCGCGATCACCGGCGCGGCGTCGGGCATCGGTCTGGAATGCGCCAGAGCATTGATCGGGGCGGGCGCGCGGGTGGTGCTGATCGATCGGGCGGAGGAGGCGCTGAGCAGCGCCTGCGCCGGGCTGGGCGATCAGGCGATTCCATTGCGTATCGATCTCACCGATCCCGCGAGTGTGGCAGCCATGATGCCGCAGGTACTGGAGAAGGCAGGCCAGCTGGACATCTTCCATGCCAATGCAGGCGCCTATGTCGGCGGCGAGGTGCTTGGCGGCGATCCCGACGCCTGGGACCGCATGCTCAATCTCAACATCAATGCGCTGTTCAGGTCGATCCATGCGGTACTGCCGCACATGGTCGAACGCAAAAGCGGCGACATCATCGTCACCAGTTCGATCGCAGGTCTCGTCCCCGTCGTCTGGGAGCCGATCTACACCGCCTCCAAGCACGCCGTGCAGGCTTTCGTGCACACGCTGCGCCGGCAGGTCGCCAAACACGGTTTGCGTGTCGGAGCCGTTGCGCCCGGTCCGGTCGTGACCGCGCTGATCAAGGACTGGCCCAAAGCGAAGATCGAGGAGGAAATGGCGGCCGGCGGCTTGATGCAGCCGGTGGAGGTCGCAGAGGCGGTGCTCTTCATGCTGACGCGTCCGAGAAACGTCACCATCCGCGACCTCGTCATTCTCCCGCAGAGCAACGATCTGTAGCGTCTTCATGACCAGACAATCCGATCACCGCCATTTCCTTGGCATCGATGTCGGCACCGGCAGCGCACGGGCCGGCGTATTCGACCGCTCCGGCAGACTGATCGCGAGTGACAGCGCCCCTGTCGCGCTGTGGCGGGAGGCCGGCGACGTCGTCGAGCAGTCGAGCGAAGATATCTGGCGTGCCGTCTGCCGCAGCGTGCGGAGCGCGGTGGCACAGGCCGGCCTCGCGGCGGATGGCATTGCCGGCATCGGCTTTGACGCGACCTGCTCGCTGGTGGTGCTTGGCGAGGGGGGCGCGCCGCTGCCGGTTGGCCCGTCGGGCGATCCTGCCCGCAACGTCATCGTATGGATGGATCACCGCGCCGCCGATCAGGCGCGCCGGATCAACCAGACCGGCGAGAAGGTTCTCGATTATGTCGGCGGCACGATCTCACCCGAGATGGAGATGCCGAAACTGTTGTGGCTCGCCGAGAACATGCCCGAGACATTCTCCCGGGCGTGGCAGTTCATGGACTTGACGGACTTCCTCACCTGGCGCGCGACAGGCAGCTTGTCCCGCTCCATCTGTACCGTGACGTGCAAGTGGACTTATCTCGGTCACGAGAACCGTTGGGATGACAAATTCTTCCACAAGGTCGGCCTCGGCGTGCTCGCCGACGAACAGTTCCGCAGGATCGGCACCGAGATCGTGCCCGGCGGAACAAGGCTGGCGGCGGGCCTGACCGCGGAGGCCGCGGCCGATCTCGGTCTCGCGATCGGTACGCCGGTCGCCGCAGGCTTGATCGATGCGCATGCCGGCGGCGTCGGCACGGTGGGCGCGCGCGGTACGGCCGGCACGGTGCTGACGCGCATGGCCTATGTGTTCGGAACCTCAGCCTGCACCATGACGACCACGCCGGACCCATCCTTCGTGCCCGGCGTTTGGGGGCCCTATTTTTCCGCCATGGTGCCCGGGCTTTGGCTCAATGAAGGCGGGCAGTCGGCCGCCGGCGCCGCCATCGAGCATCTGTTGCAGATGCATCCGCATTCCGCGCGAGCGGCCCAGGCCGCAAGCCGGAAGCAGCAGACGCTTGCCGATTGGCTTGCCTCGGAAACTGAATCCCGCGGCGGTGCCGAAATGATTCCGCAGTTGGTCGGCGAGGTTCATGTCGTCCCCGAGTTTCTCGGCAATCGCGCGCCATTCGCGGATCCCGACGCGCGTGCGCTGATTGCTGGGCTCGATATGCGCTCGGATCTGGAGAGCCTGCTGGCGCTTTATCTGGCCGGGCTGTGCGGTCTCGGTTGCGGGGCGCGCCAGATCGTTCGCGCTCAGCAAGACAAGGGCATTGCGGTCGACACGATCGTGGTCAGCGGCGGCGCCGCAAAGAGCGGTCTCGTGCGGCAAATCCTCGCCGATATGACGGGCCTGACGGTCGCTGCGTCGGCCTCCCCGGAGGCCGTCCTGCTCGGCTCCGCGATGCTTGGGTCGGTTGCCTCAGGCGATCATGCCGATCTCGGCGAGGCGATGCAGGCGATGTCGGTTTTGGGAGACGTCCATCGGCCCCAGGCCAGTTTGGCAGGCTGGGCCTATCGGCGCTTCGCCGCCTTTGAGGCCCTGCAAAAAGTCGGTCGGGCAATGAGAAGCGCTTCTTAGCCGCTTTGCCAACTGAACCCGCTAGCCAGGCCCGGCTTGCGTCTGACCCGGCAATGCCTGCTGGAGAAGAGGGCGCCCGACCCTCTTTCATCATCTCGACACATATGTCATGATAGAAGTACAAATGTATAGGCCGGCTTGTTTGCCCGGCGAGGGAGGGCTGCCCATGAGTAGGAAAGTCGCATTCATTGCGGCCTTGTTCGGTGCGTTGGCATTGGCTGGTCCGGCGCAGGCGCGGGTCGAGGTCCAGTGGTGGCACGCCATGAGCGGCGTCCTCGGCGACCGGCTCAATGAGCTGGTCGAGAAGTTCAACAAGTCGCAGGACAAATACACGGTCGTCGCGGTTGCCAAGGGCAACTATGACGAGGTGACCAACGGGGTGATCGCCGCCTATCGCGCCAAGCGGCCGCCGGAGATGGTGCAGATCGCCGAGCGCGGTTACATGACCATGCTGCTGTCAGGGGCCATCGTTCCCGTGCAGGATCTGGTGGAGCAGAAGGGTTACAAGATCGACTTTTCGGACTTCATCAAGCCCGTGGCGAGCTTCTGGAGCTACAAGGGGCGGATGTCGGCGATGCCCTTCAACTCGTCGACGCCGATCTTGTGGTACAACAAGGATCACTTCCAGAAGGCCGGTTTCGACAAGCCGGCCGAGACCTGGCAGGAGCTGGAGAAGCAGCTCTACGCCATCAAGTCCAAGGGGATCAGCGAATGCGGCACGGTGCTGCCCGGCGACTTCTACTGGAGCCTGCTCGAGAACTACAGCGCCATCAACAATCAGCCCTACGGTACGCTGGCGAACGGCTTCGACGGGCTCGGCACCGAGTTCGTGTACAACAAGACGAAGGTGGTGTCGCAAGTCGCGCGGCTCAAGAAATGGCTCGATGACGGCGTGATGCAGATCGCGGGCCAAGGCTTCAGTCCCGAGCAATTGTTCACGTCGGGCCGGTGTTCGACCTTCGTCAATTCGACCGCATCGCATGGCAACATCGAGCGCAACGCGACCATCAGCTGGAGCGCCACGTTCCTGCCGCACGAAAGCGACATCAATCCGCCTCTCAACAGCACCATCGGAGGCGGCGCCATCTGGGTCATGAAGGGTCACACGCCGGAGCGCTACGAGGCCGTCGCGGCTTTTCTGGATTTCGTCGCCCAGCCGGAAACCCAGGTCTGGTGGCACGGCGCGACCGGTTATGTTCCGGCGACGAATCGCGCCTATGCGCTCGCGCGGGAGCGGGGTTATTACAAGGATCATCCGACCAGGGAGATCGCGGTGCTGCAGCTCTCGCGGGGCACGCCGAACGAGAACTCGCGCGGCTTCCGCTTCGGCAATTTCGTGCAGACGATGCTGGCCCAGCGCCAGGAGGTCGAGGCTGTGTTCTCCGGCCAGAAGCAGCCGCAGCAGGCCATGGATGACGCGGTCAAGCGGGGTAACGAGATCCTGCGGCAGTTCGAGAAGCTGAATGCCGGAAAGACTCCGGAAACCGAGCGTCCATGACGCTGCGCCTGTCCATCCCGTGGCGTGACGCGCGCGCGCCCGTGCTTTTGCGAAGGCACGGGAGCGGCGGGTCCAAGGCCCTGCCGGCGGCGGCCGCCGGCAGCTCGCGCAGGTCGGGAAAGACGCGGCGGCGCGAGGAGGCCGGACTGAAGCGCGCCAATTTCGGCGATGGTCCGGGCCTGCCGACGCTGCTGTTGCTGCCGCAATTGCTGATCCTGCTGTTCTTCTTCTTCATTCCGTCGCTGCGGGCGCTGATGCAATCCGTCCTGCTCAGCGATCCCTTCGGCAATAACGTCCAGTTCGTCTGGTTCGATAATTTCAAGGCGCTGCTTGCGAGCAGCGACTACCGCCAGTCGATCGCGGTGACGTTCTGGTTCACGGTGGCGCAGAACGTGCTGACATTGGGCAGCGCGCTCGTGCTGGCCTTTGCCACGGACAGGATCGTGCGTGGCCGCTCGGCCTATCGCACGATCATCCTGTTGCCCTATGCCATAGCGCCCGCGATCGCCGGCATCCTGTGGGCCTTCCTGTTCAATCCGGCAGTCGGCCCGCTCGCGCAGGTGCTGCACAGTTTCGGCATCGCATGGGACCCCAACCTCAATCCGACCGATGCGCTGATCCTGGTGACGCTCGCCGCGTCCTGGAAGCACATCTGCTACGACTACATCTTCCTGGTCGTGGGCTTGCTCGCGGTACCGGTGTCGCTGATGGAGGCCGCCGCCGTGGACGGCGCGGGGCCGATCCGCCGCTTCGTCTCGATCGCGCTGCCGATGCTCGGGCCCACCATCTTCTTCCTCACGGTGATGAACTTCATCTATGGCTTCTTCGAAACCTTCGCCATCATCGATGCCGTGACGAAAGGCGGGCCGGCCGGTGCGACCAATATCCTGGTCTACAAGGTCTTCGTCGACGGCTTCGTCAATCTCGATCTCGGCTCTTCGGCAGCACAATCGGTTCTCTTGATGAGCTTTGCGCTGATCTGCACGCTGCTGCAATTCCGCTACTTCGACCGCAAGGTCAATTACGGGGTCTAGCCGCATGGTCGAACGCTCGCCGGTCCTCAACATGGTCTGCCACGCGATCCTGATCGCGGGCGCGCTGATGGTCTGCGTACCCCTGTATTTCGCGTTCGTCGCCGGCTCGCTCACGGTGGCCGAGGTGCAGAAGGTGCCGTTGCCATGGCTGCCGGGAGGCCAGTTCTTCGACAATCTGCAGCTGGCCTGGAGCAAGGGCAATTTCAGCCGCACCTTCGCCAATTCGATCATCGTTGCGCTCGGCATCACGGCCGGCAAGATCGCGGTGTCGTTGCTCTCGGCCTTCGCCATCACCTACTTCCGCTTCCGCTACCGAATGCTCGCATTCTGGCTCATCTTCATGTCGCTGATGCTGCCGATCGAGGTTCGGATCGTGCCGACCTTCGAAGCCGTGGCCAATGCGGCGCTGCCGCTGCAATGGCTCCTGGAGACCCTGCATGTCGCGGAGATCTGGACCTGGATCAGCGGGCATGAGGTCGCGATCGCGCTCGAATGGAACATGGTCAATACCTATCCCGGGCTGATCCTGCCGCTGATCGCCTCGGCCACTGCCACGTTCCTGTTTCGCCAGTTCTTCCTGACCATCCCGGAGGAGCTGTGCGAGGCGGCGCGGC
The DNA here is from genome assembly GCF_032144035.1 of Bradyrhizobium sp. WYCCWR 12699. Lineage (NCBI taxonomy): Bacteria > Pseudomonadati > Pseudomonadota > Alphaproteobacteria > Hyphomicrobiales > Nitrobacteraceae > Bradyrhizobium > Bradyrhizobium sp. WYCCWR 12699. Next base: position 154,882 of record NZ_JAVTJN010000001.1, read on the forward strand.
TGGACGGCGCCTCGCCGCTGCACTTCTTCTGGAGCATCCTGCTGCCGCTGTCCGTCCCGAACATGGTGGCGCTCGCCATCATCCTGTTCCTGTTCGGCTGGAATCAGTATCTCTGGCCGCTGCTGTTCACGACCGACAAGGACATGGCAACGGCGGTCATCGCGTTGAAGGGCCTGATCCCGCGCTCCGACAGCGAGCCGGCCTGGAATATTGCCATGAGCGGTGCGCTCCTCACGATGTTGCCGCCGGTACTGGTCGTTCTGCTGTTGCAACGCTGGTTCATCAAGGGTCTTGTCGACAGCAGCAAATAGGAATTGATCATGGTTTTCATCGCCGGGCATCGCGGCGGACGCAATCTTTGGCCGGAGAACAGCCTGACCGGTTTCCGCAATCTGTGCCGGGAAGGGGTCGACGCAGTCGAGTTCGACGTGCATCAGAGCACGGACGGCGGGCTTGTCGTGATCCATGATCCGCTGCTCGATCGCACCACCTTCGAGACGGGACCGGTGGGCGCGCGCAGCCTGCGACAATTGACGGCAACGCGTCTGCGTGATGCCGGCGATGAGTGCATTCCGACCCTGGACGAGGTGCTCGATGTGTACAGCGAAACCACGCTCGAACTGCATATCGAGATCAAGACGGATGCGCTCGGCAATCCCTATTCGGGCCTCGAGGCGCGGCTGATCGACCATATCAAGCGCCGCGGCCTGGAACGGCGCGCGGTCATTACCTGCTTCGTGCCGGGGGTGATCGAGACCATTCGTCGGCTATGGCCGGAAGCGCGGGTCCTGGTTTCGCTCGACCGGCGTTCGGCAGAGATGATGGGCGGGATCGAGCCCGCGCTGGCGCAATTGGCCGCCATTCCCGGCTGCATCGTCGCGGTCGAAAAATCGCTGCTGGGGCTCGCCTTGCCGCTTGCCCTCGAGATGCTCGGCTCCGAGCGTCTCGGTGCATGGGTGACCAACGAGCCCGAGGATATCGCTTACTGGCTCGCCCAGCCGGTGCGGCAGATCACGACCGATCGGCCGGATCTCGCCGTGAGCATTCGTCGCAGGCTCGAAACGATGCCGGCGCGGCCATGATTGCCCGCCGCCGCTTTCTCGTGGGATCGCTGGCGAGCGCCGCCTTGGCTGCGCCCGCCGGCTTTGTCCGGGCAGCGCCGGTCTCGTTCCGTGCAGATCCCTTCACGCTCGGTGTTGCCTCCGGATGTCCGCGTGAGGATCGCGTCGTCCTGTGGACCCGCCTTGCGCCGCAGCCGCTCGAGGACGGCGGCATGCGGGACGCGTCGGTGGACGTCGAATGGCAGATTGCGGAGGACGAGGCCTTCTCGCGTATCGTCTCCCGCGGCGTCGTGCGGGCCACGGCCGAGCTTGCGCATTCCGTGCATGCCGAGGCGACGGGCTTGCTGCCGGATCGCGTCTACTGGTACCGCTTCCGTGCCGGTCCGGCGCTCAGCCCGGTCGGACGCACCCGGACCGCGCCCGCCGGGTCGTCGCGGCCTTTCCGTTTTGCCTTCGCATCCTGCCAGCAATACGAGCAGGGCTATTTTGCCGCCTATCGCGACATGGCTGCACGCGATCTCGATCTCGTCGTGCATCTCGGCGACTACATCTACGAGAAGTCCTGGGGATCGCGCCACGTCCGCCAGCACGACGTCGGAATTCCGACGACGCTCGAGGAATTCCGCAACCGCTACGCGCTCTACAAGAGCGATCCCGACCTGCAGGCGGCGCACGCCGCCTTGCCCTGGCTTTCGGTCTGGGACGATCACGAGGTGATGGACGACTATGCCAATGATCGCTCCTACACCGTGCACGACGCCGGTCAGTTCCTGAAGATCCGCGCGGCCGCCTATCAGGCCTATTACGAGCACATGCCGCTGCCGCTTTCGGCGCGCCCGCGCGGCGCGAACGCCACGATCTACGAGCACTATCGCTTCGGCGAGATGCTCGACGTGCTCCTGCTCGACGACCGGCAATATCGCTCGGCATCTGCCTGTGTCGGAAATGGGCGGCCGACCTGGGTGACGGACTGTGCAGGCCGCACCGACGAAGCGCGGACGATGTTGGGCCGGGACCAGGAGCAATGGCTGGATGCGCGCCTGCGCGACTGTCGCGGCCGCTGGACCATCGTCGCGCAGCAGACCTTGATGGCGCAGGACAAGCGCGAAGCAGACGACGGCGCGCGTTTCTGGATGGATGGCTGGGACGGCTATCCCAATGCACGCCGCCGGCTCCTTGATTCGCTTATGGCGCATCGCCGGCGCAATCCGATCGTGATCGGCGGCGACCGCCACGCCTTCTTTACCGCCGATCTCAGGCGTGATGACGCCCGCCCGGATGGCCCGACCATCGCGACCGAGTTCGTCGGCACGTCGATCAGCTCAGACGGGCCGAGCGAAGCCAGCGTCCGCAAGGCGCTGGCGGAGAACCCGCATCTGCTCTATGCGCGTGGCGACAAGCGCGGCTATGCGACCGTCCAGCTCGACACCCGGCATTGCACCGTGGGATTCGAAGCGCTCGACGACGTCAAGGACGCCGCGAGCGCCGTGCGCCGGCTGACGAGCTTTGTGGTCGAGGATGGCGTGCCGGGCGCGAAGACCGCATGACGACATCCGCATGCTGCAGATTTGACGGCCAACGAAAGATCGCCTCAAATGCTTCGACATCTGATTGTGCCTTGAGGCCGCTGCGGGGGGCTGCGCCGTGACTGATCAAACCATCCTGCGGGTCGCCTGGCTCTACTACATGGAGAACCTGACCCAGGCCGAGATCGGCGAGCGGCTCGGGCTGACCCGCGCCCGCGTCAACCGCATGCTGTCGGATGCGCGGCAGACCGGCATCGTCAACATCCGCCTCAACTCCGCCTTTGCGAGCTGCACGGAGCTGGAGCACCGCTTGCGCCGGGAATGCGGCCTCGAGGATGCCGTCGTCATCCCGAGCCCGGAGAATCCCGAGCAGGTCGGCAGCCTGATCGGAATGGCGGCCGGCGCGTATCTGTCCAAATTCCTCGAGCAAAAGCGTCCGCGCATCATCGGCATCGGATGGGGGGCGACCTTGCGCGAGACCATCCGTTACGTCACGCCGGCGGACTATCCCGATCTCTCCATCGTCTCCATGATGGGCGGCCTGTCGCGCGGACTCGAGCTCAACACCTTCGAGATCGCCGGTGAGCTCGCGCACCGGCTGCACGCCCAGTGCAGCTATCTGGCCGCACCGATCTTCGTCAGCAGCCGGCGCTCGCGCGACACCTTTTTGGCCCAGGAGGTCTATCAGGAGGTGCTGAACAGCGTTGAAAAGATCGATCTGGCGCTTCTGAGCATGGGAGACATGACGCCGCGCTCGCTGTTGATGCGGCATGGGCTGCCGCCGGACGTGCGCGCTGAGCAGCTGCGGGCGGCTGGCGCCGTCGGCGACGTCCTGGCGCAATTTCTCGACAAGACCGGCCGGCCCATCGATCACAACATCAATAGCCGCGCCATTGCGATGCCGCTCGACAAGCTGGCGCGCGTGCCGACGTCGATGCTGATCGCCGGAGGGCTCAACAAGGCGCCGATCATCGCTGCGGTGCTGCGCGGCCGGATCGGCAAGGTGCTGGTGACCGACGAGAACACCGCCATCGCGGCGCTGAAGCTGATCGACAAGCAGAAATAGCCGTACTTTCCGCCTATGACATCCGCCGTGGGCCCCCCTGTCCACGCGCGGCCGACGTGCGCCGAAAGGCCTGCAAAAGCATTTGTCACCGTGCTGTTACATATGTAATATGCCGGAGACAATTGCTCAGAAGGATGGCGTCGACATGCGCGCTGCGGTGCTCCAGGACATTCGTGATATCCGCGTCCTCGATATTCCCGAGCCGAAGCCGCTCGCGGAGGACGAGCTCATCATCCGCGTCAAGGCAGTCGGCGTCTGCGGCAGCGATCTGCACTCCTATCTCGAGGGCGGAACAACCGGTCCGACGCAAGTCAGGCCGTTCGTCCTGGGTCATGAATTCTCGGGTGTCCTCACGCCGGACTCGGCGCGCAAGGCGGGGTTCTCGGCCGACGCGCTGGTGGCGGTCGATCCTTCCATTCCCTGCGGCCGTTGCGAATGGTGTCACCGCGGGCACACCAATCTCTGCCCCAATGTGAAGTTCCTGGGTTACGCGCCTCACAACGGCGCCATGGCCGAATTCGTCTGCGTGCCCAAATCGGCCGTGCATCTGGTGCCCGACAGCATCGATCCCGCCGGCGCAGCGATCCTGGAGACGCTCGGTGTCGCGATCCATGCGATGGATCTGGCGCGTCCGCGGCTGCTGGAAAGTGTGGCGGTGCTCGGCTGCGGGCCGGTGGGACTGCTGCTGGTGCAACTGGCGCGGCTCGCAGGCAGCGGCAAGATCATCGCGATCGACCCGGTCGAGCAGCGTACCGCACTGGCCTGCGACCTCGGTGCGGACGTGGCATGCCGCAGCTACGCCGAGGTCGGCGAGGCCACCGAAGGCCGCGGCGTCGATCTGGTGATCGAGGCGACCGACTCCTCGCACGGCTTCGAGCATGCGGCGCGTTGCGCCCGTATCGGTGGTCGGGTGGTTCTCGTCGGCATCCCCGAGAACAACCAGTACATCCTCAGCGGCGCGGAATCGCGCCGGAAGGGCCTGTCGATCAAGTTTTCACGCCGCATGCCGGAGGTCTATCCGCGGGCCATTGCCCTTACGCAGTCGGGGAAGATCAAGCTGGCGCCGCTGGCCACGCATCGCTTCTCGCTCGACCAGACGCCCGCCGCATTCGAGCAGCAGGTCGCGCGGCGCGATGGAATCATCAAGGCGATCATCTGCCCGTAGACGGAGCGTCATCGTCAAGAGCCTGGTGCAGTGGAGCAGGCACAGAAGCAGGACCGGTCGTGATGGCGAAATCGTCGAAGTTGGTCGTCGCCCGAAAAGGGCGCGTGCTGATGGTGAGACGCAAGCGCGACGGGCTCTGGATGTTTCCCGGCGGCCGCAGGCGGGCAGGCGAGAGCGACAGGAGCTGCCTTCGTCGCGAGATCAAGGAGGAGCTTCCCAAGCTGAAGCTCGGGCCGTTGAAACTCTGGAAGGAAGTCAAAGCGAGGAAGAGCCGGACCGGCCGGCGGATGAGCGATGCGATCTTCCTGGCCAAGAAGGTGTCGGGGCGCCTGAAAGTCGGCGACAAGAAGGAGATCGACCGGGCGGTCTGGCGCAAGCCGCGCGGCGCCAGACTGACGCCGACCTCGCGCTACATCCGCGACAAGCTGTTTCCAGGGCGCGGCCGCCGCTAGGTCGCTTGCGCCAGACGATGAGCGAAGGTTCGTCGTCCGGAACTGCTCGTCATTGCAGCGCCCGGCGCAGGAGGGCGAGCAGCTCCTCGTGGATCAATCCGTTTGAGGCGATCTTGTCGAGATCGTCGTTGCGGCACGGCCGCCCCGTCAGTGTCGTGACCTTTCCGCCGCCGGCCCACACCATCGGCATCGCGGCCGCGTGCGAGACGATGTCGGCTTTCAGGGAGACAAAGCCGTCCAGGCGACCCGAGGCGACCATGGTCGTCTCGAAGGCGCCGGAGACGACGATACGCACGCCGCGCACCACTTTGCCGAGCAGTTCGATCACGCGCGTCGTCCGCTGGACCTCGTCGGGCGAAAAATGCGAGGTCAGGATCACCGAGATCACCGCATCCGACAGTGAACGTGTCGTGGAAACGCGTGCCGGCAAGCCGTCGATGGTCGTGCCTTCTCCCGCGAGATAGCGCGCCGTCAGTCCGATCTTGGGCGCGTTGATCAGGCCAAGCTTCGTCTCGCCGTCGACCTCGTAGGCGACCGTCACGGAAAACCACGGCAGCCCCCGCGCGTAGTTGATTGTGCCGTCGAGCGGATCGATGATCCAGCGCGCAGCATGGTCCCCGGGGCTCGCGCCGCTCTCCTCGGCCAGGATGCCGGCCTCCGGCGTCAGCGCCTTCAAGCCCGCGACCACGATCGCTTCGGACGCGAGATCCGCCTCGGTGACGATGTCGAGATGGTCCTTGCGCTCCGTGCGCAGCGGCGTGGATTGCATCGCGACCAGCCTGGCCGCCGCCTCGCCGACGACGGCCTCTGCTCGCCTCAGCAGTGCCGGGAGGCCGTCGCCCCGGTCCGTTCCCGGATGGTCTTGGCCGGCCGCGATCTCGAATGGGCGACCGTAGTCTCCGACCGGAACGAGGTGGCTGCTGATGCCCGTGTCCGGCCGCCAGCAGTGCAAGGCAAATCCCGGCGGCTCCATGATGAAGCGATTGCCGTGACCGGGCCGCAGGTCGAGCGCAACCTGGTGCGCCGTGCTGGGCGCCACATAGCCCACGGTTCCCGCATAGCGCGCCGTGATCGAGCGGTGATAGTGACCGCACAGCACGCGTTCGATTTCGGGATGGTCTTTGATGATTGCGTCGAGCGCGTCGGCCCCGAGGAGGCGTAGATCGTCCATCCCGTCGGCCCCGACCAGGAACGGCGGATGATGAATCACGACGACCGTCGGCTTGCCGCGCCCGGTCGCGAGCGCGTCGCGCAGCCATTGTTGCCGGGCCGCGCAGAAGGTGCCGTGGATCTTCCCGGCCTCGACGCTGTCGAGGAAGATCAGCCGGACCGGAAAATCGTCCACGACGAAATTGATGAAGCCGTCGGACGGAAGATAGCGGTGACGAGAGCGTAGCGAAGATATCAGCTGCTCGCGGCGGTCGTGGTTGCCGGGAATGACGAACACCGGCATCGGCAGCCTGGTCAGGCCGGCGGCGACGATCTCATATTCCTCTTCGAGCCCGCCATCCGTGAGGTCGCCGCTGACCACGACGCAATCGGGCCGCGGATCGAGCCTCAGCACGGCGTCGATGGTGTCGTGAAACATCGCGTTGGTATCGACGTCGCCGTAAGCGAGCTTGCCGAGCGGTCGGACGTGCAGATCGCTCAGCTGGGCAATGATGAACACAGAATTCCGCCTCCGAAGGGAACAGTAGCGGCCAGCGCCAGGCCGCTTGCCGCAATCGATCGTCCGCTGCCTACGAACTCTTCATCAAGGCGTTGCTTTCCTTGACCATGCGATCGAGCCCTGCCTCGGCGGTCGTTTCGCCGCGCATGACGGCATGGATGATCTCGCGCTGCGTACGCCAGATCTTCACGGATTGTCCGCCTGGATAGCCCTGCCACGGCTTCGCGCGCTCGATCTGCTGCGACACGGTACGGAAGTTCGGGTTCTTGTCGTAGAACGGGGCCAGGAATTCGGGCCCTGAAGCGCGCAGATTGGTCGGCATGTAGCCCGTCGTCTCGACCACGATCTTCTGCGCTTCCGGTCCGCTCACGAATTTCAGGAACTCCCAGGCGGCCTGCTGCTTCGCCGGATCCTTCGCCGTGATGATCGCCGCGTTGCCGCCGGTGGGCAGCCCACCCTTCTGCTTGTCGTCGATCGGGAAGGTGCAGGTGCGCAAGGTGAACTTGTCGCCGATCAGGTCGGTGACCTGGCGCAATCGGGCCGGCGTGTCGGCGAAAATGCCGATCTTCCCGGCGATGAACTGCTGGCGCGAGGAGTCCCAATCGATCAGCGGCATCTTGGCATCGGCCACGAACCGCCGGCAATGGGTCAGGGCCTTCAGTCCGGCGTCGTTGCCGAATCCGGCTGCGGTTTCCGACGCATCGAGCATCTGGCCACCACCTTGCAGGATCAGCGAACGGAACAGCCAATCGTCGGGCCAGTCGTGGATGTTGTAGGCGATGCCGGCGACGTCGGCCCCCTTGCTCTTGATGCTGACGGCGAGGGCGATCATGTCCGTCCAGTTGTCGGGCATCTTGTCGGGATCGCCGCCCGCTTCCTTCACGAGCTGCGCGTTGAAATAGATGATCGGCAGCGAGGCGTTGAACGCGAGGCCGTAGATCTTGCCGTCGACCGCCCCGAGCGCCAGGATCCCGTCGGAATAATTGGCCTTGCGCCAGGCGGCGTCCTCCTTCTGCAGCATCGGAGCAACCTCGGTGATCTGGTTGCGTTTCACCAGCGTGCGCACCAGCTCGGCGAGCAGGTGATAACCGGAATAGTAGACGTCCGGCAGCTGGTTGGTGACGGCCTGCCGCAGCATGGTCTGATGACCTTCGTCATAGCTCGCCGCCGGCGCCCGGAACTGAATCTTGATGCTCGATTGCCGCTTCATGAACTCCTGGGCGATCGGCTCATGGAATTTCGCGAAGGCGGGAAAGGCATAAAGCACATCCAGCGTCACGTCTTGCGCGTGGGCCGACCGTGTCAGGAACGGGCTGGAAAGTGCGCTCGTCCCGACGGCGGCGGCGCTCTTCAGGAGGTCTCGGCGATGCAGCATGACGGTGTCTCCCCTGGCAGTGGTTGAAGTCATTTGATTCCGGTCATCGTGATGCCGGCAATGAAATGCCGCCGCGCGATCAGGAAGGCGATGACGAGCGGTGCCGTGATGATGGTGGCGCCGGCGGCGAGCGCCCCGTAATTCGAGCCCAGCTCGGAATCGGCGAAATACATCATGCCGAGCGGCGGCGTCGCGAGCTTGGTGTCGGAGACGACGATGAGCGGCCAGTACAGGTCGTTCCAGTGCGCCACGACGGAGAAGATCGAAAACGCCGCGATGGCCGGCCAGGCGCTCGGCACCACGATGCGCCACACGATCTCGAACTCGCCGACGCCGTCCAGCCGCGCGGCCTGGATGATCTCGTCCGGATAGGACTTGAAGAACTGGCGGAACAGGAAGATCGCGAACACCGACAGGAAGAACGGCATCATCATCGAGAGGTAGGTGTTGAGGATGCCGAGCTCGGCGAATGCGATGTAGAGCGGGAGGGAGGGCGCCTGGACCGGAATGCAGAGTCCGAGCAGGACCAGCGAAAACAGGATCGGCCGTCCCGGAAACCTCAGCTTGGCGAGCGCATAGGCGCAAGGGATCGCGACCAGAAGCTGGACGACGAGGATGCCGCCGCAGACGATGAGGCCGTTGAGCAGGAAGCGCAGCAGCGGCGCCGTGCTCAAGGCAGATTCGAAATTCTGCCATCCGTAGAACTGGCGCGGCCAGAGCCGGAACGTCGCCTCGAAGATCTCGCCCGGCGGCTTGATCGCGCTCGTCAGCATGAAGACGAATGGCAGCAGCATGAAGACGGCGCCGCCGATCAGCACCGCGTGGACGAACGCAAGCGACACGAGGCGCCGTATCCGGATCGTGACCGGCGCAGGCGGGCGGGCGATCGTGGCCGATATGCGCGTCAATAGTGCACCCGTCGGTCGAGGATGAAGGTCTGCAGCACCGAGAACACCAGGGTGAACGCGAGGAAGACCAGCGTGAGCGTCGCCGCATAGCTCATGTGAAAGTACTGAAACCCCTCCAGATAGATGGCATAGAGCAGCACTTCCGATGCGCCTCCGGGGCCGCCACGCGTCATCACCGCAACCGTGTCGAAGATCTTGAACGCCGTGATGAACGTCGTCACGGTCACAAACATCGTCGTTGGACCAAGCATCGGCCAGGTCACTTTCAGGAAGCGGTCGATGGGATGGCTCGCGCCGTCGATATCGACGGCTTCATAGAGGTCGCGAGGGATCGCCGAGAGACCGGCAAGGAACAGCACCATGTTGAAGCCGATGAGCTGCCAGATGCCGATCGCGGCGAGCGTCGGGATGACGAGGCGCGGCTCGCTCAGGAATGCCGTCTCGGCGAAACCCAGCCCCTTGAGGGTCTGATTGATCAGTCCCAGGGTCGGGTGCAGCAGGAACTGCCACATCGTGGCCATCGCGATGAGCGTCGAGGTGACGGGAAGAAAATAGATGACCTCATAGAGGCTGCGCGTGCGCTTGCGCTGGTGGATCAGGATTGCGACGAGCAGCGAGATCAGGACGCCGCCGGGCACGACGATCGCCACGTAGAGCAGCGTATTGGTCACCGAGCGGCGGATCACGGGATCCTGCAGCGCCGTGCTGAAATTCTTGAGGCCCACGAACGCGAAGTCGAGAGCGCCCAGCTCGTAATTGGTGAAGCTCAGAAAGCCGAGAGCCGCCAGCGGCGCCAGATTGGTCAGGACCAGCAGGATGAAGGCGGGTGCTGCGAAGCCCAGGCCCGCGAACCGTTCGATCCAACGCTGGCGGCTGGCTGGCGGCGCCGCGGTGAGCGGGGTGATTTGAGCCGCGACCGCGTTCATCGGGCCTCGCTCGCGCGGCGTGCGTCGCGGCCGGCCGCATTGCGGCTCTCCACCTCGATACGGCGGCCTTTGTTGTCGAACACGTGACAATCCCGCGCCTCGAAGGCGAGCGTGACCTCGCCCTCGGGAACGGGCATGTCATTGTCGATCCGGCAGAGTACCGGCACCTCCGGAGAGGTCACGAGGTCGAAGTGGAGGATGCTTTCCGAGCCGAGGTTTTCTCGGCGCCGGAACCTGCACGGAACGGTGCACGGACCGCCCCCGATTCGCATCGCTTCCGGACGCACGCCGATCGTCAGTTCCGCAGCCGGCACGTTGCGGATATCGATCGGCAGCGTCCGGCCGAGCAGCTCGACCCGGCCGTCGGGGCCCACGCAGGCCGGAAACAGATTGATCGCCGGACTGCCGATGAACTGCGCGACCGCGGTCGTGGCGGGCCGTTCATAGACCTCGGCGGGTGTGCCGAGTTGGAGGATGTCGCCGTGATCCATCACGGCCAGCCGATCGGACATCGTCATCGCCTCGATCTGGTCGTGTGTCACGTAGACCATCGTGGCGCCGAGACGCGCGTGCAGCTCGGTCAGCTCGCCGCGCATGTGCACACGCAGCTTGGCGTCGAGATTCGACAATGGCTCATCCATCAGGAAAGCTTGCGGATGACGCACCATGGCGCGGCCGAGCGCGACGCGCTGCCGTTGTCCGCCCGAAAGCTGTCCGGGACGGCGATGAAAGAAGGTGTCGATGCGAAGCTGCTCCGCGACGGCCCGCACCTCACGCGCGATCTCGTCAATCACGCGCCTGCGGCGCAGCGACAGATGACGCATCAAGGGCAAGCGCTCGAACAGGTTCAGGCGCGTCATGGTGAGCGGCAGCGCGATGTTGTCGAACACCGACATGTGGGGATAGAGCGCGTAATTCTGGAACACCATGGCGATCCTGCGCTCGTGAGGCCGCAAATGGTCGACCGAGGTCCCGCCGATCGACACCGAACCGCGATCCTGCGATTCCAAGCCGGCGATGATGCGCAGGAGCGTGGACTTGCCACATCCGGAGGGACCGACCAGTGTCAGAAACTCGCCGTCCGCAATATCGAGATCGATGTCGTTGAGGACCGCCGTGTCGCCGAAAGTCTTCCCGATGCCGCGCAATGTGAGGCCGGCCATCGCGGATCACGCCTCAGCTTCGCGCGGCGGATACACCTCGTGCACCACGTCGTCGATCCAGTAATCGGTGAGGCCCGGCACCGGGCGAATGCTCACGTCGATGTTGTCGCCGTCGATGTCGTAGATCACGGCTCCGAGCCGCGCGGCGCCGCCCATCGGCGGCGCCAGTTTCTCGCCGACCAGAAAGCCGGCCGCCGGGCCCCAGACGTAGTGCGTGCCGTTCAGCCGAATTTCGTGCCAGCGATGCAGATGTCCGCTGGCCACGATCTCGACCCGATGGCGTTGCAGCAAATCGAGAAGGGCCCGACGCGGCTCCGGCTTGACCGACCAGTATCCGGTGTCGGCCTCGGTCGGTGACTCGATGAACAGCGGCCGATGCGTGAACCAGGCGATGCGACGCCCCGCGGCATCGGCCATCGCGGCCTCGAGCCATTCGGTCTGCCGCGCCTCCTCGGGGCCGCCGCCGAAGATCATCGAATTGAGCCCGATCAGGCGCCAGCCGTCCACATCGCGCAGCCAGTGGTCGTCACCGAAGTGGCGGCGAAAGCGATCGAGCCGCTCCTCGTTCACGGGCTGGTGTGGATTGCCGACTTCGCCGACGTCATGATTTCCGGGAACCGCCACGACGGGGACACCGAGCGAGGCCAGTTGGGCGGCGCAAAATGCCGCGTCTGTCTCCTGATCCGCCGCATCGACGGTCACGTCGCCGGTGTGGATGACGAGATCGGGCTTCTGTTGCGTGATCCAGCGCGCAAGGGGCGCCCAGTTTGCCTCGAAGTGCTGCTTGCTCGGGCTGAGATGCGTATCGGAAATCTGAACAACTCGGACCATGACGCCTCTGCTGTGGGTCGCGTGTCACGCCGTGCGTCGACCGCGCAGCGGTCTCTCGCTCGTTTCGAAACGCGCTGCTTCTCGCCGCGCGGGTTGGCGGTGATTGCCATCGTGGGATCTGAGGTTTTTGGCGCACTCCCTAGCTGACGATCGTTTTGGCGGATCGTGCTCTTTTGATCGAATATACATATGATCTAGCGCCGTGACAAATGTAATATGCCGGCGACCATCCGCGTCGGCGCGCAGGCAGGCAACGTCTTGCGCATGCGAGGGCGACCCCCGCGCTTTGCCGCGAATTGCTCAGCTCCGCATTGCCGTGGACATCATTCGGCGTCCACATGGCCGAACAGACGGGATTGAAGCGGATCTCCAAGCGCGCGTGCTCGAGGGCCGACGATGCGCGTCCTGCGAGTGGCGCGTGCGCTCCCGCTGCACAAGCGTAACGGCCTGCACGAAGACGCGATTTCCGCTTCCAATTCATGCCTATATGGTTCTAGAAGAGCCGGATTGCGGCAGCCTCGTCAAACCAGATGTCTCAATCGGTCTCATCACGTGAGCGCCGGCAGAGGCAGAATATCTCAGTGAAATGAACGGCTTGGATCGTAGATTTTCTATCGCCCCCATGATGGACTGGACTGACCGGCATTGCCGGGTGTTCCACCGCCATCTGACGCGGCGGGCGTTGCTCTATACGGAGATGCTGACGACCGGGGCCATCATTCACGGTGACCGCGAGCGGCTGCTTGGGTTCGACGCGGTCGAGCATCCGGTTGCGCTTCAGCTCGGCGGGTCGGATCCGCGTGACCTCGCGCAAGCTGCGCGGATTGGCGAGGCGTTCGGCTATGACGAGATCAATCTCAACGTCGGCTGCCCGTCGGACCGCGTGAAGGACGGCCGCTTCGGCGCGTGCCTGATGGCTGAGCCGGAGCTGGTGGCGAGGTGCGTCGAGGCGATGAAGGGTGCGGTTGCGATTCCCGTCACGGTGAAATGCCGCATCGGGATCGACGACCAGGATCCCGAAGCGGCGCTCGATGCGCTTGCGCGCGCGGTGGTCGCCGCCGGCTGCGATGCGCTGATCGTGCACGCCCGCAAGGCCTGGCTCAACGGTCTGTCGCCGAAGGAAAATCGCGACATCCCGCCGCTCGATTACGACCGCGTCTATCGGCTCAAGCGCGCGATGCCCGGCGTACCCATCATCATCAATGGCGGCATCCCCGGGATAGAGGAAGCGAAGGCGCATCTCGACCATGTCGACGGCGTGATGCTCGGCCGCGCCGCCTATCAGGAACCGTGGCGGTTGCTCTCGGTCGATTCCGAGATTTTTGGCGAAGCGCCCCCGCATGACTCCATGCAGGCCGCGCTCGAGGCGGTGATGCCCTATATCGAGCAGCAGCTCGCACGCGGCACGCGGCTGCACGCGATCACGCGGCATTTCGTCGGCGCATTTCATGCCGTGCCCGGCGCCCGGGCCTTCCGTCGCCATCTCGCCGAGCAGGGCACGCGGCCGGGCGCCGGCGCTGACGTGCTGAGCGATGCGATCGCCAAAGTCGCATTCGGACAGGTTGCGGCCTAGAAGCTGCACCCAACGCGCCTGTCCCAATCGCTGGGGACAGACGGAGGCGCCTGGATACGCTAGGTCTCGGCAGGGGCTACAGCAAGGGAGCGAAGCTTGAGCACCGCGCCGCGCATCGACATCGATCCCGCCGCATTCTGGGCCGATCCCTATCCCATGCTCGCGAAAATGCGGAAAGAAGCGCCGATTGCCTTCGTGCCGCAGCTCGGCTCGACGCTGCTCACCTGCCGCGACGACATCTCGATCTCCGAGAAGCAGATCGACGTGTTCTCCTCGCACCAGCCCGCCGGCCTGATGAACCGCCTGATGGGCCACAACATGATGCGCAAGGACGGCGAGGCGCATCAGGTCGAGCGCCGCGCGATGTTCCCGACGGTGTCGCCGAAGACGGTGAAGGCGCATTGGACCGCGCAGTTCCAGGCCCATGCCGACCGCATCCTCGCGTCGATCGCGCCCGGCCGGGTCGATTTGATGCGCGACTTCGCGTTGCCGTTCTCCGGCGAATGCCTGAAGTCGATCACCGGCCTCACCAATATCGGCTTTGCGGACATGGACGCCTGGTCGCAAGGCATGATCGAGGGCATCGCCAACTATGCCGGCGATCCCGCGGTCGAGGCGCGCTGCCATGCCGCGACGTCGGGTATCGACGCTGCGATCGACGACATCCTGCCGGTGCTGCGCAAGCATCCCGACCAGAGCATCCTCGGCGTTCTCCTCGCCTCGGGCATGCCGATGGAGAGCGTGCGCGCCAACGTCAAGCTCGCGATCTCGGGCGGGCAGAACGAGCCGCGCAAGGCGATCGCTGGCACGATATGGGCGCTGCTGACCCATCCCGAGCAGCTCGATCTCGTCAGGCGCGGTGAAGTCTCCTGGCTGCAGGCGTTCGAGGAATATGCCCGCTGGATCTCGCCGATCGGCATGTCGCCGCGCCGCATCGCAAAGCCGTGGAGCATCCGCGATGTGTCATTCGAAACCGACGAGCGCGTGTTCCTGATGTTCGGCTCCGCCAATCGCGACGAGAAGCATTTCGACCGCGCCGATCAGTTCGACGTGCGCCGCGACGTGACCAGGAGCGTCGCGTTCGGCGCCGGCCCGCATTTCTGCGCCGGCGCCTTCGCCTCACGCGCCATGATCGCCGACGTCGCGCTGCCGACCTTGTTCGGACGGGCAAAGATGCTGGAGATCGCCGACGACGAGGAAGTGCGGATCGGTGGCTGGGCGTTTCGCGGACTGCAGAATCTGCCGGTGCGGTGGATGCATTAGACCTGCAGGCCACGGTGGCGCCACTCCGCGATCATGCCATCATGCTCCTGTTTTGCCCGACGGAGCAAACGCATTGCCTGAGGCCGACTAGCCTGCAGCGTAAGTGATTGATTCCGTTATCGCCGGCTACTTTGCATGGGGTTGTTTTTCGCCTTTTGTGTCCGGCCCCAACCAAACGGCCCTCACATTTGCGTGCGGAAAGATTTGCCTGCATTTGCCTCGCCGATTGAACGATTGATCGTGTCGTCGGGCGCGCGGCAGCATGCGCATTGTTCTTCGTTGAGAGATCTCGACAAGTGCAGCTGACCGCACCATCGTTTTAAGTGCGCTAGGTTCGGAGCCGGTTAGCGGCGAGCCACTTGTTATCGGCGGACGATCGTACCTAAATAGAGGGAACCCCGCTTCGGGGAGCAATGCCATGAATGTAGTGCCCCGCGATCTCATGACTGAAATCCCCGTCTCGTCCGCCGATTTCCGCGGCGCCATGCGCCATCTCACCGGCGGCGTCAGCGTCATCACCGCCGGCAGGGGCAAGGACATCACCGGCATGACGGTGACCTCGGTGACCTCGCTGTCGGTCGAGCCGCCGACGCTGCTGGTCAGCATCAACCGCGATGCCTCGTCCTTCCCCTTGATCCGGCGCCACGGCGCCTTCGGCGTGAACATCCTCAACGCCGACCAGCTCGATGTCGCCGAGCGCTTTGCCGGCAAGGGCGGGCTGAAGGGCGCCGATCGTTTCAAAGGCGCCAAATGGGCGACGGCGGTCTCGGGCGTGCCGCTCCTGGTCGGCGCGCTGTCGGCCTTCGATTGCGAGGTCGAGGAGATCATGGAGCGCCACTCGCACGGCATCGTCATCGGCCGTGTCAGGGACATCAAGAGCTCGATGCGTACCGCGGCGCTGGCCTATTGGCACGGCCAGTATGTGGCGGTCGACCAGGACGAAGACGCCGCAAGGCTCGCCGAAGTCAGCCTTCCCGCGCACGGCCGGCGCGGCGCTTGATCGCTGCCCGAGGAAGCGCAGGCTGGCCTTTTCCGCCTCATCGCTCTAGAAGCGGCCAGAGCCTCCCGGTTCGGGATGGCCATGGAGCGGATCGATGAAGCGCATCGCGACCTTCGCCTTCTACGCCGTCGGCGCGCTCGCGATCGCCTATCTCGCGCTCTATGCCTATGCGATGTTCTCTGGCCAGCCCGTGATCATCCCCGGCGACCCCATCCACATCTTCCGCAAGCCGGATGCGCCGAGTTATTCGTGAGACGCGGGCGGGCATGACGGCGGAGCCTTGGCTACCCCCGCAAAATCGCCAGCGCCAGGGCCTGCGCGCGCGGCACGATGCTGTCGATCTCGAGATATTCCTCCGGCGTATGCGCGAGGCCGCCGACCGGGCCGAGACCGCAGATGGTCGGCGTGCCCACGGCGGCGGTGAAGCCGGAATCCGCGCAGCCGCCGGAGAACTCGCCCTGCAGGGTGGTGAGGCCGACCTGCCGCGCGGCCGCCTGATAGCCTTCGAACAGCGTCTTGGACTCCGCACTCTGCACCACCGGCACGAACTCGCCCTTGATCGTCAGCGCTGCGCTGGTGCCCGGCACGTAAGACGTCGCGACGATTTTTTCGATCGCATCCATCACCCGCGCACGATCCGCCGGATCTACATAGCGCAGGTCGATCTGGCCCTCGGCGGAGGGCGCCGTGGTGTTGACGGACTGCCCGCCCGAGACGAGGCCGACATTCAGCGTGATGCCCTTGTCGAGATCGGTCAGCGCGTGGATCTGCACGATCTTGTGCGCGAGCTCGCCGATCGCGCTGACGCCCGCCGCGAAGTTGGCGCCGGAATGCGCGGCTTTGCCGGTGATGGCCAGATGCATGAAGATGCCGCCCTTGCGCCCGGTGACGACGTTGCCGGTGGGGCGGCCCGGCTCGGAATTGAACACGGCGCGGGCGGAGCGGCCTTCGCGCTCGATCACGGGCCGGGAGGAGGGCGAGCCGATCTCCTCGTCGGAGGTGATCAGCAGCTTGATCGGATGCGGGTTGCCGCCGAATTTGTGGAAGGCGGTTGCGACGAACACGTTCATGACGAGACCGGACTTCATGTCGGCGACGCCAGGCCCGTAGGCGCGCCCATCCCTGATGGTGAACGGCCGGCGCCCGGCCTCGCCCTTGCCGAACACGGTGTCGCGATGTCCCATCAACAGCACCGGCTTCTCGTTGCTGCCGGGCTTCACCACCTCGGCATGGATCGCATCGCCGAAGGTGGCGTTGGCCTCGCGGCGGCACGGAATGCCGTGCTCGGCAAAATGCCGCTCGAACCGCGCCCCGACCGCATCGACGCCGTCCTTGTCGTAGGAGCCGGAATCGATGTTCACGACATCGCGGAGCAGATCGACCATCGCCTGCCGCTGCGATGCCAGCCAATCCGTGATTTGAGCTTCAGACATGTGGTTCCTCGCGTGGTTCTCAGGCGGGGTTATAGGACTTTGCTCCCGGGCGTCCTAGTCGCGTGGCGCGATCCCGTTATGCGACGAGCGCTCTCAATGACGAGGTTGGCAGCTTGCTCCACAACAGAAATGCCCGGGACCAGCCCGGGCATTCGTTGCCTCAACCAGCGTGAGGTGTTTACGCCCCCATCATCGGCACCCGCGGATATTCGCCGGGCGTGCCCGCCGGCGGGATCGGGATGCCGCCGTCGGAATATTCATTGAGCTTGTTGCGCAGCGTGCGGATCGAGATGCCGAGGATGTTGGCGGCATGGGTCCGGTTGCCGAGGCAGTGCTTCAGCGTCTCCAGGATCAGGTCGCGCTCGACGTCGGCCACGGTGCGGCCGACCAGCGCGCGCGTCACCTGCTCGGCGGCCATGGTGGCGTGAGCGACGGCGGGGGGCGTCTTGGCGAGGTCGAGACGGTCGCCGTCGGGCGTGATGATGGCGTCGGCGCCGATCTCGTCGCCCTGCGCCATCAGCACCGAACGGTGCATGGTATTTTCGAGCTCGCGGACGTTGCCCTGCCAGCGGTTGGCCGAGAGCACGCGGCGCGCTTCCGCCGAAATCGGGCGCAGCGGCACGCCGTTGGCCTCGGCGTATTTCTTCACGAAATGCTGGGCGAGCTCCAGGATGTCGGCGGGGCGCTCGCGCAGCGGCGGGATCTTCAGGTTCACGACGTTGAGGCGGAACAGCAGGTCCTCGCGGAACGTGCCCTCGCGCACGGCTTCCGCCAGATTGCGGTTCGAAGTCGCGATGATGCGGATGTCGACGGGCACTGGCTTGGTGCCGCCGACGCGGTCGATCACGCGCTCCTGGATCGCGCGCAGCAGTTTCGATTGCAGGCGGACGTCCATCTCGGAGATCTCGTCGAGCAGCAGCGTGCCGCCGGTGGCCTCCTCGAACTTGCCGATGCGGCGCGCGACCGCGCCGGTGAAGGCGCCCTTCTCGTGGCCGAACAGCTCGGATTCCAGGAGATGCTCGGGGATCGCGGCGCAGTTGATCGAGATGAAGGGACGCTTGGCGCGGGCCGAGCGGGTGTGGACGTAGCGGGCCAACACCTCCTTGCCGGTGCCGGACTCGCCGGTGATCATCACCGAGGCGTCGGAGCCCGCGATCTGCTGCGCCAGCTTGATCACCCTGGCCATGGCTTCGTCGCGGTAGATCAGCTCGCGGGAATCGTTGGCGACGGCGGCCAGCACCGCGGCGATCAGCTCGGGGTCGGGCGGCAGCGGGATGTATTCCTTGGCGCCGGCATGGATCGCGGCAACCGCGGCGCGGGCGTCGTTGGTGATGCCGCAGGCGACGATCGGGGCGTGGATGTGCTCGGCCTCCAGCCGCATCACGAGATCGCGGATGTCGAGGGCGACGTCGACCAGCAGCAGGTCGGCGCCCTTGCCGCCGCGCAGCACGCGCATCGCCTGGTCGTGATCCTCGGCGTGGGTCACTGTGGCGCCGTTGTCCATCGCGATCTTGGTGGCGGTGGTGAGCTGGCCCTTCAATGTGCCAACGATGAGAAGCCGCATGTCAGTCTCCTGTCCGTCTGGTCGCGCCTTCGCGCGTTATCAAGTGCGTTCGGTCTTGATGATTTCGGTCATGGTCACGCCGAGCTTGTCCTCCACCAGGACGACTTCGCCGCGGGCGACCAGCTTGTTGTTGACGTAGATGTCGATGGCTTCGCCGACGCGGCGGTCGAGCTCGAGCACGGTGCCGGGTCCCAGCTTCAGCAGCTCGCTGACGTCCATCTTGGAACGGCCGAGCACGGCCGAGACCTGCACGGGAACGTCGAACACGGCCTCGAGGTCGGCGGCGGCGCGCGCCGCATATTCGTCCTCGTTGTAGCCGACATCCGTGCCGGCAGGCGGCATCGGGCCGTTGAGATCGGGCAGCGGGACCTGTCCGTCGGTGTCGCTCATGGGTTAACTCCCCCTGCGGGACGCGATGTAGCGTCCGACCATTTCGTCGATCTTGGCCGCGATGGCGCCGCGCTCCAGCACGACGCCGCCATCGGCCCATTCGATCCGGCAGTCGCCGGTGGCAATCTCCGGCTCGGCCAGGATCACCAGCCGGCCCTCGAAGCCGCTCTGCTTGGCGAGCCGCTCGATCTTCTCGCGGGCGGCGTCGTAGAGCGCATCGTTGATGCGGACGACGAGATGCGGCGTCGCGACCAGATGCGAGAAGCAGTCCTTGACCAGCGCGACGATCTCGCCGAGCGGCTCGGCGGCAACGAGATCGGCGCACAGCTTGCGCGCGACCGCCACCGCGACGTCGACCGCCTCGGTTTCCATCTTGGTTTCGATGTTGCCGATGCCGGCCGCGATGCCGCGGACGGCGATATTGATCTCTTCCATGGCAAGCGCGACGCGGCGGTCGCTCTCGGCCTTGGCTTCGTGCTGGCCGGCGGCAAAGCCTTCCTGATAGGCGCGCGCTTCGGCTTCCGCGACCTTCTGGGCGATCTCGGCGGCGGTCGCGGCCTTCTCGCGCGTCGCCCGCTCGGGCGCCGCGAAGTCGGTATCGAACAGGAATTTCGCCGGAGCGGCCATCAATACACCAGTTCGTCGTCGGCGCGGTTCTTGGTCAGCATGATCTCGCCCTTGGCGGCGAGGTCCTTGGCGAGGTTGACCAGAAGCGCCTGGGCCTCGTCGACGTCGCGCAGGCGGACCGGGCCCATCGCCGCCATGTCGTCCTGGAGCATCTTGGCCGCGCGCGAGGACATGTTGCCGAAGAAGAAGTTGCGGACGTCCTCGTTGGCGCTCTTGAGCGCGACGCCTAGCTTGTCCTTGTCGACGTTGCGCATCAGGGTCTGGGCCGATCCGGAATCCAGCTTGACGAGGTCGTCGAAGGTGAACATCAGCGCCTTGATGCGCTCGGCCGATTCCCGGTTGTCCTCCTCCAGCGAGGTGATGAAGCGGGTTTCGGTCTGGCGGTCGAAATTGTTGAAGATTTCAGCCATCACCTCGTGCGCGTCGCGGCGGCGGGTCTGGGACAGATTGGACATGAATTCGGTGCGCAGCGTCTTCTCCACGCTCTCGATCACCTCCTTCTGAACCGCTTCCATCTTCAGCATGCGGTTGACGACGTCGAGCGCGAGATCCTCGGGGAAGATGCCGAGCACGCGCGCGGCGTGTTCCGGCTTCAGCTTCGACAGCACCACCGCGATGGTTTGCGGATATTCGTTCTTGAGGTAGTTCGCGAGGACCTCTTCCTGCACGTTGGAGAGCTTCTCCCACATGTTGCGGCCGGCAGGGCCGCGGATCTCGTCCATGATGCCGTTGACCCGCTCCGGCGGCAGATATTGCTGGAGCAGGCGTTCGGTGGCGTCGAAATTGCCCATCAGCGCGCCGGAGGCCGACATGCGCGAGACGAATTCGAGCAGCATGTCCTCTACGGTGTCGACCTCGACGGTGCCGAGCGTCGACATTTCCAGCGAGAGCTGGCGCACTTCGTCGTCGTCGAGCAGGCCCCAGATCTTGCCGCCATATTGCTCGCCGAGCGCGAGCATCAGGATCGCGGCGCGCTTCGGTCCGGACAATTGTTCGGCCGGCTTGCCGTCCTTTGCCCTTGTGTTGGCACGCTGACCGAGCGTGGAGATCACGCTGGTGATGTCGTTGCTGTTGGCGTTTTGCAATGCGGCGGCCATGTCAGTTCACTTCTCGTATTACTTTGCGGATTCGCTCAGCCATTGGCGGACGATGGCGACGGTTTCGTTGGGGTTGCGTTCGGCGAGCTCGCCGACGCGATGAACGGACTGGGCGTGGACCTGGCCCTGGATGGTGGCGACGTCGATCGCGCTGGCGGCGCCGCTCGGCAGGAGGGCCTGGCCCGAGGCGGGCGCGGCCTCTTCCGAGGCGGCGGGGCCGGCGAGGACGCCGGAGATGGCGGCGGCCATTTCGTCGGAGGCGAGGATGCGCTTGACCAGCGGGCGGATCACCAGGAACAGCACGATCAGGCCGAGCAGCATCATCACGCCGAGCTCGACGAAGTACATGACGTCGTCCTTGGTGAACTGCAGCATGCCGAGCAGGCCGCCGGGCTCGCCGATCGGAGCGGTGGAGGGTGCGTCGGCAAAGCGCAGATTGACGACCTCGACCTGGTCGCCGCGCTTCTGGTCGAAGCCGATGGCCGAGCGCACCAGCGCGGCGATGCGGTCGAGCTGCTCCTTGGTGCGGTCCTGATAGGCCAGCTCGCCCTTGTCGTTCTTGGAATAGATGCCGTCGACCAGCACCGCGACCGAGATGCGGTTGACCCGGCCGGCCTCGGTCACCTCGGTCTTGGTGGTGCGGGAGATCTCGTAATTGTTGGTCTCTTCGGTCTTCTTGCTCTGGTCCTTGGCCGCGACGCCGTTGTTCTGCTGGTTGCCGGGCAGCTCGTTGTTGACGGTGACCTGGCCGTTGTTGTCGGCGGTCATGCTCTGCTCTTCTCGGGTCTGGCTCGAGCGCAGCACGCGGCCCTCGGGATCGTACTTGTCCGAGGTCTGGGTGACCTTGTTGAAGTCGAAATCGGCGGAGAGCTGCACGCGGGCGCGGCCCGAGCCGACCACCGAGGAGACGATCTCCTCGACCTGCTTGCGCATCCGCTTCTCGAAGGAGATGCGGCGCTCGTCGCCGACCGCCTGCTCCGGATCGGCTGCCGCGCCGTCGGCCAGCAGCTGGCCGGCCTCGTCGACGATCGAGACCCGCTGCGGCTTGAGGCCGTTGACGGCGGAGGCGACGAGGTGGCGGATGGCGCGGATCTGCTGGGCTTCCAGCGAGCCGCGGACCCGCACCACGATCGAGGCCGACGGCTCCGGCGCCTCGCGGGCGAACAGCGGACGCTCGGGCAGCACCAGATGGACGCGGGCGGCCTGGATGCGGTCGATGGCGCGAATGGTGCGGGCGAGCTCACCTTCCAGCGCACGCAAGTGATTGATGTTCTGAACGAAAGAGGTGGTGCCGAGCGCGTCCGACTTGTCGAACACCTCGTAGCCGACGCCGCCGCCCTTGGGCAGGCCGCCCTCGGCGAGCTTCATCCGCAGCCGCGTGACCTTGTCCTTGGGCACCATGATGATGGAGCCCTCGTTGCGGATCTCGTACTGGATGCCCTGGCGCTCCAGGTCCTTGATGATGCCGGAGGAATCCTCGACGCTGAGGTCGGTGAACAGCGTGGTCATCTGCGGCGTGGTGACGCGCATGATGACGAACGCGAAAAAGCCGATGAGCGCGGCGGTGACCGCGATCATCGCCGCGAACCGGGCGGCTCCGATACTCTTCAAAAAGTCCGCAAGACCTTGCAAGCAACCGCCCCAACAGATTCGGCCGCTTTCACCGGAAAGGCCGACTGGGCAATTATTGCCTAGGGGATGGTTTCGATATGGTTAACGAAGGTTAAGAGGTCGGACAAAAGTAGCGCCAAAGACCAAATATGAAAAAAATCGGCCCCGCGAGGCGAGGCCGATTTTCGTCAAAAGCCGCAGTTTTCCGGATCGCCTTACTGGCGATATTGCTGGATACGGGTGGTTCGAAGACCCGCCAGACCATGCTGGTCGATGGAAAACTGCCAGGATAGGAATTCGTCGACCGTCAGGGTATAACGGCTGCAGGCCTCCTCGAGCGAGAGAAGTCCACCACGGACGGCGGCGACAACTTCGGCCTTGCGGCGGATGACCCAGCGTTTGGTGCCGGGTGCAGGCAGGTCCGCGATCGTCAACGGACTGCCGTCCGGCCCGATGACGTATTTTACCCTCGGGCGATGGGGTTCTGTCATGGCGTACTCACAAACTCTCAACCACTGAACTCACATCCGTAACCCTACGCCCGGCGGCTTAAAAATCCGCTAAGCCTAAGGCTTCAATACAATTCTCGTTGAAAATGCTGAAACGACGCCATGTCGGCCGGCGGATCGGGTGACATCCGGGCCGGTCGAGGGGTCTTCTTAATACTTTACTAACGAACGAGGCCCTTCAAGGGCTCTCTCAGCCGTCGTCCCTGCGAAAGCAGGGGACTCCTACCGCGTGATCTCTCGATGGGTCGCGCGTGGCAGCACCAAGAAAAATTTCCTAACTACGAGTCTTCGCCAAATTCCTCCCCGGGGTTATGGATCCCCGCGCCGGTGCGCAATTGTGCACGAGGCGGGGATGGCACCGACTATGTAGCTCGTGCCCGAGCCTAATTGCTGCTCGTCGCGATGATGCTCTTGACCTGGCTCAGCGTGTAGCTGGCGCCGTCGATGGTGAGCAGCGGCGGCGACTGGGTCAGGTCGACGGACGACACGGTGCCCTGCACCTGCGCGGCGATGCCGACATTGTTGTTCGCGACGTCTTTGCCCGTGGCCGTGATCGTGTACTTGCCGTCGGGCCATTGAGTGCCGTCATTGCCCTGGCCGTTCCAGGTGAAGGGGATGTCGGTGCCGGCGGCGGCGGTATATTTGCCGGTGAACACGGTCTGGCCGCTGGCATTGGCGACGGTAATGTCGACGGTAGAATCCGTGGGCACGTTGAGATGCCAGGTGGCCGACGAGCTCTTCATGGTCGCGGTCGAACCGTCGACCAGGGCGGTCTTGCCGACGAAGCCCAGCGCCTGGGTCGCCTGCGTGGTCTGCTGCAGGGTGACGAGCTGGGACAGCGCATCGTTGGTCTTGAGCTGCTGCTCGACGCCGGCGAACTGCACCAGCTGCTGGGTGAACTGGTTGGTGTCGAGCGGATCCAGCGGGTTCTGGTTCTGCAGCTGCGTGGTCAGCAGCGTCAGGAAGGTCTGGAAGTTGCCGGCGAGCGTCGATCCCGTGGTCGAGCTCAAGGAGTTCGACGAGGAGGATTTCGGCAGGTCCGTCGTCCCGGAGATGACAGCAGGGGCGGTAGCGCCAGTCGTGGTTGTCATGTCGAATACTCCTTACACTCTGATATCGACGCCGCTGCTCGGCCCGTACATGCGGCCGTAGCCGCGCCCGACGGGTGCGGCAGCGACAGTGTCGTCCTCGCTGATGATCAGCCGGCGGGCATTGCCGCCATTGTCGTTGTTCTGGCCGGAGTTCTGGCCCGATGAATTCTGGTCGCGCAGGCTGAAGGACAGCCCGTTGCTGCCGGTCTTGAGGCCGGCATCGTCGAGCGCGCGCTGCAATTGCGGCGCGTCCTGGCGCAGCATCTGCAGTGTCTCCGGCTTCTCCACCGTGAGATGCGAGGTGACGTTGCCGGCGCGGTCGACATGGATGCGCACGTCGATGCGGCCGAGCTCGGCCGGATCGAGGCTGATGTCGAAGCGGGACCTGCCGGAGCGGATCGCGGCCGCGATCTCGACCGGCACGCCGCTGATTGGCACCGCCGTGGCGGTCGCCGCGGTCGCGGTCAGTGTCGCGGTCGATGCGGACGCGATCGAGGTCGTGTTGGTCAGCGGCGCCTGCACGGCGGAAGCGGCCTGCGCGTTCGCATCGGTGGCATTGAAGGCGGCCTGCGCATTGGCATGGGCCTGGGCGGCCGGTGCCGCCGGAATCGCGTCGGGGCTGCGGTCCGCGGCGCCCGGCTTGGTCTCGGTCGCCGCGTCATCCGCCTGCGGCTTGGGGCCTTGCGGATGCGCGGCGGCGTTGGCCGTCGCAATGCCCGGTGCTTGCGTCGGGGCGGCGTTCGCCTTGCCGGTGTCCTGGCCGATATTGGAGACGTCGGACTGTCCTTGCGCGGTGGCGACGGCCTGGAACGAGGTCTTCGGCGTGCCGGGATTGACGGGGATCAGTCCGCTGGTCGGCTTGGCGTCGGCGGTGACCTCGTCGGTTGCGCCGGTCGCCGCGTCGGCCAGCGTCGCCGACGTGTCGGCATCCACCTTGGCGCTGGCGGTCTTGGCGCTCTTGTCGCCGGGCGTCGCATTGTCGGCCTTGGTGCCCGCGATCTGCGCCGCGGTCGAGGCGCTGGCGGCAAGGCCTGCGGCGGCGATCGTCAGCGGCGAGGAGGTGGCGGCCTGGGTCGCAGCCGCGTTCGGATCGGTCGGGACCA
Source organism: Bradyrhizobium sp. WYCCWR 12699 (assembly GCF_032144035.1). Classification (NCBI taxonomy): domain Bacteria; kingdom Pseudomonadati; phylum Pseudomonadota; class Alphaproteobacteria; order Hyphomicrobiales; family Nitrobacteraceae; genus Bradyrhizobium; species Bradyrhizobium sp. WYCCWR 12699. The sequence goes on from NZ_JAVTJN010000001.1 coordinate 180,285, forward strand.
CAGGCGCGGCCACCACGATCGCGTTGGGATCGGGCACGGCGACCTGCGCCGCATCGGTCGGTGCGATTGCCGCGGGATCCACGGCGGCGGCGAGCCCGTCGGTGGCCTCGGCCTTGTCGCCCTTGGTCTCCTCGGACGCGTCAGCCGATTTGGCGTCGGATGTCTCGGACTTGTCCTTGACCTTGTCCTTGGCCTTGCCGGCGTCCTTGGCCGGGTCGGCGGTGGCGTCGCCCGTCTTGTCGTCCCTGGCGGGGGCCGATACGTCGGTGTCGTCGCTCGCCTTGCTCTGCGAGGATGGATCCGTGGATGAGGTGTCGCGCGGGCCCTTGTCCTGGGAGGACGAGGACAAATCGCTCCGCCGCGGCGCGCTGTCCTGAGCCTGCGAGGCCACATTGGTGCTGATCGCCTGGGCGTTGCTGTCGACCAGCGACCCGAAGCTGTCGTTCGCGGGCGCCTCTTTGGCGCTCTGCGAGCGGGCAGGCTTTTGTTGCGTGCTCGAAACTTGCACGCTTGCCGCGACTTCTGAAGTACGACCGACCACAGGCGACCCCTTGGAAACATCTTCGGCATCAAGGGAGCAAGGAGCGGGCCAGCATCGCAATGCGTGATTTTATATAATAAAATCAGTGGCTTGATTGGTTTCGGACGCCGCAGCCGGGCCCGCCGCGACCCCGCCATTTCTGCCTCCCCGGCAAGAATTGCCCTAAGCTGGCCACCCCCGTGATTGCTTCACCGGAATGCCGCCTATATTAAAGAGGTTACTCTCAGCCGCTTTCGACCGGGCAGATGTGCCTTTCGGGAACTAAAGTTCCCGGGGATCGCCGATGTCCCGCGAGAAGCAAGAAATCGCGGGTCGCCGCGCGCCGCCGTCAACCCTTGAAGGCCCATGCTCAACAGTCTGGATCTCGAAGGCCGTCCTGAGGACACCAGGGTCGTCGTTGCCATGTCGGGCGGCGTCGATTCCTCGACGACGGCTGCGCTGTTGAAGGCGGAAGGCTACGACGTCGTCGGCATCACGCTGCAGCTCTACGATCACGGCGCGGCGACGCACCGCAAGGGCGCCTGCTGCGCCGGCCAGGACATCCACGACGCGCGCGACGTCGCGGCCAAGCTCGGTATTCCCCATTACGTGCTCGACTACGAGGATCGCTTCCGCGAGTCCGTCATCGACAATTTCGCCGATAGCTACGCGCTCGGCGAAACGCCGGTGCCGTGCATCGAGTGCAATCGCTCAGTCAAGTTCCGCGACCTCCTGAAGACCGCGCGCGAGCTCGGGGCGCAGGCGCTTGCCACGGGCCATTACGTCGCCTCGCGGCGCCGCGAGGACGGCTCGCGCGCGCTGGTCTGCGCGGCCGACGCCGACCGCGACCAGAGCTATTTCCTGTTCGCGACGACGCAAGAGCAGCTCGACTTCCTGCGCTTCCCGCTCGGCGACATGACCAAGCCCGAGACGCGCGAGCTCGCGCGGCGCTTTGGCCTGTCCGTCGCCGACAAGCACGACAGCCAGGACATCTGCTTCGTGCCGACCGGGCGCTACACCGACATCATCACGCGTCTGCGGCCGAACGCGATGGACCCCGGCGACATCGTCGATCTCGACGGCCGCGTGCTCGGCCGGCACAACGGCATCGCCAATTTCACCATCGGCCAGCGCCGCGGGCTTGGCATCGCAGCCCACGCGCCGCTGTATGTGGTGCGGCTGGAGGCAGCTCACCGCCGCGTCGTCGTCGGCCCGCGCGATGCGCTGAAGATGCACCGCATCGCACTTCGCGACGTCAACTGGATCGGCGACGGCGACATCGACCGCGCCATCGGCGGCGGCCTCGAACTATTCGTTCGCGTGCGCTCGACCCGCTCGCCGCAGCCGGCCTGGCTGCGCGGCGGCAATGGCCATTACGAGGTCGAGCTCGTTGCCGGCGAGGAGGGCGTCTCGCCCGGCCAGGCCTGCGTGTTCTACGACGCAGCCAGCGGGCAGGCGCGCGTGCTCGGCGGCGGCTTCATCCAGAGCGCCGCCGCGAAGGTCGGCGGTGCATCGGCGCGCCCGCTTGCCGAAGCGGTTCGCGGCTAATCTTGCCGAGATCGGCCCCAACTGCTACCGCGAAAGAGGTGCACCCCCTCTCCCGCTTGCGGGGGAGGGTAAGGGAGGGGGCTCTCTCCACCAGCGATATATCGCGAGCGGAAAGAACCCTCACCCGGCGCTGCGCGCCGACCTCTCCCGCAAGCGGGAGAGGCTCTAGGCCGCGCACGGAGTTGGATCTGATCTCACCAATGATCATTACCGAATAGAAGCGTTCAGGCAGGGCAGGGGCATGGCAGCAGACATCTCGCGGGCGGGGGTCGAGAAGGCCTATGGCCGCTGGGCGCCGGTCTATGATCTCGTGTTCGGCAAGGTGTTTGACGCCGGACGGCAGTCGACCATCGCAGAAGCCGACCGCATCGGCGGCCGCGTCCTCGACGTCGGCGTCGGCACCGGGCTGTCGCTGTCGGACTATTCGCGCACCACGAAGATCTGCGGCGTCGACATTTCCGAGCCGATGCTGCGCAAAGCGCAGGCGCGCGTGCGGAGCTTGCGCCTCTCCAACGTCGAGGTGCTCTCGGTGATGGACGCGAAGAACCTCGCTTTCCCCGAAAACTTCTTCGACGCGGTGGTCGCGCAGTACGTCATCACGGCCGTGCCCGATCCCGAAGGTACGCTCGACGAGTTCGTGCGCGTGCTCAAGCCGGGCGGCGAGCTGATCCTGGTCAACCACATCGGCGCCGAGAGTGGTCCGCGCAAGCTGTTCGAGCTGGCCTTCGCGCCGATCGCCCGCCGCCTCGGCTGGCGCCCGGAATTCCCGTGGGCCCGCCTCGTGAACTGGGCCGCCAGGCACGGCGGAATCACGCTGGCCGAACGCCGCCCGATGCCGCCGATGGGGCACTTTTCGCTGATCCGCTACCGCAAATCGTGATCATGTGCCGGGAACGCGCGCCGTGATCGGCGCGTTTCCCTCCCATGCGCACGACATCAAACATCATCCTGGCTGGCCTCCTGATCGCCGCTTCCGGCGGAGCGATCGCCCAGGCCCCGCCCGCCCCGGCGACGCCGCCGCAAGCGACCGCGCCGCCATCCCCGCAACATGCCGCCAACTGCGCCCCGCAGGACCGGCCGGGCCGCTCGTCGGACGGCACCACCACCGGCCAGTCCCGGGAACCGCTCGGCGACAAACTGGCCAAGTCCGACGGCGTGCTCTGCCCGCCCTCCGGCGTCGACCCCGACATGCACGCCCCGGCCCCCGACAGCGGCGGCAACACCCCGGTGATCCCGCCCCCCGGCAGCCCCGGCGGCGACCCCAACGTCAGGCCGAAATAGCGCGCCGTACTCCAGATTGCGTCATGCCCGGGGTTGTCCCCGGGCATCCGCGTTCTTGGGGCCCGCAAATCGAGGCGTGGGTGGTCGGGGCAAGTCCGGCCATGACGAACTCATTGAAAAAGATGCCATATTCGTAAGGCACTTGCCCCACGATAGCCTTGGCGAAGGCGGAAAAAGGCGGCCGCTTTGCTTGACTTCCCGCCGCCCCCTTCTTTATATGCCGCGCGTTCGCGAGATCGGCCGTCGCAGCCGTTCGCGACCCTGTGGCGGGGTAGCTCAGCTGGTTAGAGCACGGGAATCATAATCCTGGGGTCGGGGGTTCGAGTCCCTCTCCCGCTACCACGTACCTCCCACTGTTATGGTGGGCCTCCGGAGAGGCCTCCCGCCTATCCAGCGTGGCGAGTCTCCCCTTCACATCGAGTTCGAAGCCCTTCCAGGGTCCCTTTGGCTGGACAGTGACGCTGTGCACGGAGGTTCGGTAGATCATTCTGCGATTGACCGATTCTCTGACGACCGGAATGATCTCGCGGGCGCCTGCCGGTCCTTTTGCGCGGACGTCTCGTCCGGTCTGCGCGTCGGGTGCGATACAGAGCGCGGTGCCTGAGGCGGAACGTGCACGAAGTTGGGAGTGGTCTTGGCCTCAACATTTGTAAAGCCGATCGCAGAACCGCATCCCCTGGCTTCGGCAATTCAGGGTGGCTTGAACACGTTGTCCAATGCCCTGAGCTGGGCATGGCTCGACACGGTTTGCCAGTATCGGCGCTCGAGGATCGGCCCTCTGTGGGAAACCCTCAACGTGCTCGTGATGCTGCTGGGCCTGAGCGTCGTCTCGTCGGCCATCTTCGGCAGCAGCGTCTCCGACATCATCGCCTATGTCGGTGTCGGAATCATCGTGTGGTCGGCGATATCGGCGCTGGTCATCGAAGGGGGCGGCGTCTTCGTCAGAAATGCCGGATATCTCAGCAATTCCACGCTCGGTCTTGGTCTCTATGTCGGCCGGACCGTCTTCAAGATCATGATCACCTTCGGTCATCACGCCATCATCTATCTGCTCGGCCTCGTGTTTGCGCTGGTCCCGCTCAGCTGGACGAGCCTGCTGGCTATCCCCGGCATCATCCTGCTGTTCGTCAATGGTTTTTGGGTCGTGATGGTGCTCGGCTTCATTTGCGCGCGGTACCGCGACGTCGAGCTGATCGTGCGCAATTTGATGCAGCTTGCTTTCTTCGTGACGCCGGTATTCTGGAATTATCGGCAGATCGCCAGCGACCGGCAGTCTCTCGTCGAATACAACGTGCTGTTCTATTTCATCGAGATCATACGCAATCCACTCCTCGGCGAGGTCCCGCCGCTTGCGCATTATCTGACGGTGCTCGGCGTGACCGTCGCCGGCTATGGCCTCGCCTTCATGGTGTACCGCCGGATGCGCGGTCAACTCGCCTTCTGCGTCTAGAGCATGCCCGAAAAATCGAACATCGGTCTTCCCAGCGGATCATGCTCAACCAAGAGATTCTCACGAGAAACGGCTGACCGATGGCTCATGTTCGTCTGAAGAACGTCAACGTCAGCATCCCGATCTACGACAGCCATGCGCTCCGCCTGATCCGCCTGCCGTCCTTCAGCAATGCCCGGGTCGGCTCCGACTCGGCAAGCCGCACCAACGGCATCATCGTCATTCATGCCTTGAAGAACCTGTCGCTCGACCTAGGAGAGGGCGACCGCATCTGCCTGATCGGCCACAACGGTGCAGGCAAGACTTCCCTGCTGCGGCTGGTTGCCGGAATCTACCCGGCGTCGACCGGTTCGGTGGACGTGAAGGGAAGCGCGTTCACGCTGCTCAGCGGCAGCATCGCGCTCAATGCCGACGCGACCGGATACGAGAACATCAGGCTGATCGCGAATCTCTACAACTGGCCGAGCGACAAATATCAGGACCTCGTGCGCGACATCGAGGAGTTCACCGAGCTCGGCGTCTATTTGTCGTTGCCGACGCGCATCTACTCGGCAGGCATGCAGGCGCGGCTCTCGTTCGCGCTTGCGACCGCCCAGAATCCGGACATCCTGTTGATCGACGAAGGCATTGGCGCCGGCGATGCGCACTTCCAGGAGAAGGCGCACGAGCGCGTGAACCAGTTCGTCAGCCGCGCTCGTATTCTGCTGCTCGCATCGCATTCAAAAGACCTGTGCCGGTTGATGTGCACCAAGGCGTTGGTGCTGTCCAAGGGCGAGGGCGTCTTCTTCGGCGGTGTCGAGGAAGGCTTCGCATTCTATGAGCAGATGGGCTGAAGCAATAGTCCGGGATCGGCGGTGACCTCCGTTCGAGGTACCAGCTGAGGCTCCGCGATGGGGGATCGGCAGCCTTGCCGGTCGCAGAGACGAATGCGCTCACTTTAGGAACTCCGCGCACGGTCGCGGCTTGAATCGGCGGGCCAGAGTCGCCGCCGATTGCTGGCCTGCACGGCCCGCCTCCAAGCCCCCATGCCCCCCCAGGGTGGGCCGTGCGTCACGCGAGGAGAAGCCATTGTCCGACCCGACCGAGCAAGAGATCAGGGAACGCGCGCACCGCCTGTGGGAGCAGGCCGGCAAGCCCGAAGGCCGCGAGGACGAGTTTTGGCAGGCCGCCGAGCAGGAGCTGCGCAACGAGGACAAGTCGAGCACGTTGCGGACGCCGGACACGCTGTGACCGACAAGACCTGCCCATTCTGCCGGGGTCTGGGATGGGTCTGCGAAAACCACCCGCTCCGGGCCTGGAGCGAGAAGCTTGACGGCTGCCGCTGCGGCGAGGGCATGCCCTGCACCTGAAACACGATTGAAGATCCCGAAATCCGCGTGGTGATCGTCGAAGCCGATACGACCTGGCACTAGCGGCGTCGAGCAGATGTGATGGTGCGCAGGGTGGGCTACGCCGTCCGCTAACTCGCGCTGTTGCCGAGGGAACAGACCATCCCGGAAAGGAATTCAGTCTCTGAACAGCACGGGCTCTGACAACAATCCTTTCCCACGGCAGTGTCAGCGGTGGATGAGCAGAAGAAGATCGAGCACCAGATCGAACTCGCGACGCGAGCGGCAGCGCTCGTCAAGGACGAAACCACCGGCCAGCGCTTCAGGAATTTCGCCGACGAGCTGAAGCGCAAGCTCCGCCGCATGATGCGGCGCGGCCAGGTGCGCGCGCGTGCCTACGAGCTCTGGGAGCAGGCGGGACGGCCAGCCGGCCAGGATCTGGAATTCTGGCTCGAAGCGGAACGGCAGATCGAGGACGAGCGCGAGGAGCGGAAGGGCCCGGGCGCTTCATAGGTGCAAGCTGCGCGCGCGATTGGAGGGGCCATTTGCCGCGTTGCAACAAAGAAAAAGCCGCCGGGCTCTCACCAGGCGGCTTCGAAAAGTCCCGAGCTGTCGATCGTCGCCGCAGCCTTACGCGTACCGCCGTTACCTTGTTTGCGGCCATGCACCGTCATAGTAGGCGGAGGCGGGTGATTCTGCTGTGATCTGAACCACACAGTGGACAGATGATGGCGGCGCTGGGAGCGACAAGAGGGTGGCGAGACGAAGCAAAGCTCGGGTGAAATGCACCGCTAGGTCGAAAAGGCGTGTCTGAAGCAAGCCGCCGGCCCGGTTCGGTGCCGCAACGCTCAAGGCGCTGCGGCTTGTTCGGGACACGCGCGTCCAGCCCTCAGGCCCGATACCACGCCGCCAGATTCCACGTAATGGTGTCCCAGCCCGAGATGTCGATCATCAAATTGTTGGCGCCGGCATTGACGATATGGCGCGAGAGCAGCGGCAGGAACACGTGGGCTCCGCAGAAGATCTCGTCCACCTTCATCAGCAGCGCGGCGCGCTTGATGGGATCGAGCTCGTTCTGCGCCGCCTTGTAGGACTTGTCGGCTTCAGGGTCGGCATAGCGCGAATTGTTGCGGCCGAGCCATTTGTTGTCCTTGGTCGCGATCTCCCAGGACACGCATTGATTCAACAATCGCTCCGGATCGGGCTGCGGCTGGGTGGTATTGTACATCTCCATGTCGGCATAGAATTTCGAATAGGTGTCGGGATTGCCGACGTCGGAGGAGAAGAACACCGAGGCGGTGACCGCTTTGATCTCGATCTCGATGCCGGCCTTCTCGCAGGCCTGCTTGATGATGGCCTGGGTCTTCTGGCGCGGGGCATTGGTCGAGGTCTGGAACACATATTTGAGCCTCTTGCCGTCCTTCTCGCGGATGCCGTCCGCCCCTTTCTTCCAGCCTGCTTCGTCGAGGATCTTGTTGGCCTTGTCGATGCTGAACTCGTATGTCAGCTTGGGCGACTTGAACTGCTTCGGTGCGTTGACGAAGCTCGCGGTCGCGACGGCGCCGCGGCCGTAGATGAATTTCTGGATCGCGTCGCGGTCGATCAACAGGTTGATCGCTTTGCGCACCGCCGGATCGGACAGCGTCGGATGCTTGGTCTTGGCGTTCGAACGCTCGCCGTCGACCTCGGTCCACGGGTCGGTCGTGTTGAGGATGATGAACTCGACATTGCCGGAGGGGGTGATGTCGAGCTTGCCCTTGCCGCCCGCTTCCATGCGCTTGAGCACCTCCTCCTCCACCTGCATGTTCCAGGCAAAGTCGTATTCGCCGGTCTGCAGCACGGCGCGCGCCGCGGACACCGCATCGCCGCCGCCCTTGATCTCGAGCGTGTCGAAATGCGGCTGGTTCTTGATGTGATAGTCCGGATTGCGCTCGGCGCGGATCAAATCGCCCGGCTTGAACTCGACGAATCTGTACGGGCCGGTGCCGACCGGCTTCAGATTGCCCGGCGCTTCGCGCGACTTGGCGCCGACATAATCGCCGAAAAGATGTTTTGGCAGGATCTGGCCGACCGAACCGACGAACGGATCGGCCCAGAACGGCGTCGGCGCCTTGAAGATCACCTTGACGGCGTAGTCGTCGATCTTCTCGACCTTGATGTCCTTGTAAGAGCCGGTGGTGTAGGCCGCGGTGGCGAGGTCGCCGGCATACTGCCAGGTAAAGACGACGTCGTCGGCGGTGAAGGGCTTGCCGTCATGCCATTTGACACCCTGCTTCAGCTTCCAGACCACGCTCATGCCGTCGGCCGCGAGGCCGCCGTTGGCCTTAGTCGGGGCCTCTGCGGCAAGGCAGGGGATCAGGTTGCCCTCCTTGTCCCAGCCCGCGAGCGGTTCGAAGAAGACGCGCGAGGCGATCTGGTCCTTGGTGCCGAGCGCGAAATGCGGATTGAGCAAGGTCGGCGCCTGCCACAGCAGCATCTTGAGCGTTCCGCCGCCGCCGGCCTTGGTCGGCTTGTAGGGCAGCGTGGCTTCCGCCATCGCGACGTCGTTCCAGACCAGGATCTGGCTTGCGATCGGGGCCGCGATGCCGGCCGCGGCCACCTTCTGGATGAACGAGCGTCGCGACAGCGTGCCTTGCTTGACCTGTCCGACCAGACCCCGGATTTCATTCTCGTTCATCAGATGACCCTCCACCTCGAAGACAAATCGTCCCTGGCGGTCATCATGTTGCATCATGCGCGAGGCGGCAATGCCGGCAAAGCCGCCCTGCGACGAAATGACGATGGGGACAGCCCGCGCGGGTCACGAGCGGGATCGCCGCGCAGGCCCCTTGACGCGCCGGGCATCTAGCCGATGCTGACCACGCCGATCGCCAGGGCCGAAAGCAGCAATGCCTGGCTCAGCAGCTGCAGCGCCGTGTTCGGAAGCGCCAGCCAGCGCGAGACCCGCTCGGAGAAGGACAAATTCGTGTCGGCGAACAGCGGCTCGAAGCTGTGCCGGAAGAAATGCGGGAACCTGGCGCCGAACCCCGGGGTCAGCAGGGCGTGAAAAGTCGACATCATGGCGACGAAGATGACGGCGCCGAAGGGCTGGCCGACGAACTCGGCCGCGTCGATCAGCTTGATCAGCAGCGCGACGCCGGAATAGATCGGCACGCCCTGAAGCACAAAATAGAGTGCAAAACATTCGAGCCATTTTCGGCCGGTGAGCTTTGGCGTGGCAAGTGCGGTCATGGTCGATTGCTCCTTTGGTTCCGCTGGTGATGTCGCCAATCTTGCGCGCCGGGCGCCGCGTTGCCGTGATGCGCCTCACGCTTTGCGGCCGCCGCGAATTCGTTCCGCGTTTGCCGCCGAATGGAGAACGCGTGCCCGCCCCGAGCATGCAATATGGATTTCCATTTCATTGATTTCGGCCTACGGAGAAGCGAATACGGTTCCAGTCATTTTCGCCGTGCCATGGAGACCAAGATGTCGTTTCGCTTGCCCCTGATCCTCGCAACCTTGCTCGCCGCCTGGTCGGCAGGAAGCTCAGCCGAGACCATCAAGATCGGCGTGACGCCGGGGCCGCATGCGCAGATCCTCGAGGCGGTGAAACCGGTCGCGGCCAAGCAGGGCCTCGACATCCAGCTGCTCGAGTTCTCCGATTACGTGGTGCCGAACGCCGCGCTCGATGCCGGCGAGATCCAGGCCAATTCGTTCCAGAACCAGCCTTATCTCGACAACCAAAAGGCCGACCGCGGCTACAAGATCGAGGCCGTCGGCCTGACCGTGAACTTCCCGATCGGCGTCTACTCGAAGAAGCACAAGGCCTTCGCCGACATTCCCGAGGGCGGCAAGGTCTCGATCCCCAACGATCCGACCAATGGCGGCCGTGTGCTGCTGCTGCTGCGCGACAAGGGCGTGATCAAGCTGAAGGACGGCACCGGCTTCAAGCCGACGGTGCTCGACATCACCGAGAATCCCAAGAAGCTGAAATTCATCGAGGTCGACGCGGCGCAGGCGCCGCGCGCGCTCGACGACGTCGACGCCGCCGCGATCAACACCAATTACGCAACCCAGGCGGGTCTCGATCCGGTCAAGGATCCGATCCTGCGCGAAGACCCCAAGGGCCCCTACGTCAACCTGATCGCGGTGCGCACCGCCGACAAGGACAAGCCCTGGGTCAAGATCCTCGTCGACAGCTACCACACGCCCGAGGTGAAGGAATTCGTTCTCGCCAAGTTCAAGGGCGCGGTGCTGCCGAGCTGGTAGGCAATCTGCCCAGCTCCAGCGCAGTCGCGGGCGATCCGGTGGGCGGCCTTGCGCATGAGCCTTGCTTATGGGCCTTGCTTATGAGCCTTGCGCAATGCCCGCTTGTCTGAAGCAGCAGTAACCGACATCATCGGGGGCCTGGCCATCCCAGCCCGACAGGGGTCGTATGAAACGCTTTGCAAATTTGAAACGCCTGGGGTTCTTCACGCGGCTGCTCGACGAGGCCCCGCCGGCGGACCGCTACCGCTTCGCGGCCGAGCAGATCGTGCGTGCCGAAAAGGCGGGGCTCGATTCCGCGTGGATCGCGCAGCATCATTTCCACGAGCGCGAGGGCGGCCTGCCGTCGCCCTTCACCTTCCTCGGCTACGTCGCAGCACAAACCTCGCGCATCCGCCTCGGCACCGGCATCGTCACGCTGCCGCTGGAGAATGCGGTGCGGGTGGCGGAGGACGCCGCGGTGCTGGATCTCCTCTGCAACGGCCGTTTCGAGCTCGGCGTCGGCACCGGCGGCAATCCCTCGGCTTTCGCCGCCTTCGGCCTCGACAGCGCCCAGCGCAACGAGATTTTCGCCCGCAATCTCGAGGTCGTCCGCACCGCTTTGGTCGGCAGGCCGCTCGATGGCGGTGACACGATCTATCCGCAGCGGCCGCAGCTGGACAAGCGGATCTGGCAGGCGACGTTCTCGGTCGCCGGCGGCGCCCGCGCCGGCAAGGCGGGCGATGGCCTGTTGCTGTCGCGCACCCAGCCGCGCACCAAGGAGGCACCGAAGGCGACGCTCGCCGAGATCCAGAACCCGGTGATCGATGCCTATCTGGAAGCGCTGCCCAAGGGGGCTGAGCCGCGCATCATGGCCTCGCGCAGCGTCTTCGTCGCCGACGACCATGCCGAAGCGATGCGGCTCGCAGACATTGGACTGCGCCGCGCGCTGCCGCAATTCATGAAGGGCGGTCACGCCAAGCCGGGCGAGACGCTGGAGGAAATGATCACGGCGTTCGACACCCATGTCGGCGACGCCGATCACGTCGTCGCCTCGCTGCGGGGCGACGCGACGCTGGAGCGGATCACCGATCTCGTCTTCCAGGTGCATTCGGTCGATGCGCCGCACGCCTGCGTCCTGCGCTCGATCGATCTGGTCGCGGAGAAGGTCGCGCCGGCGCTGGGCTGGACGCGGACGGCGCCCGACGTGGCGCTCGCAGGTTAACCGCTATGAACGCGATCGCGTGGCACGAGGCTGAATGATGGCAACACCAGATATCATCGACACGCTCGCCGGGATCGAGCCCGGCTCGGCTCTGGACGCCATCCGCGCCCGCCGCCTGCAGGCGCGCGACAATGCGCAGAAGAGTTATCTCTCGCTGTTCGAGCCGATCGACGCGAGCGAGTTTTCGCTGGTAGAACGCGCCGCGGTCGCGGCCTTCGTGACCGGGCTGCACGGCGAATCCCCCGTCGCCGCCTTCTATCGCGACAAGCTGGCCGCCAACGCGGATGGCGCGCGCCTGATCGAGGCGATCGACGGCGAGATCGCAGGGGGCAAGACCTCGGGTCCGTATGGCTCGTATCCCGCCGGTCCGCTGTCGATCGAGAACACCGCCGGCCTGATCTATCGCGTGAGCGCGGAGCGCAAGGCTGCCCTCGGTCCGCGGCTCGTCGCGGCCCTCGAACACGCGCATCTCCTGGTGTTCCGGCCGCGCGATGCCGCGTCCGCCGACATGAAGGCGTTGCTGGACGCCGGCTGGTCGGCCACCGGAATCGTCACCTTCTCCCAGCTCGTCGCGTTCCTGTCGTTCCAGCTGCGGGTCGTCGGTGGCCTGCGCACGCTCGCCGCCGCGAACGCATAAGAGGAGGCAGCAATCATGAGCGTCACCGTCAACCCGCCCGTCGTCTTCACCCAGGATGAACTCGGCTGGGTCTCCTGGATCGATCCGTTGCCCGAGGCCGAGCTGACCGGGCGGCATTACGCTGGCCTCGTCGACCGGGCCCGCGCCAAGTCGGAATATTTCCGCCTGCTGGTGCGCGATCCCGAGGTGCTGGAAGCTCGTACCAAGACCGACAAGGACATCTTCTACAACGTCGCCGACGGCCTGCCCCGCGCCGAGCGTGAGCTCGCGGCGGCCGCGACCTCGCGCTATAACGGCTGCATCTATTGCGCCTCGGTGCATGCGCGCTTCGCCAGCACCTATTCCAAGCGCCGCGACGACGTGCAGAAGCTGCTCGATGAAGGCGTCAAGGCCGATCTCGGCGAGCGCTGGAATGCCGTGGTCAAGGCCTCCGTGGCGCTGGCCGCGACGCCGATCGCGTTCGGCCCTGACAATATCGCGGAGCTGCGCCGCGCCGGTCTCGACGATGCCGAGATCGTCGACGTCATCAACGGCGCCTCGTTCTTCAACTGGGCCAACCGGCTGATGCTGTCGCTCGGCGAGCCCTCGAAATAGGCAATATCACCGGCACAAAGACTTGCTGCTTGTTTCAACACCTGAGTGGATGGAGCCGTGCATGAGCAACATCGATCGTCGTACCCTGGTGAAGGGCTCGCTTGCCGCCATGATGGCGGGCGCGGCCTTTTCGCGCGGTGCCTTCGCGCAATCCTCCGAGCCGATTCTGCTCGGCGTCAGCGGCCCCCTGACGGGACCGAACGCGCAATATGGCACGCAGTGGAAGCAGGGCTTTGATCTCGCGCTCGACGAGATCATGGCGGCCGGCGGCATCAACGGCCGCAAGCTCGCTTACCAGTTCGAGGACAGCCAGAGCGATCCGCGCCAGTCGGTGGCGATCGCCCAGAAGTTCGTGTCCGATCCCCGCATCGTCATGGAGCTCGGCGATTTCTCGAGCCCCGCCTCGATGGCGGCATCCCCGATCTACCAGCGCGGCGGCCTGGTGCAGTTCGGCTTCACCAATTCGCACCCTGATTTCACCAAGGGCGGCGACTTCATGTGGAGCACATCGGTCAGCCAGGCCGACGAGCAGCCGCTGCTGGCGGCCTATGCGGTGAAGCGCCTCGGCCTCAAGAAGCTCGCGGTGCTGCATCTCAACACCGATTGGGGCCGCACCAGCCGCGACTATTTCGTCAAAGCCGCCAAGGAATACGGCGCCGAGATCGCGGTGACCGAGGGCTATATCGCGGAAGAGCGCGACTTCCGCTCGACGCTGGTGCGCGTGCGCGACGCCAATCCCGACGGGCTGATCCTAATCTCCTATTATTCCGACGGCGCGCTGATCGCCCGTCAGGCGCGGCAGGTCGGCCTGAAGCAGGTGATGTGCGCCGCAAGCTCGGTCTACTCGCCGAAATTCATCGAGCTCGGTGGCGAGGCGGTCGAGGACGTGCATCTCGGCACGCGCTATTTCCCGCAGGATCCCCGGCCCGAGGTGAAGAAGTTCATCGCCGGCTTCAAGGCCAAGTATGGCGGGCAGGAGCCCGATGCCTTCAACGCCTATTCCTACGATGCGATGAACATGGCCGCCGCCGTCGTCAAGATCGGCGGCACCGATCGCCGCGCTGTCCGCGATGCCTTCGCCAAGGTGAAGGACGTCTCCAGCGTCATCTTCGGCCAAGCGACGTTCGACGTCGAGAGCCGCCGCGTCAAGGGCGCCATGAACGCCGAGCTCGTCGTGCGCAAGGGCCAGTTCGCGCTCTGGGACGGCAAGCCGACCTGACCTGATGGTCCGAGCATTCGCTTCGGCCCGTTCTCCCTTCAGTAGGAAAACTGCGTGTCTTCCTGGCTCGACTACACCATCAACGGGCTGATCGTCGGCAATGTCTATGGGCTCGTTGCGGTCGGGCTCGCGCTGATCTTCGGCGTCAGCCGGCTGATCAACTTCGCGCAAGGCTCGATCTATCTCGTCGGCGCCTATGTCGGCTGGGTCGCTGTAGTGCAGCTGCATACGCCGCTGCCCCTCACCATCATCGTGGTCGCGGTAGCGGCTGCGATCGTCGGGCTGATCATCGAGCGGTTCGGCCTGCGTCCGCTGCAGAACTCGGTGCGCATCGCACCGCTGCTGGCGACGATCGGCATCAGCTTCGTGCTCGATCAGCTGGTGATGCTGACCTTCTCGCCCAATCCGCGCGCGCTGCCGAGCCAGTTGCCGGATGTGCGTTTCCAGGTCGGTGGTGGCACGATCGGGCCTCTTGATCTGCTCATCGCAGGTGTCGGCCTCACCAGCGCGCTCTTGCTGTTCGTGTTCCTGCGCTACTCCAAGCTCGGCTGGGCGGTGCGCGCGGCCTCGCAGGACCGCGACGCCGCGATGCAGATGGGCGTCGACGTCAACCGCGTCAATCAAGCCGTGTTCGGCATCGCCGCCGCGCTCGGCGGCGTCTCCGGCATGCTGGTCGGCATGTACTACAACCAGATCGACACCGCGATGAGCCTGCAGGCGACGCTCAAGGGCGTCGTCGCGGAGGTCGTCGGCGGTGCCGGCAATGTACCGGGCGCGGTGATCGGCAGCCTGCTGCTCGGCCTCGTCGAGAGCTATGGCGTTGCCGTGTTCGGCACCAGCTACCGCAATCTGTTCGCATTCCTGCTGCTGGTCGTCGTGCTCGTGCTGCGGCCGAACGGCCTGTTCGCCAGCGCGCGGCAGGCGCCGCCCGAGCCGCTCACCGGCACCTTCATCGCGCCGAGCCGCCCCGTGCGCATTCCGCGCTGGGCCCTGGCTGTTGCGGCAGCGATCTTCGCGATCCTGCCGCTATTCCCGGTATCGTTCTACGTGCTTCAGACCCTGATCAATGCCTGGCTGCTCGGTATGCTCGCGCTCAGCCTGACGCTGGTCGCGGGCACGATCGGCCAGGTCTCGCTCGGTCACGCCGCGCTGCTCGCGATCGGCGCCTACACCTCCGCGCTGCTGTCGCTCACGTTCTCCGTTCCCGTCGGCCTCGCGATCATCGGCGGCGGCCTGATGAGCGCGGCGCTCGGGACAGCCTTGATCTCACCCTCGTTCCGCCTGCGCGGGCACTATGTCTCGATCGCAACGCTCGCGATCGGCGAGATCGTCTCGTTGGTGATCCTGAACTGGGAGACCGTCACGCGCGGGCCGATCGGCATCTCCGGCATCCCGCCGCTGTCGCTGTTCGGGTACGATCTGATCAGCCCGACCTCGGTCTACTGGTTCAGCTTCGCGGTGATGGTGGTGCTGGCGCTGCTGCAGGGCCGGTTGCTCGGCTCGCATCTCGGCCGCAGTTTCCGCGCCATCCGCGACGATGACGTCGCCGCGCGCGCCTATGGTCTCAGCCTGAACCGCTACAAATCGCTGGCCTTCATCTTCGGCGGGTTCGCCGCCGGAATCAGCGGCGGCATTGCCGCACATCTCTACTCCTACATCAACCACGAGACTTTCAACACGCAGCAATCGATCCTGGCGCTGACCGTCGTCATCCTCGGTGGCCTCGGCAATGTCGTCGGTGCCATTCTCGGGGCGGTGGCGCTGGTCGGCTTGCCCGAGGTGTTCCGGATCGCGGCGGAGTATCGCATCCTGATCTACGGCATCGTGCTGCTGCTGCTCGTGCGGTTCAGGCCGCAGGGCCTGCTGGGGACGATCTGATGGCGGAGCAGCACGTACCCATGCTGTCCCTGCGCGGGCTGACGCGCCGCTTCGGCGGCCTCACCGCCGTCGACGCGATCGATCTCGATCTCGCCAAAGGCGAGCTCGTCAGCATCATCGGCCCCAATGGCGCCGGCAAGACGACGCTGTTCAATCTCGTCACCGGCCTCGACCGCCCCGATGCGGGTACGGTTCACTTCGAAGGCCGGGACATCACCGGCCTGTCGCCGGAGCGGCTCGCGGCCGAGGGCATCGCGCGCACCTTCCAGCTCGGCCGGGTCTTCGGCAATCTCAGCGTGATGGACAACGTCCTGATCGGCGCGCACACGCGCTTGCGTGCGGTGAAGCCGGCCGTGCCGGTGATCGGCCCGCTGCTCGAACTCGGACTGGCGCTGCTGCGGCCCGCGAGCGTCAAGGCGGAGGAAGAGCGGCTACGGGAAGAGGTGAAGGCCATTCTCGCCCGCTTCGGCGAACGGCTGGTGCCGCGCATCGACCAACCCGCCTACAGCCTGTCCTACGCCAACCGCCGCCGCGTCGAGATCGCGCGCGCGCTCGCGTTGAAGCCGCGCCTGTTGCTGCTCGACGAGCCGACCGCCGGCATGAACCCGACCGAGACGGCGGAAATGCAGGGGCTCGTCGCCGAACTGAAGGCGGAAGGGCTGACCATCCTCCTGATCGAGCACAAGCTGGAGATGGTGATGCGCCTGTCCGACCGCGTGATCGTGATGGACGAAGGCAAGAAGATCGCGGAAGGGCCGGGCGAACAGGTGCGGACCGATCTCAAGGTGATCGAGGCCTATCTTGGCCATGGCCTGAGCAAAGAGCAGGAGAGCGCGGCATGATGAATGCGTCGCCCGAAGCGCTGCTGGAACTGTCCAACGTCAACACGTTCTACGGCCAGGCCCAGGTGCATTTTGATCTCTCGATCACCGTCGCGCGCGGCCAGATCGTCTGCCTGCTCGGCGGCAATGCCAGCGGTAAGTCGACCACGATGAAGATCATCCTGGGCCTGGTGAAGCCGCGCTCGGGCGAGGTGAGCTTCGACGGCGCCTCGCTGATCGGCCTCTCCACGCCGCAGATCGTCCGCCGCGGCATTGCCTCGGTGCCGGAGGCGAGGCGATTGTTCGCGGACATGAGCGTGCGCGAGAACATCCTGATGGGCGCCTTCGTGCGCAATGACCGCGATGCGGTGGCGCAGGATCTCGACAGGATGCTGACCCTGTTCCCCAAGCTCGGCCAGCGCCTGTCGCAGCGCGCCGGTTCGCTCTCCGGCGGCGAGCAGCAGATGGTCGCGATGGCGCGCGCGCTGATGAGCAGGCCGCGGATGATCGTGATGGACGAGCCGACCATGGGCCTGTCGCCGCTCTATGTCGACCGCGTGCTGGAGCTGATCCGGACCATCAACCAGGAGGGCGTCTCGGTGTTCATGGTCGAGCAGAACGCCAGCCTCGCGCTCGAAATCGCGCACGAAGCCTATGTGCTGCAGACCGGCAGGATCGTGCTGTCGGGGCCGGCGCGGGCCTTGAAGGACGACCCGCGCATCCGCGACGCCTATCTCGGCGGCTCCGAGGCGGCCTGACGCCTCACGCCGACGCCGCGCGCACGACCGGCTCGGCCGGCAGGTCGTCGCCATTGGGATCACCGGGGGCCGTGGCCCAGGCCAGCTCCACCAGCGTCACGATCCGGCGGCCGCTGCCGTCGATCTGGACCACGATCAGGCCTTGCTCCTCCATATAGCCGAGCAGCCGCTGCGCCCGGCGCAGCGAATGCGAGCCGTAGGCGCGGGCGATCGCGGCGTCGCCGGGGCAGGGCCAGCCTTCCTTGGCGGCACGCGCGATCATCATGAACACGCCCTGCATGTCGTCGGGCAAGATCGACGCGCGCAGCGAGACGTCCTGCCAGGCGTCGTCTTCGGCCAGATCGGTGCCGAGGCCGGCGCGGGCATGGGTCAGCATGCGGCGAAATTCGTTGAGATCGGGCACTGCCGTGCCGAGGCCCTCGATGCGGCAGCGGACCACGAACTCCTGATAGAGCACGCCGATGGCGCGGAAGCCGGCGTCGGGCGCGGCGAGCACGGCCCGCAGCGTACGATCCACGCGCTCGCGCCGCTCGGCGAGCTCCTCGGCACTGACCGGCGCCTCGACCACCTCAGGCTGGATCACCGGTGCGGCCGCCTTTGCGGCGCGCAGCTGCTCCAGCAGATCCGGCGCGGGCCGTCGCTGCGGCCGGCTGGCATCGGGCGGCGGCGCGGCCAGGATCACGGCGCGCATATCTTCAGTGGCCTCCGGCAGCGGCATCAGCCGCGGCGTCGAATTGCGCGGGGAGGTGTCGGTCGGGCCGATGTTCAGGCGCAGCGGACGGCGCGACAGCGCAGGTCCAAGCGCCATGAACTGGCCGCGCTCGAGGTCGCGAAAGGCTTCGGCCTGCCGCCGTTCCATGCCGAGCAGATCGGCGGCGCGCGCCATGTCGATGTCGAGGAAGGTCCGGCCCATCAGGAAGTTGGAGGCTTCCGCCGCGACGTTCTTGGCGAGCTTTGCCAGCCGTTGCGTCGCGATGATGCCGGCGAGTCCGCGCTTGCGGCCGCGGCACATCAGATTGGTCATGGCGCCGAGCGAGAGCTTTCGCGCTTCGTCCGAGACTTCGCCTGCCACCGCCGGCGCGAACAGCTGGGCCTCGTCGACGACCACGAGCATCGGATACCAATGGTCGCGGTCGACGTCGAACATCCCGCCGAGAAACGCGGCGGCGCGGCGCATCTGGTTCTCGGCGTCGAGACCTTCGAGATTGAGCACGGTGGAGACGCGATGCAGCCGCGCGCGCTCGCCGGCAACCTGAAGGCCGCGCTCGGTGTGGTCCTCGGCCTCGATCACGAGATGGCCGAAGCGTTCGGCCAGCGTGACGAAATCGCCTTCGGGGTCGATGATGGCCTGCTGCACCCAGGGCGCGCTCTGTTCCAGGAGCCGCCGCAGCAGATGCGATTTGCCGGAGCCCGAATTACCCTGCACGAGGAGGCGGGTCGCCAGCAGTTCCTCGAGGTCCATGGCGGCCGCGGCGCCCGCCGTGGTCTGCCCCATCTCGATTGCAACTGTCATGCCCGACTCAAGTCCCCGTCATTCGCGGACAGCGGCTTATCAATCCCGCCGCGACGCGTCGAGCGGCATGGCGCTGATCATGCCGCGTTGCCCACGGCGGCGTTCAGCCGTGGTTCGATTGCCGTAGAAGTGCGGGCCGATAGGGGGCTTGCGGATCGTCGTCCTCGTTCTCGGGGATGACGCATGAGCCGAATTCCTGCCTGATCCGCTCCATCTCGGCGATGCGCTCGTGCAATCGCTGCAAATGTTCCGGCGACGTTGCCCGCCAGAACCGGAACGTGTCGGCAGTGAGCGGCACGAAGGCCGTGCCGAACAGCGTCGGCTCGGGAACGACGGTGCGTCCGAGCAGCAGAAAGCGGTCGGCGCCGGAGACGACGAGGGTGGCATAGCCCCGATTTCCGATCCGCTTGATCCCGTTCAGCGACCATTCGGCGAGCTTGCTGAAATAAGGCTCCTCGCGCCAGCGATCAGGGCAATGGTCGTCGACCGTCACGTTCACTGCATCCTGGCTGAAATGCACGATGATGCCCGACTTCGCCGGGAACCAGTCGTCGTCGAGATGCCCCTGCAGCCAGGCGCAGACGAAGGAACGGCACATCTGGGGGCGGCGGTCGTAGATGGTGCAGCCGGTGCCGGTCTGCCAGTGCTTGCAGAGCTGGTTCACCGGCTTGTCGACGGCGGCCACTTCGAGAATGTCGCAGCATGCGTTGCACGATCCGCATTGCCGGGCCAGCGGAGCTGCTTTAGGCACGGCGGTCGCACGAAAGCCCTGGCCGTCGCGGACCAGCAGCTTCTGCTTCTCCAGCGTGTTCAACGCGCGCTCGACCTTGAGACGGGACAATCCGGTCGCGTCGATGAGACTCTTCATGGTTGTCGCGCCGGCCTCCACCGCGCGCACGACCTGCAACGTCGACTGATCCATCTTCGATGACTTGTTCTTTCGCCCATCATCCGGCTGTCGCCGGCAGACCCGGAACCTGCTGTCCGGAACCGGCGTCCAGAGATACTGCCGAGACATCTCGGCAGCCTCCATTAACTAAGGCCAGACGTCGCATGGATGCAAATTTTTCGCAAACAGGCCGGGGCCGAGGCGGACGCGGCTGATCCGGCCGCAATCTTTCCAATGGGCGCGCAGCCGGCAAGCAATACTCGGAACGGCGCGCCTACTGCGCGCCGGATCCGCCCTGCACGATCTTCTCGTTCAGCTTCTGGTCCACGGTGTCGACCGTGCGGTCGATCTCGGGATTGGGCACGCCAAGCTGATGCGAGATCAGCTTCACCAGGAGATCGACGCGCTCGATGAAGGGCGCGCCGCTTGCGACCGCACGCGCGGCCGACGACGGCTTGAGCAGGCTCTCGGCGGCCTTGGCGTATTTCGCGAACGGCACCTGGTCCTGCGGATCGGCGCCGAGGCGGCGCGCGATGGCGTCGACATGGTCGTAGATCGTCTGCGAGCGCTTGATGTCGCCGTGCACGGCGTCGCGGATCGACTGCGGCTCGTTCGGCGTGATGCAGCGATAATTGCCGGTGAGCAGCATCGACCATTTCGCCAGCGGCACGAACAGGGAGTCGAACACTTTCAGCTTCACTGGCACGTCGTGGCCGTCGAGCGTCACCGCGTCGATGTCGGCCTCGAGCTCACGCAGCACCTTGTTGTGCTTTTCGTCGGCGAACACCGAGGCCTTGAAATTGGTGGGCAGGCCGACATGCAGCACGTTCGCGGCTTCTTCCGGCGGACGGAACGCCTGCGGGTCGGGCGAGCACAGCGTCACCAGCCCCGGCTCGAACCGCTCCCACACCTGCGCATTGGTGTAGGCCTCTTCGAGGTCCATATCGGCGAGCGCCGGGATCCGCTTCAGATAGGGCAGCGGCGGCATGTTCATGATCGACAGACACGGCAGCTTCGCTGCGGCGATCTTGACCATGAGCATGCGCACGGTGTGGTTGGTGTATTGCGGCTCCTGCATCGCAAGGCCGACCAGATCATAGCGGGAGAGGTCGACATTGGCCGGGGTCACGGCGTCGAGCTTGCCGGGCAGGTCGCGCGAGAAGATCGCCCGGTGCACCGCCTCGTCACGCAGCTTGATGCGCACCTCGGTACCTTCGCGGTTGATCAGCTCGGCGGTCTTGGCGCGGCAGACCAGGGTCACGTTGTGCCCGGCCATCAGCAGCTTCGTGCCCAGCAGCGAGCCGTAAGAAGCCCCGAGAATCAATATGTTGCGCGCCATGCTCCGTCCCTTTGACAATGTGCGTGATTTTTCAGCCCCGGCCGTCATCCGCGGGCGAGTTGCCGGCATGTAAAGCGAAGTCCGCGGAGATGGCAACTGGGATAATGCATACAAGGGTGACCGGCGGGCCTCCTGAAACGCCCGCATGCGCCCTCCCAATGTGCCGAAGAGTTTTGATTTACAGAATTTGGGTCCAGTCGCTCTCGCGCGCGTGACGACTAGTCATGAGCACGTCACATAAGTCGTCGCCGTCATTGCGATGGATCAGCGTGCCGGCGGCTTCCGTCCTCGCATTGTCAGGCAAGGCGGCAATCGGACGCATCTCACCATATCGTGCGTTCACAACGGCGGTTTACGCAGTCATGTCTGTTTGATCGACAGGTGGCGCATTTCCGGCTTGCCTGTCGCAACAAGAGACGAACGAGCCCGCATCACTGGTGCGCGGCAAATGACTGTGGATCAGCGACGGAGCTGGGACGTGACGATCGCGTTGAGCAGGCTTGGACATTGCACCGAGGCCGGCTCGTTTGGAAGCAGGACCGTTTCGCGCAGTGCCTTCGCTGCGCCGAAGACGACGCTCGAAGATCCCGGCGCATGTCTGGGGGCGCGCGGATAGCGTCGTTTGGGGGCTGGCATGGAAAGTGATCATTGGCCACACGGCTCGTGCGATGGCTGCGGTCGCAGCCTGGCGCAGTTGCGGCATCGCGCGTCCGGATTCTTTGAAAGCTTGTCGGTCGCAGAACTCGGGCGGGAGACGCACCGGCATCTGTGGGTTTCGGACTGGCTGCGGGTCGCAGACGACTACCGGACCTTCGCCAAGTTCGCCGGCGAGGATGGGACCATCCCGACCGCGCGGGAGGCGTGGCTATGTGCGTTGACGGCCTTGGAAGTCGTCAGAAGCGTGTCTTGCCCAGGCGACGTCGAAGCCGCCGATTTCGCAAACGAGGTCGATATCAGCCTGAAAGGCTTGGCCGATGACGCCGGCCCCGCGATCGAGCGCGTGACCCTCGAAGGCTTTGACGAGGCCGCGCTCACCGGATTCTTCGTCCCGGCGCTTTGCCGGGCGTCGTCCGCCCCCGCGGTCATCTGCGTCGGCGACGAGGACATCACGCTGGGCTCGATGATGATCAGGCTGCTGCCGGCATCGCTCCGTCACAACATATCGCTCCTGCTCGTCGACGCCCGCCGCTCATCCGCCCGCCGCCCCTTCAAGCCGGAGCAGATGCTTCAATGCTGGCTGGACTATCTTCAGGGGCGAGCGGATGTCGATCCGCAGCGGATCGCGATCTATGGCGAAGGGGCGGGCGCCGGGCATGCGTCCCGTCTTGCCCGCGCGGATCGCCGGCTCGCCGCCGCCGTGTGCGACGGGGGCCTATTGAGCCCGGTGATGTGCCGGGCATCGCTGCGCTGGATGACCGACGTCGAGCAGGCGGCCCTTGACGCGAGCGTGCCGGTTTCGATGATGGCCCCGCGCCAGCTCCCGTGCCCGCTGCTCATGGTGGTCGGAAGTCGCTCGATGATGCTGGAGCAGGATGCCCTCGAACTGCAATCGGCCTATCGACAGGCCGGAGCCGATTGCTCGGTGGTCGTTCCGAGCCGCATCCCGCATCCCCTCGGCGAGGTCGAGAATTTCGTCGCCGTCGACGATTTCATTTTCGAATGGCTCGACAGCAAGCTCGGAAGCGCCCCCCAGCTCGAGGACGTGACCTATCTCTAGTCGGCCGGGCTTGCTTCCCGGCGGATCACGACACGTCGATCGCCAGCAATCGCGCCGCCAGCCGGGCGTTCTTGGCGATCTTTGCCAGCGCGGTGTTCATGTCGGCCAGGGTCTTCTCGTCGAGATCGTTGAACATCGTCGAATTCAGCGCGAGCCTTCTCTTGGACAACTGCTCGATGTCGGTGGTCGCTTTCGCGGTCAGCGACATCAGCACGAAGCGGGCGTCGTTCGCCGCCGGCCGCCGCGACAGGAAGCCGCCCTTTTCCAGGATCTTGGTCTGGTTGGTCACGAAGGCCGGATGAACGCGCAATTTGTTCGCGATGTCCGTGCCGGCGACGCCTTGCCCCTGGTCCAGCTCGGTGATCGCCATCAGGATCAGCCATTGCGGCTGGGTAATGCCGAGCAATCCGGCCCAGCTGGTGTGGATGTCATCCAGCTGCGCGTGAATTTCGACGACATTCCAGATGAAGTCCCTGATCGCCTTGTCGAGCTTCTTCTCGATCATGCCGCGTCGCCCCTCCCCCTTTGGCGTTGATCCTTTTTTTATTGGTCTTGGATCAATGTTCTATCGGGATATCGCGGGGACGTCTCCTATGTCGCGCGTCGAAAGCAGGCGACAGATACAGCATTGTTGGAATGGCTTAGCCATTTGATACTTGCATAAATCAATTAATTCAATTACGTCTCGTGCCACTCAATCTTTGCTGCTCTTGACCCTGTCGACAGACGGCGATGTGAGACCTCCAAGAAAGCCCTCGGGATGCCCCCTGAGGGCTTTTTACTTTTTCTTCAGTATCTTAGTTAGCCTTCTCGCAAGCTCTGTTGCTCGCGAGCAACATCTTCCGCCGAACTTACAATTCATTAGATCAATAAATTGAGGCGGTTGTTTTTATAAACTATACGTGAGTCACGACGGAGGGGGGGCACCTCACTGTCGTTTCAGTCCGGACCTCAGTGCGGATCTGAATTGGACGGAAATTATGAGGGTGAAGCGGTGTCCTCCGAGGAAGCCGAGCCCCCTGAATCGACCTGGAGGTTTACCTAAATGAAGTTGACGAAGTCGCTCTTTCTCGGCTCGGCTGCCGGCCTGATGGCCGTCTCCGGGGCGTTCGCAGCCGATCTTCCCGTGAAGGCCAAGGCGGTCGAATACGTGAAGATCTGCTCGCTGTACGGCGCCGGTTTCTACTACATCCCGGGCACCGACACCTGCATCAAGCTGGGTGGTTATCTGCGCGCCGAAGTCGCGTTCAACACCAACAGCAACTACGGCATCTCGAACGGTTCTCCGGCCGGTGCACACAACCGCCTGAGCAACTACTACCAGATGCGCGCTCGTGAAGATCTCAACATCGACACGCGCACCGCGACCGAGTACGGCGTCGTCCGTACCTTCTTCGACGGCGTGTTCACCTGGACCACCGGCGGCTATCAGGGCTCCGGCTCGGCGACGGGCGGCACTGTCTACACCGGCAACCTCGGCCTCAACACCTCCGGCGCCACCCCGGCGCTCGTTGGTTCGTCGATCAACGGCACCGACGGCAACACCTCGGGCGGTTCGCTCGGCGTGTACTACGCCTTCATCCAGTTCGCCGGCTTCACCATGGGTAAGGCCGTGTCGCAGTTCGACGCGCCCTGGACCAACTATCCCGGCAACAACATCGACAGCCTCGTCGGCGGTTCCGGCACTGTCACCGGCGTCAACCAGTTCACCTACACTGCTGACTTCGGTCAGGGCGTGACGGCGGCGTTCTCGGCTGAAGACGCGACGGCTTACTATCAGGCCGGCAACGTCAACCTGACCGGCGCGACCGCTGGCAGCATGATCGGCGGCACCTACGGCACCAACGCCATCGGCGGTTCGCGTTCGCCGAACCTCGTCGGTATGGTCCGTGTCGACCAGGCCTGGGGCATGTTCCAGGCGTCGGTTGCTGCTCATGACAACCACGTTGCCTACTACGGCGCCAACGAAGCCACTGGCCACCCCGACGACAAGTGGGGCTGGGCAGTTCAGCTCGCTCTGTCGATCAAGAACATCCCGACCGGTGCGGGCGACGTGCTCAACATTTCGGGCGTCTACACCGACGGTGCGACCCGCTACAACTTCCAGAACCTGGCGGGCAGCAGCTACTCGATGTTCGGCAACTCGGGCGTTGCCTACCAGAGCGTCGGCTTCGCCTATGCTCCGGACACCGTGTTCGTCACGGGCGGCCAGCAGGAGACTGTGAAGACCTGGGGCTTCCGCGGCGCTTTCACCCATAACTGGGATCCGTACTGGAACACCGCGCTCTACGGTGCCTACGCTCAGGCGCAGTACGGCTCGACTGCCAAGACCGCGCTCTGCGGCGCTGGCGGTGCGGGCGGCGTGTTCGGCGGTCTCGCCGGTGTCACGGGTTGTAACCCTGACTTCGCCGTCGGCCAGATCGGTATCATCACCCGCTGGACCCCGGTCAAGAACCTGACGTTCTCGGGCGACCTGAACTGGACCCGCCTCGACCAGAAGTACTCGGGCACGGTTGGTTACGCTGGTGCCGGCACGACGGCCAAGCCGGCCGCCCTGTACGAGCTGAAGGATCAGGACAGCGTCACCCTGCTGCTCCGCGCTCAGCGCAACTGGTAAGATCAGTCGAAGTCTTTCGACGAGCACCCGGCGGGAAACCGCCGGGTGTTTTTTTGTGCGTGATGGTGCGGGAGATTCGGCGGCCGGTGGCCCTGGGTGAGGGCAGCGATACCCGGGACTCGGTCGCGAGCATCCCGGATGTCGCTGCGCGAAGGTGCCTGTCGCCCCACGCTCAATGTCATCGCCCGGCTTGACCGGGCGATCCAGTAGTCCGAGACGGCCGTGATTGGACCGCGAAGCCGCGGCGTCCTGGATTCACCGCTTTCGCGGGAATGACACGGCACTTGGAGGACAAGCTGCCGCCTCACATTGACGATGTGGAGAGCGCGTGCGCATTCTGGAACAGGCGCTGCTGCGAAAGGATCCGCAAAGCCTTATCCGAAGACTTGCCCGGAAATTGCGCGCGTCTCAGCCCTGACTCGCCATCCGCGCGCGGTCGAGATGCTCTTCGATCTTCGGGCGGTCGCGGGTGCGCTCGAAGCTGGTGC
This sequence comes from Bradyrhizobium sp. WYCCWR 12699, assembly GCF_032144035.1. Lineage (NCBI taxonomy): Bacteria > Pseudomonadati > Pseudomonadota > Alphaproteobacteria > Hyphomicrobiales > Nitrobacteraceae > Bradyrhizobium > Bradyrhizobium sp. WYCCWR 12699. The sequence continues at coordinate 206,331 of NZ_JAVTJN010000001.1, forward strand.
ACAGCAGTTCGGTTTCCTCGAGCGAGATCGGAGCGCGATACAGCCGGCACATGAACTCGGCGCTTGCGCGTCCCTTGGAGGCCGCCGGGCCGCGTTCGGCGAGAAACATGCAGTCACGGCAAACGCTGGCATCGAGCCGTTGATGGGCTGCGTCGAGGTGATTGAGCACTTCGCGGAGCGAGTCGCGCAGCCTGACGCATTCGTCATTGCCGAGCGCCCTGACGGCGTTCACCACGTGATTGATCGGGTCGTGCTGATTGAGGCACTTCTCGCCCTGCGCGGTGACGTGCAGGACGACGGAACGCTTGTCCTCCTGCGACGGCTTCCTCACCAGGAAGGACTTGCTCTCCAGCGTCTTCACGATTTGCGATGCGGTCGCTCTGGTGGCGCCTATGAAGCCGGCAAGCGCAGACGGCGTGCGCGAAAACCTGTTGGCGCGGCCGAGAAAGCGCAGCGCCATCCATTCCCGATCGCGCAATCCATGCTGGTTGCCTTCGAAATACCAAGCCCTCGCCGCTTGAACCAGCAGCTCGACGGCTTCCCGCGCCAATGGCATGAATCTACCTCGTCCCCGGAACATCATTTGCGGCGTCCCGAAGCCGCTTTGCGCAACAGTCTGCGAATCCTTCGAAGGGCATCCAACGATTGCAGCCGTCCGGCGCGCACGTCGTGTCGAGCTCAGCTTCGAATGAACGAATTGCAGCGCGCCCGATCCTGATCCGCAAGGCTCGCGTGTTCTGGAGCGAGTCACTGCGCCATTGGCATGCCAACGGCGTCGTCGCACGGGAGCCCGGTTTGCCGTCGCCAGCAGACGATGGATCGGAATAGTTCAACCGAAGCCCCTGAGTTCAAGTCACACGCAGACGTTTCTTATATTCCGTCGAAACGATGAATGAGCTTCTCAACAAAATCAAGTACAGACCCTCGCGAGCCCCAGATGTCGTTGCGTGCGAATGTAACGTTCAAGACATTCTCGCTCGGTCAGTACACATGATAGTGAATGCAATACGTTGTGCCGCGAATGAAATGCACTCGGCGCTGCGACACCTTGATTGCATGTCATCTCGATGTCTGTGTTTGGGCGCAAACTGATTGAAGCTTGTGCAGGCCGACGATGCGTATAGGCAACGTCATCCACAACTTGTGCGTGGTGTCGGAGAATCATCGAGGGAACTCACAGGAATTGCACGCGCCGGTTGTTGATCGCCGCAGGCGCAGAGCCGACCATGCAATTGCTTCCGGCACTGCCGCGCGTTGCTCTCTCGCTCCAATGGCGGAGGCGTCACGACGAAAACCGGAGGCGGCTGTTCGGGCGCATGCGCCGGCGGCGCGGCGGCATGCGCAATCTCCTGTCGAAAACAACGCGCGGGAACGGCGCAGCGCGCATGTCGCACGCGGTCCCGGCTTCTCGGCTGCTAGTCGCCCCTGAGCATGTCCCGGAGCTCGCGGAACGGATCGGCGCTCGGGGGAGCGGAAGCGTCTTGCCGCATCGCGCCGTAGATTTTCGGAACCATGTCGACAGCCTGGTCGAGGCCCGAATCACGCCCTGCCTGGTATCCGCCCATCAGGCGAAGGTCGCGCGTATCCTCGTATTTGGCGATCATGGCGCGCAGCTTGCTCACCAATTCGCGCTCCTCGGGATCCCATACGTTATGGGCGAGGCGGGAGACCGAGGCCAGAACGTCGACAGCCGGATGGCGCGCCTGATCGGCGATGTGCCTGGACAGCACGATATGTCCATCGAGCGTGCTGCGGATGGTGTCGGCAATCGGCTCGTTGTGATCGTCGCCATCGACCAGCACGGAGAAGATCCCGGTGATGGTGCCGGAACCTTCCTCGCCGGGGCCGGCGCGCTCCAGGAGGCGCGGCAGATCGGTGAAGACCGTCGGTGCGTAGCCGCGCGCGACGGCGGGCTCTCCGGCGGCGAGCGCGACCTCGCGAGCCGCATGAGCGAAACGGGTGATCGAATCGACCATGAGCAGCACCGATTCGCCGCGGTCGCGGAAATATTCGGCGACCGCCATGGCCGTCTTCGGCGCCAGCCGCCGCATCATCGGGCTTTCGTCTCCCGTCGACACGATGGTGACGGCGCGCTGACGATCGTTGCCCAGCACGTCCTCGATGAACTCGCGCACCTCACGGCCGCGCTCGCCGACCAGGGCCAGCACGACGGTGTCGAAACCCTGGCTGCGGGCGAGCATTGCCAGCAGCGTCGACTTGCCGACGCCGGAGCCGGCAAAGATGCCGACGCGCTGGCCGGCGCAGATCGGCGCGAACAGGTCGATCACGCGCACGCCGGTGCGCAGCGGCTTGTGCACGCGTGCGCGCTTCATGGCCGAGGGCGCGTCGGCTTCGGCCGAGACGGCAAGGGAGCCCGGGGTGAGGGGGCCTTGTCCGTCGAGCGGCGCGCCGAGGGCGTTGATGACGCGGCCCTTCCAACTCGGGTCGGGCGCAAAGGACAGAGGCGGCATCCGGTAGGCGACCGAGCCGAGGCCGCCGGCGAAGTGCCGGTCGAACGGCTTGGCGACGATGCCCTCGCTGTCGATCCGCACCACCTCGCCGATCTGGGGCTTACCGGCCGAATTGACGCCGATGAGCTCGCCGAGCCTGACGAAGCGCGACAGGCCGGAGACACGGAAATGCGTCGGCGCGATCTCGGAGATCGCGCCGCTGACGCTTGCCAGGGGAGTGCTCTGCTGAAGCTCCAGCAGCGCCCACTCGAGTTGCCGAAGAGCGTTCAAGGAAACCGTCCAACCTCAATCAATGCGCGCGAAGCGCTTTACTTGCCGGGTTCGCCCAGCGTGCGAATGGCGTTCTGAAGCGAGCCCTCGGTGCCCTCGATCATCGAATTGGTGCCGTCGAAGGCGCGCGAGGCCGCGATCAGCTTGGTCAATTCCATCATGGGATTGGCCCCGGAGCCCTCGACATAACCCTGCTTGAAGCCATCGCGCGAGAAATCGGCGATGGCGGTCGCGGGCCGGTCCGGCGTCACGCCGGAATTGCCGTAGCGCTCGAGATTGGCGTCAGAAGGGATGTTGAACAGGCCGATGGTGCCGATCTCGTTGTTGTCCTGGGTGATCGCGCCGCTACGCGCAATCGAGATCGGCCCGCCATTGGCGTCGAGCGTGATCTGGGCGCCACCGGAATCGACGACGGGGAAACCGCTCACGGTCTGAAGATCGCCGTTGGGGGCGATCTGGAGGCGGCCGTCACGGGTATAGACCGTGCCGTTCGGGCCCGCGAAAGCGATCCAGCCCTGTCCGACCACGGCGACATCGAGCGGGTTGCCGCTCTCGGTGATGTTGCCCATCTCGCGCGAGATGATGTTGTCGCCGGGCGAGGAGAAGGCGACAGGGTTCGGGCCCGCCTTGGACAGCACGGTCTCGAATTTCACCACGTCGGTGCGGAACGCCGCCGTGTTCACGTTGGCGACGTTGTTGGCGATCGTCTGGAGGCGCTTTTCGAGGGCGACCTGCGCCGACAATCCCACATAGAGAGCCGATTGCATGGGCTACTTTCCGAACCGGATGGACTGAAGTTTCGCGAGCATGTTGGTGTCCATGCTGGCCGAGGATACGCCGCCGATCAGGACCAGCGCGGGATTGGTCGAATTGTCGCTCTGGGCCTGGGTCGCGTCCCACATCGCTGCGAAGCGCTGCACGAACTTGGTGACCTTGGCCGGGTCCTTGAAATCGGCGAGGTTGATCCTGTTCGTGATCATCTTGGCCTGGGCGTCGATGTTGGCTGCGCTGATGGTCGAGGGCAGGCCGAGCGCGGTCTGGACCACCTGCGTCAACGCCTTGTCAGCGAGCACCTGGTAGGCAGTCGTGACCGTGGACGCCTTGCGGGTGAAATAGAGCGCCAGCCGCAGGCCCTCGTTCTGGTCGCCGGCCTTTTGCTCCATGGTCTGCGTGACGTAATGGGTCGCCGTTCCGGTCGTGGCCTGAACGGTCTTCGTCGCGTTGCTGCCGAGGGCGGCGAAATTGAAGGCCGTGGCGAATTCGCGGTAGCGGGTGTCGGTCAGCTTGTTGGCGAAGGTGTTCTTGTTCGCGACACCCTCGGTCAACACCTTGCGCATGAACGCCTTGGCGTAGGTCATGTCGCTAAGGCCATAGGCCTTCATGGCGTAGGAATAGAGGCGATAGTCCTTCAGGAAGTCGTCGATCGTCTTCACGTTGCCGATATGGCTCAGGAAGTAATCGGTCTCGCGGCTGACATCCGGCTGCGTCGCGACCTGTGTCAGCGACTTGCCCATGTCCTTGGTCAGCCGGGTGTAGTCCGCGATGGTGGATAGCATGACACGCGCCTCTCTGGCCGCTGATGCGACGCGGCCTCAAGGTGCCGCCAATTGCTTGCGCGGGGCTGGCGGTGCGGGAAGCCAGCTTCGCGCAAGGCTCGCCGACTAGATATTCCCGATGGGATCGGCGATGGAGCGGCGCGTTGGGCAGTTTCGTGGGGGTTTTCATCACGGTAGCGGCGCTGCTCGGTGGATTTGCCGCCATGGGCGGGCACCTGGGCGTGCTCATGCAGCCGTGGGAATTCGTGATCATCATGGGGACCGCGGTCGGCACCTTCATCGTGGCCAATCCGTGGAAGACGGTCGTGGACACCGGCGTCGCCTGCATGCAGGCCATCACCGGCGCGGTGCCCGGCCAGCGCTATTACCTTGATCTGCTCGGGGCGCTCCATGCCCTGATGCGCGAGCTCAGGGGCAAGGGCCGCAACGAGGTCGAGGCGCATATCGACGATCCCGCGTCCTCCGAGATCTTCAAGGCGTTTCCGAGCGTGCTCGGCGATCCCTCGCTGCTCCAGTTCATCTGCGACTACGTCCGCCTCATCATCATGGGCAACGCGCGCACGCACGAGATCGAGGCGCTGATGGACGAGGAGATCCACACCATCGTGAAGAGCAAGCTGGCGCCCTATCATGCGCTGGTGACGGTGTCCGAGGCGCTGCCGGCGCTGGGCATCGTCGCTGCCGTGCTCGGCGTCATCAAGGCGATGGGCGCGCTCGACCAGTCGCCGAAGCTGCTCGGCGGCTTCATCGGCGCGGCCCTGGTCGGCACCTTCGCCGGCATCTTCCTGTCCTACGGCGTCCTTTCGCCCTTCGCGATCAAGATCAAGATGACGCGCGAGAAGAAGTGCCGCCCCTACATCATCGTCAAGCAGACGCTGCTCGCGTTCATGAACGGCGCCATGCCGCAGATCGCCGTCGAACACGGCCGCAAGATGATCGCGAGCGGCGAGCGGCCCTCGATCGACGTCGTCGAGAACGAGACGATCGCAGGTCCCAAGGCCGTCGTCACCGAGCCCGAACCCAAGGCCGCCCGCGCATGATGATGGAAGACGACGTCGGCGTCGATCACAAGAAGCAGCTCCCGAACTATCTGCTGGACGCTGCCGGCATATCGATCGAACGCATGCCGATGCTCAATGTGATCTTCGATCGCATGGCGGCATCGTGCACCGACAGCCTGCAGCCGATGGCGGGAACGCCGTGCTATTTCTCGGTCAACGGCATCACCAACGATCCTCTCGGCGACATCATCAAGGACTACGAGGGCAACGCGGTCGCTGCGGTGCTCTATGCCGAGCAGTGGGACTCGCGCGTCATCATCATGCTGGACCGCGATTTCGTGTTCACGATGGTCGAGGCGATGTTCGGATCCGACGGTGCGGAACCGCCGCTCGATGTCGAGCGCACGTTCTCGAACATCGAGATCCGGCTGGTCCAGGCCTTGTTCGAGCGGTTCGCCAAGGCGCTGCAGGGCGCCTTCGCCGGTACCTCCAACGTCACCTTCCGTGTCGAGCGGGTCGAGACGGCGATGGCATCGCTGGCGATCGGGCGCGCCAGCAACATGTCGATCTGCGCGAACATGATGGTGCAGGCGCTCTACCGCGGCGGCCAGATGTTCCTGATCATTCCGCACTCCGCGCTCAATCCGCTGCGTCAGAAGCTCGCAACCGTCACCGCCAGCGACGGCCGCACGACCGATCCGCGCTGGCGCGAGCAGATGGAGAGCGAGGTCCACCGTACCGAGGTGACGCTGAGCGCCGTGCTAGACGAGAAGATGATCTCGCTCGAGGACGTCGTGAAGTTCAAGGTGGGGCAGGTGCTGGAGCTGGAGGCCACGCCGCGCACGCTGGCCCGTCTCGAAAGCAACAACCAGGTGCTGTTCTGGTGTCAGATCGGCCAGCTTGACGGCTATTACGCCATGCAGGTGGCCGATCCCGTGGATCAGAAACGGGAGTTCGTCGATGATATCTTATCTCGTTGATGCCGTGCTGCTGATCGCGCTCGCCTTCACCAGCATGCGGGTGACGCGGATGCACCGCGAACTGGCGCGTTTGCGCAGCTACCAGGGCGAATTCTCCACCATCGTCCACGAGACGGCGGGCGCCTTCGACACGGTCATTACCGCGGCGCATGATTCCACCGCCAATCTCGGGCGCCTCGCCAACGTGCTGAGCACCAAGATCGATCAGGCCCATGAGGCGATCGCGGCGCTCGACGCACGCAGCGGGCTTGCGCCGGCCGCGACCACGGGCGGCACCGAAGTGAACAAGCACTGAAGCCGAAGCCGACAGAACCAATACGAGCGGAACGCCGGGGCGTTCCGGGAGCGGAACTACCAAGAGGCGATACCAGATGGCGCAATCCTTCGACTATGACTCTGCCACGCGAGCACCGGCCGCCGACGAGGGGCATACCGACACGACCCCGCTGGAGCGGCTCGCGGAAATCGCCGCGCGCACCGCGGAGGAGAGCGGCAAGTTCGCCAATGTCGACGCCATCCTGCGCATTCCCGTCACCATGCAGGTGGTGCTGGGATCGGCCACCATTCCGGTGGCGAACCTGATGAAGCTCGGCCGAGGTGCCGTGGTTCCGCTCGACCACAGGGTCGGCGAGCCCGTCGACGTCGTGGTCAACGGCCGCATCGTCGCCCGGGGCGAGGTGGTCGTCGTCGAAGAGGACAATTCCCGCTTCGGCGTCTCGCTCACCGAGATTGTCGGTCCGCTGGGGCAGGGCGATAGCTGACCATGGCGGCACAGGTCGGCATCGCTCCCATCAAGCAGCGAGGCGTTGCCGCGCTGGGCGGAACGGAAAAGGTCGCGGCGCTCCTGCTGGCAATGGGCCGGCAGGCGGCCGCGAGCGTGCTCGCGCAATTCGAGCCCCAGGACATTCGCATCGTCACCAAGGCCGCGGCCGAATTGCGGCCGATCACGGCGCAGGAGCTCGAATCCATCGTCGAGGAGTTCGCGCAGCAATTCTCGATGGGCGCGAACATTCTCGGCACCCTCGGCGGTCTGGAGGCCGTGCTCGGCGACGTGCTTCCCGCCGACCAGGTGTCGGCGATCATGTCGGACCTGCTCGGCAATTCGAGCCGGTCGGTGTGGGATCGCGTCTCGTCGGTGTCGGAAAATTCGCTTGCGACCTATCTCTCCAAGGAGCATCCGCAGACCGCGGCGCTGATCCTGTCCAAGGTCAAGCCGTCTTGCGCCGCCAAGGTGATGAGCCAGCTGCCGTCGAGCCTGCGCAACGAGCTGATGCGGCGCGTGCTCAGCCTCAAGCCGATCGTCGACGACGCGATGAAAGTGCTCGAGAAGACGCTGCACGAAGACCTGACGCTCAATTTCGCCCGCAATCTCGGCGCCGACACCTATGCCCGCGTCGCCGACATCATCAACAAGATGGAGCGCGGCCATATCGAGGACATGCTCAAGAGTCTGTCGGAGAAGCGGCCGAAATCGGCGGAAGTGCTGAAGGAGCTGCTGTTCACCTTCGACGACGTGACCAACCTGACGCCGAAGGCGCGCACCATGATCTTCGACCAGGTGCCGACCGATCGCATCGTCATCGCGCTGAAGGGCACCGACAAGCACTTCCGCGAGCTGATCCTGTCCTCGGTCGCCTCGCGCGTCCGTCGTGTCGTCGAGCACGAGCTCGCCATCGGCGAGCCCTCGAACCAGCGCGACGTGCTGGAGGCGCGGCGCGTGATCACCGATCTCGCGCTCGAGCTCGCGGAGAAGGGCGAAATCGAGCTCAACCCCGAGCAGGAGGATGAGCTGGTCTTCCGCTGACCGCTGAACGGACATGGCAGAATCATCCGATCAGGAGAGCAAGACAGAAGAGCCGACCGAGAAGAAAGTCCGTGATGCGCTCGAACAGGGCAAGATCCCGGTCTCTCGGGAGGCTTCCATTTTCGCCTCGATGGCCGCGCTGATGGTCATCATGGCGTTCCTGATCGGTCAGGGCGTGCAGCAATTGACGCCGACCTTGACGAGCCTGCTGGACGATCCCGAAGGCTTCCCGCTCGCAACCGGCGCGGACGCGCAGAACCTGCTCACCGTGGTCGGCCTGCAGGCGCTGCGTTTCCTGGTGCCGCTGGTCGTCATCCTCATGGTGTTCGGGCTCGCGGCCTCGCTGCTGCAGAACGCGCCGCGCTTCGTGCTGGAGCGCATCAAGCCGGAATTGTCGCGCATCTCCCCGGTCAGCGGCTGGAGCCGGCTGTTCGGAACGCGTGGCCTCGTCGAGTTCGGCAAGTCGCTGTTCAAGCTGACCGCAGTGACCTCCGTGGTCGTCTTCGTGCTGCGCTCGTCGGAAGCGAAGGCGTTCGAGGCGATGTACACCGATCCGGTCGCGCTGCCGGAGATGATCCTCAACATCGCGATGCGGATCGTCTCGGCGATCTGCATCGCGACCATCGTGCTGGTCGCGATCGACCTTGCCTGGGCGCGCTTCCACTGGCGGCGCGAGCTGCGCATGACCAAGCAGGAGATCAAGGACGAGCACAAGCAGGCCGAGGGCGATCCGCTGGTCAAGGCCCGCCTGCGCTCGCTGGCGCGCGACCGCTCGCGGCAGCGCATGATCGCCTCCGCCGCGCGAGCGACCCTGGTGATCGCGAATCCAACGCATTTTGCGATCGCGCTTCGCTACAACCGCGAGGAAAATCCCGCGCCGCTCGTGGTGGCCAAGGGCATGGACGTGATCGCGCTGAAGATCCGCGAGGTCGCCGAACAGAACCGGATTCCCGTCATCGAGAACAGGGCGCTGGCGCGCGCGCTCTACGAGGCGGTCCAGGTCGATCAGGTGATTCCGGCGGAGTTCTTCCGCCCAGTCGCCGAGATCATCTACTTCCTGCAGTCGAAGCAGACGCCGCGCACCGAGAAGGTCCAGTAGAATTCCGAGGACGACGTCCGGCCCAACAGCTTGACGAAAGCTTAACGCCCTAGGCTCCTCTCGAATGGACCAGAACGGGGCTGTCGTGGGACCGCTTTATCTCTTCGAACTCGCATCGTCGCAGGCGCGCTACCTCGAGCTTCGCCAGTCGACCATCGCCACCAACGTCGCCAACGCCAACACGCCGGGCTTTCGCGCGCGCGACGTCGAGCCCTTCAACAAGGTGCTCGACGGCATGCCGGTGAGGCTCGCCACGACGTCGCCCTCGCACCTGCAATTGTCCGCGGCCGAGACCGACACGCGCGCAACCGCGAAGAAGGACAGCTGGGAAGTGGTCCATTCCGGCAACTCCGTCAGCCTCGAGCAGGAAATGATCAAGGGCAGCGACGTCAACCGCGACTATTCGATGAACTCGGCGATCGTGCGGTCGTTCCACCGCATGGTCCTGGCCGGTGCGAAGGCCTGAGGTGAACTGACATGCTGGACTCACTGAGCGCCTCCCTCACGGTCGCGAGCTCCGGGCTCGAAGCGCAATCGACGCGCATGCGCATCGTCTCGGAAAATCTCGCGAACGCGACCTCGACGGGACGCACCGCCGGCGCTGATCCCTATCAGCGCAAGACGATCACCTTCGATGCCGCGATGGACCGCGCCTCGGGCTCGCAGCTCGCGAAGGTCAAGGAGATCGGCGTCGACACCACGCCGTACCGCGTCGAGTACGATCCCGGGCATCCCGCCGCCGACAAGGCCGGCTACGTCAAGCTGCCGAACGTCAACATGATGATCGAGATGGCCGACATGCGGGAAGTCAACCGGTCCTATGAAGCCAATCTCCAGGTCGTGAAACAGGTCAGGTCGATGCTCGGCATGACCATCGACCTCCTAAGGAGCTGACAATGCTTGAGGCGATTTCATCCACGGCGATCTCCGCAGGACAGGCGGCGTCGCGCGCGACCGAGACGCAGGCGATCTCGCCTGCGGCGACGACGGCAGTCCAGTCCACGGACGATGTCGGCTTCGAGTCTGTGATGAAGCAGGTGACGAGCGATGCGATCGGGACGCTGAAGGCGGGCGAAGCCGCGTCGATCTCGGCGATGCAGGGCAAGGAATCGACGCGGCGCGTCGTCGAGGCGCTGATGTCGGCGGAGCAGGCCCTGCAGACGGCGGTCGCGGTTCGCGACAAGGTCGTGCAGGCCTATCAAGAAGTCGTCCGGATGTCGATTTGATCTGAAGGAGTAGGTTCAAGTGAAATCGCTCGCCATTGCGGCCACGGGCATGAATGCCCAGCAGACCAACATCGAAGTCATCGCGAACAACATCGCCAACATCAACTCGACGTCGTACAAGCGGGCGCGGGCGGAATTCACCGATTTGTTCTACCAGATGGACCGCATGCAGGGCGTGGCCAACGTCAACGGCTCCTCGCCGATTCCGGAAGGCGCCAATCTCGGCCTCGGGGTCAAGTCGGCGGCGATCCGCAAGCTCCACATCCAGGGCGCGCTGACGCAGACCGGAAATCCCTACGACATGGCGATCAACGGCCGCGGCTGGTTTCAGGTGCTCGGTCCCAACAACGAGGTGCAGTACACCCGCGCGGGCTCGTTCAATACAAATGCCAACGGCCAGCTCGTCACGATCGACGGCTACCTCCTGGACCCCGCGATCACGGTGCCGCAGGGAACCGTCGAGGTCACGGTCAACGCCACCGGGCAGGTGTTTGCCAAGCTCGACACGGAAGTGAACCCGCGGCAGATCGGCCAGCTCAACCTCGCCAACTTCGCCAACGAAGCCGGCCTCGAGCCGCTCGGCGGCAATCTCTACAAGGAGACCACGGCGTCGGGCACGCCGGTCGTCGGTCTTCCCGGCGATTCCGGATACGGCAAGATCAACCAGAAATATCTCGAAGCTTCGAACGTCGATCCGGTCAAGGAAATCACCGAGTTGATCTCGGCGCAGCGCGCCTACGAAATGAACGCCAAGGTCATCCAGGCCTCGGATGAAATGGCCCAAACGGTTTCGAAGGGCATGCGCTAGTTCCGGTGTTGCGATGGTGAACAGGGTGGGCCTGATCATGCGCGGGTTGGCCGCCGTGCTGCTGATTCTGGCCTCGGGTCGCCTCGCCATGGCCGAGGAGAAGCGGCTTCCCGTGCCGGCGGTTGCGATCCGCGCCGGCGAGCTGATTCGCGACGACATGATCACCGAGCGCGCCTTCGCATCGGGCCTGCTCGGCGTTGCCATGTTCATCGAGGGGCGCCAGGTCCTGGTCGGCCGGATGGCGCGGCGTGCGCTGCTGCCGGGCCAGCCCATTCCCAGCAATGCGGTGGAAGATCCCTGGACCGTCGCGCGCGGCGCCATGGTCAAGGTGGTGGTGGAGGACAGCGGACTGTCCATCGTCACCTACGGCTCGGCGATGCAGTCGGGCGCGGCGGGCGCGCTCATTCCGGTGCGCAATACCGATACCGGCGTGATCATCAAAGGCGTCGTCCAGCCGGACGGTACCGTCAAGGTCGCGGACGGCTCATGACCCGGCTCCTGCTTGCGCTCGTCCTGCTGCTTTCCGCCGCCAGCGCTCATGCCGCCGTCCGCATCAAGGACATCGCGGACATCAAGGGTCTGCGCGAAAACCAGATCGTCGGCTATGGCCTCGTCATCGGCCTCAATGGCACCGGCGATACGCTTCGCAACGCTCCGTTCACCGAGCAGTCCCTGCAATCGATGCTCGAAAACATGGGCATCAATGTCAGGAACGAGACCACGAGCACCAACAATCCGCCCCGACCGACGACGCTGCGCACGCGCAACGTCGCGGCCGTGATGGTGACTGCGGACCTCACGCCCTCGATCGGGCCCGGCGAGCGCATGGACGTCACGGTGTCCTCGCTCGGCGATGCCACGTCGCTGCTCGGCGGTACGCTGGTCATGACGTCGCTGCGCGCGGCGGACGGCGCCGTCTATGCGGTGGCGCAGGGCGCGATCGTGGTCGCCGGCTACAGCGTCGGAGGCCAGGCGCAGAACGTCAGCCAGGGCACCCCGACCGCCGGACGCATCCCGAACGGTGCGCTGGTCGAGCGCGAGGTGAAGGGAAGTCTCCACGAGATGGAGTACCTGGTGCTGCAGCTGAAGAACCCTGACTTCGTCACCGCAACGCGCATCCTCGACGCCATCAACCGCTTCGCCGGCGGACGCTACCGCGCGCAGATCGCCTTCGAGCGTGACTACCGTACCATCGTGCTGTCGAAGCCGCGCCACATCGGCCCGGTCCGGTTCCTTGCCGAGATCGGTGAGCTGACGGTCGAGCCGGACACGCCGGCACGGGTGGTGATCAACGAGCGCACCGGCACGGTGGTGATCGGGCGCGACGTGCGAATATCGACCGTTGCCGTGACGCACGGCAATCTGACGGTCCGTGTCACGGAGATGCCCGTGGTGTCGCAGCCGGCGCCGTTCTCGCGGGGCCAGACGGTGGTCGTCCCGCAGACCGTGGTCGAGGCCAACGAGGCGGGATCGCAGGTGGCGATCCTCAGTGGGGTCGATCTGCAGCGCCTGGTGCGCGGGCTGAACCAGATCGGCCTGAAACCATCCGGCATCATCGCGATCCTTCAGGCGATCAAGACCGCCGGCGCGCTCCAGGCCGACGTCATCGTGCAATGATGCATAAGCGTCGTGCAAGCTTGGTCGCTCAATGCTCAGGTCTGAAGCGAGAATCGCACGCGGCCCGATGCTGACGCTGGATCACAAAGCCAAACTCCTCTTGATCGTGGCATCGATGCTCGCGAGCATCTCGCCGGTGCTCGCCCTGGACGAGGCCAAGCCTTCGAAGCCACTCAACCTGCTTTCCTTCGCGCGCGCCCGCGCGCCCGGACCGCAGAAGCCGCAGCCGGTCACGGCGGTGCCGGGCGACAATGCGTCGATGCGGGCGACCGCATGGGCGGCCGAGGATTCGGGACCTTCAACCACCGGTGCGGTGCCCGAGACGCCTGCGCCGGCGGCAGCGCCCGCACCCACGCCCGCACGCCCGGCCAAGCCCGCCAGTGTCACGGCCCCGCCGAAGCCCGCACTGCCGCAGGCCGCGCCGTCCGCGGACAACGAAGTCGCCCTGTTCTGCAGCAACGTTGCCGATCCCGCCGTCGATGCGAGGCTGGCTTGGCAGCTCAAGGAGCTGGAGAAAGCCGAGAGCCTGCTGCGCGAGCGGATCGCCGAGGTCGAGGCCAAGCGCGCCGAATATGAAAAGTGGATGGCGCTGCGTGACGACTTCCTGAAGAAGGCCGAAGCGAGCGTCGTCGAGATCTATTCGCGCATGAAGCCCGACGCCGCGGCGACCCAGATTGCCGGCATGGCGGACGAGACCGCCGCCGCCGTGCTCGCCAAGCTCAGTCCGAGGAGCTCGAGCGCGATCTTCAACGAGATGGAGACGGCGCGCGCGGCGCACCTCGCTGACCTCTTGGGCGGAATGCGTCGCGTGGACGACGGAAAGACCAAATAGATGAAGAAGCCGATCCGCATCCTCCCGCTGATCCTGGCGTCCGTGCTCCTGGCCGGATGCTTGCATGATCCGTCCGAGGTCCTGAACGGCCCGCAGATGTCCCCGGTCGGCAGCGGCCTCCGGACCCAGGCCGATCCGATCCCGGTGACGCCGCGCATGCGCACGCCCGTCAGCTATCGCTCGACCTGGGACGACGGCACCGATCTCTACCGCGATCCCCGCGCCCGGCGCACCGGCGACGTCGTGACGGTGATCATCTCGATGCAGGACAAGGCCAAGCTCGACAACAAGACCGGCCGCTCGCGCGATTCGCAGGTCAAGTTCGGGCTCGACTGGCTGATGGACGTCGCGGGATGGCAGGACAAGGGCTCGACAAGCGCCAATCTCAACACCAACACCCAGATCAAGGGTAACGGCCAGATCGACCGTACCGAGGACATCAAGCTCTCGATCGCCGCCATCGTCACCGACGTGTTGCCGAACGGCAATATGATGATCAGCGGCTCGCAGGAGTTTCGCGTCAACACGGAGATGCGCGTGCTCAATGTCGGCGGCATCGTGCGTCCGCGCGACATATCGCGCACCAACACGATCTCCTATGAAAAGATCGCCGAGGCCCGCGTGTCCTACGGCGGTCGCGGAAATCTCTCGGACGTGCAGCAGCCTGGATGGGGACACCGGATCTATGACGCCGTGGCACCATTCTGAAGTTCGCGCCGGCCTGGCCGTGTCGCGAGGGCAGGGGACGTCATGCGCCTGATCGCGGTTATCGTGGTGCTGACCCTGGTCGCGATCGGCGCGGGAGCGCTGGCCGGCCTGCATTTGTTTGCGACCGCCGAGCGCGTCGCCGACGCGAAGAAGGGCGCGACCCCGCCGCCGCTGGCGTCGAGCTACGCCGGCAGCGCGCGCTTGCGGAAATTGTCGCCGATCGTGACCAACTTGGCCGCGCCGGCCAATAATTGGGCTCGCATCGAGGCCTCCATGGTGACCGAGAGCATGAGCGACGAGGACGCCGGCATCCTGGCCGCCCACATCAGCGAAGACATCGTCACCTACTTGCGGTCCGCCTCGGTGGCGCAGTTCGAGGGATCGCGCGGGCTTCAGCATCTGCGCGACGACCTGACCGAGCGCGCCGCCATCCGCTCGTCGGGCAAGGTCCGCGAATTGATCATTGAGACGTTGGTGATCCAGTGAGAGTGAAAGTCCTGCTGCTCGCCTTGATCATGGTCGTGCTGCCCGAAGTGGCGTTCGCCCAGATTCCGGACCTCAACTCGCTGCTGCCGCCCGGAAACGGCTCGACCAGCGGCCGGATCATCCAGCTGATGGCCCTGATCACGGTGCTGTCGGTGGCGCCGGGACTGCTCATCATGGTGACGAGCTTCACGCGATTTGCGGTGGCGCTGTCGTTCCTGCGCGCGGGGCTCGGCCTGCAGACCACGCCGGCCAATCTGGTCATGATCAGCCTCGCGCTGTTCATGACCTTCTACGTGATGGCGCCGACCTTCGACCGCGCCTGGGAGACCGGCGTCCAGCCGCTGATGAAGAACGAGATCTCGGAAGAGCAGGCCTATCTGAAGATCACGGATCCGTTCCGCGAGTTCATGCTGGCCCACGTCCGGGACAAGGATCTGCAGACCTTCGAGTCGCTCGCCGCGGAGAGCTTCCGCAAGAAGTTCGACGACAAGCGGGTCGATCTGCGCGTCATCATCCCGGCCTTCATGATCTCGGAGCTGAGGCGTTCGTTCGAAATCGGATTCCTCATCATCCTGCCGTTCCTCGTGATCGACATGATCGTGGCGACGCTGACCATGTCGATGGGCATGATGATGATGCCGCCGACGATCCTCGCGCTGCCGTTCAAGATGCTGTTCTTCGTGTTGATCGACGGCTGGAACCTGCTCGCCTCCGGGCTGGTGCGCTCGTTCTCGTAAGGGGCGGTGGCCGCGTGGCGCCCCGTCATGGTTAGCGGAAAGTACCGCGTTATGGTTAGCGGTGGGTAATATTAACCATCTGATATTGCTGAAGAATTCAAGCCGATCTTAATCCGCAGGCAAGATTTCGCGTGCTAGCAATGCGTCACGGCGGGTTGGACCCCACCCACAGCAGTCCAAAGGCATGATGCCGCCCCTCCGTACCGGTGCAAGTCCGGTATGTCCCCTGATGAAAATGTAACGCGTACATAAAGGGACATTCGCAATGTCAAGCCTGCTCACGAACTCGTCCGCCATGACCGCGCTCCAGACCCTGCGGTCTGTCAGCTCGCAACTCTCCACCACGCAGAGCCGGATCTCCACCGGTCAGCGCGTGGCCACGGCCGCGGACAACGCCGCCTACTGGTCGATCGCGACATCGATGCGCGCCGACAACGCCGCGCTCTCCGCCGTCTCCGACTCGCTCGGTCTGTCGGCCGCGACCGTCGACACCGAGTACACCGCTCTGAACAAGGTGCTCGGCGACAGCAACTCCGGCCTGACCAAGCTCCAGTCGCTGCTGGTCGAAGCAAAGACCGCCGGTATCGACCGCAGCAAGATCCAGTCGGAAATCACCCAGATCCAGCAGGACATGAAGAACGTCGCCAGCGCGGCGACCTTCAACGGCGTCAACTGGCTGAGCACAAATGCCTCCACGCCGACCACCGTCAACCTGGTGTCGTCGTTCTCGCGCGTCGGCTCCACGCCGACCACCAGCTCGATCACCGTGACCGTCGCCAACTACTCGCTCTACACCGCGAGCACGAGCGGCATCCTCGACACGGTGAGCGGCAGCGCGTCGGTCAACACCCTCAACATCGGTGCGCTGACCGACTCGGCCGCTGACCAGACGATTCTCGATGGCTACATCGCGCAGGTCACCGCGGCGATCGGCACGGTGTCCTCGGGCGCTGCCAACCTCGGCGCCATCAAGAACCGCATCTCGAACAACTCGGAGTTCGTGAAGTCGCTGATGGACTCGGTTGATCGCGGTATCGGCCAGCTCGTCGACGCCGACATGAACCAGGAGTCCACCCGTCTGGCGGCTCTCCAGGTCCAGCAGCAGCTCGGCGTTCAGGCGCTCTCGATCGCCAACAACAACAGCCAGAGCATCCTGTCGCTGTTCCGCTAAGTCTTAGATAGTCCGGGAGGGCCGCGCTTCTCGCGAAGCGCGGCCCTTTCGTTTGACGCGGCGCCGTGCGCCGCGATTTCGGCTGCGCTGTTGCCGCAGGATCACAGCGCCACAAGCCCCGCACAAGCTTCGCTGGCTAGTCTGGCCGTTACGACGGGTTGGGTTCATGCGCATTTCCGCAGACCCAAAGGCATGATGCCGCCCTGTCGTACCGGTGCAAGCCCGGTATGTCCCCATTCAATCTGTTTTCAAAGGGACATCAAAGATGGCTTCCAGCCTGCTTACCAACTCCGCCGCAATGACTGCGCTCCAGACCCTCCGGAATGTCAGCGCCAGCCTGCAGACCACCGAAAACCGCATCTCCACCGGTCAGCGCGTCTCGACCGCTTCGGACAACTCGGCCTATTGGTCGATCGCGACCTCGATGCGCGCCGACAACGCCGCGCTCTCTGCCGTCTCCGACTCGCTCGGTCTGTCGGCCGCGACCGTCGACACCGAGTACACCGCTCTGAACAAGGTCATCGGCGACCAGAACTCCGGCCTGACCAAGCTGCAGGCGCTGCTGGTCGAAGCCAAGACCGCCGGCATCGACCGCACCAAGATCCAGGCTGAAATCACCCAGATCCAGCAGGACATGAAGAACGTCGCCAACGCGGCGACCTTCAACGGCGTCAATTGGCTCAGCACCAACGCATCCACCCCCACGACGGTCAACCTGGTGTCGTCGTTCTCGCGCGTCGGCGGCACGCCGACGATCAACACCATCACGGTGACGGTTGCCAACTACTCGCTCTACACGGCGTCCACGAGCGGCATCCTCGACACGGTGACCGGCAGCGCGTCGGTCAACACCATCGGCATCGGTTCGCTGACCGACTCGGCAGCCGACCAGACCATCCTCGACGGCTACATCGCGCAGGTCACCACCGCGATCAACACGGTCAGCCAGTCGGCCGCCAACCTCGGTGCCATCAAGAACCGCATCTCGAACAACACGGAATTCGTGAAGTCGCTGATGGACTCGGTGGATCGTGGTATCGGCCAGCTCGTCGACGCCGACATGAACGCGGAATCGACCCGCCTCCAGGCGCTGCAGACCCAGCAGCAGCTCGGCGTTCAGGCGCTCTCGATCGCCAACCAGAACAGCCAGAGCATCCTGTCGCTGTTCCGCGGCTAAGCGGCGCTTCCGAAAACGGCCGTGCTCCCTAAGGGGAGCACGGTCCCCGCCGTGACCGGCGGATGCGGCGGCACATGACGTGCCTGCAATCGACCCCGATGCCAGATCTCATACGGCCCGCCGCAACCGATCGCACGATGATGCGCCCGGAGCGTTCGCGCGCTTCCGGAAAGCCGGCGTCTCCAGGTTTCTTGTAAAATTGCAACGCCGTGCCTGCGAACTGACACAATGCTGTCCTCGCGCAACCTTCAGACAAGGTTGGCAGCGGAGTGTCCTCACCGTTCGCATTGGTACGAGGTCATATGCTCAGTCGTGCGCAGATACAGCAACTGCTCAATAATCTGCTGGAGCTTGGGCCGCGACGCCTGATGGCCTTGGGATTGATCGGCTTTGCCGTTCTCGTCACCGTCGTCGGCGGCGCGTATTATCTCAGCCGTCCCGAGTTCGAAACGCTCTATACCGGCCTCACCCGCGAGGACGTGACGCGCATGGGCGCGGCGCTGCGCGAGCAGAACATCACGTTCGACGTCAATACGGCCGGCGACGCGCTCTCGGTGCGCCCGAGCCAGACCATGCAGGCGCGGATGCTGCTGGCCGAGAAGGGGCTGCCGACCAGCGCCAATTCCGGCTACGAGCTGTTCGACAAGATCGGCTCGCTCGGCCTCACCTCGTTCATGCAGGAGGTCACCAAGCTCCGGGCGCTGGAAGGCGAGATCGCGCGCACGGTGCAGCTGATGAAGGGCGTCAAGGCGGCGCGGGTGCATATCGTGATGCCGGTCCGCGGTTCGTTCCGCGCGACGCAGCAGCCGCCTTCGGCCTCGGTCGTGCTGCGCACCGACGGCGCGATCGAGGCGCGCACGGCGCAGTCGATCCGTCATCTCGTCGCCGCCGCGATTCCCGGCATGAGCCGCGACAAGGTGACGGTGCTGGATGCCGACGGCTCGATGCTGCTCGCCGAGGAGGACGAGGCGAGCGCCGCCCCGACCAAAATGGCGAGCCTGCAGAAGACGGTCGGCGGCATGGTGCAGGAGAACATCCGCAAGGCGCTGACGCCGTATCTCGGCCTCGACAATTTCGAGGTCAGCGTCGCCCCGCAGCTCTCCACCGACAAGAAGCAGATCAACGAGACCGTCTACGATCCCGAGAGTCGCGCCGAGCGTTCGGTGCGCAACGTGCGCGAGAAGGAATCGTCGCAGAACGCCGACCGTTCGACCCCGACGACGGTGCAGCAGAACCTTCCCGATCAGCAGGTGAACGCCGGCGGCGGCAAGAACTCCAGCGAGGACAAGACCCGCCGCGAGGACGTCACCAATTTCGAAGTCTCGTCCAAGACCACGACGACGGTGAGCGACGGCTACGCCGTGAAGAAGCTGTTCATCGCCGTCCTTGTCAACCGCGCGCGGCTGGTCGCCGATCTCGGCGACAAGACCAACCAGGCCATCGTCGACAGCAAGCTCGCCGAGATCAGCCAGCTCGCGGCGACGGCTGGCGGACTGGACAAGACGCGCGGCGACCAGATCCAGGTGACGGCCGTCGACTTCATCGAGGGCTCGCGCGAACTGGCGCCGGTGCCTCCGATCAGCTTCGTCGAGATGATCAACAAGCAGCTTGGCAGCGTCATCAACGCGGTGACGATCCTGGCCGTTGCGTCGATGCTGGTCTGGTTCGGATTGCGGCCGGCGGTCAACGGCATCCTGACCCATCGCGCCGAGCAGGAGCAGGTGGAGGCGGCCGAGGCCGCCGAGCTCGAAGCGTCTGCCGCCCTCGCGCTGGCCGAAAGTCAGGACTCCGAGCTCAACCTTGTCGAGGACCTCGAAGGCAAGATGCAGCGTACGCCGCAGAAGCGGCTGGAGCAGATCGTTCGGCTCGATCAGGCGCAGGCGGCAGCGATCCTTAAAGACTGGATGCGACGCGAGGAGGCGGCATGAACGCGGCAATCGGAAAGTTCCTGACGCAGTTCGACGCGAACGGCCGGGCCAAGTCACCACCGGCTCCGCCGCCCAGGGTCCAGGACCTGCTGACCCGGCCGAAGGAGGTGGTGCGCGAACCTCAGCCGCAACTTCAGGCTCAGCCGCAGCCGTTGCCACACTCGCCGCCTCCGGCGCCGAAGGCCGAGGCTCCCCCTACCAATCTGCTGGACGACGCCTACCGCCGCGGTCTTGCGGCCGGGGTTGCGGAAGGCGACGCCAAGCTCGCCGAAGAGCGCGTCCGCAGCGCGATCCGGCTCGGCGAGGAGCGCGCCAAATGGTCCGACCAGCAGGCGGTCGCCATCGTCGGCGGCTTCGAGGCGGCCTGCCGGGAGATCGAGACCAACATCGCGAGCTCCGTCGCGCGGATCTTGCTGCCGTTCCTCGCCGACGCGGTCCGCGACAAGGCGATCGGATCGTTGGTCGAGCAGATTGCGGCGCTGACCGGCAACTCGTCGGCGCCGGCGTTCAAGGTCACCGGTCCGAGCGAACTGCTCGACCTCGTGAAGACGCAGCTCGAAACGTCCAGGCGGATCGGTATCGAGTACGAGACGGCGGAGGCGCTCGAGGTTCGTGTCGTTGCGGACCAGACCGTGATCGAGACGCAGATCTCGGCCTGGAGCGAACGCCTTAAGGAAGCGCGCCGGTAATCCGCCATGGAAGAGGTCAAGCATGAGCTCGTGATCGTCCGCCGGCGCAGCGCCTTCGCCGAGGAGGCGCATCATGGCGGCGTCTGGAAGATCGCCTACGCGGACTTCATGACCGCGATGATGGCCTTCTTCCTGGTCATGTGGCTGCTCAACGCGCTCAACCAGGACCAGAAGCAGGTGGTCGCGAGCTATTTCAACCCGATCCAGCTCGCGGAAAATGCCCCCGCGCCGAAGGGCCTGAAGAATCTCTCCAAGAAGGAGCCGACGTCGTTCGAAGGCCAGGACGGCAAGCGTCAGCCGGCCGGCTCGAACGAAGAACGTCGCGGTGACTCGCCGACGATCGAGAAGCCGGCCTCCTTTGAAGAGAAGGTCCTGTTCCGTGATCCCTATGCGACGCTCGCGGAGATCGCGAACAGCGCGAACCAGTCCTCGGGACAGCGGCGCGTCGGTGCGCTGACGTCCGCCGAAGAGGAAGGCCTCAAGGGCGGCGACGCCTACCGTGACCCTTTTGACCCCGGTTATTGGAAGCTGGCGCCGCAAGCGTCCAAGGACGCCGATCGCATGATAGAGAGCGAGCCCAGGCCGAATGCGGCGCGCGACGCCGTGCCCGCGACCAATCAGGGCGAGCAGGCACGTCGTGCCAAGACCGACGATGCCGGCGGAAGCGTTGCACCGAGCGCGGATGCGCCGTCCGCAAACCTGTCGCCCCTGCTGCCGCCGGGGCCCGCGCCGGCGCAATCGCCCCGCGAAGGCAGCGCCCAAACCACCGTTCAACCCAACGCCACTGCACAGGCGCGCCAGAGCGATGCGGCGAAGGAGAGCGAACCGCGCGATGCGGCCCAGACTCAGCAGCCGACCATCAAGCAGTTGCAGTCCGCGATCGCGGACGCGCTGTCGGACGTCAAGGCGGGCGCAGGACCGGCGGCCGAGGTGCGTCAGGTCGAGGAGGGTCTCCTGATCAGCCTGACCGACGATGCAAGCTTCGGCATGTTCGCGGTCGGCTCGGCCGAGCCGCGGCCCGAGCTGATCCGCGTGATCGACAAGATCGGGCCGCTGCTGACGAAACGCCAGGGCGTGATCATCGTCCGCGGCCATACCGACAATCGGCCGTATCGTTCGGACACTTACGACAATTGGCGGCTGTCGACTGCGCGCGCCCAGATGGCCTATTACATGCTGGTTCGCTCCGGCGTCGACGCGCAGCGGATCGAGCATGTCGAAGGCTACGCCGATCGGCGGCCGAAGCTTCCGAACGATCCGGCGGCCGCGCAGAACCGCCGGATCGAGATCCTGCTCCGAGAGAAGCGCCCTTGATCAGGCCGTTGCTCTGCGCCGCTCTGCTGCTCCTGCCGTTCACGGCGGCGAACGTGCTGGCCCAGTCCGCGCGCCAGCCGGGCGAGCCCTATGAACTCGTCCGCGCATTGCAGGCGGTGCAGGACGGCATCGCCAACGGCGACACAGCCGCGCATGGCAGCCACATCGCGCTGATCCGGCAGGTCGGTGAGAAATTTCTCGCCGCCGATCCTGCCGTGTGGAGCAATCCGCAGAACAGCCAGGCTGTCGTCATCTACCTGCTCAGCGGCGGCGCGCCGCAAATCGTCCGCAAGCTGCCGCGCGACAAGATGAGCGTGGACGAGCGGCTGTTCAACGGCGCGCTCGCCTATGTCGAGGGGCGTCAGGAGGAAGCGCGGGAGCTGCTCAAGGACGTCAAGCCGCGGACGCTGTCCTCGGGCCTCGGCGGACAGGTCGCGCTGGTGCAGGGCGCGTTGTTCGCGCGTTCCGAAGCATCGCTCGCGATCGAGCGGCTGGATGACGCGCGCCTGCTGCTGCCCGGAACGCTGGTGGAGGAGGCGGCGCTGCGGCGCGAGATCCTGCTGGTCGGGCAGGCGGAGGACTTCGACAAGTTCGAGTTCCTGACGCTGGCCTATCTGCGCCACTACCGCAACTCGATCTATGCCGGCGATTTCTGGCAGCGCTTCTCCAGTGGCCTGACGCAATCGAGCCTGGCGCTCGACGAGCGCCGCTTCGCGCGGATCGCCGCCATGCTGGAGCAGATCGATCGCGCGAGCCGCCTCAAGCTCTATCTCGTGATAGCGCGCGCCGCGATGGTGCGCGGGCAGCTCGGCGTGACGCGGCTTGCCGGCGAGCGGGCGCTGGCGCTCAGCGCCGACGCGTCCGCGGAGCGCGAGCGGGCGCATTTCTTCCGCGGCGCCGCGCGGGCGCTCACCGACGAATATGACGGCGGTCTCGCTGAGCTGAAGGCACTCGACCGGTCGAAGCTGCCCGAGCGCGACGTTCCGCTTCTGAACGCCACGCTGCAGCTCGCGCTCGACATGCGCAAGCCGTTCCCCAGCGGATCCGCCACTGCCGCCGACAAGCCTCCGGCAACGCCGGCGCGTCTCGATCTGGCGTCGTCGACCGTGATGCTTGCGCGCGCGAAGAAGCAGCTGGGCGAACTCGAACTCCTTACCAGGGACCGCCGTCCATGACCAAGCTCAATGGAACATCCGGACAGCTCTTTTCGAGCCTCGCCGAGAGCCTCAACATCCGTGGGTCGTCACGCGGGACGAAGAGCGCGGGGGCCAAGTCCCAGGCGGGCTCCTCGTTCAACGATCTGCTCCATACCGTCTCGAACCTTGCCAAGCAGGCCCTGAAAGACGACGGCAGCGATACGACCGCGAAGGCCGCAACGCTGCGCCCGCATCTGGCGCATCCGACCTCGAAGGAAAAGAAGGACGCCTCGGTGCACGAGCTCACGGTGGCGTCGGAGCGACCAGAGCCCACGGAGGATGCTTCCGACGAGAAGGTCGACAGGCTAACGGAGAAACACCGTCCGATCGATCATGCCGCCAAGGCGGATGTTCAGGACCCATCGGGCACTGCCGTGGTGGTCGGGCAGGAAATCGCAGCCGCGCCTGCCGTGAAGCCGCAGATGCAATCGCAGGCCGCGGAGAAGGACGCGCCGGCGCGCGAGGAGCGGTCCTCCACGACGAAGCGTGAGGTTCAGGGCGCGGGGAAGGCGGCGGCAGCCGATACCGCCCCATCCAATGTCACCCCGGCCGCCGCGCGCGCGCAGGCCGCGGCACCACAAGCGGCGGCCGCGCCGCAATCCTTGCCTGCACAGGACAGTGAGCCGTCAGGCGCGATGCCCGCGACGCCGGGCTTCGAGGCGGTCTCGGCCAATGTCGAGCGCGCCGCCAAGGCCGCGGGGCGTGATGCATTGCCCGAGACGACCAAGGTCACCGTGGTTCAGCAGGAGACCCATCTGCCACCCGCGCAGTTCAATGCCCCGCAGCAGGTCGCCAATGCGGTCGTCACTGAGCTGAAGGACTCCGCCGGCCCCGCAGCGCCCGATCTCGCGGCGTCCCAGACCAGTGCGCCGGATCAGCCGCTCAAGATCCTGACGATCAATCTCGAGCCGCCAGCGCTCGGCAACGTCACCATGCGCCTTCGCCTCGTCGGCACCGAAGTGTCCATCCATCTTGCGGCCGAGCGCAGGGACACCAGCCAGATGCTCGACCAGCAGCGCGACCAGATCCGCGATCTCATGCAGTCGGCGGGCTACGTCGCCGATGTCGCGCCGGTCCAGCACGGCTCGCTGGACGGATTCCAGAGCGGCTCCGGCCAGTCGCAGCCGCAGCTCCCAAGCCAGCAACAGCCCTCGTCGCAGTCGCAAGGCACGTTCGACAGTGGCGGCACGTCGTCGGGGCAGTCCGACGGCGGCGCGAGACAGGCCCGGCAGGAGCGCCAGTCCAATCAGGAGACGCGTCATGATCAGGAATTGGGCCAGCCGAATCGTCGCGGCCCTGTTTATCTGTAACGTCGGTGCTGCGGCGGCGGCGACCGACAACGCGCGCCCCTGCGAGCGCGAGATGGCGCGCGCGGCCCAGCAGCACGGGATTCCGCTCGGCATTCTCTATGCGGTCGGCCTCACCGAGACCGGACGGCGCGGCGCGCTCCATCCCTACGCGCTCGGCGCCGACGGCCAGACGGTGTTCGCCAAGGACATGAACGATGCGATGGCGAATTTCGAGGCGATGCGGGGCAAGGGGATCAAGTTGATCGACCTCGGCTGCATGCAGATCAACCACTATTATCACGGCGACAAGTTCGCTTCGGTGCGGGCGATGTTCGACCCCGCCAGAAACGTCGATTATGCCGCGCGTTTCCTCAAGGAGCTGAAGCAGCGCGAGGGCAGCTGGACCATGGCGGTCGCGCGCTACAATGCCGGCCCCAACAATCAGCTCGCGCAGAAGCGCTACGTCTGTCACATCGTCGCTCATCTCGTCTCGAGCGGCTTCGGCGCCTGGACCGACAAGGCGCGCACCTTCTGTCAGCCGAAAGCAACCTGACGTGAGGGCTTGAGGCAACAAGCGTCGGCACGACGACAAGTTGTGCATCGTTCCCAATCATCAGCCCCGCGCAAGCAAGAACCCGCATTGTAGCTGCAACCTACCAAAGGAGCCCCCTTCATGAGCCTGTATGGTGTTATGCGGACCGGCGTTTCCGGAATGAACGCGCAGTCCAACAAGCTGTCGACGGTCTCGGACAACATCGCCAACGTCAACACGACCGGCTACAAGCGGGCTTCCACCGAATTCTCCTCGCTGATCCTGAAGAGCGGATCCGGCAATTACGATTCGGGCGCGGTCGAGACCTCGGTCCGCTATGCCATCTCCGACGCCGGCAACTACCATTTCACGACCTCGACGACGGATCTCGCGGTCCAGGGCAACGGCTTCTTCGTCGTACAGGATGCGAACGGAAATAACTTCCTCACCCGCGCCGGCGCCTTCGTGCCCGACAACACCGGCAACCTCGTCGACACCGCCGGCTTCCAGCTGATGGGCTACAACATCGCGAACGGTGCCGTCCCTAACGTCGCTGCCAACGGCTTCGGCGGTCTCCAGGTCATCAACGTCAACCAGATGGCGCTGCAGGCCGCGCCGTCGACCAAGGCGACCGTGGCCGCCAATCTCGATCCGAGCGCAACCGCGATCGCAGCGCCGGCAGGGCCCGCCAACTACACGTCGAAGACGTCGATGGTGACCTACGACAACATCGGCAACGCCGTGACGCTCGACGTCTACGCCGCCAAGACCGGCGCCAACACCTGGGACATCCAGGTCTACAACGGCGCGACGGCACTGACGACAGCCGGCCCCGCGACCACCTTCACCTTCGACGTCACCGCCACCGGTAAAGGCAAGCTGGCCGCGGCGAGCCCAACGGCGCTCTCGGTCGCCATCCCCGGCGGTTCCGCGGCCTTCAATATCGACCTGTCGGCGATGACCCAGGTCGCCGCCGCCTTCGACTTCAAGGCGACGGTCGACGGCAACGCTCCGTCCTCGGTCGAGAAGGTCAACATCGACGACAAGGGCATCGTCACCGCCGTGCTCAAGAACGGCACCACGCTGCCGAGCTTCCAGATCGCGCTCGCTACCGTGCCGAGCCCGGACCATCTGACGCCCGAGGTCGGCAACGTCTATTCGCCGAACCTGGAGTCAGGAAACGTGCAGGTCGGCCTCGCCGGCCAGGGCGGTCTCGGCACCGTCAAGTCCGGTGCGCTGGAAGATTCAAACGTCGATCTCGCGGACGAGCTGACCTCGATGATCGAGGCCCAGCGCGGCTTCACCGCGAACTCGAAATCGTTCCAGACCGGCGCCGACCTGCTGGACGTCGTCGTCAACCTGAAGCGCTGAACTCTTCAGCGCTCGTTTCGGGCAAGGGCACGTCATGTCCATTACCGCCGCTCTCAACTCCGCCCGCTCCTCGCTCATGGCGTCGGGCATCCAGTCGGCGACGATCTCGCGCAACATCGCCGGGGCCAGCGCCCCCGGCTATTCGCGCAAGCTCACCATGCTGGACAATCTGCCCGGCACCGGTGTCTATGTCGCGGCGATCCAGCGCGCGGCGTCTTCGGGCCTCTATTCCAACGTCCTCACCGCGACGTCATCGTCCGCCAAGCAGAGCGTGATCTATGACGGCCTGCAGAAGATCGCGGCCGCGACGGTGGACGATCCCGAGCTCGAACAGTCGCCGACCGCCCAGCTCAACAAGCTGAAACAGGCGCTGCAGCAATACGCCAACTCGACCGACAATGCGACCCTGGCGCAATCCGCCGTGACCTCGGCCAAGGACATGGTGACCGCGCTCAACCAGGCCACCAAGACGGTGCAGTCGGTCCGCGAGGGAGCGGACGTCGACATGGCGACGTCGGTCGCCAACATCAATCAGCTGCTGACCCAGTTCCAGACGGTCAACACCACGATCGTGAAGGGCACGATCACCGGCGACGACGTCACCGACTATCTCGACCAGCGCGACAGCATCGTCTCGAAGCTGTCGCAGGAGGTCGGCGTCACCATGTCGCTCCGTCCCAATGGCGACGCGGCGCTCTACACCGACAGTGGCGTCGTGCTGTTCGACAAGTCGGCGCGCACCGTGAGCTTTGCGCCGACCAACGCCTACACAGCCGGCACCACCGGCAACGCCGTCTTCATCGACGGTGTGCCCGTGACCGGTGCCAATTCCGTCATGCCGCTCAAGTCCGGCAAGCTCGCCGGCTTGGCCCAGCTGCGCGACCAGGACACGGTCACGTACCAGAGCCAGCTCGACGAAATCGCGCGCGGCCTGATCGACACCTTCAAGGAAAGCGATCAATCGGCCGTTCCGACGCTGGCAGACAGGCCCGGCCTCTTCACCTATCCCGGCGCGCCCGCGATGCCCGCGAGCGCCACGATCTCGGTCGGCCTCGCCGGCTTGATCTCGGTCGCCGCGTCGGTCGACCCGGCCGCGGGCGGCAATCCCAACCTTCTGCGCGACGGCGCGATCAGCGGCAACCCTGCCTTCAACTACAACACGACCGGCAACGCCGGCTTCTCGACCCGCCTGCATCAGCTCATCGACAACATGAACGCGTCGCAGCCCTTCGACGTCACGGCCCAGGGCAAGCCGAGCGGCAGCGTGATCGAGTTCGCGTCGTCATCGGCGAGCTGGATCGAAAGCCATCGCAAGACCGCTGACGACAACGTCAAGTACCAGAACACGCTGCTCGACCGCAGCACCGCGGCGTTGTCCAACGTCGCCGGTGTCAACATGGACGACGAGATGTCGTTGATGCTCCAGGTCGAGCGCACCTATTCGGCGTCGTCGAAGATCATTTCGACCGTCGACGAGATGTTGCAGAGCCTGCTGGCCGCCGTGGGGAACTAAGTCATGATGAGCGCGAACTACATCTCGACCCTGATGCTGTCGTCGTCGTTGAGGTCGTCGATCACGAACAACCAGAGCGCGCTGACCAAGGCCTCGAAGGAGGCGACTACCGGCCGTTTCGCCGATGTCGGCCTCGAGCTCGGCACGGGAACGGGCCGCGACGTGGCGCTGCGGGCCGATTTCAACTTCGCCGATCAGCTGGTCGACACCAACGAGCTGGTGGCGGGGCGGCTCGATGTGACCCAGAACCGGATCACGCAGCTCGGCAAGACCGCGTCGGACTTCCTCAAGAATTTGATCGCGGCCCGCGACGCCGACAGCGGCGCGAAAATCATCCTGCCGAGCGCGTCCGCGAACCTTCAGGACCTCATTGGCGCGCTCAACGTCTCCTACAACGGGTCGTACCTGTTCGGCGGCATCAACACGCAGACCGTGCCGGTCACGAGCTACACGGCCGGCTCGGCCAGCAAGAACCAGGTCGACGCGGACTTCCTGGCGACGTTCGGCTTCTCGCAGTCCGCACCGGGCGTGAGCACGATCACGCCGGCGCAGATGCAGAATTTCCTCGACAACGTCCTCGATCCCGAGTTTGCAAGCCCGGCCTGGAACACCAATTGGTCGGCGGCCACGGACCAGACGCTGTCGAGCCGCATCTCCACGACCGAGGTCGTCGACAGCTCGGTCAGCGCCAACCAGCCCGGCTTCCGCAAGCTGGCCGAGGCCTACACCATGCTCACCGACCTCGGCAACACCAGCCTGAGCAAGGACACGTTCCAGGTCGTCGTCGACAAGGCCATCAGTCTCGTCAGCGGCGCGATCAATGATCTCGCCGTGCTCGGCGGCACCGTCGGCTCGATCCAGCAGCGGGTCACCGGTGCATCCGAGAAGCTGAAGATCCAGAAGGACATCCTCAACAACCAGATCGTCCAGATGGAGGCTGTCGATCCGACCGAGGCCTCGGTCCGGGTCAATACCCTGCAGACCCAGATCAAGACGGCGCTCGCGCTGACCTCGCAGCTCCAGCAGATCAGCCTCATCAACTATCTCTGAGTTGGGCTCGCGACCTTTGTCCTGTTTTTCGATCTCCTGCGCAGAGTGGTTCTGATGACGTTTGAAGCCTATGAAGCGGTCGTCGACGAGAGTGGCTTTGAAGCACGCGGCCGCGAACGGCAGGCGCTCAGCCTCGGCATCGACCGGCTCGAACGACTCCAGAAGGGGCGCTTCAGCCTCGAGGATCTGGTCGAGAGCCTGCTCTACGTCCGGCGCTTGTGGACGATCTTCATCGAGGACCTCTCGCACCCGGAAAACGGGCTGCCGGACAAGCTGCGCGCCGACATCATCTCGATCGGCCTCTGGGTGGTCAAGGAAGCCGATCGCCTTCGCGAGGAGCGATCGAACGACGTGATGCAGCTCATCGAAATCAACCGCCTGATCCGAGACGCCCTTTGATGAAAGTCTCCTTGCGGGCGGGCGAACGCATCTACATCAACGGCGCGGTGCTGCGCGTGGACCGCAAGGTCTCCGTCGAGCTCGTCAACGACGTGATGTTCCTGCTGGAAGGGCAGGTCATGCAGGCCTCCGACGCCACCACGGCGTTGCGGCAGCTCTATTTCATCGTCCAGCTCATGCTGATGAACCCGACCGACATCCGTGACGCCGCGGCGCTCTATGCGCAGCATCATGCGGCCCTACGTGCCGTGTGCGAGAGCCGCGAGATGCTGGAGGGGCTTGGTGCGGTCGACGAGCTGGTCGAGGCGACCCGTTACTTCGAAGCGCTCAAGCGGATCCGGGCCCTGTTCCCGGTCGAGCAGGCCATCCTGGCCGGCGCCGTACCCATTTCCCCCGTCGAAGCTGCCTGACAGCGGAGAGACACATGAACGTCACAGGCGTGACCGACACGACCGGCAAGTCCAATGCGACCGACCAGACCACGACGACGTCCAGCAACAGCGTCGACTACAATACGTTTCTTCAGCTCCTCATCGCCGAGATGAAGAACCAGGATCCGACCAATCCGATGGATACCTCGCAATATATGAGCCAGTTCGCCCAGCTCTCGACGGTCGAGCAGGCGATGCAGACCAATTCGAAGCTGGACGCGCTGCTGTCGTCGCAGTCGTTGTCGCAGGCCAACGGCCTGATCGGGAAGACCGTCAGCTTCACCGACTCGACCGGCGCCAGCTTCAGCGGCAAGGTCGTTTCGGTCGCCATCAACAGTGACGGCTCCATCGCGACCCTCCAGGACGGCACCAAGGTCGCGGTCGGGCCCGGCCTCACGATCAGCCAGTCATGAACGAACGCGACGCTCTCGACATCGTCCAGGCGGCGATCTGGACCATCATCGTCGCCTCCGGGCCAGCGGTCGGCGCCGCGATGCTGGTCGGCACCGTGATCGCGCTGATCCAGGCCCTGACCCAGATCCAGGAGGTGACGCTGACCTTCGTTCCGAAGATCATCGTCATCCTGCTGGTCGTCGCCGTCTCCGGCTCCTTCATCGGCGCGCATCTCTCGACCTTCACCGAGATGGTCTATTCGCGGATCGAGCACGGCTTCTGATCCGCGAGGCGTCTGCCACCACCCTCGCGTAAGCTTTGCACGGCAGATTGCGAACCGGACTCCTCTGCCGGTGACCCATGGCCGATACGTTAGCTGCTAGCCTGCCGACCCCACGAAGATTGGGGGCCGACGCCTTTTTTGCCGGCGGCATCGTGGCCATGCTCACGATTCTGTTCCTGCCGATCCCACCGATCCTGATCGACCTTGGCCTGGCGTTCTCGATCGCGCTGTCGGCACTGATCCTGATGGTCGCGCTGTGGATCCAGCGACCGCTCGATTTCTCCGCCTTTCCGACCGTGCTGCTGATCGCGACGATCCTGCGCCTCGCGCTGAACGTCGCGACCACCCGCCTGATCCTGTCGCGCGGCGGCGAGGGCGAGCAGGCCGCCGGCCACGTCGTCGCCGGCTTCTCCAAGTTCGTGATGGGCGGCGATTTCGTTATCGGCCTGATCATCTTCGCCATCCTGGTCACGGTGAACTTCGTCGTGATCACCAAGGGCGCGACGCGTATCGCCGAAGTCGGCGCGCGTTTCACCCTCGATGCCATCCCCGGCAAGCAGATGGCGATCGACGCCGATCTGTCGGCGGGCCTGATCGACGACAAGGAAGCCCAACGCCGGCGCCGCGAGCTCGAGGAGGAAAGCGCGTTCTTCGGCGCCATGGACGGCGCCTCGAAATTCGTCCGCGGCGACGCCATCGCCGGTCTGATCATCACGGCGATCAACATTTTCGGCGGCATCATCATCGGCGTCACCCATCACGGGCTG
Source organism: Bradyrhizobium sp. WYCCWR 12699 (assembly GCF_032144035.1). Lineage (NCBI taxonomy): Bacteria > Pseudomonadati > Pseudomonadota > Alphaproteobacteria > Hyphomicrobiales > Nitrobacteraceae > Bradyrhizobium > Bradyrhizobium sp. WYCCWR 12699. The sequence continues at coordinate 237,429 of NZ_JAVTJN010000001.1, forward strand.
ACCCTGTCGCGTGCCGCCGACGTCTATACCAAACTCTCCGTCGGCGACGGTCTGGTGTCGCAGATGCCGGCACTGATCGTGTCGCTGTCCGCGGGCCTGCTGGTCTCCAAGGGCGGCACCAGGGGGTCGGCGGAGCAGGCCGTGCTGCGGCAGCTCAGCGGCTACCCGCGCGCGGTATCGGCTGCCGCGCTGATGATGTTCGTGCTCGCGTTGATGCCGGGGCTGCCGTTGGCGCCTTTCGTTGCGCTGGGCGGCGTCATGGCCTTCGTCGGCTACTCGCTGCCGAGGCGGCAGGCGGCGCAGGAGCGCAAGGAGGCGGCCCTCAAGGCCGACGAGCGCGCCCAGGCCGAGGCCAAGGAATCCGTCAAGGAGCAGCTCAAGACCGCCGAAATCGAACTGGCGCTCGGCGGTCACCTTTCGGTTCATCTCCTGGGCTCGCGCACCGAGCTTGCGCATCGTGTGGCCAAGATACGCAAGAAGTTCGCCAAGCAGTACGGCTTCGTCATTCCCGAGATCAAGCTCACCGACAATCTCTCGATCGATCCCAAGAGCTACCAGATCCGGATCCACGACACGCGCGTCGCCCATGGCGAGCTCAGGCTCGGCGAAGTGCTCGTGCTGGTCGACAAGGACGGCAAGCCAGACGTGCCCGGCGAGGAGGTGATCGAGCCCGCTTTCGGCATGAAGGCGCTCTGGGTCACGGAGGCCTTCACCGACGAGGTCAAGCGGCAGGGCTGCAAGCCGGTCGACAACCTGTCGGTGCTGCTCACGCATTTGAGCGAAGTGCTCAGGGCGAACCTCGCCCAGCTCCTGTCCTACAAGGACATGCGTGCGCTGCTCGACCGGCTCGATCCCGAGTACAAGCGCCTGGTCGAGGATCTCTGCCCCTCGCAAATCTCCTATTCGGGCCTGCTGGCGATCCTGAAGATCCTGCTGGCCGAGCGGGTCTCCATTCGCAACCTCCACCTCATCCTGGAGGCGATCGCGGAGATCGCGCCCCATGTGCGGCGCTCCGAGCAGGTCGCCGAGCATGTGCGCACGCGGCTGGCCCAGCAGATCTGCGGCGACCTCTCCGACAACGGCGTGCTCAACGTCGTCCGTCTCGGCAACCGCTGGGATCTCGCGTTCCACCAGAGCCTGAAGCGCGACGCCAAGGGCGACGTCGTCGAGTTCGACGCCGATCCGCGCCTGATCGAGCAATTCGCGGCCGAAGCCAGCGCCGCGATCCGCAAGTTCACCGAGAACGGTACCAGCGTGGTGCTGGCAGTGACGCCCGAAGCGCGCCCCTATGTCCGGATGATCCTGGAACGGGTGTTCCCGACGCTGCCAATCCTGTCGCATGTCGAGGTCGCGCGCAGCGCGGAGATCAGGGCACTCGGAGCCATCTCGTGATCTCAGGCCTGGCCGACAACGTGCTGGTGACGTTCATCGTATTCTGCCGCATCGGCGCCTGCCTGATGCTGGTGCCCGGCTATTCCAGCGTCAACGTTCCGGCCCAGGTTCGCCTGTTCGTCGCGCTGGTCACGACCTTCGCGCTGGCGCCGATCCTGATCGCGGTCCTGAAGCCCCTCACGGACAACGCGGCGCCGCTGACGCTGGCGCTCCTGATCAGTTCGGAGCTCCTGGTCGGCAGCGTCATCGGGCTCGGCGGGCGGGTATTCTTCCTCGCGCTGCAGACCATGGCGACCGTGATGGCGAGCGCGATCGGCCTCAGCAACATCCCGGGCACGCCGGTTGCCGACAGCGATCCGGCGCCGGCGCTGGTGCCGCTGATCATGGTGTCCGTCACCACGCTGTTCTTCATGACCGACCAGCATTGGCAGGTCCTGCGCGGGCTGATGAATTCCTACGATGTCTGGCATCCCGGCGACCGGCTCGGCGGCGGCATGCCGCTCGACCAGCTGGTCGGGCGCTTGTCCGGAGCGTTCGTGCTGACGCTGCGGATCACCAGCCCCTTCATCGTCTATTCGGTGATCGTCAACCTGGCGGTCGGCCTGATCAACAAGCTGACGCCGGCCATTCCGGTCTATTTCATCTCCGTGCCCTTCGTGCTGTTCGGCGGCTTCCTGCTGCTCTACCTCACCAGCGACGAGCTGCTGACGCAATTCATGCTCGGCGTTTCGTCCTGGTTGGCGGAGTGAGCAGTGATGGCCTCGCGCGCGGACAAGCTCGGCCGGATGGTCTCGCTCGTGAAGCTGCAGCTCCGGCTGTCCGAATGGCAGCTTGCGCAGTTGCGACAGCAGGAGCGAGGCCTGCAGGACGAGCAGGAATGGCTGGTGGGCGCCTTGAACGACGGCAAGCCGCCGGCGGGCTCGTCGAGCGAATCGATCGCGCGGCGCCTGAACAGGACGAGCGTCGGTGCGCGCGCGGTTCAGGCGCAGGCCGCACAGCAGCTCGACCAGGTTCGCGCCGAGAACCGCCGCGTGAAGCAGCTCGAGGAAGTCGCGAAGGCGGCGCTGGCCGACAAGCTCCGAGACGCCGAGAAACGGGATCTCGAGGAGATGACGGGACTTAGCCCTGCCGTGCGCGCCTGGACGCCACGGCCAGCCAACCGGAACAAGACATGATCGTGACAGCGACACCCGACCTCGTCCTCGACGTCCTCGAGGCCGCCGATCCCGTGACGCAGCGCGCCGCGACCGCGAAGCTTGATGCGCTGAAATCTTCCAGTGCCGATTTCGCCACAACGATGGACGCGGAGGCCGGCAAGGCCGCGGCGGTAGCCGCCGATCAACCCGCGGCGAAGGTGGCCGCGGCGCAGTCGGACGCGGTGAACGGCGCGCCGGTTCGGGTGATCAAGGCGCCGGCATCCGGCGAGGTCTACCGGAAGTTCGAAGCCTTCATCCTCCAGACCTTCGTCGAGACGATGCTGCCGAAGGAATCGGAGGAGGTCTTCGGCAAGGGCACGGCCGGCGGCGTCTGGAAGTCGATGCTGGCGGAGCAGCTCGGCAACCAGCTGGCAAAGGGTAAGGGCATCGGCATCGCCGAGCGGCTCGCTGCCGCGCATCCGCCGGCACAGGACAATGCGGGCAAGGCGGGATGATGATCCGCGAATGGGGACAGAAGTTGAGGGGTGAAATTTCCATGCAGGTACAAGACAGCGCGGCGGCCATGGTGATCGAGCAGCCGGTCGCGGACATCGAGATGGTCACGACGGAAGGCGCAGCAGGCGATGCGCTGCTGCCCGTGCTGCTGCCGGTCGTGAGCAGCGAGCCCGCGGTCGACGGCGCCGATGTTGCGAGATCGGACGAGGTGCGCGGCCTCTTGGCTGCGATCCGCCGTCTCGAGAGCATCGTCGAGGAAGAGACGGTGGCGCTCACCACGGGGCAGAAGATCGATTTCGACGATTTCAGCGCGCGCAAGAGCCGCAGCATGCTCGAATTCGTCCGCCTGATGCGGGCGCGGATGCATCTCGGCGGCGAAGTCGAGGTCACCGAGGAGATTCAGCGGCTACGCGAAAAACTCGAGCGCAATCGGTCGGTCCTCGAAATGCACTATGACGCGGTGCGCGAGGTCGCTGGCATCATCGTCAAGGCGATCAAGGAGGCCGAGTCGGACGGCACCTATACCGGTCGCGCAGCGCAGGACGGAAAATGATCAGACTGGTGCTGGCCGGGCTCTGGGTATGCATCCTCACAGCGGGCACGAGCTATGCCGTGGCCTATTGGAAGGAAAACGGCAGCCTTCTGCCGGCCAAGGACGAATATCTCGACGGGCTGCAATACCAGAAGACGCGGGCCCTGAGCGTGCCCATGGTCGAGAACGGCAATGTGCAGGGCTATATCGTCGCGCGCTTCGTCTACACCATGGAGGCGCGGACCATGCACCAGCTCAACGTCCCGCCGGAGCCGTTCGTCGTCGACGAGGCCTTCCGCAGGATCTATGCCGATGACCGTCTCGACTTCAGGAAGCTCGCCCGTTACGACCTCTCCATTCTGACGACGGCCATCAAGCAGCGCGTCAACGAGCGGATGCAGGCTGACATCGTCCAGGACGTCCTTGTCGAGGACTTCAACTACGTCTCCAGGGAAGAATTCCAGCAGAAGCCGTAGCGCGCGCCGACTTGATGCCGGGTTGAGAGCATTTCCGTGCGGCCATCCTTCGAGACGCCCGCCGTTGGCGGGCCCTCAGGATGAGGGCCGGGTGCGTGGGGCGAGTTTCAACGAGCACTGCTGCTAGCCTCATCCTGGGGAGACCGCCAAGCGGTCGTCTCGAAGGACGAGGCGCGCTCGACTGCTTGCCGCCTCTACCCCCCCAAACGTGCAACGGCCTCCGCGAAGCTGCTTCGCGGAGGCCGTTGTCGGTTCTACAGCAGGCTTCTGCCGGATCAGTTGCCGGCCGGATACGCGGCCGGGACGGCATGCGCGCGGTTCAGGAGGATGCCGACCTCGTCGTCGAGCTCCTGCATCGGCTCGTCCAGGGTTTCGCCGGCGGGGATGTCGAGGCGGTATCCGACGTAGCGCCGGGCCACGATCGCGTCGAAGCCGAGACGGTCGCGGAGCTTCTTGCGCAGCTTGCTGACGTGACTCTCGATCACGCTCTCGTCGAACGTGGACTCGAAGATGCCGTAGACCGCGTTGAAGATCTGCGTCTTGGTGATCCACTTGCCGTGGTTGCTGACCATATATTCGAGAATGCGCAGCTCGCGGCGGGGCAGGGTGAGGGCGTGGCCCGCGATCTCGGGGTCACGGCCGTTGAAGAAGACCTGGATCCTGGTCTCGCAGGGCCTTGGCAGTTCGCCCACCCGGCGGCGCGCGATCGCGGCCGTTCGAGCGAGGATTTCGCGGAGATGCACCGGCACGTGCACGACATCGTCGACGCCCGATTCGAACAGCTCGAGCGTGTTCTTGAGCATCTTCTGGCCGCTCACGGCGATGATGGGAGCCGAGGAACGCTTGCGCATCGCCCGCGGCAGGCTTCCGCGGGCATCGCAATCCCCGAGGAGGAAGGCGTCGACCGCTGCCAGGTCCGATTCACTCGCGGATTGCAGCCAGTCCCAGAATTCCCCGGAGGAGAATCCGATCGACGATACGCCTTCGCGAACGAGCCCTCCGACGTAGCTGTTCGCGACGCTCTCGCGATCATCAACGATAATATACATCAGTCTTTCGCCCCTGTTTCGCACTTGTTGCGGCCGGCTGGTTGTTGTGATGCTCCGGCTCGGCAACGATGCTGTTTGACGACATTCCTTCCCGCGAACCGTTGTTATGGTTTCGATATTCGCGGGCAGCCCTACGCATTCAGTGCCTGCGTCTCGCAGGCCTGGTACTTCCACTCGATACTGAACGCTTACTGCGTGAGGCCCGGCGGGTGTCGTACGGATCACCTCGCGGGGCAGATTGAGAAACGACCTAGAACAGTTGCGCCAAGTTGCTCATCGCGTCCGAACACACCTGAAACTTGTGTCGATCTCCTCGCCACTGGCGAGAATCACTTGACTAGGACCGTAGCGATTGCCGATTTCCGATCAAGCGTGCGCCACAAAGTGTTTGCTACGTGTGCTTGATGCTGTTGGTTTGTTTCGGGTTGTTTCTTGGTGTGTTCAATCGCATCAGTTGCTTTGGAAACCAAACTAGTTCTGCACCACGGAGGGCCTATGGTTCCGCATCCCCGTACAACTACAGCTATTTTGAGTGATGCCGGCGCTCACGCATAGGAGGGGGTTTTCAACCCGCGATTGACGCGCTCGCGCGGTTTTCCACATGCGACAATTCGACTCACGCGCGGTGCCGCGACTCCAGCTTGGCGAAATCTTGGCGAGTGTGTGTCTTTCGAGTCGCACTCTCGCCACGCGAACGACGCGTTTAAGCCACGGCGCGTCGCCTCGCGCGTGTTGAGAATCTTTCGATGCGCACGTTTCGGACAAGCTTCGGCAAATAACGTCACCGTTCGACAGATCGAACCGCACGGAGCATTCTCACATGTTGTCCGATGGACAAGCTCGTCCCAACGCGACCGCTGATGTTTCCGCGACGGTAAAGCCGGCTCCCGCGCCGCGCGATATGAAGGATGATACGGCGCGAGCGACCAAGCCTGCTGCGGCTGCAAAGCGTGCGTCGGCCGCGGCGAGCGACGAAGCTCTCGCGAAGGAGGCGCTCGAAGGGCTCAAGCGTATTCGCGCCAAAGCGCGTCTCGACAAGATGGCGATCCCCAAGCCTGCGCCGACCGTGATCAAGCCGGCGGTGATCGTGGCCAAGCCGCCGCCGCCCCGTCCGACATGGGTTGCGCCGCTCGCGACATTGGCGGTCGCCGCCATACTCGTGGTCTGCGCCTGCACCGGCGTGATCGCCTATCTCACCACGCAGCCGGCGCAGAACAACGTTGCGGCCAATACGGAGATCAGGATCCTGCGCGAGACCGTCGCACAGCTGCGCAAGCAGGTGTCTGGCGTGTCGGAAAATCTCGACGGCCTGCGCACCGCGGTCGATCAATCGAGCAAGGCGACCAACGACCGGTTCGGCCGGTTCGCCGAGAATCTGGATCGCATCGAACGGGTGAGCTCGTCCTCGACGATCAAGCTCGACAGGCTGGCTCAGGCGCAGGTCCAGGCTCCGGCCCCCGCTCCGGCAACGGTGCAATCGCAGCCGCCGTCACAGCAAGGGCCGATGATGGCCGCGGTCGCAGCGCCGGAGTTCACGGGCTCGGTGTCGCCGCCCGAGCGCGCATCAGTGCCGCGGAAGGTGATTAAGGGCTGGTCGGTCCGCCAGGCCTATGAGGGCATCGCCATCCTGCAGAGTCCGAACGGCGTCATCGAAGCCGTGCTGGGCCAGCAGGTGCCCAGCCTCGGCCGCATCGAGGAGATCAGGAGCGAGAACGGGCGCCTCGTGGTGGAGACGAGCGGGGGCGTCGTCTATTCGTCACGCAAGGCGACGCCCTGATCGAACGCCGCCTTCTATTGGCGGTGATGCTCGAAGCTGGTGCATAGCAGGTCGACCTCCGCCTCCGCGATCGGCGAGCGAAACAGGCGGCAGCTGAATTCGGCCGGCGCCTTGCTGTCCGTGGTCATGCGCTCTTCCCGGAGGAAGATGCATCGCTTGCAAACGTCGGTGTGGTGCCGCTGCTCGGCCGCGTCCGACTGATCCAGCACGTGCCGGAACGTGTCGCGGAAGCGCATCTTGACCTCGTCGTCGAGCCCGGCAATCGCCTCGATGAGGACGTTGACGGGGTCGCGCACCAGGAACTTCTTGCCCTGCTGCGTCACGCTCAGCATCACCGAGCGCTTGTCGGTGGCCGAGCGCTTTCGCTCGATATAACCGAGCCGTTCGAGCTCTCCGATGATGAACGAGGCGGTGCCGCGCGTGGTGCCGACGTAACTCGCGAGTGCCGAAGGCGTCCGGGAGAAACGGTTGGCGCGGGAGAGGAATCGCAGCGCCATCCATTCGCGGTCGCGCAAGCCGTGCCGGGTGCCTTCGAACCACAGGATTCGTGCGGCCTGCTCCAGCAGTTCAATCGATTCGCGAGCCAAATTCATTTCAATTCCAGGTCGGATAAAGCTTTATTCAACTGAGCCTTGATTCAATTGAGCCTTGGGGTGCGCAATCTGAGCAGACGAGAATGAAGTGCCACCTGGGCCCTTCGTCCGTTGCCGGACGGCGGACCGTGCATGGGGAAGAACCGGTTGGAACTTCCGACGTGGAACTAGGGCGTCACAAAGAAAGTTCGAGTAAATCGCACCGCTCGAGTCCTCTGAAAATTTCAATCAAATGACGGCGTCTCGCACGTGCTCCGGCGGTCATGCGCGATGCGTGAGCAACATGATGTGTCATTGCAGCCGTTGCGGTGTCCTTTTGTTGCGGGTCGGCGCGTCGAATGCGCGAACATGCGCATCGCCTGCGGCGCCCGGCGGTGTGATCGGCCAGGAGAGAACCGACTTTTTCGGTTAATGGATGTTGCGACGCAGCGCAGCTAGACGGTTAAGTCCGGCATACGAGCGATCCAGGCCATGTCAGCGCGTCGCTGGAGGTCGGGCAAGCCGCGCGGGTCAGCATCACACGTCAGGCAACATGCGCGAGCACTGCGACCTCATCGCCTGCAGCGTCATCGCCATTCAGGGGTCGGCCTGAAAGGGCGCGTGCTCGCAGGCTGGTGACTTGCGTTTCGCCGGCAATTATTGGCGAATGCGTCGCCCCCCGGGGGCATCAGCATAGGCAGCAGAGGGATAGACCGATGAGCTTCGAAACCACCATGACATCCGACGTCGTCGGGCTGACGAAAGTCGCCCCGGTCTCGCGCCGCGGATTCATGAGCGCCACCGCGGCCGTGGCGGCCGGCTACACGCTAGCGGCCGGGCCCGTGCGCGCCGAGGTGGTCGCGACCGACACCAATGGCCTCCAGGCCGGCGATGCCAAGGTCAAGGTCGGCTCCGAAGAGATGCCAGTCTATTTCGCCCGCCCTGCCGGCAACACCAAGGCCACGGTGATCATCGTGGCGATGGAGATCTTCGGCCTGCACGAATACATCAAGGACGTGACGCGGCGCCTCGCCAAGCTCGGCGCGTTCGCCATCGCGCCGGATTACTACTTCCGCAAGGGCACCGACCTCACCAAGATCACCGACATCAAGGACCTCTTGCCGATCGTCAATGCCAAGCCCGACGCCGAGCTGCTGTCGGACCTCGATGCAGTGGTGGCATGGGCGGGCTCGCAGGGCGGTGATGCCGCCAAGCTCGGAATCATCGGCTTCTGCCGGGGCGGCCGCACGGTCTGGGAATATGCCGCCCACAGCAGCAGCCTCAAGGCCGGCGTTGCCTTCTACGGGAGTTTGGCCGACCCCGCCAATCCGCTGTGGCCGAAGAGCCCGATGCAGCTTGCACCCGAGATGAAGGCCCCTGTGCTCGGCCTCTACGGCGGTGCCGACACCGGCATTCCCGTCGCGCAAGTCGAGCAGATGAAGGCGGCGCTGGCCGAGAACAAGAAGACGGCCGAATTCAAGGTCTACCCCGAAGCGCCGCACGGCTTCCATGCCGACTACCGCGGCAGCTACCGCAAGGACGCCGCGGACGACGCCTGGAAGCAGGCGGAAGCCTGGTTCAAGAAGTACGGCGTCCTGAGCTGACGCCGGGTATAAAGGGGCGGCCGGTCGGCCGCCCTTTCTCTTTCGATACGCGCCGATTTCACTTCGTCATCGCGCCATAGACGAGGTCCTCGACCTGCTCGCGATAATATTTGCGCAGCTCGCCTAGTGCAGCCGTTCCGACCACGACGACGAGACGCTCCTTGGGATCGCAGAAGAACTGCGTGCCGTAGGCGCCGTTCCAGGTGAACTCGCCGGGATTGCCGGGGACCGATGACAACCCCTCGCTGGTGCGGACCGCGACGGACAGGCCAAAGCCAAAGCGATGCGGCTCGACATTGGCCACGTTGTTCTATCACGTCCGCATCAAGGCGAAGTCAACCGCGCGCCGGACATGACTGGGACGCGGCCGGGGGAGGCCGAGACCTTATCGTCCTTCGCCCGCGCGCCACAGCGCGTCGAGGCCGTGCCGATAGGTCGGGTGGACCAGCGTGACGCCCAGCTCGCGCTTCAATTTCGCGTTGGAGACGCGGGCACTGCTGGCATAAAAGCTGCGCGCCATCGGCGACATCGCGGCGGTCGCGAACGGCTCTTCCGGCGGCGGCGCAACGCCCATCAGCTCCGCCGCGTAGGCGATCACGTCCTGCGGCGGCGTCGGCTCGTCGTCGCAGACGTTCCAGGTGCCGCCGCTGCCGTGGCGAATGGCGGCGATGATCGCACTTGCGATGTCGTCGACATGGATGCGGTTGAAGACCTGGCCGGGCTTGATGATGCGCCGCGCCGTTCCCGCGCGCAGCGTCGCCAGCGCGCTGCGGCCGGGGCCGTAGATGCCGGCCAGCCGCAGGATCGCGGCATCGCCGTGCGCGATGTCCGTCCAGGCCTGCTCGGCGGCAACCCGCATGCGCGCGCGGTCGAGCGATGACTGCGGCGGCGTGCTCTCGTCGACCCAGCCGCCGTCGTGATCGCCGTAGACGCCGATGGTGGAGAGATAGACGATCTTGCCGCGGCGCGCCGCCAGCACGTCGCCGAACGCTGCGATGGCGGGATCGCCGGCGCTGCCGGGCGGGACCGATACCAGAAGCACATCGGCATCGCGGACTTGCTGGACCGTCTCGCGCGCGGGGGGCTCGCCGGAAAAGGCGTGGACTTCGATGCCGGCGAGGTCGTCTCGCTTTGCCGGATCGCGCACGGTGCCCGCGATGTGCGAGAAGCTGCCGCAGTGTTGGCGTACGAAGTGCCGGACGCTGTAGCCGAGGCCAAGGACGAAAAGCCGCATGCGTCTCCCTGAAAGCTCGAAGTTCCCGCGCGAGCTGCGCCTCCCTCGCTCATAAGAGATTTTTGGGTCCGACAAAAGATATTGCGATTTGTGTCGCCTCCTGCCTCAGGCGATGGTCGCCTGTCACAGGGAGGCACCGACCATGCAGGCAGAGGCGCTCGCTTTCGCACCGGCGCATGCCAGCGAGCTGATCCGGCGCGCGGCCGCGCTGATCTTCGACGTCGACGGCACCCTGGCCGAGACCGAGGAGCTGCATCGGCAGGCCTTCAACCATGCCTTCGCCCGCCACGGTCTCGACTGGCACTGGGACCGCGCCGTCTACAAGGACCTGCTGCGAGTGACCGGCGGCAAGGAGCGCATGCGCGCCTACCATGGCAGGCTGCCGACCGCCCGGCCTTTGCCGGACGAGGACATCGCCGCGCTTCACCGCATCAAGACCGCGTATTATGCCGAGCTGGTCGAGACCGGCTGCTGTCAGCTTCGGCCGGGCGTGATCGAGCTGCTCGCCGCGGCGAAGTCGAGGGGGCAGCGGCTTGCGATCGCGACCACGACCTCGCACGGCAACATCGATGCGCTGCTGTCGCGGGCGCTGGGGGCGAACTGGGCTGCGGAGTTCGACGCCATCGTCGCCGGCGACGACGTCAGGCACAAGAAGCCCGCGCCGGACGTCTATCTCGAAACGCTGGCCCGGCTGAAGCTGGGTGCGGCCGACTGCGTTGCCGTTGAGGATTCCGCCAACGGCCTGATTTCGGCCTCGCAGGCGAATATCCCTGTCATCATCACCCGCAGCATGTTCTTTGCGGATGATGATTTTGCCACGGCGCAGTGCGTGCTGGACGATTTGTCGGAACTCGTCGCCGGGCAAAGAACGGGGAACCCAAAGGGGGGTACATCGAGCTGCGAGGCAGAGAGCCCGCTCTCGTTCACCACATTTAAACCTTAAGATTCTACGAAGAGTACTCCGCCACAGGCCGCAGGAACATGCCGACAGCCTTCGTAGAGAAGCCATCCGTGGACTTCCGGCAATGAAGGTTTGGCAGACCAGCTGCATCGTGGCTGTGATCGCATCCGCGGGACTTTACCTGGCCGCCGGTAACAGACCGGCCGCGACGGCGCCGGATGTCATGCCGGAAGCGGCGGCGAGCATGGCCGCTCCTGCGAATATGGCGTCTCCTGCGAGCATGGCGTCGCCTGCGAACATGGTGACGCCTGCCTTGTACGCAGAGGCATCCGCCAGACTTGCGGCAGCCCTTTGGTCAGAAAGAGCAGCGCCTGGCTCGGAGACGTCAGCAGGTTCCGGCCCTTTGAGCGCCAAAGCCGAGATCGTCGATGAACCCGTCGCGCCAAAACTGGCGTCGTTGGGACAGGATGTCCTTCAACCGCTGCCGCCGGAACGCGATGCGTCCATTGAGGCTCCGAAGGCGGCGTCGACGCAGGATTTTCGTTACCTGGTCTACTATGTCTGGTCCGAGCTGCCGCCCGTCGAGAAACCGGCGGAGATCGTCTTGCGTGCGTTCAAGGACATTCCGGTCGGAACGCCGGCCGAAGAGATCAAGCGCGCCTCCGACGCGTTTGGTCTCGATTTCAATTTCATGATGGCGGTCGCCAAGATCGAGTCCGGCTTCAATCCCAATCAACGCACCGGGTCGTATATCGGGCTGTTTCAGCTCAGCCACTATGAGTTCGGCAAGTTCGGCTTCGGGCAGATTCGCAGTCCGCGGGATAACGCCGTTGCGGCCGCCTACAAGATCATCACCGAAGGCGTCCAGTTCGGATGGATCACGCACCGGACGCCGGACATGAGCGATCTCTACCTGATCCATCAGCAGGGCTGGGAAGGCGCCGCCGAGCACATCAGCAAGCCCGCTCGCCTCGCCTGGAAATCCATGTGCGCCAGCAGCGAAGGCAAGGAGAAGGGCGAGCGGTGGTGTAAACGCGCAATTTGGGGCAATGCACTTCCGGCCTTCAAGCGCAGCTGGAAATCGGTCGAGAACGTGACGTCAGAGGCGTTCGTCGGCATGTGGCGCGGCCGGGTCGCCGAATTCTACGGGAAGTACGTGGCGACTGCTGCCGCGGCGGCAAGCCAATAATTCCGTTGTCGGCGGGGTTAGCTGAAAAGCATAAGCCGATCTGGACGCCTGCCGTTGGCAGTAGACCGGACGCGGTGCCGCGCCGGCCCGGACCGCAGCTTTTGACCCGAAGCCGACATCGAGCTGTGGAGAACCACTATCCCCCTTTCGGCACGCCAGCTAGGCGCAGACCCTCATAGATTCGCTCCCGTTGGGCCAAAAATGTTGGGTTCTGGCTGCGTCGCTCGTTGCGGAATCGGGCCACAGTGAAGTTCGGATCGAGTTGGAGGCCGGCTTCCCGCGCAGCGCTCGCCTCGTCGGTAAGCCCGCTCAGACTGGATGCGGCGGCCAAGAAGAAATGCACCATGGCCACGTTCGGGTTCATTTCGACCGACTTACGCAATCGGTCTAACGCCTGTTCTAGTCGCCCCAAAAACAGGTCCGCAATCCCGAGCAGGGCGTGCCAACGATCCAGACCGGGATCACGCGGGCTAAGCCGGATCGCGTTCATGAGATCGGCTTCCGCTTCCTCCGCACGCCCCAGCAATACCTTCGCGAAGCCTGCATTGGCGTGGGCCCAAGCCAGGTTACGATCGAGCATGATAGCAAATTCGAATTCGCGCAGTGATCGCTCCGTTGCTCCAGAGACGTGAAGAACATTGCCGTAGACAAAATGGGCGGAGGCGTTTCGTGGAGCGAAATGCAAGGCCTTGGTGATTGCCGTCTCGGCGATACGTAGCTGTTCATCCCGATTGGTCGAAGCAAACGTACGAAGCTCATCAGAATGATAAGTGGCAAGGCCGATCAACGCCTCGACATTGCGATCGTCCCGCCGGAGAGCGTCTTCAAAAAGATCGCATGCCGCACGATGGCCGCGCAACGATAGGGGCTGGTTCAGAATTGCCCACCCCCTCATGGCGAGATCGACGGCGTCCATGCTCTCTGGCCGCTCGCGCTCCGCGCGTCGGCTTTCAGCAGCGACCAGCTCGACACCGACGATGCGGGCAAGCCGCGTGGTGATCTCATCCTGCATGTCGAATATGTCAGCGCGCAGCTTGTCGAAACGCTCGGCCCAGAGGTGCGCGCCGGTTGTCGCATCGATGAGCTGAGCGTTCACGCGGATGCGGTCGCCGCTGCTCTGTACGCTGCCTTCCATCACATACCGCACGCCAAGCTCGCGGCCGACTACACGAGCGTCCGCCGGCTTATTCTTGAAAGTGAACGCGGTATTGCGTGCGATAACGAAGGAGCCGGGGATGCGTGACAGATCGGTGGTCAGGCCTTCGGTGATACCGTCGACAAAATAGTCCTGCTCGGGATTGCCACCGAAGTTAGCAAAAGGAAGCACGACGATGGACAGGCGCGGGGCGGTGGGAAGAGACGTTGAGCCGTGCCCGATCAAGTCGGGCGCTTTGCGTTTGACGGAATAGGCGCGTACCGGCCGTGCAATGTTCTTGAGGCTATGTTCGCCCAGATCCAAAAATTCGACATCTATCTTCCCGCTGACCTGATCATGGGCTGACGCGGAAATGCAAATACCGCCTGGATCGGCAATCCCCTCAAGCCGGGCAGCGATATTGACGCCGTCGCCGAAAATGTCGTTCGCTTCGACGATGACGTCGCCGATATTGATACCAACGCGGAAGATAATGCGCTTTTCTGCCGGCACTTCGATTGCGAGGTCTCTAACGCAATTCTGAAAGTGCTCAGCTGCTCTAACCGCTTCGACCGCGCTCGGGAACTCCGCGAGGAAGCCGTCGCCGGTGTACTTGACAATCCGGCCTCCGTGTTCCGCAACGGCCGGCTCGATAACATCTGTCAGAAGCGCGATCAGGCGAGCATGCGTAGCCTCTTCGTCGTTGTGCATGAGCCGCGAATAGCCGGCCACGTCGGCAACCAAGATCGCCGCCAATCTGCGTCCTCGGCCCGGCCCTTCTTGCGCCATGATCGCTCCGCGTGTCGGCCAAGTGTAGAAGGGATCGGACGGCAATTCCAGCGGTCGCCAAAAAAGGATAGCTGTGAGCTCACGGCCAAGGGCCGTGATGACAAACTCTGTCGGGTTTGATGTCCGGTATTGGCCCATCGCGGTCATCGGTCTGCGACGCGTCGAGGTCCACCTTCAAAGGTGAAACGGACTCGTGCTGGACTTGTGAGCACGCGACTTGGAGCGCGCCCGCCCGCTTGCCTCGTTCAGTGGACGCGGTGGCTTGTTCTATCGTCCTCGGCCTGCTCGACAATCTGCGCGATCGGGCTCGACTGGTGATGCACCAGGCGCCAGTCGTCGCCGACGCGGCGGAAATGGTTCGCAGCCGCGAGAGCGGTGCCGTCGACGATCTCGATGCAGAGCACGCGGGCACTGTCGCCGTCGACGATCGCCTGCGGCTCGGCGCAGCTGATCTGCGGTCTTTCAGGATTTTGCAGGATGTCGCGCCAGCTTCCGATCACCGTGGCGCGTCCGACGATCGCCGGCCAGCCGGGATGGATGCAGGAAATGCCGTCGTCATCCGCCCACATCTGTTCCATGCCGGCGAAGTCGCCCGCTGAAAAAGCGGCGTAGAAGGCCGCGTTGGCGGCGATGATCTTGCTGTCTTTTGCCATTGCTCTCGGGTGGGGCAAGGACCGGCAAAAATCAAGCGCGACTTCCGTTCGACGTCGCGTTCGATTTGGACTGCAGTGCAGCATTGCCTGTTTTAAGGTCAGGCCGACACAAGCCTATCGACGGCCCGTCGCGCCCCATCCGTGTAGAGACGGCCGAGGGCCGCGGTCACGGCCTCGCGCAGCCGCGGCTCGGCGCCCAGCGGCCCGAACACTTGTCCAACGCCGAGCAGAGCGGGCGCGAGCCGCTCGGCAACAGGTCCCGCCTCGCGCGCCAGCGCGGCGAATTCGCCGGCAAGGGGATCGCGCACGTCGATGGCGCGGCCCTGCTCGTCTGTTGCGCTGACGTAACGCATCCAGCCGGCGACCGCGAGCGCATGCGTCGAGATCGGCAGGTTCCGTGCGAGGCGATCCTGCATCGCACCGAGCAGGCGCTGCGGCAGCTTTTGCGAGCCGTCCATCGCGATCTGCCAGGTGCGGTGATGCAGCGCCGGATTGGAAAAGCGCTTGAGCAGCGAGGCGCGATAGGCGGCGAGGTCCGTGCCCGCGGGCATGGTCAGCGTCACCGCGGCCTCTTCCATCACCTTTGCCGCGAGGCGCGCGAAATGCGGATCCTGCATGGTGTCGGCGATGGTCTCGAAGCCTGCGAGATAGCCGAGATAGGCCAGCGCCGAATGGCTGGCGTTGAGCAGCCGCAGCTTCATCAGCTCGAACGGCTTGACGTCGCTGACGAGCTCGACGCCGGCTGCGGCGAGATCGGGCCGGCGCGCCGTGAAGCGGTCTTCGACCACCCATTGCGTGAACGGCTCGGTCATCACGGGCCAGGCGTCGCGCATGCCGAGGGCGTTCGAGACCGCGTCGCGGTCGGCATCGGTCGTTTCAGGAACGATGCGATCGACCATGGTGCAGGGGAAAGCGACCGCATCGGCGATCCACTTGGCGAGATCCTTTGAGCGCAGCGCGGCGAACTGCGTCACGATGCGCTGCACGGTGTGGCCGTTGGCGGCGAGATTGTCGCAGCACAGCACGGTGAAGGGCGGAAGACCCCGTGCGCGCCGCCGCGCCAGCGCGGCCACGATGAAGCCGGGCGCCGAGCGCGGCGCGTCGAAATTGTTGAGGTCGTGCACGACATCCGGATGCCGCTCGTCGAGATCGCCGGTCTGCGGCGTGTGGCAATAGCCTTTTTCAGTGACGGTGAGCGAGACGATGCGGATGGCGGGATCGGCCATCCGCTCGACCAGCGCTGCCGGCTTCTCGCGCGCGACCACACTGTCGAGCAGCGCGCCGATGACGCGGTGTTCGGTGCCTTCGGCCGAGCGCACGGCGACGGTGTAGAGATGATCCTGCGGGGCGAGGGCATCGCGCGTATCCGGGCTGCGCAGGCTCGCGCCGATGATGCCCCAGGCGGCACCGCCGGCGGCAATGCAGTCGTCGATGACAACCGCTTGATGCGCGCGATGAAACGCGCCGAGACCAAGATGCACGATGCCGGGTGTGACTTGCGAACGGTGGTAGGCCGGCCGGCGGATGCCCGGCGACAGCCCGTCGAGATTGGCGCGGCCAAGACGCGCTGAACCTGGGCGCATGGACGTCTCCCCTTTGCTTTGCCGCTGCTTGACATGGCGCCCGTATCAGGTCAATGCTTCGGTCAATTGGTAAGACCAATTTTCCAAAATTGGCAGGCCGCGGGCGGGGAACTCCCGCGTGACCCTTTCGGGAGGACCAGCGTGCCGCTGGAAGCTGTGGAGGCGAGACGGCTTTATCGCCAGGTCGCCGATCAATTGCGAAGCCTGATCGACAGCGGCGAGTACGCGGTCGGCAGTCGCTTGCCGACCGAGCGCGAGCTCGCCGAGCAGCTCAAGGTGTCGCGCCCGACCGTGCGCGAAGCCCTGATCGCGCTCGAGGTCGAAGGGCGCCTGCGCATCCGCGTCGGGTCCGGCATCTATGTGATCGAGCCCGCCGCAAGCGCCGCCCCCGCAGCCGCCTACGTCATCGAGGGACCGTTCGAGCTGCTGCGCGCCCGCGAATTCCTCGAAAGCGCGATCGCCGAACAGGCCGCGCGCGTCGCGACCAGGGACGACATCGCCCGCATCGACGCCTCGCTGCTGGCGATGGAGCAGGTCGAGCATCCCGGCGAAGCCTCGATGGTCCACGACCGCGCGTTTCACGTCGCGATCGCCGGCAGTCTCGGCAATGCCGTTCTGGTGCGCGTGGTTGGCGAGCTGTTCGACCAGCGCCTCAATCCCTATTTCGCGCAGCTTGCGCATTATTTCGAAAGTCCGGGCACCTGGCGCACCGCGCTCGACGAGCATCGCGCCGTGCGCGAGGCGATCGCGGCGCATGATCCGGACGCCGCGCGCGAGGCGATGCGCGCCCATCTGGCGCGCTCGCAGGAGCGCTTCGCGCAGAATTTCGGCGCCGAGAACGCCGCAGGATCCTCTTCGGGGCGGAGCCGGGCCGCACGAGCCCCGGCGAAGCCGGCGACACCAAAGCGGCCAGCAAAGAAGCAGGCCGGGAGCGGTCGCGCGCGGCGGCGATGAGATTGTACGGCCCGCATCCATCCCGGGGCGGGCGAACAAGAAGCAGACTTGAATGATGGAGGAAAGTCGATGTTGAAGAAAATGACGATTGCAGCCGTGATCTCCGCCGCCACGCTGCTGGCTGCGACCAGCGCCAGCACGGCGCAGACCAAGCTGAAATGGGCCCATGTCTACGAGACCTCGGAGCCGTTCCACACCGCTTCGGTCTGGGCCGCACAGGAGATCGGCAAGCGCACCAACGGGCGCTATGCGATCGACGTCTATCCGGCCTCGCAGCTCGGCAAGGAAGCCGACATCAACCAGGGCCTGTCGCTCGGCTCGGTCGACATCATCATCTCCGGCTCCAGCTTCGCCGCCAAGAGCTTCCCGCCGATCGGCGTGACCTATTATCCCTATACGTTCCGCGATGCCGATCATCTGCTCGCCTACACCAAGAGCGACATCTTCAAGGAGCTCGCCAAGGGCTATGAGGACAAGAGCGGCCACCACATCGTCGCGGTGACCTATTACGGCGTGCGCCAGACCTCGTCGAACAAGCCGATCAAGACCTGCGCCGACATGAAGGGCCTGAAGATGCGCGTGCCCGACGTGCCGGCCTACCTCGCCATGCCGCGCGCCTGCGGCGCCAACACCGCGCCGATCGCCTTCGCCGAGGTCTATCTCGCGCTCCAGAACGGCACCGTCGAGGCGCAGGAGAACCCGCTGACCACGATCGAGGCCAAGAAGTTCTACGAGGTGCAGAAGCACATCGTGCTGACCGGCCATATCGTCGATCACCTCAACACCGTGATCGCCGGCGCGCTGTGGAAGAAGCTTTCTGACGAGGACAAGAAGATCTTCACCGACGTGGCCCAGGAAGCCGCCGCCAAGGCCACCGGCGAGATCAAGCAGAACGAGGCCAAGCTGGTCGCCTTCTTCAAGGAGAAGGGCCTCACCGTGACCGAGGTCGACAAGAACGAGTTCCGCGACACCGTGCTGAAGAACGTCGCGTTCGAGACCTTCGGCTATCGCAAGGCCGATTGGGAAAAGATCCAGGCGGTGAAGTGACGACGTAGTCGTCATCCCGGGGCGGTTCGCAGGACCGAGCCCGGATCTCGAGGTTCCGGGTCTGGTGCTAGCGCACCGTCCCGGAACGACGATTTGGAGAGGAGCAACCCCATGTCCACCGCCGAAATCCACCGGCAGATCACCGCGGAAGAGATCGCCCATACCTTCGAGGAGGAGGCGACACCGAAGGTCGATCTCGGCATCTACGCGTTCGAGGACTGGGTGGCGCTGGCGATCTTCTGGGTGATGGCGCTCGCCGTCTTCCTGCAGTTCTTCACCCGTTACGTGCTCAACGACAGCTACGCCTGGACCGAGGAGATCGCGACTTATTGCCTGATCGGCGTGGTCTTCATTGGCGCCTCGATGTGCGTGCGGCTGTCGCGGCACATCCAGGTCGACCTGCTCTACCGCTATCTCCCGCAGCCCGCGGGGCGCGCGCTGTCGACGGTGATCGACCTGATCCGGATCGCTTTCTTCGGCTACGCCACGAAACTGGTCTGGGTCTACATCCAGATCATCGGCGACGAGCAGATGACCACGATCAACTTCCCCAAGAATTACGTCTATTACGCCGTGCTGCTCGGCTTCGTGCTGATGTTCCTGCGCTCGTTGCAGGCGGCGGTGCAGCACTGGCGGCAGGGTTACTCGGTCCTCGAACGTCCGGGTGCCTACGACGGATCGGAGATATAACGTCATGCTGTTGTTGCTCGGAGGCTTTCTCGTCCTGATGCTGCTCGGCGTTCCCGTGGCGATCGCCATGGCCGCATCTTCGCTGCTCTACATCCTGGTTAGCGGCGTGACGCCCGACGTCACGCTGGCACAGCGCATGATCGCCGGCGTCGAGAGCTTTCCTTTGCTTGCCGTGCCGTTCTTCATCCTGGCCGGCAACCTCATGAACATCGCCGGCGTCACCGGGCGCATCTACAAATTCGCCGTCGCCCTCGTGGGCTGGATGCGCGGCGGCCTCGGCCACGTCAATATCATCGGCTCGGTGATCTTCTCCGGCATGTCAGGCACCGCGATCGCGGACGCCGCCGGTCTCGGCACCATCGAGATCAAGGCGATGAAGGACCACGGCTACTCCACCGAGTTCTCGGTCGGCGTCACCGCGGCCTCGGCGACGCTCGGGCCCATCATCCCGCCGTCGCTGCCTTTCGTGATCTACGGCATGATGGCGAACGTCTCGATCGGCGCGCTGTTTCTCGGCGGCGTCATTCCGGGCGTCGTCCTGACGCTGTTCATGATGATCACCGTCACCTATTTCGCGCACAAGAACAAATGGGGCAGCGACACGCCGTTCTCCTGGCCGCAGCTCGGCTCGGCCGGCCTCGAGATCGCCATCGTGCTCTCGTTCCCGCTCGCGATCTGGCTGATGGTGATGGCCGGCCTCTCGGTCAACGTCGCGGTGGTCATCGGTCTCGGTACGCTGCTGGTGATCGACTGGTACTTCGACTTCTCGGCGGTGATGGCGCTGATGGCGCCGGTGATCCTGATCGGCGGCATGACGCTCGGCTGGTTCACGCCGACCGAAGCTGCGGTCGCCGCCGTGATCTGGTCGCTGTTCCTCGGCCTCGTCCGCTACCGCACCATGACGCTGCAAACGGTCGCGAAGGCGACGTTCGACACGATCGAGACCACGGCCTCGGTGCTGTTCATCGTCACGGCAGCTTCGATCTTCGCCTGGCTGCTGACGGTGTCGCAGGCGGCGCAGACGCTGTCGGACTGGATGCTCAGCGTCACCCACAACAAATGGGTGTTCCTGGCACTCGCCAACGTGCTGATCCTGTTCGTCGGCTGCTTCATCGACACCACGGCGGCGATCACCATTCTGGTGCCGATCCTGCTGCCGATCGTGCTCAAGCTCGGCATCGATCCCATTCATTTCGGCCTGATCATGACGCTGAACCTGATGATCGGCCTCTTGCATCCCCCGCTCGGCATGGTGCTGTTCGTGCTCGCGCGCGTCGCAAAACTCTCGGTCGAGCGCACGACGGTGGCGATCCTGCCCTGGCTGGTGCCGCTGATGCTCGCGCTGATCGCGATCACCTACATCCCCGAACTGACCCTCTGGCTGCCAAAATACATGGGACTCTCCAAATGACCTCGACCGCTCTCGCCGCAACCCTGTTCGGTCCCGAAGATCTCCGCATGATCGAGCATCCGCTCGACAGGCTCGCCGACGGCATGGTGCGCATCCGCTTCGGCGCCGGCGGCATCTGCGGCTCGGACATGCACTATTTCCGCCATGCCCGGACCGGCGATTTCGTGGTGAAGTCGCCGCTGGTGCTCGGCCACGAGATCTCGGGCGAGGTCGTGGAGATCTCCGGCTCCGCAGCGAACCTGAAAGTCGGCGACCGTGTCGCCGTCAACCCGTCGCGCTGGTGCGGCCATTGCGTCGCCTGTCGCGAGGGCCGGCCGAACCTGTGCGAGAACATCTACTTCATGGGCTCGGCGTCGAAGACGCCGCACATGCAGGGCGGCTTTGCCAATTATTTCGACGCGATCCCCGCGCAATGCGTCAAGATTCCCGACCACGTGTCGTATCAGGCCGCGGCCCTGGCCGAGCCGCTCTCCGTCTGCCTGCACGCGGTCGCGCGTGCCGGCAATATCGAGGGCAAGCGCGGCATCATCTTCGGTGCCGGCCCGATCGGGCTTCTGACCATGCTCGCCGCGCACCGCGCCGGCATGGCCGACGTCACGGTGGCCGATATCGCGCCGGCGCCGCTCGCCTTTGCGACCAGGCTCGGCGCTTCGCATGTCGAGAACGTTTCCGCCGGCGAGGAAGGCCTGAAGGCCCAGGCTGCGGCGCGTCCCTATGACGTCGCCTTCGAGGTCTCGGGCACGGCCGCAGGCCTTGCCAGCGCGATCGGCATCGTCAGGCGCGGCGGCGTTGTGGTGCAGATCGGCAATCTGCCGGGCGGCCAGATCCCGACGCCTGCGAATGCGGTGATGGCCAAGGAGATCGACCTGCGCGGCTCGTTCCGCTTCGGCTTCGAGTTCATGACCGCGGTGGAGCTGATCTCCAATGGCAGCGTCGACGTGTTGTCGCTGGTCACCGCCGAGCGTCCGCTGTCGACCGCGCCGGATGCGCTGCGGCTGGCGCTCGACCGCTCGCAGAGCGTCAAGGTCGTGCTGACCGCGAACTGATCGGAGGGATTCATCATGTTGGAGGGATGGCGCTGGTACGGGCCCGATGATCCGGTCTCGCTCGACGACGTCAGGCAGGCCGGGGCGAGCGACATCGTCTCGGCGCTGCATCAGGTGCCGATCGGGGAGGCCTGGACGCGCAAGGCAGTCGAGGAGCGCAAGAACTTCATCGAGAACGGCCAGCCGGGCCGCTCGCAGCTGACCTGGTCGGTGGTGGAATCGATTCCGATCCCCGACGACGTCAAGCGTCTCGGCGGCAAAGCCACGAAGTCGATTGAGGCCTGGATCGCGAGCCTGGAGGCGGTCGCGAGCGCCGGCATCAGGATTATCTGCTACAACTTCATGCCGGTCGTGGACTGGTGCCGCACCGATCTCGAATGGGAGCTGCCGAACGGCGCCCGCGCCATGCGCTTCGACCAGGACCGCTTTGCCGCCTTCGAGCTGCATATCCTGAAGCGTCCGGCCGCGGTTCAGGAGTATTCGCCGGAGCAGCAGGCCCGCGCAAAAGCGCTGTTCGAGAAGATGAGCCAGGCCGATATCGACTATCTCGTCATGGTAATCGCCAGCGCGCTGCCGGGCTCGACCACCGAGCCGATGACCATCCCGCAATTCCGGGACCGGCTGGAAACCTATCGCGACATCACACCAAAGATACTGCGGCAGCACCTCGCCGAATTCCTGGCGCGCGTGACGCCGGTCGCTGAGCAGCTCGGGGTGTCGCTGACCTTGCATCCGGATGATCCGCCGCGCCCGCTGTTCGGCCTGCCGCGCATCGCCTCGTCAGCCGACGACTATCAGGCGCTGTTCGACGCCGTGCCGTCCAAGGCCAACGGCATCTGCCTGTGCACGGGCTCGCTCGGCGTGCGCGCGGAGAACAATCTGCCTGAAATGGCCGAACGGTTCGGCCCGCGCATCGCCTTTGCGCATCTGCGCGCGACCAAGCGCGAGGCGGACGGGCTGTCGTTCCACGAGTCCGATCATCTCGACGGCGATGTCGACATGGTCGCGGTGCTGAAGGCGCTGCTGAAGGAGAACGCGAAGCGCGCGCCGGACAAGAGGATCGTGTTCCGTCCCGACCACGGCCACCGCATGCTTGACGATCTCGCCGCCACCAAGCGCACCAACCCCGGCTACACCGCCATCGGCCGCCTGCGCGGCCTCGCCGAGCTGCGCGGTGCGATCCGCGCGATCGAGCATCGGTAGGGGGGCTCTGAAGGCCGTGTGCCCCGGACGCAGCGCAGCGCTCCTTCAGCGGTGCCCTGCAGATCCGGGACACGAGACAATGTGACGCGATCGCCGCCCGCTTGCTGCTTCAGCCCTTCGCCCCCAGCCAGGCCAAAATCATCTCGACGATCTGCGTCCGGCTCTTCGCCAAGACCTTCGGCTCGCTCAGGTCCCGATCGAACAGCGCGCCGAACGTGTGGCGGTTGGCGACGCGGAAGAAGCAATAGGAGGAGATGGCGAGATGCAGATCGATGGCATCGACGTCGTCGCGGAAGACGCCTTCCGCGCGGCCGCGCTTCAAAATGCCGTCGAGGGTTGCGATCACGCTGGCATTGAGCTGGCGCAGCTGCAAATTCTGCTTCAGGTGCTTGCCGTGGTGGATGTTCTCGATTGAGACGAGGCGGATGAAGTTCGGGTTGCGCTCGTCGTGGTCGAAGGTCGCTTCGATCAGCCGGCGCAGTCCCTCGCGTGCGTCGCAGCTCGCAATGTCGAGCTGGTCCTCCAGCGCGCGGATGCTGCGATAAGCCTCTTCGAGCACCGCGAGGTAGAGCTGCTCCTTGCCGCCGAAATAATAGTAGATCATGCGCTTGGAGGTGCGCGTCCGCGCCGCGATCGCATCGACGCGCGCGCCGGAATAGCCTTCCGAGGCGAATTCGGCCATCGCCACTTCGAGGATGTCGCGCTTGGTGCGCTCGGGGTCGTTGGTGCGCTTCGATGGGGGCGGCATGCGCTCGAGCATTGCTGTTACTCCCGCCAGTTTCCACGGATCACCTTGAAGGTGAAGGCAAATTTGGCGCCTTCCGGCGATGATCCAACGCGTATTGCATAAACGTACTAGTTCGTACATTATGACGTCAAACCAAGGCTGCGGCAACCAGAACAGAAAACGCGCGTAAGGCGGCCCGCCTGACGCGAACCGCACCGGCCACATGGGGAGGAGATTCGAATGACGTTGACGTCAACCGCGCCGCTGCGCGCGTCACCCGGCGCGGAAGCCGCGCAAGACAAGCTGCCCAAGCGCGCCGCGCTGGTCAGCTTCGTCGGCAGCATGCTCGAATACTACGACTTCTTCATCTACGGCACCGCCGCAGCGCTGATCTTTCCAAAAGTGTTCTTCGCCAATGTCGATCCCTCGACGGCGACGCTGCTCGCGCTGCTGTCCTTCGGCATCGGCTACATCGCCCGGCCGGTCGGCGCCGTCATCCTCGGCCATTTCGGCGATCGCATCGGCCGCAAGACGGTGCTGCTGTTCACGCTGGTGCTGATGGGCGGCTCGACGCTCGCGATCGGCCTGCTGCCGGATGCCAAGGCGATCGGCAATGCCGGGCCTGTCATCCTGACGCTTCTGCGCCTGCTGCAAGGCCTGTCGGCCGCCGGCGAGCAGAGCGGGGCGAACTCGCTGACGCTGGAGCATTCCGCCAATTCCAACCGCGCCTTCTTCACGAGCTGGACCTTGAGCGGCACCCAGGCCGGCGCGATCCTGGCAACGCTGGTGTTCATCCCGGTGTCGAGCCTGCCGGAAGACCAGCTCCTGAGCTGGGGCTGGCGCATTCCCTTCCTGCTCTCCGCGCTGGTGCTGCTGGTTGCCTATCTGGTGCGGCGGACCATGCCCGAAACGCCCGTGTTCGAGGACATCAAGGACAAGGCGCAAGTGGCGCGCTTCCCCGTCGTTACGCTGCTGCGCGACTACTGGCCCGATGTGCTGCGCGTGATCGTCTGCGCGCTGATCGCCACCGTCAGCACCATGACCGCCGTGTTCGCGCTCGGCTATGTCACCTCCAAGTTCGGCGTGGCGCGTCCAACCATGCTGTGGGCCGGCGTGCTCGGCAACGTCACCGCGCTGATCACCCAGCCGCTGTGGGCCTTGCTGGCGGACAAGATCGGCCGCAAGCCGGTGTTCATCGGCGGCGTGCTCGGCTGCGCGGTGCTCGTGTTCCCCTATTTCATGCTGGTGACCTCAGGCAATACGCTGACGATCTTCGCCGCGGCGATGATCCTCTCGGGCATCGTCTATGCCGCACCCAACGCGATCTGGCCGTCCTTCTATGCCGAGATGTTCGAGGCGCGCGTGCGCTATTCCGGCACCGCGATCGGCACCCAGCTCGGCTTCCTCGCCGCCGGCTTCACGCCGCTGGTGAGCGCGAGCCTGGTCGGCGAGGGACCGAATGGCTGGATTCCGGTCGCGATCTTCGTTGCCTGTTGCTGCGTGATCTCGGCGGCGGCCGCGGCGACCGCGCGCGAAACCCACACCGTCGACATCGCCGATCTCGGCAAGCGGCGTGCTTGAGCGACGGGCAGGGCGACAATCGCATGTTGACCAATGCAGTTTCGACCACGAGCGGGCCCGTCACGGGCCTCGTGCAGAACGGCATGCGCGTCTTCAAGGGCGTGCCTTATGCGACGGCGCGCCGCTTCGCGAAGGCGGGGCCGCCGGCTGGCAGGACGGCGCCGCTGCACTGCACGGATTTCGGTCCGTACGCGCCGCAACCCGGTCATCTCGATCATGCCATTGAGGAGGCCTGTCTCAGCCTGAACGTCTGGACGCCGGCAGGGGCCGATCGTCCGCTGCCGGTGCTGTTCTTTGTCCATGGCGGCGCCTTCGTCACCGGCGGCGGTGCGGACTATGATGGCGCCTTCCTCGCCGCGAACGGCCCGGCGGTGATCGTCACCATCAACTACCGGCTTGGCCCGCTCGGATTCCTGCAGCTGCATCGTCACGGCCTTCACGAGGCCAACAACCTCGCGCTCCAGGATACGCTCGCCGCGCTTCATTGGGTGCGCGCCAATATCGCGAATTTCGGCGGCGATCCTGACGCAATCACATTGTCCGGCCAGTCGGCTGGCGCCTCCATGGTGATCGCGCTCGCGACCTTGCCGCAGGCGAGGGGAAAATTCATCCGCGCGCTCGCGCTCAGCGCGCCCGGGCGAACCATCATGCGCGCCGATCACGCCGACGACGTCGCGCGCCGCGTGCTCGACGAGCTCGAACTGGCGCGCGACCCGGGCGCGATCGGGTCGGTGCCACTGCCAAGACTGTTCGCTGCGGTGGAGCGGGTCGGCCGCAGGCTGGCGGACGAGACCGAGCAAGGCACGTTGTTCGGGCCGGTGCTCGACGGCGTCGTGATCCCGCGCGAGCCGCGCGATGTCTTCGCCAGTGGGGCCTTGCGGGACATTCCGCTCTGGCTCGGCTCCTGCCGCGACGAGATGGTGATGTTCCTGAAAAGCACGCCGCCGGCCGCGATGATCCGCACCACCGAGCGGCAGCTGCGGGCTTCATTCGGCGATACCGGCTGGGAGCGCCTGTTGTCCTCATATCGTGCCACCGCGCGCGCCGATGAGGATCCGTACGAGGCGCTGTTGTCGGATGCGTTCTGGCATCGCCCGATGGCCGATCTCGCGCGGCTGCAGGCCGGGGCGGGCGGCGCAGTCTGGCTCAGCCGGTTCGATCACCGACCGGCGCTGGAGCCGTTCCTGTCGCAAGGCCCGACCCACGGTGCCGACAACGCCTGTCTCTGGGCGCATCTGCCTGATTTCGTCGATCGCCCGATCCTGAAACGCAAGGGCGGCCCGATGACACTTGACGACGTCGAGGTCGCGGCGCGGTTTCAGGCCGATGTGCTGCGCTTCGTCACGACCGGCGTGCCCGACGCCGCGGAGGCCTGGCCGCGGTTCACGTCAGCCAACGAGCCGCTCGCGATTTTCGGACAGCCGTTCCATGTCGTCTCCCTCAAAGACGAGGCGCGGTCGCGGCTATGGACGGAGCTGCTGGCGCAATCCGGCGGGCCCAAGGCGCGAGGCGTCGCTTAAGATCCCCCGATGGCGAAATCCGCCGCCGTCTCCGCGTGAATGGCCGTGGTGTCGAACGTCTCGACCGAGGTATCATCGGGCCCGACCAGCATCGTGATCTCGGTGCAGCCGAGGATGATGCAGTCCGCACCGGCGGCGACGAGCGCTGCCATCACGTCCCGATAGCGGCGACGCGAGGGGTCAGTGACGATTCCAAGGCACAGCTCGTCATAGATGATGCGGTTGACGTCGGCGCGCGCCTCGGTGGGAGGAACCAGCACGTCGAGATCATGCGCGCGCAACCGGTCGACGTAAAAGTCCTCCTCCATCGTGAACTTGGTGCCGAGCAGCCCGACCCGCCGGTAGCCTTTCGCCCGGATCCGCTGCGCCGTCGCATCGCCGATGTGAATGAACGGAATGCTGACGCCAGAGACGATCTCGGGCGCCAGCTTGTGCATCGTGTTCGTGCACAGCACGATCGCCCGCGCGCCTGCGCTTTCAAGACGCCGCGCGACCTCGGCAAGGCTGGCCGCCGCCTCCCCCCAGCGGCCCGCATATTGCATCTGCTTGATCTCCTCGAAATCGTAGGAGTACAGCAGCAGCGGGGCCGAATGCAGCTTGCCTATGCGTTCGCGGACGCGCTCGTTGATCAGCTTGTAATAGAGCGCCGTGCTCTCCCAGCTCATGCCGCCGATCAGGCCGATGGTCTGCATTCCGGTGTCCTCGTTTGAGTTTGGCCCGACCGTAGACGAAAACGTCGCGGCTCGGTAGCCGCCGCAAGTGCATGCGGTCTGGGGCAGCGCACGCGTGCCTGTGTCGGCCTCTGTCAAGCGCAACGTCTAAAAATATTCCACTTTACCGAAATTCGGTTTCGGCGTATGTGTCGTCCATCCTGATCCGGCGAAAGGGGCGGTCGTACGTCGTTTCGAACCGCGGATCGGGGAGCGGTGGACGCAGGCGGCGTCGTGCACGACAGGCGGGAGCAGGGCGGGATCAACCCCGTGAGGTCCTGGCCGCGTGCGGACGAGCGGCGCTGAAGCGTACGGCCAAATCGCGTGGTCCTGGCTGTCGTTGCTACAGTCAAGCCTTGCGGAGGTGCGCCGAGCCCAACCGGGCAAAGCGCGCCGTCAATCCGCGAGACGAGGGAGGCCAAAGGAAAGGTCGGCTCCCGGGAGAGCGCGCCATACGCCGTCAAACATCGCGCAGGGAAGGCCGGACGTTTCCGGCTTCACCTGTCATCCGTTGTGCATTGCGTGTGCATTTTCATCGCACGACGGACAAGCGGGTGCCAGCCGGCGCCCGGCCTTCCCTGCGCCCTTTCATTGAGGGCGTGACGAGAAGCGCAAGACTCGGGCGCAAGGCGCTGCGAGAAGGCGAAGGCGCGTCTGCAAGCGAGATGGAGAAGAGCGATGCTGTTGCGTCATACTCCGTCATTGCGAGCAGGCTGTCGTGCAGGGGGCACGGACCGGCATGACGCCTGCGCAGGCTATGATCGCCTTTGGCGCTTGCGCGCTCTGTCGGCGTGTCTTACCCAGTTCGGCGAATAATGGCGTATCGCCAGAGCCTTGAGGGAGCCGACATGACCATCCGCAACACCCGCACCGGCGGCCAGATCCTGATCGATCAGCTCGTCGCGCAAGGCGTCGACCGCGTCACCTGCGTGCCCGGTGAGAGCTACCTGGCGGCCCTCGATGCGCTGCATGACAGCCCGATTGACGTCGTGATCTGCCGCGCCGAAGGCGGCGCTGCCATGATGGCGGAAGCCTATGGCAAGCTCACCGGGCGGCCCGGAATCTGCTTCGTCACCCGCGGCCCCGGCGCCACCAATGCCAGCCACGGCGTCCATATCGCCATGCAGGATTCGACGCCGATGATCCTGTTCGTCGGCCAGGTCGACACCGGCATGCGTGAGCGTGAGGCGTTCCAGGAACTCGACTACAAGGCCGTGTTCGGCTCCATGGCGAAATGGGCGGTCGAGATCGACCGTCCCGACCGCATTCCGGAGCTCGTGGCGCGCGCCTTCCGCGTCGCCATGCAGGGCCGCCCCGGTCCCGTGGTGATCGCGCTGCCGGAGAACATGCTGACCGAGACTGCCGCCGTTGCCGATGCCATGCGCATCGAGCCGGCGGTGAGCTGGCCCGCCCCGGCCGATCTCGAAAAGCTCGGCGCCATGCTCGCGGGCGCCAAGGCGCCGCTGGTCATCCTCGGCGGCTCGCGCTGGACCGACGAGGCGACCAAGAGCATCGCGCGCTTTGCCGAGCGCTTCGACCTGCCGGTCGCGACCTCGTTCCGCCGGGCCTCGCTGATCGATGCCGATCATTCGCATTATGCCGGCGATCTCGGCATCGGACCGAGCCCGGGTCTGAAGGCGCGCATCGACAACGCCGACGTCGTCCTGCTGATCGGCGGCCGCATGTCGGAGATGCCGTCCTCGTCCTACACACTGTTCGACATTCCCAATCCGAAGCAGAAGCTGGTTCACGTACATCCCGGCTCCGAAGAACTCGGCCGCGTCTATCAGCCCGATCTGGCGATCCAGGCAACGCCCGCCGCGTTCGCTGCCGCCGTCGAGACGCTGAAGCCCGCGGGCGCGATTGCCTGGAAGGGCGAGGCCGCCAAGGCGCATGCCGATTACCTCGCCTGGACCGACAAGGCGCGCGAGCTGCCCGGCACGTTCCAGTACGGCCAGGTCATGACCTGGCTGCGCGACCGGCTGCCGAAGGACGCCATCGTCTGCAATGGCGCCGGCAATTATGCCGGATGGATCCATCGCCATCACCGCTTCCACAGCTTTGCGGCGCAGCTCGCGCCGACCTCGGGCTCGATGGGCTATGGCGTGCCGGCGGCGGTGCTTGCGAAACGGCAATATCCGGATCGGATCGTCGTCGCCTTCGCCGGCGACGGCTGCTTCCTGATGAACGGCCAGGAGTTCGCCACCGCCGTGCAGTACGATGCGCCGCTGATCGTCATCGTCGTCGACAATGCGCAATACGGCACCATCCGCATGCACCAGGAGCGCGATTATCCCGGCCGCGTCGTCGGCACCCAGCTCAAGAATCCCGACTTTGCGATGTATGCGAAGGCGTTCGGCGGACATGGCGAGCGCGTCGAGCGCACGGAAGAGTTCGCGCCGGCGTTCGAGCGCGCGCTGGCCTCGGGCAAGCCGTCGATCCTCCACTGCATCATCGATCCCAGGGCTATCTCCGTCGGCAAGGACTTTACGCCGGCGGTGAAGGCTTAAAGCGATGGCGGCCAGTCGCCATGTCGCCATCATCGGTGCTGGCGCGGTCGGTGTGATCAGCGCCATCGAGGCGCTGCGCGAGGGCCACCGCGTCACGCTGATCGATCCGGGCGAGCCCGGCGGCGAGCAGGCGGCAAGCTATGGCAATGCCGGCTGGCTGTCGTCGCATTCGGTGATCCCGCCGGCCGAGCCGGGCATCTGGAAGAAGGTGCCGGGCTATTTGATGGACCCGCTGGGGCCGCTCGCGATCCGCTGGTCGTATCTGCCGAAGGCGCTGCCCTGGCTGATCAAATATCTGCTCTCGGGGTGGACCCCGGCGCGGGTCGAGACCACGGCGTTCGCGCTACGCGATCTCCTCAAGGACGCGCCGCTGCTGCACCGGAAGCTCGCCGAAGAAGCTGGTGTCCCCGAGCTGATCGAGCGCAATGGCGTCATGCATGTGTTTCCCTCGCGCAGCAATTTCGACAATGATCTCGGCTGGCGCCTGCGCCGGAAGGTCGGCGTCGAATGGCTGGAGCTTTCCGCCGACGAGATTCGCCAGCGCGAGCCTGACCTGCATTCGCGCTACACCTTTGGCGTGGTGGTGGAAGAGGCCGGCCGCTGCCGCGATCCCGGCGCTTATGTCGCAGCCCTCGCCAATCATGCGATCGCTGGCGGAGCCAAGCATGTACGGGCCAAGGCGACCGGCTTGAGGCTGGACGGCGACAAGCTCGTCGCCGTTGTCACCGAGACCGGCGAGATACCTTGCGATGCCGCGGTGGTTGCCGCCGGTGCGCGATCGAAGCAGCTCACCGCCTCCGTCGGCGATGTCCTGCCGCTGGAGACCGAGCGCGGCTATCACGTCATGATCGAGAATCCGGAAACAGGTCCGCGCAGCTCGATGATGGCGTCTGACGCCAAGATGGTGGTGAACTGGACCAACAAGGGCCTGCGCGCCGCCGGCACCGTCGAGATCGCGGGCCTCGAGGCCGCACCGAACTGGAAACGGGCCGAGATCCTGCGCGATCATCTTCTCGGCATGTTCCCGAAACTGCCGAAGGACATTCCGGCTTCACGCATCAAGATGTGGTTCGGCCATCGGCCGAGCATGCCGGACGGGCGCCCCTGTATCGGCCATGCGCGCGCCTCGCGTGATATCGTCTATGCTTTCGGCCATGGCCATGTCGGCCTGGTCGGCTCGGCCCGTACCGGCCGCCTTGTCGCGCAGCTCCTCAGCGGCAAGCCGCCTGAAATTCCGCTGCTGCCCTTCGCGCCCGAACGTTTCCTCTGAGGTCGCAACATGACTTATCCTGCCAACTCGTCATCCCGGATCGCCCGTGGCGGCAAGGCCATCTATGGCGCGCCGCTCGGCATCTTGATGCTGGAAGCGCGCTTTCCCCGCATTCCCGGCGACATGGGCAACGGCACGACCTGGCCGTTCCCCGTGCTCTATCGCGTGGTGAGCGGCGCTTCGCCCGAGAAGGTGGTGCTGAAGGGTGCGGCCGGCCTGCTGCCTGACTTCATCGACGCGGCGAAGGATCTGGTGCGGCTGGGCGCCGAAGCCATCACCACCAATTGCGGCTTCCTCTCGCTGTTCCAGAAGGAGATCGCGGCCGCGGTCGGCGTGCCCGTTGCGACCTCGTCGCTGATGCAGGTGCCGTGGGTGCAGGCGACCCTGCCGCCGGGCAAGCGCGTCGGCCTCGTCACGGTCTCGGGCTCGACCCTGACGCCGGCCCATCTCGAAGGCGCGGGCGTGCCGCTCGACACGCCGCTGGTCGGCACCGAGAACGGCAAGGAGTTCTTTCGCGTCCTGATCAAGGCCGAGAAGGACGACATGGACATCGCACAGGCCGAGCGCGACGTGGTCGAGGCCGGCAAGCAGCTCGTCGCCAAGAATCCTGACGTCGGCGCCATCGTGCTCGAATGCACCAACATGCCGCCTTACGCGGCCGCGCTTCAGGCCGAGGTCGGGTTGCCCGTCTACGACATCTATTCCATGATCACCTGGTTTCATGCTGGACTGCGACCGCGCGTCTTTGCGTGAGCGCGTCCGCGACATCGTCACAAGTCCTGGAGTGAGCCCATGAAACTATCCGGCAAGGTTGCTGCCATCACCGGCGCGGCGCGCGGCATCGGCAAGGCCTGTGCGAAGAGATTTTTGGACGACGGCGTCAAGGTCGTCATCTCCGACGTCGATGCCCAGGGTCTTGCCGCGACGGCCGCCGAGTTGGGCCGCCCGGACGCCCTGCGCACCGTTGTCGGCAACGTGGCCAAGCGTGCCGATGTCGATCAGCTCGTTGCCACCGCCGTGAAGGAATTCGGCCGGCTCGACATCATGGTCAACAATGCCGGCGTCGCCCGCAACCGCGACATCCTGGAGATATCCGAAGAGGAGTTCGACGAGATCATCGGCATCAACTTGAAGGGTGCGTTCTTCGGTGTGCAGGCCGCGGCCAAGCAGATGATCGCGCAAGGTGGCGGCGGCGTCATCATCAACATGTCCTCGGTGAACGCGCTGCTGGCGATCCCGGCGCTGGCGACCTATGCGATGTCCAAGGGCGGCATGAAGCAGCTGACGTCGGTCGCCGCCGTCGCGCTCGCGCCGCACAACATCCGGGTCGTGGCGGTCGGGCCGGGCACGATTTTGACCGACATGGTGGCGTCGTCGATCTATACCTCCGAGGATGCCCGCAAGACCGTGATGTCCCGCACGCCTGCGGGCCGTGGCGGCGAGCCGAGCGAGGTGGCCTCCGTCGTCGCGTTCCTCGCGAGTGACGATGCCTCCTACATCACGGGACAGACGATCTATCCGGACGGTGGGCGGTTGATCCTGAACTACACCGTGCCGGTGAAGGAGAAGTAGAGGCACTCACTCCGCGGCAGCGGTGATCCCGTAACCCAGCCGCTTCGAGATGCCGCCGGCGCAATCGCGCAGGGCATGGGCGATCGGGCTGTCCCAGCGCGCATCGAAGGTGCCTTCCGGCCCCATCGCGGTGATGACCAGTGCGACGTGACCGGAATGGTCGAACACGGGGGCCGAGAACGCGTTGACGCCGGGCAGGGGATCGCCGAGCGCGCGGGCGAGGCCGTGCTTGCGCACCTCGGTCAGCATCTCCGCGACCTTGGCGCCCTTCACCGCGCGCTTGGGATTGTAACCGACGCCGTGACGGTCGAGGCCGCTCTCGAGCGCGGCGTTGATTGTCTTCTCCGGCAGGAAGGCCGCAAACGCCCGGCCGGTCGCGGTCTCCAGCAGTGCCATCACCGAGCCGGCGCGCATGACGATGTGGACCGGCTGGGCCGGCTCTTCGAGCTGGACCACGGTCGGGCCGTGCGTGCCCCATACGGCGAGGGACACCGCATGTCCGATCTGGCTCGCGAGCGCGGCGATCTTCGGCCTTGCGATGTGCACGCCGGAGAGCCGACGCAGGCTGATCAGGCCGAGCTCCAGCGCCAGCGCGCCGATCTCGTAGCGGCCGGTGGTCTCGTCCTGCTCGATCAGGCCGATGCGCGAGAAGCTGGCAAGATAAGGGTGCGCCTTGGCGGGCGTCATGCCGGCCTCGCGCGCGAGATCGCGCAGCATCATCGGCTCGCCGCTGCGGGCGAGCGCGCGGAGCAGTTCTCCGCCGACCTCGATGGACTGGATGCCGCGGCTTTCTCTCTTCATGCGCCTCCGATGCGCTTGGCTTCAAGCCGCGTCGCGCTTGGCGGCGCTGTCGGCGAGATGGCGGCCGGCAATGTAGCCGAAGGTCAGCGCCGGCCCAAGCGTGATGCCGGCGCCGGGATAATTGCCGCCCATGATGCTCGCCATGTCGTTGCCGGCGGCATAGAGCCCGGGAATCACCCGTCCCTCGGCATCGAGCGCCCGCGCATTCGCGTCGGTGACGATGCCGGCATAGGTGCCGAGGTCGCCGACCACCATCTTGATGGCATAGAACGGCCCGTTCTCGATTGGCGCGACGCAGGGATTGGGCCCGTGCATGGCATCGCCCTGGTAGCGATTATAGGCCTTCGAACCCTTGCCGAAGGCGGCGTCATGGCCTTGCGGGGCGGTCGCATTGAACTGCCTGACCGTCTCGGCGAATGCCCTGGCATCGATGCCGGTCTTCGCCGCCAGCGCCTCCAGCGTATCGCCGCGCATGAGATAGCCGGTCTCGAGGTGATGACCCAGCGGCATCGGGAAGGGCGGCACGCAGCCGAGGCCATATTTGCGCAGCGTCTTGTGATCGCAGACGAGATAGGCCGCGATCTCCTCGCCGGGCTTGGCCGCCTTGATCATGGCCTGGACGAAGTCGTGATAGGAGTTGCCCTCATTGGCAAAGCGCTTGCCGTCGCGCATCACCGCGATGACGCCGGGCTTGGCGCGGTCGATGAAATGCGGCATCACGCCCTTCGAGCCGTCCTTGCGCGTCGTCAGCGACACCGGCACCCAGGCTGCCGCGTTGGGCAGGCGGTCCTCGACATGCCCGCCGGCGCGCTCCGCAAGACGCAGGCCGTCACCGGTGTTGCCGGTGGGCCCCGGCGAATAATGCTCGTTCCCGGTCGGCGCGTGCGGAAACATCTTTTTGCGGCGCTCGACGTCGTGCGGAAAACCGCCGCAGGCGAGTACGACGCCGTGTCGCGCGCGAACGCGGACTTCACGTCCCTCGCGCGACACGATGGCGCCGGTGACCGCGCCGTTCTCGACCGTCAGCTCGCGCACGGGCGAGGACAGCCACATCGGAATCTTCAGGTCGAGCGCGGATTTGGCAAGGCGCCCCGCGAGCGCATTGCCGTTGGTCAGCGTCATGCCGCGGCCATAGCGCAGCAGGTCCATCAGGTGTCGCGACAGGCGTTTGGCGACGTAGGCCGCGGAGGTCAGCGACTTCGTCACGCGCATGAAGTGGATGATCTCTTTGCCGCTTCCCAGCATCATGCCGAACACGGTGAGCTCGGGCAGCGGCATGCCCAGCGACTTGATGAGGTCGCCGAGCTCGCGGCCGTCGAACGGACGCGTCACCATGGAGCGGCCGCCCTGTGCGCCGCCCGGCGCCTCGGCGTGATAGTCGGGAAACACCAGCGGCATGTCGAAGCGCAGCGCCGTCTTGGCGGTGAAGAAATCGACCGCCTCGGGGCCGGCCGTGAGAAATGCATCGACGCGTTCCGCATCGAAATTGTTGCCGGCTTCGTGCCGCAAATAAGTGCGGGCCTGCTCCTGCGTTTCCGCGATGCCATAGGCCTTCGCCAGCGAGGTGCCGGGAATCCAGAGCCAGCCTCCGGAGCGGGCGGTGGTGCCGCCGAAGCGCGGCTCCTTCTCGACGATCAAGACGTCGAGGCCGCGGGAGCGGGCGGTGATCGCGGCCGACATGCCGGAGCAGCCCGATCCGGCCACGAGCACATCGCACTCGTAGGTTTCGCTTGCGCCATGCTCGTTGCCGGTCATCTGGACCTCACTTCTTCAGCAGCGGACATTTGGACTCGGAGACCGGGCGGAAGGCGTCCTCGCCCTTCACGGTCTTGACGATGTCCAGATAGTCCCACGGCTCCTTCGATTGCTCGGGCGATTTCACCTTGGCGAGATACATGTCGCGGATGACGCGGCCGTCCTCGCGCAACTTGCCGCCGTGGACGAAGATATCCTCGATCGGCAGCTCGCGCATCTTGGCCATCACCTTGGCGGGATCGTCGGTGCCAGCGGCCTTGATGCCTTTCAGGTAATGCAGGACCGAGCCATAGACGCCGGTATGGATCATGGTCGGCATCACCTTGGTGCGCTCATAGAACTTCTTGGACCAGGCGCGCGTCGCCTCGTCCATATTCCAGTACGACGCCGTCGTCATATAGGTGCCTTGCGCGGCTTTGAGGCCGACCGCGTGCACGTCGGTGTCGAACATCAGGAGGCCAACCAGCTTCTGGCCGCCCTGCACGAGGCCGAATTCGCCGGACTGCTTGATCGCGTTGTCGGTGTCCTGGCCGGCATTGGCGAAGGCGACGACGTCGGCTTTCGAGCTTTGCGCCTGCAGCGCAAAGGACGAGAAGTCCGCCGTGTTGGTCGGATGCTTGACGCCGCCGAGCACCTTGCCGCCCATCTCATTGATGAAGCGCGTCGCGTCCTTCTCGAGCTGCTGGCCGAAGGCGTAGTCGGCGGTGATGAAATACCAGGACTTGCCGCCTTCCTTGATCACGGCGGAGGCCGTCACCTTGGACAGCGCATAGGTGTCGTAGGTGAAATGCACAGTGTTGGGGCTGCACAGCTCGTCGGTCAGCGAGCTTGCGCCGGGGCCGGAGAGCAGCGCGATCTTGTTACGCTCGCGCACCATGTTGTGCACGGCGATCGCGATGCCGGAATTGGGGATGTCGACGACGGCATCGACCTTGCCGTTGTCGAACCAGCCGCGCACGATCTGCACGCCGACATCGGTCTTCATCTGGTGGTCGGCGCTGATGATCTCGATCGGCTTGCCGAGCACGGTCGGCCCGAATTCCTCCACCGCCATCTTTGCCGCCTCGACCGAGCCCGGCCCCGAATTGTCACGGCCCCAGCTCGACAGATCCGTCAGCACGCCGATCCGCACCGCGTCGTCGGAGACTTGCGCGGTCGCGGCTGTGGTTACGGCAGCCGATGTCATGGCCGCGAGCAAGGCGCAGGCCAGAAGCCCTCTCATGGTTGTCTCCTCTCTCTTATTGGCCGCATGGCGCGGCGGGCTGGTCCTAGAAAAGTTAGATATAAGCGAATTAGTTTGTCAATGGCGAATATCTCTGGGGCTCTGTCGGGCTCTAAAAATTTTTGAACCGCCCCTTGAAAGCTATTTCTGATTTTCTAAGTCGTTTTTCGCCGCGAGAGCGGTGTGCCGGACGCCAGATCGGGTCCGGTGCGGGCGCCGGGCCGGCTTCGGACCTCGTCTGGGATTCTGTCCTGCGCTCCTTCGTATCCATCTTGCTCTCAGGAGGACTTGGTTATGAGGACCAGTTT
Organism: Bradyrhizobium sp. WYCCWR 12699; assembly: GCF_032144035.1. NCBI lineage: Bacteria > Pseudomonadati > Pseudomonadota > Alphaproteobacteria > Hyphomicrobiales > Nitrobacteraceae > Bradyrhizobium > Bradyrhizobium sp. WYCCWR 12699. The sequence goes on from NZ_JAVTJN010000001.1 coordinate 274,294, forward strand.
CGACTTCGCGCCCCTGTGGCGTTCCACCATCGGCTTCGATCACCTGGCCGACCTCGTCGACAGCACGCTGCGCCAGGCGACCGAGGACAATTATCCCCCTTACAACATCGAACGCTCCGGCGAGGACCATTACCGGATCAGTCTCGCGGTGGCGGGCTTCGGCACCAGCGACGTCACGGTGACGGCCGAACAGAACGCGCTGACGATCGAGGGCAGGAAACCCGAGACCGCCGCGCGGGAATATCTGTACCAGGGCATCGCTGCGCGGCCCTTCCGGCGCGTGTTCAACCTTGCCGACTATGTCCAGGTGAAGCAGGCCTCGTTCCAGGACGGGCTGCTGATCATCGACCTCGTCCGCGAGGTTCCGGAAGCCATGAAGCCCCGCCGGATTCCGATCACGGGTGCCGCGCCTGCGGCCTCGCAGATCGAGCAGAAGAAAGCGGCTTAAGCTCTCGCTGTTGCGACCAACAGCATCAAGCGGGACGGCGGCGATTGTCGCCGCCGTCTCGTCGTCAACAAGCACGTCCCTTGGAAAGGAGCATGAGGGGAGGTTCAGAAATGACCAACGTGAATAGCAATGCCGGGACTCTCAATCCGCTGTTTCACCCCGCAGCCCATTACGATTCGCCTGACGATGTCCTGAATGCTGAGGAGCTCTCTCCGCCGGAGAAGCGGATCATCCTGTCGTCCTGGGCATCCGACATGTACGCGGTCGAATCCTGTCCCGGCTTACGCGAGATCCCCGGGATGAGCCACACGGTCCGGCTCGCCGATATCCTGGCTTGCTTGCGCAAGCTCGACGGCGACAACGACAATGACGATCCGCCGCGCGGCGGCGGCGTGCCGATGCGGCTGCGGCGGCCCTGGGCCGCCGCTGAGGGGCATCATCCATGATGCTCACGCAGACTGTTCTGGGATTGGTGTTGCTCGGCCAGGTTTCGGCGACCTTCGCCGCTCCGTTCCTCGCCATGCAAGGCTGGATCGCCGCGTCACGCGACGGCGAGTGAGCCACCCCGTTCTCCGATATCCATACAAGGCGGCAGGAAAAAAGATGAACGCTGTGCGTCCGCTCTTGCTGGCGATGCTGATGCTGACGCTCATGGCGTCACAGCCTGCTGCCGGCCAAATCCCCGACATGAAGACCGGCGGCTCGGTGCCGACCCTGGCGCCCCTGGTGCGCCGGGTGACACCCGCCGTGGTCAACATTTCCGTGCACGGCCGCGTGCGCGAGGACAACCCGCTCTATCGCGATCCCTTGTTTCGCGAGTTCTTCGACGTTCCCCGGCAGATTGAAAAGGAGGTGAGCGCGACCGGTTCCGGGGTGATCGTCGATGCCGAGCGCGGTTATGTGCTGACCAACAATCACGTGGTCGAAGGCACGTCTGCAGTTCAGATCACGACCAAGGATGGTCGGCAGTTCTCCGCCAAGGTGGTCGGACGCGATCCGCCGACCGACGTTGCCGTGCTCCAGATCCAGAACCCTACGGGCCTCAAGGCGCTACCCTTCGGCGACAGCGATGCGCTCGACGTCGGCGATTTCGTGCTCGCGATCGGCAATCCCTTCGGGCTCGGGCAGACCGTGACATCGGGCCTCGTCAGCGCGCTCGGCCGCACCGGCCTCGGCAAGCAGGGCTATGAGGATTTCATCCAGACCGATGCTGCGATCAATCCAGGCAATTCCGGCGGGGCGCTGGTCAGCCTGCGCGGCGAACTGGTCGGCATCAACTCGGCGATCATCTCGCCCGCCGGCGGCAATGTCGGCATCGGCTTTGCCATTCCGGTCAACATGGCGCGCAAGGTGATGGAGCAGATCGTCGCGAGTGGCCGCGTCGAGCGCGGCCGCATCGGCGTCTCTCTGAAAGACCTGCATCCGTCGATCAACAAGGGACTGACCCAGGGCGCCGAGATCGCCGAGATCGCTGCAGACTCGCCCGCCGAGAGGGCAGGCCTGCGCAAGGGTGACGTCGTGACCGCTGCCGACGAGCGTCCGATCCGCACCGCCGCACAACTCCGCAATACGATTGGCCTGGCACGTGTCGGCGAGGAGGTGAGGCTCAATCTGCTGCGCAATGGCACACCGCTCACCGCGACCGTGCGGGTGGCACCGGCGAACCAATCAAGCAGTGCGCTCGCAGGCCCCAATCGCCTCGTTCGCTAGAGCATGACGGGGTGAGGCTCAATTGCCGCGATGACGGAGGTGCGCTCCCTCCCGCTCGCCAGGGAGGGTTGGGGAGGGGGCCTCCGCCTCCCCCGCAAGCGGCAGAGGCGGAGCAAGTTAGGCGGCGCGGTAATCCGGCTCGTCCTGCAGGTCGCGGATCAGCCGACGTTCGCGCTCGATGCGCTGCTGATAAAGCTCGCGCTCATGCTCGGTCTTGGCGCTCGCGAGCAGAAGCTCGTAATGGCCGATCACCTTTTCGCTGCCCCGAATGAGCAGCGCCCGCTGACTGTTCATTGCGCCACCCCCATCACCTCGGCCGGCACCCCGGGTGCGCGGAAGCCAACAGGGAAGGTCGCCGCGGTCAGCGCATCGAGCGCCGACTTCTCTTCCGCGAGGCGCCGCTCTATGAAATTGCGCTCCAGCCGCGACAGCCTTGTTTTCAGCAGCCGCCGATAGCGGTGAATATTGTTGCGGTGCGCGCGTATAAGGGCCAAATTCTCATCGAGCATCGTCGTCTCTCCAGACGGTCGCTTTGGATCCTTTGATTTTCGAGGGTGAGAAAGTACTTTCTCGACGAAAAAATATTCAGCGCGAAGCAGCTGTCAAGATGTTTGAAGCCCGCACCGCGGCGTTCCTGTTGCTGGTACGCTGAAGATCGACTATCAGCCGGAGCGGCGCGCCTGACGCGGCCCAACGACAAGGAAGGGAGCCCCGAGATGAAACGGACCTCACCGACGCGACGCGATCTGCTTGCAACCGCCGCCGTCGCGACCGCGGCAACCATGGCCGACGTCGTTCCGGCCGCAGCGCAGGCAGGGCCCAAGCCGATCTTTCCGGTACCGATGGTGACCATCCCGATCGTCGGCGAGAAAGAGGTGTTCCAGGTCCGGCGCATCTACTGCATCGGGCGCAATTATGCGGCACACGCGATCGAGCGCGGCTCGGATCCGAACCGCGAGCCACCGTTCTTCTTCCAGAAGCCGACCGACGCGATCCAGAACGTCGCGGTCGGCGAGGTCGCCGATCATCCCTATCCGTCGTTGACCAAGAACTATCATCATGAGGTCGAGCTGGTCGCCGCGCTGAAATCCGGCGGCACCAATATCCCGGTCGATAAGGCGCTCGACCACGTCTATGGCTACGCGCTCGGCCTCGACATGACCCGGCGCGACCTTCAGAACGGCATGGCCGCGGAGAAGAAGCCCTGGGAGATCGGCAAGAGCTTTGACCACGCCGCGGTGCTCGGCCCGATTCACCCCGCCAGCAAGACCGGCCATTTCGAGAAGGGCGCGATCTCGCTGGCGGTCAACGGCACGGTCAAGCAGAACTCGGATCTCAGCAAGATGATCTGGAGCGTGGCCGAGCAGATCGCAAAGCTGTCGGAAGCGTTCGAGTTGAAAGCCGGCGACATCATCTATTCCGGCACGCCGGAAAATGTCGGTCCCGTTGTGAAGGGCGACGTGCTGCTGTGCAAGCTCGAAGGCTTGCCGGATATGTCGATCAAGATCGTGTAGCTGCTTTCGCCCTCCCTGTGCGGCCGGACGATCGCGTTTGAGCGATTTGCGGCAACCTGGCCTCCACATCGTCATGGCCGGGCTCGTCCCGGCCATCCACGCCGTGCGCACTGGCGGAAGGAGTGCCACCGTCGCCCGACGCCCGGTTCCACCCGGCAATTGCCATTTGTTGGCCGGCAAGCGAACCTCGTGCGGCCATATTTGAGCAGGAGTGGTTTCCCGTGAGGGAGACGCTCAGATGACCAAAGCTCTGATCACTGCTGTCGCATTGCTGGCCTTTGTGCCCGTGAGCGCGGTTGCGCAGGAGCGCGCGGGGGACGCGGCGCTCGGCGCGGTGTCGGGCGCGGTCGTGCTGGGACCGGTCGGTGCGGTCGCGGGCGCCTTGATCGGCTACACCGCGGGACCTTCGATCGCGCGATCGTGGGGCGTGAGAGGTTCGCGCTCGGCAGGACATCGGCCGCCGCCGCGTCGCGCGGCCGCGGCCAGGAACCAACCGCGCATGCGCCAAGCCATGGAAGCCAATGGCCAGATGAGAGCTGCCGCCAATCCGGCCCCGCCGCCGGTTCAAGCCGCGCCAGCCGTACCGGCGCAGAGTTCGACGCCGCCCGTTCAAGGTTTCGACTGAGACCGCAGCTTCAAGCCGGCGCCTTCGGCCGCAGCCGATCGACCGTGCGCGCGATCAGCGCGGCGACCTCGCCGACCCTGGGGCCAATGCGGAATTCCGGGCCGGCGACGACGACCGAGAGACGGCGGTCGCCGACCGGCAACGGGATCGCAGCACCGGCGAGATCGCGGCTGTAATCGCCAAAGCTCTGGCAGTAACCGCGCGCGATCGAGTTTCGCAGCTCGGTCTCGACCGCCTCGATGCTGATCGGCGTCGACGGGCCGTATTGCTTGAACTCGATCTTGCGATAGACGGAGTCGCGCTCTTCCTGCGAATATTGCAGCAGCAACGAGCGGCCGCTGGCCGTTGCATGGATAGGCACGCGATGGCCGATGGTCGCGAAATAACGGATCGCGGCCTGGGATTCGACGACGTCGATGAACACGGCCATCACGCCGGCCGGCGCCACAATCGAGGCGGTCTCGCCGGTCTCGGCGGAGAGATCGGCGATCAGCTGATGCGTCCATTGCGGCAGCGGCTCGACCTCCGAGATCATCCGCGCCATCGCCAGCCAGCGCGGCGTCGGATAGAAGCCGGCGCGCGGCCGCGGCTCGTAGAGATAGCCCTTCTCCGACAGCGTCGTGAGCAGGTTGAAGGTCGACGAGCGCGGCCAGCCGAAATGATCGGCGATCTCCGCAAGCGTCGCCGGCTTCCTCGCCTGCGCGAAGAATTCCATGATCTCCAGGACGTTTGCGGCTTGGCGAACGATCATGGCGGGCTTTGCGTCCTGATCTAGAGCGTTTTCAAGCTCAGTTCCGATTCCATCGGAGCTGGGCTCTAGGGCTGGCCGAGGATCTTCTTCGCGGCGCGAAGATGCGGCTTGTCGATCATCTGGCCGTCGAGCCGCAGCGTGCCGGAATTCGGATTGCTCGCGAACGCCGCGATCACCTTCTCCGCCCAGGTCCTTTCGGCCTCGGTGGGCGCGAACGCCGCGTTGACGACATCGACATGCTTGGGATGGATCAGCGCCTTGGCGGAAAAACCGTCGCGCCGCGCGGCGCGCGTTTCGGCTTCCAGGCCGGCGAGGTTGTCGATGTCGGTATAGACCGTGTCGATCGGCGCGACCTCGGCCGCAGCGGCTGCCATCAGGCAGAGATCGCGCGCCAGACGATAGGGGCTGTGGAACACGCCACCGGAGGCTTTCTCGGTGGCGCCGAGCGAAGCCGAGAGGTCTTCCGCGCCCCACATCAGGCCGGCGAGGCGGGGGGAGCAGCCCTTGTAGCTGCCGAGGCCGAAGATCGAGCTGGCCGTCTCGGTCGCGACGCAGATGATACGCGTCGTGCCGGCCGCGATGCCGGATGCCGCTTCCAGCGCTTCGAGCCAGGTTGCGACCCGCCGCACATCGTCGCCGCCTTGCGATTTCGGCAGCACGATGCCGTCGGGCTTGCCGGGCAGCACCGCGGCGAGATCGGCCAGCGTCATGCCGGTGTCGAGCGCGTTGACGCGGACATAGAGCTGGTGCGGGCCGGGGCGGCTCTTCAGCATGGAAAGCGTCAGGGTGCGCGCCTCCGGCTTCTTCTCGGCGACGACGGAATCCTCGAGGTCGATGATCAGCGCGTCGGCCTTGCCCTCGCTCGCCTTCTCGAATTTGCGCGGGGAATCGCCCGGCACGAACAGCATCGAACGCATCAGACCGGCCTCTTGTGCATCATCGCCATGCGGCGGCATTTTCCGACGATCTCGTCGTTCTGGTTCAAGGCATGGTGCTCGAACTCGACGATGCCCGCTCTCGGGCGCGATTTGGATTCCCTCAACGAAAGCACCTTCGTCGTCGCCCGCAAGGTGTCGCCATGGAAGACCGGTTTTGGAAACGTGACGTCGGTCATGCCGAGATTGGCAACGGTGGTGCCCATGGTCGTATCATAGACCGTCATGCCGATCATGATGCCGAGGGTGTAAAGGCTGTTGAAAATGCGCTGCCCAAACTCGGTCTTTTCGGCGAAATGCGCGTCGATATGCAGCGGCTGCGGGTTGAGCGTCAGTAGGCTGAACATGGTGTTGTCCATCTCCGTGACGGTCCGGGTCAGCGGATGCCTGAACTCCTGGCCTACGGAAAAGTCTTCGAAATAAAGTCCGGCCATCGCGGTTTCCTCCCTGTGTCTCGATTTTTGCCGGCGCCCCCCCCCCGCTTCTTACGGCGGCGGCGCCAGGTGAACTGCCTTCTGCTCTGCGAGTTGGTCGATCTCTTCAGTCGAGAAGCCGGCTTCATGCAGGATGTCGCGGCCGTGCTGGCCGAGCGTCGGCGCGGGGCCGGCTGGCTCCGGCTGGGTTGCGCTCCAGGTGGAGGGCACGCGCATCTGGCGGATGCGCCCCTCAACGGGGTGGTCCACCGTCTTGAAAAAGTCGACCGCATTGAGATGTGGATCGTCCAGGATGCTCTCCAGCGTGTGCATCGGCATCACCGGAATGTCGGCGCGCTCCAGCAGCTCTCGCCACTCCGCGGTGGTGCGCGTGGTGAAGATCTGGCCGATCTCCTCATAGATCTCGTCGATATGCTTCGTGCGCGCGGCGTGGTTGGCAAAGCGCGGCTGATCGAGGAAATGCGGCTGCCCGATCGCCTCGAAGAAGCTGCGCCAGTGCTTGTCGTTGTAGATGAGGACGCAGAGATAGCCGTCGCTGGTCTTGTAGGGCCGGCGGTAGCGCGACAGCAGGCGGGGATAGCCGCCATGGTCGAGCGGCGGGTCATAGGTGAGGCCACCGAGATGATCGACCAGCACGAACTCCGCCATCGATTCGAACATCGGCACGTCGATGCGCTGGCCCACACCCGTGCGCTGCTGGTGCATTAGCCCGCCCATGATCGCATTGACCATCATCAGCCCGACGATGCGGTCGGCGATGGTGACGGGGACGTAGCGCGGCGTACCGTCGCCGGCGGCTGCCAGCAGTGTCGGGATGGTCGCCGCGCCCTGGATCAGATCGTCATAAGCGGGCTTTGCAGCGTAGGGACCGGACTGGCCGTAGCCGAACGCACCGACATAGACGAGCGCGGGGTTGACCGCGCGGAGGCTCTCGTAGTCGAGGCCGAGCCGCGCCATGGCTTGCGGGCGCACATTGTAGACCAGCGCATTGGCGCGCTTCGCCAGTCTTAGCAGCGCGTCGCGGCCTTCCTTCTTCTTGAGATCGAGCACGATGCTGCGCTTGCCGCGATTGGCATTGAGGAACATCCCGCCCATGCCGGGCGTGCGGCCGGGACCGATCTGGCGGACGATGTCGCCCTCGGGGCTTTCGACCTTGACGATGTCGGCCCCCATGTCGGCCAGCACCTGTGTGCCGTAAGGGCCCATCAACACCGAGGTCAGGTCGAGAATGGTGAAGCCGGCGAGCGGTCCCATGAGGCCTCGCGTGAGAGTTCATATACGTGGAGTTAGTGTTCAGAAAACGGGCATGTCAATTCGTGGGCTTCGCCAACAGCCGCATAGGCCCATGCTTAGTTCATATACTTGACATATAAATTCACATATATGTACAAACTTCTCAAGCAAGAAGTGAGGCCGAAGCGACCGGCAGCAAAATGGCTGCCGCCGTCGGCGTGAGGGCGCGTCAGGGAGAAAGCGAATGAAGAGGAATTGGGTCTGGGCGGCCGCCGCGTTGGCATTTTCACTGCCGGTCTCGACATTGCCGGCGCAGGCGCTGGAGCTGAAGGTCGCCGACAGCTTCCCCGCCGACCACTATCTCGTTCGTTTGATGCTCAAGCCCTGGATGGACGATGTCGCCAAGCGCACCAACGGCGCGGTGACGTTCACGCATTATCCGAACCAGCAGATGGGCAAGGCCACCGACATGCTGCGGCTGACGCAGTCCGGCGTGGTCGACATCGGCTACATCGGGCCGTCCTACGTCTCCGACAAGATGCCGCTGTCCGAGGTCGCGCAATTGCCGGGCGCCTTCCAGACCAGTTGCCAGGGCACGCTGGCCTATTGGAAAACGGCGCGGGAAGGCATCCTCGCCAAGCAGGAATATGCGCCCAACAAGATCAAGCTGCTGATGGCTGTGGTGCTGCCGCCCTATCAGGTGTGGACCGCCAAGGCGAAGGTCGAGACCATCAAGGACATGCAGGGGCTGAAGCTGCGCACCACCGGCGGTGCGCAGGATCTGACGGTCCGTACGCTCGGCGCGGTGCCGGTGCGCATGGCCGCGCCCGATGCCTATGAATCGCTGTCGCGCGGCACGATGGACGGGCTGCTGTTCCCGATGGACAGCGTCGTCGCCTATGGCCTCGACAAGCTCGTCAAATACGCGACCGACGGCGTCAGCTTCGGCAGCTTCATCGTTGCCTACTCGATCAATCAATCGGTCTGGGACAAGCTGCCCGACGATGTGAAGAAGGCGATGGACGCCGCGTCGGAAGCAATCACGCCGAACGCCTGCGCCGACGTCGACAAGGAGCAGGACGCGACACGGCAGAAGATGAAGGACGGGGGGATCGGCTTCACCGCGCTCCCGGATGCCACGCGCGCGGAGATGAAAGAGAAGCTCAAGGGCGTCGCGCAGGAATGGGCAGCCGGGCTCGACAGCCGCGGCAAGCAGGCTTCCGCCGCGCTGAAGGAGTTCGAAGGTTTGCTCGCGGCGAGTGGCGCGAAGTAGCGCCGCCTACAGGATCGAGCGGAAAGGGAGAGCGATGATCAAGCGGGCGACGGACGTGCTCGGCGTATTGGAGCGCGCGCTGACGGTGATCGCCGCGGTCGCTCTGTTTGCGATCATGGCCTTGGTGGTGGCCGACGTGTTCATGCGCTACGTCATGAATAGCCCGTTCTCCTTCACCTACGACCTGATCGGGCTCTACCTTCTGGCCGCCGTGTTCTTCCTGACGTTGTCCGATACCTTGCGCGTGCATGCGCATGTCGGCGTGGACATCCTGCTCTCGCGCTTTCCCACCGGGGGCCGGAGGCTGTCGGAGATCGTCACCGCACTCACCGGCCTGTTCGTCTTCGCTCTGATCTGCAAGGTCGGGTTCGAGCGCGCGCTGGAGAATTACGAGCAGCACGACGTGCTGGCCGGCGCCATTGCCTGGCCGACCTGGATTTCGGCCGCGCTGGTGCCGTTCGGCTGCGGCGTGCTGGTGCTGCGGCTGGCGCTGCAGCTCGTCGGCAATGTCCTCAGCCTCGTCTCGGGTCGTGATCTGTTTCCCCTGCCGCCTGTCAACGAGACCGGCGAAGCCCATTCCTTCGAATAACGGCGGCCGCGATGACAGTCATCCTCGTGCTTGGATTGCTTTTTGTCCTGCTGGCGATCGGCACGCCGGTCGGTTTCGCCATGGGATTCGCCGGCTCGGTCGGTCTGCTGATGGTCGGCGGCACCGGCACGCTGTTCGGCATTCTGCAGACGGCGCCGCTCTCGACGGTGTCGTCCTATGAATTGATCACCATCCCGATGTTCCTGCTGATGGCGGACCTCGTGCTGCTGTCCGGCGTGGCCGACGACATGTTCAAGACCGCCTCCGCGTGGGTTGGCCGGATCCCCGGCGGGCTCGGCATGGCGACCGCTCTAGCCGGGGCCGGCTTTGGGGCGATCTGCGGCACCTCGACGGCATCGGCCGCGACGCTGTCGTCGACCAGTCTTCCGGCGATGATCCGCCAGGGCTATGAGCCGAAGATGGCGGCCGGCGTCGTCGCGATCTCGGGCACGCTGGCGATGTTGATCCCGCCCAGCGTGGCGCTGGTGATCTTCGGCCTGCTCGCGGAGGTCAATATCGGGCAGCTCCTGATCGGCGGCATCATTCCGGCGGCGCTCGTCACCGCCACCATCATGGCGACGATCTACTTCCTGGTCTGGCAGGATCCGTCGCGGGCGCCGCGCATCGAGCCCGTGTCCTGGCGCGAGCGTTTTTCGCTGCTGTGGCAGGTCGGGCCGATGGCGCTGCTGTTCTCCCTCGTCACCGGAACCATCTATCTCGGCGTGGCGACGCCGACGGAAGCCTCCGCACTTGGTGCTGCGGGTGCGCTGCTGCTGGCCATCGCCAAGGGGAGGGTGACGCCGGGATCGCTGTACAAGGCGCTGCTCAGCGCCTGCCACGGCACCTGCATGATCGTGACGATCCTCGTGGGTGCCTCGATCTTCGGCTATTTCTTCACGCTCACCCATGTGACGCAGGATCTCGTCGCCTGGATCGGTTCGTTGCAGACCTCGCGCTGGGTGATCATCACGCTGATCCTGTTCGGCTACATCGTGCTCGGCTCGTTCATGGACCAGATCGCGATCCTGGTGCTGACCGTGCCGATCGTGCTGCCGCTGATCAAGACGCTCGGCTTCGATCCGATCTGGTTCGGCGTCATCAAGATCGTCACCGCCGAGGTCGGCATGATCACGCCGCCCGTGGGCCTCAACTGCTTCATCGTCGCCCGCTACGCCAAGCGGCCGGTGGCGGAAGTGTTCCACGGCACCTTCCCGCATTTCATCGCGCATCTGATCGCGATCGCGATTTTGGTGGCGTTTCCGTCTATCATCCTCTGGCTGCCCTCGCAGATGGGGCGCTAGGAACGGAGCTCGCGGCTCCCAAGAAGGAGATCGAAGAACATGGATTTCGCGCTCACCGATCAGCAGGAAGCCATTCGCGATGCCATCGCAAAAATCTGCGAAGGCTTTCCGGATGCCTATTGGCTGAAGAAGGACCACGACGGCGGCTTCCCGCACGATTTCCACAAGGCGCTGGCGGACGCCGGCTGGCTGGGTATCTGCGTGCCCGAGGAGTATGGCGGCTCGGGGCTCGGCATCACCGAAGCTGCGATCATGATGCGCACCATCGCGGAATCCGGGGCCGGCATGTCCGGCGCCTCCGCGGTGCACATCAACGTGTTCGGTCTCAATCCCGTCGTCGTGTTCGGCACCGAGGAGCAGCGCAAGCGCATGCTGCCGCCGATGGTCGAGGGCCGCGAGAAGGCGTGCTTTGCCGTCACCGAGCCCAACACAGGCCTCAACACCACGCAGCTCAAGACGCGGGCGGTCGCCAAGAACGACCGTTACATCGTCAACGGCCAGAAGGTGTGGATATCGACCGCGCAGGTCGCGCACAAGATCCTGCTGCTGGCGCGCACCACGCCGCTGGAGGAGGTGCGCTCGCCGACCCACGGCCTCAGCCTGTTTTACACCGATTTCGACCGCAATAGGATCAAGGTCCACGAGATCGAGAAGATGGGCCGCAAGATCGTCGATTCCAACGAGCTGTTCTTCGAGGATTTTGAAATTCCGATGGAGGATCGGATCGGCGAAGAAGGCAAGGGTTTTCAGTACATCCTTGAAGGCATGAACCCCGAGCGCATCCTGATCGCGGCGGAAGCGGTCGGCCTCGGCAAGCTGGCGCTGTCGCGCGCGACCGAATACGCCAAGACGCGGGTCGTGTTCAACCGTCCGATCGGCAAGAACCAGGGCATCCAGCATCCGCTTGCCGTGAATTGGGTCGAGCTGGAGGCGGCCTGGCTGATGGTGATGCAGGCGGCCTGGCAATACGACAAGGGCCTGCCCTGCGGCGCCGGCGCCAACGCTGCGAAGTATTTCGCCGGTGAAGCCGGCTACCACGCTTGCGAGCAGGCCGTAATGACCCATGGCGGTTTCGGCTATGCCAAGGAGTTCCACGTCGAGCGTTATCTGCGCGAAGTGCTGATCCCGCGCATCGCGCCGGTCAGCCCGCAGCTCGCGCTGAGCTTCATTGCGGAAAAGGTGCTGGGGCTCGCCAAGTCGTACTAGACTGAGCCTTCAGGGGGGATCGCCGTGAACCTCGCTCATCATCTGCTGCGTGCCGCCAAAGCGGACGCCTCCGCGCCGGCCCTGCTCAAGGGTCTGACGCCGGTCGCCGATTACGGCCGGCTCGCCGCGACGGTGGCATCGCTCGCGGGCGCGCTGCGGCAACGCCTCGGCCTCGCCAAGGGCGATCGCGTGGCGCTGCTGATGAAGAACGTGCCGGACTATGTCGCCTGCCTCTACGCTTGCTGGCATGCGGGCCTGGTCGCCGTTCCCATCAACGCAAAACTGCATCCGCGCGAGGTTGCGTTCATTCTCGACAATTCCGGCGCGGCACTCGTGTTCGTGACCGAGGACATGGCGAGCATTGCATCGGAGGCGCTGGCGCTCGCGACGGTCAAGCCGCTCATCGTCGAGATCGGCTCGGGCGAGCACCGCGCGCTGGAAAAGGCCGATGGCATCGCCATCGCCGATGTCGCCATCACCGATCCCGCCTGGATATTCTACACCAGCGGCACCACCGGCCGCCCCAAGGGCGCCGTGCTCAGCCATCGCAATCTGTTGGCGATGTCGCTGAACTACCTCGCCGAGATCAATCCGATCGTCCCGGGCGAGGCGCTGCTGCACGCCGCGCCGATGTCGCATGGCTCAGGTCTTTATATGGTGCCGCATGTGCTCGGCATGGGCGCGCAGATCATTCCGGAGAGCGGCCGCTTCGAGCCGGACGAAATTCTGGACCTCGCGGCGAAGCGCGAGAACATCTCCTTCTTTGCCGCGCCGACCATGGTGCGGCGCCTGACGGTCGCGGCGGAAGCGGCGGGTGCAAGGGGATTGAAGACCATCATCTATGGCGGCGGCCCCATGTATGTCGCCGATTGCAAGGCGGCGCTCGGCGTGTTCGGCCCGAAGCTAGCGCAGATCTATGGCCAGGGCGAGACGCCGATGACCATCACCCACTTGCCGAAGCGCATGCATGCGGCCGCCGGTCACCCGCGCTATGAGGAGCGCCTCGCCTCGGTCGGCATTGCCCAAGGCGTCGTGCACGTGCGCACCGTGGACGAGACCGGACGCGATGTTGCCGCGGGCGCGATCGGCGAGATCATCGTGCGCGGCGATACCGTGATGTCCGGCTACTGGCAGAATCCGGAGGCGACCGCGAATACGCTGCGCGACGGCTGGCTCTACACCGGCGACATGGGTGCCTTCGATGCCGACGGCTTCCTCACGCTGAAGGACCGCTCCAAGGATGTCATCATCTCCGGCGGCACCAACATCTATCCGCGCGAGGTCGAGGAAGTGCTGCTGCGGCACGAGGCCGTCGCCGAAGTCTCCGTGATCGGCCGGCCGCATCCGGAATGGGGCGAGGAGGTCGTGGCGGTCGTCGTGCCCGTCGCGGGCAAGGCAGTCACGCGAGACGAGCTCGATCAGGTCTGCAATGCGTGGATCGCACGCTTCAAGCGGCCGAAGCATTATTACTTCACCGCTGAGCTTCCCAAGAACAGCTACGGCAAGATCGTGAAGACCGAGCTGCGCACGCTGCTGGCTGAGTCCTCCAAGCGCCTCACGCCGATGAGCTGAGATGGCGATCCCCGAACCTTCGGCGCCGATCGATCTCTCCGGCCTGATCCGCGAGGGCGATCTCGTCGTCTGCGGGCAGGCGACGGCGGAGCCCGTCACCCTGACGCAGGCGCTGATGCAGCAGGCCGCGCGACTTCCGGCCTTCCGCATGATGGTTGGGCCGATCTTTTCCGACACGTTCCCCGTGGCTTGTGCCCCCAACGTGGCGTTCCAGAGCTACGGCGTGATCGGCAATGCGCGGCGGCTCGCCAGGGCGGGGCGGCTCGATGTGATCCCGAGCAACTACAGCGCCTTCTGCGCCGACTTCGCCGCGCGACGCCACAGGGCTGATGTCGTTCTGGTGCAGCTTGCTGAAGCCGGTGACGGCCGCTTGAGCGCCAGCCTGTCGAACGACTATGTCATCGACGCCGCGCGCGGCGCGCGTCTCGTCATCGCCGAGATCAACCCGGATGCGCCATTCACGTTTGGAGCGGAATGGCCCGCCGAGGTGCCGATCCATCTGCGCGTGACCGCGCGCCGGCCTCCCGTTGAACTGGTCTCACCGCCGCTCGATGACGTCTCGCGTCGGATTGCCGCCCATGCCGCAAGCGTGATCGCCGACGGCAGCACGCTGCAGTTCGGTGTCGGCCGAATTCCGGACGCGATCCTGTCCTCGCTATCCCATGTGCGCAATCTCGGCATCCATTCCGGCCTGATCAACGATGCCGTCGTCGATCTGATCGAACGCGGCGCGGTGACGAATGCAGAGAAGGGGATCGATGCCGGAACTACGGTCACCAATCAGGTGATCGGTACGCGGCGGCTCTACCGCTTCGTGCACGAGAACGAGGCGGTATCGGTGCGACCGACGTCCTACACGCACGGCCAGGACGTGCTGGCGCGGATCAATCGCCTGGTCGCGATCAACTCGGCGCTGCAGGTCGGGCTCGACGGCAGCGTCAACTCCGAGACGCTGAATGGCGTTGCGATCGGCGCGATCGGCGGCCAGCTCGACTTCGTGCGCGGCGCCAACGCGTCGCCCGGCGGACGAGCGATCATCGCGCTGCCCGCCACGGCGCCCGACGGGACCAGCCGGATCGTCGCCGATGTCGAGACGGTGACGACGCCGCGCGCGGATGTCGACGCCATCGTCACCGAATGGGGCATCACGGAATTGCGCGGCTCCGGCCTTGCCGAGCGGGCACGCCGCATGATCGCGATCGCCGCGCCCGAGCACCGCGACGCTCTGTCGGGGCAGCTTCGCGCCTCCGTGCGCTAGCTCAGTTCATCATCGCGAGCGTCGGACGCTGGCTGCCGCCGGATCCGATGATCCCGGGGAGGTCCGTCGCCTCGCCGGCGATCATGTGCGACATGCCCCAGAACAGATGGGCGAGGCGGGAGAACACCAGCCGCTCGCGCTCGGCAGGAGCGGTGCCATCTGGGATCGTGACCGTTTCCAGGCCGACCACCTTCTTGAAATTCGGCCAGATCGTCATCGACTGCGCGATCACGGAGTAGCAGTGCGGATCGTCCTCGCTCTCGTCGGGCGCCGGCGGCAGGCCCGGATATTGTGTCGGCGTGGCGTAGAATTTGTAGGCACCATAGCCGAGCCTGAGCAGGAATTTTTCCTGCATCGCGACGTCGGCGGCAAACGACACCAGCCGTGCCTCACTCAGCACGTCAGGGTCGATGGCACTGAGGTCCGATGCGCGCAGCGCCGAGCAGAAGACGAGGTCGCGATTATGCTCGCGGAGCAGATTGGCCAGCGGCTGCTGCTGTTGCACGGTGTCGGTGAGCAGGATGATCGTCTTGAGCATCGTGATGGTCCCTTAGGGGAAAAGCTGGCGTGCGGTCATGACCGCGTCGTCGGACGCGTGGCTTGCGAAAAAGTCGTTGGCGATGCGCTGTCCCGGCGCGATCTCCAGGATGCGGTGACGTGCGAGGCTTGCGGCTTCCCGCGCGGCACCGACGTCGTCCTGCCAGGCGCAGAGCGACAGCTCGAGCCGGCCGTATCCGCCGCAATCGGCGGCGTAGGCGCCTGTCACGGCCTCGACGGTCGTGGCGACCGCACCCGCGTCGCTGGCCGAGACGTCGCGCAGGATCACGGCGATGCCGCCTCTGGTCTCGGCCTTCGAGGTCATCACCATGAAGGCGTCGCGGGCGCCGGTGCGGCCGGCGCGGCGGGCGGTGCGCACGATGCTCGCGAAGCCGGGATCGGGACCGAGCTCCAGCGTCGTCGTCTGCTGGTCATGCAGGATCGTCGCGCGCGAGGCGCCGAGATCGCCCTTCAGCGCGTGATAGGAGCGCGGCAGCCACACGGTATCGAGCGGCACCTGCGACGACGTCAGACTCCAGGCCTGGTCCAGCAGATAGCCCTCCCAGATCGCGGGATAGGCGGCGGCGAGCTGCTGCCAAGCGCGAAGCAGCCGTTCCGCATGCGCGGAGCGACCGAGATAGAGCGTGCGCGCCGACATCTCCCAGCGATTCCACTTGTGCAAGGCGACGTCGCAGCCGAGGAAGGAGGGCAGCAGCGGCGCCTCGCGCAAGGTCGCAGCGGCATCGACGAACAGCAGTGGTTCGCGATATTTGTTCCACATCCGCATCATGAACTCCGCCTTCTCGAAGCAGAGCAGGCGGTCGTCGAGTTGGGTGTCGATCGGCTCGATATGACAATCGAGCTGCAGGCGTTCGAGCAAATGACGGAGGCGGAGGGACGCGGCCGCGTCGACACCGCGCGGATGGCAGGAGACGATTCGCGGCCGGGGCGTGGAGGCGTCGGCGGCGGCGAGGAATCTCGACCAGCCGATGCCGCCCCACCACATCTCGTGCGGGCCGTCGGCGCCGCAGGGGCCGACGGTGCCGAATTCGGTCAGCTTGGACTTGAGGAAGTCGAAGCCGGGATTCTCGCTTCTGGGAATGACGACCGCGCAGGCGGGACTGAGCGAACGGTAGAACAGCTCGGCCGCCGCGCCGCTCAGTGGCTCCCTCAGAATAGCGACGCCGTTGTGCCGCCCGTCCGCGACGCCATCGAGCGCCGGCGCACCGTATTGGCCGATCAGCCAGCCCAGGCGGTCGAGCTGGGTCCGGCCGAGCTTGATGCCGCCGGATTGCAGTACCTGCCCAAGATTCGCCTGCGTCGCGTTCCGCAATTTCCGTGCCCCCTCGTAAGCCCCAGGACTTCAACGGCCGGGGCGGCGCGATCAGGCGCACTATTTGGGGGCGGCTCCGAGCGGGGTGATCGCGACGGAATAGATCGCGATCTCCTGTGTCATCGGGGCGACCGGGATCAGCAGGCAACCATCTTCGGTCTCGGCGCGATAATGGCCGCCATTCCACTGCACGCCGCCGTAGATCAACCGTTCGGTCGCGATCGCGACAACATCCTGGCTCACGGCGGCGTCACGAACGTCGCCGCCCTGCTGCAGGGTCACGCCGTGAAGCAGGCCTTCGGGCGCGAATTTCGCCAGCGGCAGTGCGATCGTGGAGATCGACATGCGACGCGACAGGGGAATGCGCAGACGCAGCTCGCCGAGCCCGGTGCGATGGACGGTCGCCGCCTCCAGCGCTGCACCGCCGTCGGCGCGGAACAGTCCGACCTGAACCAGGCCGGAGGCCCGTTCCTCAAAGACGTCGGCAGGCAGGCGGTTGGCGCCGAACAGCACGTACAGATAATTGTAGGATGGTGACAGGCCGGCGAAACTGCCGGCAAGCCACATGGGCGGCGCGGCCGCCGTGCAGGCTGCCGAGAGGCCGCGGGCGGTGATCTGGTTGCGCACGAACGGCGCGTCGAGCAGCGGCGCGAGCGCGTCGGTCCCGAGATTGACGTCGTGCTTCAACGGGCCGAGCAGCGCCAATTCGTCATTATCAGGCAGCAGCAGGAGCCGTGCCAGTGTCGCCGCGCACCAGCGCGCCGCGACATCGGGGGTGGCATAGGGATCGAGATCGTAATCGCGCGCGACACCGTCCGCGCTGCCAGCGAAAGCCAGCGCGCCGGCCTGGATCTCCGTGGCAAGCGCCAACTGCTCCGGGGGACGCGGATTGATCTCGCGCAGCACCGCGCCGCGATCGTAGTCGCGCACCGAACCGTCCGCGGAGCAGCAAATCTGCTCCAGCAGCGCTACGTTGCGGATCAGCATGCGCTTGACGTGAGGCGTGACGACGAGGTCGGAGATGAAGCCCGCCGCGCTGTCCTGTTCGGCAAGGTCGTCGAAGGCGTCGTCGAGCGACATCAGATATGCGCCGTGCAGGCGGATCTCGATGCCTTCGAGGTCGAAGATGCGGCGCAGCGCCTTCTGCACGCTGCCGGAATAGCCGAGATCGGCCAGTACGAGATCGGTGCAGTCGTCGAAGCCGGGGATGGTCCGGCGCAGATAGGCGAGCAGCCGGACGCGCAAGCCCGTGGCGAGCGCGACGATCTCGGCGGGATCGATCAGTCCGGGAAGCGCCTCGGCGAGCTCTTCGCCGGAGGCAATCCCGTCCGGAAAGCCGCCAAAGAAAGCGGCAACTTTCGCCGGCATGATCTTCACCATGTCGCGGAAGGTCGGCGCGTCGATCTTGAGCACCTTGCCGAGCAGATCGACGAGCGGCTGCATCGTGTCGGCTGAGGCGATCAGGCTGACGCGACGGTTGATCTCGATATAGGCCGATGGGGCGCCATGCAGCTCCTGCCGGATCCGGTGCGACAGAAAACCGTCGCGGCCGAGAAACCCGAGCACGACCTTGCGGCCTGGACCCGCCATCTCCTCGCAGCGCCGCGTCACGAAGACGTCGAACGCGGTCATGACAGGGCCGAGCACGGTCAGCCCGAGCTGGAAGGCCTGGGACCTCCCGGCGCTGCGCGCGGCGACCATGCGCCGCAGCGTCCGCGCGCCGTGATCTAGCCGCGCCGGCGCGCCGCCGCACAGCAGCTCGAACAGTGCCGTCTCGCGCTGAAAGTTCGAGGCGAGCTGCGCTGATGCCTGCGGATAATAGCGGGGGTGAATGCCGTGACGCTTCGCCCCCTTGATGTCCGCCTTCTCGTTGTCGCCGACGTGAAAGGAGGCGCCGGCATCGATGCCCTGCTCGGAGAGGTAGGTGGCGAACAAGCCGTCGCTCTTGCCGCTGCCGTGGTCGCAGGACGCATAGAGGAAGTCCCAGGCGAGGCCGGGATGGCAAGCCCGCAGCAGCCGCGCCAGCCGGCCGGAATCCCAATAGGTGTCCGAGATGAATCCGACGCGGTGGCCGGCGCGTTTCATGTCCAGATATTGCCCGAGCATGTCCTGGTTGACGCGGCAAAGCTCGACCTCGGCGCCGAACTCGGCCTCGACCAGATCGTTCAGGCTGGCTTGCGAAAGGCCGAACAGCTTGAATGGAAAACAGGAATAGATCTGCTCGATGCGCACTTCGCCCGCGCCGCATTTCTCCTTCGCGATTCGACGCGCGCGCGATTCGGCCTGGATGCGATGCTGAACGAAACTCGCGGAAACATTCGGACAAGATCGTGAAATGCCGGATAGCTCGTAAGTCCTTTCAAACACGCCATCCGGCGTCGTGCATGCACGCAGCAGAAACGTATCGAAAACATCGAACGACCAAGCAGAAACAATTTGCGCGCGACGCTCGGCGCCGACTGTTGCGATCTTCATGCTGCAATTCCCCGCCCATCAGGACGCTGAACGTGCGTCCGCGTCGAGTCAGGCGCCGCAAATGCAAAAAAGTTCTCGTGCGATTCAAAATCGCGTTCGTCGCGACTGACAGATTCAAAAAAATCGGTAGGTTCGAAAAAGGTGATTCGGAAAAAATTGCCGAGTGCGGATGCTGTCTCGCGTTCATTCACACTCGGAAACAATCGCTTCTTGATGCGCCACGCGCGCGTTGCACGCGATCACCTAGTGCCGCGTAATGTCTGCGTTTTCTTACTGCTACATCTGTTCAGGATGGATGATCTGTCATGGCGCGAGACGATGTGATGATTGCAGGATTGAAGCGCGAGAGCATCGCGCTATCGGCAATTATTGCCCGACGCCCGGCAAAAGATGCCAGGTAACATCTTGAAAAATAACAAAAATTCTTCGCCTGGATTGTTTTGGTCCTGCGTTCAACGCCTGGAAGCCGTGTGGCATGTGCGCCCCCGGCATTGTGGGTTGGAGGTTGCGGGATGAGTTACGCTGCTGATGTCATGACGCCCGCCGAGTCCGCGATTGCGACGACGGTGCCAGCCGAAGCGATGGTGCCGATGATGGCCTCGGTGCCGCTCGCGCCGGACAGCGCACCTGTCGCCGACGATGTCGTCTATGATGAAGACAGCGAACTGCTCGACAAACTCGCGACCGGCGACGAGGCCGCCTTCCGCATGCTGGTCGAGCGTCACATCGATCGCGCCTACGCAATCGCGCTACGCATCGTCGGCAACGCGGCGGACGCCGAGGACGTGGTGCAGGACACCATGCTCAAGGTCTGGAGCCACCGGGGACGGTGGCAGCATGGCCGCGCCAAGTTCTCGACCTGGCTCTACCGTGTCATCTCCAATCGCTGCATCGATCTGCGCCGCAAGCCGCGCAACGAGAACGTCGAGACCGTGCCTGAGGTCGCCGACGGCCAGCCCGGCGCGGTCGAGATCATCGCTCGTAACGAGCTGAACGACATGCTGGAACTGGCGATGCAGCGCATGCCCGAGCAGCAGCGCATCGCTGTGATCTTCTCGTATCATGAGAACATGAGCAACGGCGAGATCGCCCAGGTGATGGACACGACGGTGGCTGCCGTCGAGTCGCTTCTCAAGCGCGGACGCCAGCAGCTTCGCCAGCTCCTGCGCAAGCACGAGCGCGACATCCGCACCGCGTTTACCGACTGCTAACCATAAAAATCGCCTCGCGAAAACTTTCGCGCCTGATCTCCTTGCGCTCCGTCGTTTGAGCGAACGGACGGGGCTGCGGTCCGCGTCGTCGTAAGCCGATTTCAACGATGCGGCACGCCATGCCCATCAGCACAGGAGCTCTCAATGCCCGCAATCAACACCAATACCGCCGCCAACGCCGCGGTTCGTTACCTCAACATCAATTCGTCGCAAGAGACCTCTTCGCTCTCGAAGCTTTCGAGCGGCTCCCGCATCACGTCGGCATCCGACGACGCCGCCGGTCTTGCGATCTCGACCCGCATCTCCTCGGATGTCACCACGCTGCAGCAGGCCGCGACCAACGCCTCGCAGGCCAACGCGATCCTGCAGACCGCCGACGGCGGCGCCTCGAACATCTCCGACATCCTCGCCCGCATGAAGTCGCTGGCCTCCGAATCCGCGTCGGGCACCACGACCGACTCCAGCCGCGCCTACATCAACTCGGAATTCACGCAGTTGACGAGCGAAATCGATTCGATCGCGTCCGGCACCCGCTACTCCAGCCAGAGCCTGCTCGACGGCTCCAGCGTGTTCGCTTCCGGCGTCTCGGTGCTGGTCGGCTCGTCGGGCTCGGATACCATCACCATCACGCTCACGAGCCTGACGGCCTCTTCGCTCGGCGTGTCCTCGCTCGACGTCAGCACGCTGTCGAACGCGACCTCGGCGCTGACCGCACTGGACACGGCGATCGACACGGTCTCCGCTGCCCGCGCCAGCATCGGCGCCCAGGAATCCCGCTTCAATTTCAGCGCGGACTCGATCTCGACCCAAACCCAGAACCTGCAATCGGCGAATTCGGCGATCAAGGACGTCGACATCGCGGCCGAGCAGTCCAAGCTCTCCTCCGCGGAAGTGAAGACCCAGGCCGCCGTGTCGGCACTCGCCGCGGCGAACCAGATGCCCCAGTACCTGCTCAAGCTGCTGGGCTGATGACGAGACGAGCGGGCCGGCGTGATGCCGGCCCGCTTCCTGCCAGGGACAGATACGCACAGTGGCTTCCGTCAGTTCGACCAGCAGCAGCACAAGTTCGGGTGTCTCCGTCACCACGAGCGGGACCACCAATTCGAGCAGCATCGACTGGTCGGCGCTGATCCAGGCTGCCGTCGACGCGAAGACCGCGCAGGCGGACACGATATCGACCACGATCACGAACAACGAGGCCAAGATCTCGGCCTATCAGACGCTGCAGAGCGATCTGAAGACGCTGTACTCGGGATTGGCCTCGCTTTCGACCGCGGTGGTCAACTCGTTGTCC
This sequence comes from Bradyrhizobium sp. WYCCWR 12699, assembly GCF_032144035.1. Lineage (NCBI taxonomy): Bacteria > Pseudomonadati > Pseudomonadota > Alphaproteobacteria > Hyphomicrobiales > Nitrobacteraceae > Bradyrhizobium > Bradyrhizobium sp. WYCCWR 12699. The sequence continues at coordinate 295,993 of NZ_JAVTJN010000001.1, forward strand.
ACCAGCGCGTTTGCCACGCGCGCCGCCAGCATCAGCTCGACCGGGGATGTCAGCGCTTCCTCGGCGCTCTCCATGACGATCAAGAGCGGGGCGGCGACCGGCGACCACACGCTGACGATCAGCCAGCTCGCCACAGCCCACAAGGTGTCCGGCACGGCGCAATCGAGCCAGACCGACGAGCTCGGCTATTCCGGCACGTTTTCGATCGGCCTGGAGGGCGGTGCCACGTCCGACATCTCCGTCACCAGCACGATGTCGCTTCAGGACATCGTTGATGCCATCAACGCCCAGACCTCGACGACCAATGTCCAGGCCTCGATCGTGCAGGTGTCCAGCACCTCGTACCAGATGGTGCTGACCGGCACGGAGGATGCGGCTGATATCAGCTATTCCAGCACGTCCGGCGACGACATCATGAACGAGCTGGGCGTCACGGACAGCTCGGGGAGCTTCACCAACGTCATCCAGGAGGCGCAGTCGGCCGAATTCACGCTCGACGGCATCTCGATGACCCGCGACACCAACGACATCTCCGACGTCCTGAGCGGGGTCACTTTCAACCTGCTCCAGGCGACGCCGGACGGAACGTCGCTGAACATCAGCATCGAGACCGACACCAGCCAGATCCAGTCGGCGCTGGAGACGTTCGTCACCAACTACAACGCCTTTCGCGACGAGGTCATCGCCCAGCAGGCGACGGCCACCGACGGCACGGCGGATTCGAGCGCGGTCCTGTTCGGCGACGGAACGATGCGCAACATCATGGATGCGCTCCAGAATGCGTTGAACAGCACGATCGGCGGCATGACCATGGCCGATCTCGGTCTGTCGTTCAACGAGAGCAACGAGCTGGAGCTCGACACCTCGACACTGTCGGACATCCTGAGCGCTGATCTGAGCGGCGTGACCAAGCTGTTGTCGGCGCAGACCACGACGTCGTCCAGCCAGCTCAGCGTCGTCAATACCGGGACGTCGCCGCAATCCTTCACGCTGGATGTGGCAGTCGATTCCGACGGCAACCTCACCTCGGCGTCGGTCGGCGGCGATTCGACGCTGTTCACGGTCAGCGGCACCACGATCATCGGTGCCGCCGGCTCGATCTATGCAGGCATGGCCTTCACCTACAGCGGGTCGACCTCCCAATCGATCACGGTGACGTCGACCTCGGGCATTGCGACGCAGCTCTATCAGATCGCCAAGAACTACGCGTCCTCGACCGGCGTGCTGCAGACGCTGATCACCAATCTGACCACGCGCGATGACGATCTTCAGCAAAAGGTCGACGACATCAACAGTGCGGCCGCAACGCTGCAGTCGCAGCTCCAGACCCAATACGCAAAGTACCAGGCGGCGATCGAGAGCGCCAACAGCACGCTGACTTATCTCAAGGCATTGCTGAACAGCTCCTCGAGCGATTGATCGTGTGAGACAGAGTGATCGATGATGCATAACCAGATGGCGTACATGGCCAACCAGGCCTATCGGGGCGCGGCAATGAGCGTGCCGCCGCTCAAGGCGATTTCGATGCTGCTGGGGGGAGCCATCACCTTTCTCCAGAAATCGCTGGCCGCACAGGAAGCGCGCCGCTTCGAGGAGGGGCACGAGCACCTGATGAGGGCGACCGCAATCCTGCGCGGACTGAGCCACAATCTCGACTTCGCCAAGGGCGGCGCGGTGGCGGAACAGGTGTTCCAGACCTATAACGCGATGATCCTGGCAAGCCTCAAGGCGTTCGGCCGTCCGCACGCGCGCGCGAGTTTCGCACGCATCATCGCGGGGCTCTCCGAGCTTCGGGAGGCCTGGGAATTCGTCGATGCCGCCTCGCGCAGCGGAGGCGGCGCGCCGGCCGACATGGCCCGCAGTGGCTGAACGGCTCCGGCCGAACCCGGTGCGTTTCGGCGATCATCCGGGCCGCCATTTGCGCCGTCGTCCGTAGTGCTGCGGGCGCTTTTGGCGCCGCAGTTCGCCGAAATCCGGTTTTCGCCGCGCTTGCAATGCTTTATGACAGGCCTGACCGAAGCAGGATCGGCAGGCGATGGACGTCACCAAGTTTGAGGAACTGATCGACCGGCTGGGCGAGGATCTTTCCCGCTGGCCCGAGGATCGGCGCGTGCCTGCGCAAGAGCTGTTGGCGCGATCGCCCGCGGCGCAGGCCCTGCTCGAAGAGGCGATCACCTTGCGCCGCGCGCTTGCGGCGCCGACCGTCCGCGCGCCCGCAGGCCTCGCCGACCGCATCGTCGCCGCTGCTGCCAAGATGAAGGACGATGCCGCCGAGCCCCGCACGGAAGGTGAGACGGCGGGGAGCTGACACGTCTTGCTGATACCGAACACCACGCGAGGTCGTCATGCCCGGGCTTGTCCCGGGCATCCCCGTTCTTCGTGCTGCGCGGCGACGCGTGGATGGCCCGGGACAAGCCCGGCCATGACGTCGCGGAGGCGTTAATGCTCGTGCTCGCGAGCAAGCAAGTTGTGGTGTGGCCTCGTCGCAGCAACGGACTAATTTGATCATCGCATTCTAGCGCGCATACACGGCAGATTTTGCCGTGTCGAAAGCGGTTTTCGCGCAGGTAAATCCGCGCCTGAATCCGCCCGCCCACCCGTTTCATCAGCACACAGATTTCAAGCGCGCCGGCCGGCATCTGGTCGCCGGCAGCGCGGGAAAGCCGGAGTTTCTGATGACCGTTTCCGCCGTGAGTTCCGCAACGACTGCGACCACCACGACATCGTCGTCGAGCGCGTCGTCCTCGTCGTCGCTGACGTCCAGCGACTTCCTCAGCCTGCTGGTCAGCGAGCTTCAGAACCAGGATCCGCTGAACGCGACCTCGACCACCGACTTCATCAATCAACTCACCTCCTACGCCAATTTCACCCAGCAGCAGTCGATCAACTCCAACATGTCGTCGCTGGCGAGTTCGTTCTCGAGCCTCGTGACGCTGAACTCGGTGAACTATATCGGCCACACCGTGGAGGCGAAGACCGATACCTCGACACTCAGCAACGGCTCGGCGAGCTTCGGCTACTCGCTGTCCTCGGCTGCATCTGATGTTTCGATCAGCATCTCGGACTCCTCGGGTAACGTCGTCTACACCGGCACGGGAACGGGCAATTCCGGCTCCAACAGCTTCACCTGGGACGGCAAGGATTCCGGCGGCAACCAGCTCTCCGACGGCGGCCAGTACACCATCTCGGTGACCGCGACCGACTCCGCAGGCAACTCGGTGCTCAACTACACGACCGTCACCGGCACGGTGACCGGCATCGACACCTCGACCTCGACGCCCTCGCTCACGGTGAACGGTGTTGCCGTCAGCGCCGCGAACATCCTCGGCGTCACGTCTTGATCCCAAGTTCCTGTCTTAACGTTCCCGATTTCCTCGGAGTTTCATCATGAGTCTCACCGGCGCATTGTCCTCGGCGATCTCGGCGCTCAGCGCCCAGAGCCAATCCCTGTCGATGATCAGCGACAACATCGCCAATTCCGACACGACCGGCTACAAGACGACGTCGGCCATGTTCGACGCGCTGGTGACGGCCTCCAGCAACACGACCTCCTACGCCTCGGGCGGCGTCACCGTTTCGGGGCGCGCCAACATCACCCAGCAAGGCCTGCTCGCGGCGACCTCCAACGCCACCGACGTCGCGATCCAGGGCTCGGGCTTCTTCGTGGTGACCGACGCCACGTCCGGCGGCACAGTCGCCTATACCCGCAACGGCGCCTTCTCGATCAACAATGCCGGCTATCTCGAGAGCAACGGCTATTACCTCGAGGGCTGGCGTACCGACGCGGACGGCAACGTCGTCGGCAGTGAATCGGCGAGCAATCTCGGGGCGATCAACACCCAGGTCGCATCGACCAGCGGCAGCGCCACCACCAAGACCACGATCGCGGCGAACCTGCCTTCGGATGCCGCAACCGGCGATACCTACACCAGCTCGATGACGGTCTACGATTCGCTCGGCGCCGCAAACACGATGCAGATCACCTGGAGCAAGACCGGCACCAACACCTGGAGTGCCAGCTTTGCCAATCCGACGTCGGCCTCGGACACGACGACTGCGACGGGCACGGCCTCGGGCACCATCGACATCACCTTCAACAGCGACGGATCGCTCGCCAGCACGAGCCCGGATCCCGCGACAATTGCCGTGACGGGCTGGACCGATGGCGCCGCCGACAGCACGATCACGCTCGATCTCGGCACCGTCGGAGGCACCGACGGCCTGACCCAATACGCTTCCGGCGAGACCACGCCTGACGTCAACGTCACCAGCATCGATTCCGACGGTCTGTCCTATGGCAAGCTGTCCAGCATCTCGATCGGCAAGAACGGCGTCGTCGACGCCACCTATTCCAACGGCGAGACTATCGCGATCTACAAGATCGCGGTCGCGACCTTCGCCGATCCCAACGGACTGGCCGCTTCCAGCAACGGCATTTATTCGGCGACCGTGACGTCGGGCAACGCCGCGTTACAGGCCTCAGGCGAGAACGGCGCGGGCACGGTCTACGGCAGCGAGCTGGAGTCGTCGACCACCGACACCTCCAGCCAATTCTCGAGCATGATTTCGGCGCAGCAGGCCTATTCCGCAGCGTCGCAAGTGATCTCCACCGTCAACAAGATGTACGACACGCTGATCTCGGCGATGAGGTGAGCGATGCAGGGCGAAAGCGCGAGTGCTGCCGGAGAAGCGCTGCTGCGCCGGCTGCGGCGGTTGGTGGCGCGGGCCGCGACGGTCGGGAGCGGTGACCGCAAGCAGTTGCTCGCGCTCCTCGACGATTTCGAGATGGTTCGCCGCGGCCTCCTGCGCGAATGCGCTGAGATCGAAGGGCAGATGAAACAGGCAACCGCCAGGACGACCGCGATCGGCGCCTATTTGCGCAGTTCACAAGCCGGCCGCGGCAAGCCGCACAATTAGAAGGCGATGACGATGACCCTAGTCCAAACCGAAAGCAAAGCCAAAAATCAGGCCTACAGCCAGTCCGCGGGGATGAGCGATGCCCGGATCAAGTCGCTGATCACGCTGATCGATACGCTGACCGCGCTGGTTGCGACGGAGAATGCAGAGCTCGCCAAGGGCCTGCCCGCCTCGCGCCTGAAGCAGGTCGACGAGAAGAACCGGCTGGCAGAGATGTTCGAGCGCACGGTGGCGGAATGCGCGGCGGGCAACACCAACCTGAACGTCAGGGACCGCATCCTGCGCGAGCAGCTCCTGGAGCGGATCCTGAACCTGCGTGCGGCGATGGACGAGAACCTGCTGCGCCTGCGGGCGGCGATCGAGGCCAGCAACCGCCGGATCGAGGCGGTCATGCAGGCGATCCGCGAGCAGATCGCGGCGGTGTCGCCCTATGGCGCCTCCGGCCGGCTCGCCGCTCGCGCGGTTTCCAGCGGCACCAGCCGCAGCGCCTGACCAGCCGAGGAGGCCGCCGTGTCACTCGATATCGCGCGATCCATCGCCTTCAGCGGGCTCTCGGCCACGTCCGTGCAGATCAGCGTGACGTCGTCGAACATCTCGAACGCCGACACGACCGGCTATACCGCGAAGACCGCGAACCAGTCGAGCAGCGTGACCAATGGCGTCGGCACCGGCGTCACGGTGACGGGCATCACCTCGACCGTCGACAAGCTGCTGCTGAAATCGCTGATCGCCGCGACCTCCGAGCTCGGATCGGCGGACACCACGAATACCTACCTGACGTCGCTCGGAAAGCTCTACGGATCGACCAGCAGCACCGACTCATCGTCAACAGGGACCTCGCTCGCCAACAGCATCGCCTCGCTGGAATCGGCGCTGTCGTCGCTGGCGAGTTCGCCGGGCAGCGCCTCTCTGCAATCCAACGTGGTCAGCGCACTCGATGATGTCGCCAGTCAGTTGCGGGAGACCTCGAGCAGCATCCAGAAGCTCCGCGCCGGCGCCGACCAGGACATCGCGTCCGCGATCGACGACGTCAATACCGACCTGCAGCAGATCGCGGATCTGAACGCAGAGATCAAGCAGACGGCGGCGGCGGGCCAGTCGACCGCGGACCTCGAGGACCAGCGCAACACCGCGCTGCAGGACCTCGCCTCGAAGATGAACGTCAACTATTTCACCGCGTCGAACGGCGATATCCAGATCTACACCAAGTCCGGCCAGGCGCTGGTCGACAGCTCTACGCATGAGATCGGCTATACGGCCGCTTCCAACGTGACGGCGTCGACGACGTACACCGCCGGTTCCTCGTCGAGCGGCTTCAGTGCGATCACGGTGAACGGTGTCGACATCACCTCGCAGATATCGGGTGGAGACATTGGGGCGCTCATCACGCTGCGCGACAAGACGCTGCCGGACGCGCAGTCCCAGCTCGACCAGCTTGCCCAGCAGCTCGCTTCAGTGATGAACAGCGTCTCGAACAGCGCGTCCGCAGTGCCGGCGCCGACCAGCCTCACCGGTACGGCCAGCGTCACCAGCGGCACGGCGCTGTCCGCCTCGGGCACGGTGCGTCTTGCCGTTACCGACCAGGGCGGCAATCTGGTCTCGTACGGCGATCTCGAGCTGTCGTCCTATTCCACGGTCGGTGACCTCGTCACCGCCATCAACGGCATTTCCGGATTGTCGGCCTCGATCGATGCAGACGGCCATCTCTCGATCGCGGCGACCGGCTCGGGCAACGGTGTCGCCGTCAACCAGATGACGAGCTCGGTCGGCAGCGCGGGGGAGGGGTTTTCGGAGTATTTCGGCCTCAACGACCTCATGACGGGAACGAGCGCGGCGGATATCGCGGTCAACAGCAAGATCCTGTCCGGGGTGAACGAGATTCAGCTCGCGACGCTGGATTCCTCGTCGAGCCTGACCGTCGGCAGCAGCGTGCTGTCGTCCGGTTCGACCAGCGTGGTCAACGCCTTCTACGACGCGCTGACGGAATCCCGGACCTTCGCATCCACCGGCGGCCTTGCGGCCACCACCGGCTCCTTGGCCGATTATGCCTCGGCCATCGTGGCCGACGTCGCCAGCAAGGCGTCGCGGGCGTCTGACACTTACACGGCAAAGGAAACCGCGCAGTCGACCTATGCCAACTCGTTGTCCTCGCAATCCGGCGTCAACCTGGACGAGGAATCCGCCAAGCTCAGCACGCTTCAGAACAAATACACCGCGGCGTCCGCGCTGATCCAGGCCGTCAACACCATGTATTCGGCGCTGCTGTCCGCCGTTCAATCGTAACAGCCGGGGGCACGCTCATGGTCGCGATGCGGGTCGCCACCTTCGCGCAGTCGAACAGGATGATCGCGGACGCGATGCGCGTCGAGTCGGTGATGGCCAACAAGCAGATCCAGGAATCGACGGGGGTGATCTCGACCGATTTCGGCGGTTACGGCTCGGACGCGCAGCATGTCGTCAACCTCCAGGTCTCGGTCACGCGTGCACAGTCTTATGTCGACGCTGCGACGCTCGCCGACAGCAGGATCCAGGTGATGTATTCCGCCATCGGCTCCATGACCGACATCCTTACCCAGCTCCGTTCCCAGCTCAGCGCCGCTTCGACCGGCAGCTCGACCGAGACCAATTCGGTGATCACCACCGCCCAGCAGATGCTGCAGGAGATGGGCTCGCTGATGAACACGCAATACGACGGCCAGTATGTGTTCGCCGGCGGCAAGACCGATACGGCGCCGGTCGATCTCACGAGCTTCTCGTCCGGGACCGGTTCGACGACGACGGCCGACACCAGCTACTACGAGGGCGACGACGAGATCGCTTCGGTTCGGGTTGCCTCGGATGAGACGGTGTCGTACGGCGTCACCGCCGACAATTCGGCGTTCGAGGAGGTCATGCGGGTCCTCAAATTCGTCGCGAACAGCACCACGCTGTCGTCCTCGGACATTTCCAGCGCGCTCGATCTTACCGGCATGGCGCTCGACGACACCGCCGCGGTGCAGGCCCGGCTCTCGAATGCGGCGTCCTCGATCGAGACGGCGAGTGCCCGCCAGGCCGACTACAAGAGCTATGCCGAAACGTTGTCGAATGACCTCACCGGTGTCGACGTCGCCGCCATCACGGCGCAGCTGTCGACCTACCAGGCACAGCTCACCGCGTCCTATTCGGCGCTGGCCAAGATCCTGAGCATCAATCTCGCGAGCTACCTGAAATAGCGCGGCTATTCGGCGGCGATCCGCTCCATCGCCATGGCGCGCAGCCTGGCGCGTTGGATCTTCACGCCGTTCGCGCTGTCGGTGACGGGAAAGGAATCCACGAGATAGATTCGCGCCGGCACCTTGTAGCCGGCGAGCCGCTGGCGCAGATGCGTGATCAACGTCTCCTGCATGGGCGGCTCCCTTGCAGGAATCACGAACGCGACGCAGCGCGCCTGGCCCTTCAGATCGACTGCAACCACCTGCGCATCCGTCACGCCGGCACAGGATTTGAGTTCGTCCTCGATCTCGCCGGGCGCGACGAGGAAGCCGCCGAGCCGCATGGCATCGCCCGCGCGGGTCTCGTAGACGAAGGAGCCGTCGCCACGCAGCCGGCCGATATCGCCGGTGCGGAAGAACCCGTCCGCGGTGATCGCCTCGCGCGTCGCCTCCGGATTGTTGAAATAGCCGAGGAAGCGCGACGGCGCGCTGATCTCGATCTCGCCGGAGACGCCGCTGGCCGCAAGCGCGCCGGTCTCGGTGTCGCGCACACGCACGTGCGCGTCGGACGACATCGGCCAGCCGCCGCCCTCGATGCGGTCGGCGAAGGCATCGCCAGGCCGCGCGATCGAGAACAACGCCTGGACCTCGCTCGAGCCGTAGAGGCCGAACAGCGGCAGGCCGCGCGCCTCGGCCTCCGCGGCAAGCTCGCGCCAACCGGGCTGGAAGGCGGCGAAGCCGCACGTTTCCAGATGCGGGAATGGACGCGGCGCATTGGTGAGGGCGAGAAGGCGCCGGAACATCTCGTCGGAGCCGAAGGCGTGCGTGATCCCTTGCGTGCTGAGAATCTTCAGCGCCGGTGCCGCCTCGAAGGCATCGAGCACATGAATGGTTGCACCGGCTGCGACGAAGCCGAGCAGGCTGGTCATGCCAAAGGTGCCGCAGAACGGCAGCATGGCCAGCAGCGCATGACGCTGCGGTGAGAGCTTCAGGGCCTTGGCAACGGTGACGGCATGGCCCGCCAGTGTCCGCTGCGAATGCGCCACGAGCTTCGGTCCCTTGGTGGTGCCCGATGTCGTGTAAAGGAGCACCGGCAGGTCGATGTCGTCTTGGGGAGGGGGCGGATAGGATCCGTCGAAGGCATCGAAGCGCACACAGGGCCAATGCGCGGGGATCGCGTCCGCGCCGACCATTGCGAGCTTCTGCAGAGCGGGCACCTCATCCCTGGCGATGCCGGCAAGGATTGCGGCAAAATCGATCGAGCGGAATGCGGCCTCGACCACCATCAGCCTGGCGCCGGACAGCCGAAGCAGATGCGCGACTTCCGCACTGCGGTAACGCGTATTGACCGCGGCGACGATCGCACCACAGCGGGCGGCGGCGAACAGCAGCGCGAGCCACTCGATCCGGTTGACCAGCCAGACCGCGACCACGTCCCCCTTGCCGATGCCTTGCGCAGCGAGCCAGGCGGCGGTCTGCTCAACCTTCTCCGAGAACTGCGCGCGCGAGACCGGCGTGCCGTCGAAGACGAAGGCGGGGTCAGCGGCGGCCTCTGTCCGGATCAGCGATTGCAGCGAAAACGCATTGGTACTCATGGCAAGCGGAGTAACCCGATCGCGCAAATCTGTCTACTTGGTACCGAACATCCGGTCGCCGGCATCGCCCAGGCCCGGCACGATGTAGCCGTGATCGTTGAGCCGCTCGTCGATCGCGGCGGTCCAGATCGGCACATCAGGATGCTCGCTCTGGAATTGCGCGATGCCCTCGGGCGCCGCCAGAAGGCAGACGAAGCGGATGTCGCGGGCGCCGCGGGCCTTGAGCAGGGAGGCGCCGGCGCAGGCCGAATTGCCCGTCGCCAGCATCGGGTCCATCAGGATCACGGTGCGGTCGGAAAGGTCCTGCGGCGCCTTGAAGTAATATTCCACGGCCTGCAATGTCTCGGGATCGCGGTAGAGCCCGATATGGGCGATGCGCGCGGAGGGCATCAGCGCCAGCATGCCATCGAGGAAGCCGACGCCGGCGCGCAGGATCGGCGCCAGCGTGAGCTTCTTGCCGGCGATCTTGGGCGCCCGCATCGGCGCGATCGGTGTCTCGATCTCGACCAGCTCCAGCGGCAAATCGCGCGTCACCTCGTAGGCGAGCAGCATCCCGATCTCGTTCAGGATCTCGCGAAAGCTCTTGGTCGAGCGATCCTTCTCCCGCATCAGGGAGAGCTTGTGCTGGACCAGGGGGTGGGCGACGACGTTGACATTGCCTGTGCTCATGAAACCGATCTACACGTTTCCCCCAAGTTGCGCCAGATCGCCGGGTCTTTTCCGAGGGGGCAGGTGGCTTCAACCGGGCACCGCCACGGCGCTGCGGGCGCGATTGCTCGCCGCGTAGGCAGCCCTGGTCAACTCGCGGTCGATCGCCGCGCGCATCGCATCCATCGCGGGCTCGCGCAGGCGCTTCTTCGCGATCGCGTGCGACGGCCTGTGGATGGCGCGTAGCGCTGCGATGGTCTCCGCAAGGGCGTCGTCGATGGCTTCCGGCGGAACCACACGATCGAGGAAGCCTGCGGTCAGCGCATCCTCGGGCTCGTACATTTCACCCAGCGTGACGGTGCGGCTGAGCCAGGCCGGATGCAGGCGGCTGCGCGCCAGCTCGATGGCAAAGCTCGGCGGCGCGATGCCGATCGCGACCTCGTTCAGCCCCATGCGGTGCGGCCCGCGCGCACCCAGCCTGACGTCGCAGGCGAGCAGCAGGAACGTTCCCATCGGGAAGGCATGGCCCTCCATCACGCCGATCACCGGGTGCGGATGAGACATCAGCCGCAGCGCCAGCTCGGCGCCGGCGCGGACCATCTCGAGACTCTTTGCGGCATCGCCCGAGGCGAACACCTTGAGATCGAAGCCGGCGGAGAAGATGCCGGGCCGTGCCGAGCGCAGCACCACGATCTCGGCTTCCTTTTCGGCCCGGTCGAAGGCGGCGCCGATCGCGGCCAGCATGCTGGTCGACATCACATTGACCTTGCCGTCGTCGAGCCCGATCCGCGCGACGCCATCGTTCACCTCGAAGCTCACTCCGACTGCCATTTGCCTCTCCCGTCATGGACCAGTCTTGACTGTCGGAGGCTGATGTAGACCAATCAATATAATTTCGTACGAGGGGGAAAGCGCCATGCCGGCCGTGCCGAAACACCGCCAGCCCATCATCAATGCCGCGGTGACGCTGTTCCGCCGCCAGGGCTTTGCCCGGACGGGCCTCAACGACATCGTCGAAGCCAGCGGAGCGCCCAAGGGATCGCTCTACCATTACTTTCCGGACGGAAAGTCCTCGATTGCGGTGGCGGCGGTGGAGGAGGCGGGCCGCCGCGTCGCGGCGACGGTCGCCCAGCTTGCGGAGCAGTGCGGCTCGACCGCCGAGCTCTTGCGTGCCCACGCGAGACTGTTGGCAGGCTGGATGCAGGTCTCCGGTTTCCGCAACGGCTGCCCGATCACGACCGTGCTGCTCGAGCTTGCGCCGCGCGAACGGGCCGTCTCCGAGGCCGGTCGCAAGGCCTATGCGGCGCGGATATCGCTCCTGCGCGACAAGCTCGTCGCCGACGGGTTTGCCAGGTCGCGGGCGGAGACGCTTGCCGTGCTCTGCACGTCGGCCCTCCAGGGCGCGCTGATCCAGGCCCGCGTCGAGCGCAGCGGCCGGCCGATCGAGGTCACCGCGGCGGAATTGGCGCGGCTGATCGAAGCGGAACGGCGAAGCTAGACGCCGAGGCCGCGCGCCACCAGCGTGATCACGAGCGTCAGGATCGCCCCCCAGATCAGGCTCAGCGTCATGGTCAGGATGGTCACGGTGACCATCTGCTCCAGATTTCCCTTGAGGAACGGCATGGTGGTCGGTCCCCGTCAGGCGTGGAGCTGCCAAAGATGGATGGCGGCCCTCAGCGCGATCAGGGCGGTGAGCACGCTGCCCATCGAGAGCACGGCCAGCACAGGCCGCGCGAGATGCCTGAGCTGGGCGCTGCGCACTTTCGATTGTGCGGGCCGACGTTCAGCCCAGTGCGGCGGTTGTTCAGCGTGTTGTGGCAGCACCGGCATGTCCAGGGTCCTTCTGTCATAGCTTCAGCCGAAATTGTCGCAGGCGAGCGGCTCATAAAGCCGATCCCGCAGTGGGCGAACGGAAGGAACGCTCGGCCGCGTCACCTCTGCGGCCAATGCCCGGACCTCGACCAAGGCCGACAGCAGAGCCAGCGGCAGGTCGGAATGGCGCGCCTCGACCGCGGCGTCCAGCCAATCCGGCAACTCGCGTTCGCGCGATAGTGCACAATGCCACTCGCCCTCATCATAGGCGATGCGACGGACCTGCCATAGCGGCAGCTCGAGCTCCAGCAGAGCCAGCGCCCCGTCAGCCCAGGCCCCGGCATCGATCAGGCGCATGAGGCGTGTGGTGCGTTCGCTTTGGCCGAGCGAGCGGACGCGCGGGCAGGCCTTGTCGATGATTTCGAGCATCAACGGGCGTGTCATCCCTGCGGCCGCGCGAAGGTGCTGGCTGAGCGAAGGTGGGTCGAGGCGTCGGAGAATGGCGATCATGTCTGACCTCCTGGAACTGGCGTCGGTCAGTCGGCCGGCACCGCCAAGATGGCCGGGGAGGGCATTTGAAAGCGAGATGGGGATCGGGGGCGAGATATAGGAATTTCATAAGTGAGCGGGTGGGACGTGAGGGGCGTCATCAACCGCTGTCGTCTCGTGAAGCCATGGCATGAGATGTGGGCTAAGGGGCACTGAGAGGCACCACGTCGTCATGGCCGGGCTTGCCCCGGCCATCCACGGCAGCGCGAAGAACGTGGATGCCCGGGACAAGCCTGGGCATGACGACCTTGGCCGAATGTTTATGCGATTGCCACGGCTTCGCGGGGAGCCAGCGGGACATTTGGCGAGATCGTGGCTCAATCGAGCCACCGCCCGGCCTTTATGAGATTCCTATAACGTCGCCATAGCCCTCATCTCGAAAACCTATGCCCGCGCTGGCACTTCAGCACGGTCGAAAGTCCCGGCAGCCACCGCGCAAATATCTTCCATCTTCTGCGCGCGGCCGTCGGGCCCCCGAGAAAGGTTGCGTCCGCTTGGGGCGCAACGAGGAGCAATCCCATGATGGACATTCTGATGCTGGCGCTGGGCTTCGGCTTCTTTGCCCTTGCGATCGGCTACACCTACGCCTGCGAACGGCTGTGAGGGAGCGGACCATGATCTTCGATTATGCGCTCGCTGGTGCCGTCTCGTTCGGTCTGCTGGTCTATCTCACCTACGCGCTGCTGCGGCCCGAGCGGTTCTGACCCGTGCTGCTGATTGTCGAACTATTGCTGGCGGACGCCGTGCTCGTCGCCGGCCTGCTGGCGCTGCTGCTGCCGCTGCTGCGGCGGACACCAAGCTTGAAGGGTTGATTCCATGACCATGATCGGTTGGCTCCAGATCATTCTGTTCTGTGTCGTCATTGTCGCACTCACAAAGCCGCTCGGCTGGTACATGACGCGCGTGTTCGGCGGCGAGCGGACGTTCCTGTCGCCGGTGCTGCGGCCGATCGAGGCTGGCATCTATTGGATCTCCGGCGTGGACGAGAAGCGCGAACAGCACTGGCTGACCTACACGGTCGCCATGCTGCTGTTTCATGTCGGCGGCTTCCTCGTCATTTACGGCGTGATGCGGCTCCAGGCCGTGTTGCCGTTCAATCCCGCTGGACAAGGCGCGGTTGCCGAAGATCTTTCCTTCAACACTGCGGTCTCCTTCATCACCAACACCAACTGGCAAAACTACGGCGGCGAAAGCACGCTGTCCTATCTGACCCAGATGGTCGGCCTGACGCATCAGAACTTCCTGTCGGCGGCGACCGGCATCGCGTTGGCGGTGGCGCTGATCCGCGGCTTCTCGCGCGCCTCGATGCGCACCGTCGGCAACTTCTGGGTCGACGTCACCCGCTGCACGCTCTATGTGCTGCTGCCGATCTGTATCGTCTACGCGCTGTTCCTGGTCTGGCAGGGCATGCCGCAGACGCTCGGAGACTACGTCGAGGCGACCACGCTCGAAGGCGCCAAGCAGACCATCGCGGTCGGCCCGGTCGCCTCGCAGGTCGCGATCAAGATGCTCGGCACCAACGGCGGCGGATTCTTCAACGCCAACGCCGCGCATCCGTTCGAGAACCCGACGGCGCTGTCGAACTTCGTGCAGATGCTCTCGATCTTCGTGCTCGGTGCTGCCCTGACCAACGTGTTCGGCCGCATGGTCGGCAACCAGCGTCAGGGCTGGGCGATCCTCGCGGTCATGGGCGTGCTGTTCCTGGCCGGCGTCGCCGTCACCTATTGGGCGGAAGCGAGCGGCACCTCGACGCTGCAGGCGCTGGGCCTGACCGGCGGCAACATGGAGGGCAAGGAGGTCCGCTTCGGCATCGTCGCGTCCTCCCTCTTCGCCGTGATCACCACGGCCGCCTCCTGCGGCGCCGTCAACGCCATGCATGACAGTTTTACGGCGCTCGGCGGCATGATTCCGCTGATCAACATCGAGCTCGGCGAAATCATCGTCGGCGGCGTCGGCGCCGGCATGTACGGCATGCTGCTGTTCGTCATCCTCGCGATCTTCGTCGCAGGCCTGATGGTCGGCCGCACCCCGGAATATGTCGGCAAGAAGATCGAGGCGCGTGAGGTCAAGATGGCGATGCTCGCGATCCTGATCCTGCCGCTGATGATCCTGGGCTGGTCGGCCGTGGCCGTGGTGCTGCCCACGGGCGTGGCCTCCATGGCCAACGCCGGCCCGCATGGCTTCTCGGAAGTGCTCTATGCCTATTCGTCGCAGACGGGCAACAACGGCTCGGCCTTCGCGGGTCTCACCGGCAACACCCCGTTCTACAACTTGACGGGTGCCTGCGCGATGTTCGTCGGCCGCTTCCTGATGATCGTGCCGGCCATGGCCATAGCCGGCTCGCTCGCGGAGAAGAAATCGATCCCGCCGTCGACGGGCACCTTTCCGACCACCGGCGGACTGTTCGTCGGCCTCGTCGTCGGCGTCATCCTCATCATGGGCGGCCTGACCTTCTTCCCGGCGCTCGCCCTCGGTCCGATCGTCGAGCATCTCGCGATGAACGCCGGTAACGTTTTCTGATCCAGCTTTCGGAGTGACCTCCATGGAACCAGTCCACAAACCCAACAAGCGCATGCCAGTCTCGGCGATGCTGGATCCCAAGATCGTGGTGCCGGCGATCGGTGCTGCCTTCACCAAGCTCGATCCGCGATCCATGATCAAGAACCCTGTGATGTTCGTGGTCGAGATCGTGGCCGCGCTGACCACTGTGATCTTCGTCCGCGACCTCGTCACCGGCGGGGAAAATCTCGCCTTCACCTTCCAGATCATTCTCTGGCTGTGGTTCACCGTGCTGTTCGCCAACCTCGCTGAAGCGGTGGCCGAAGGCCGCGGCAAGGCGCAGGCCGAGACGCTGCGCAAGACCCGCACCGAGAGCCAGGCCAAGCTTTTGAGCGGCGCGGGCCGTGATTTCAGGCTGGTGCCCGGCACGAGCCTGAAGGTCGGCGATCTCGTCCTGGTCGAGGCGGGCGATACCATTCCCTCGGACGGTGAGGTGATCGAGGGCGTCGCCTCCGTCAACGAAGCCGCCATCACCGGTGAATCGGCGCCCGTCATCCGCGAATCCGGCGGCGACCGTTCGGCTGTGACCGGCGGCACGCAGGTGCTGTCCGACTGGATCCGCGTCCGCATCACGGCGGCCCAGGGCTCGACCTTCATCGACCGCATGATCAAGCTGGTCGAGGGCGCCGAGCGGGCCAAGACGCCGAACGAGATCGCGCTCAACATCCTGCTCGCCGGCCTCACCATCATCTTCGTGTTCGCCACCGTCACCATTCCGAGCTATGCGGCCTATGCCGGCGGCTCGATCTCGGTGATCGTGCTGGTCGCGCTGTTCGTGACGCTGATCCCGACCACGATCGGCGCGCTGTTGTCCGCGATCGGCATCGCCGGCATGGACCGCCTGGTGCGCTTCAACGTGCTGGCGATGTCGGGCCGCGCGGTGGAAGCGGCCGGCGACGTCGATACGTTGCTGCTCGACAAGACCGGCACCATCACCCTCGGCAACCGGCAGGCGACCGCCTTCCGTCCGGTGCGCGGAGTGACCGAGCAGGAGCTGGCGGACGCCGCCCAGCTTGCCTCGCTCGCCGACGAAACTCCGGAAGGCCGCTCCATCGTCGTGCTGGCCAAGGAGAAGTATGGCATCCGCGGCCGCGACATGGGCGAGCTCGGGGCCACCTTCATCCCGTTCACGGCGCAGACCCGCATGAGCGGCGTCGATGCCGGCGGCTCATCGGTGCGCAAGGGTGCGGTCGATGCCATGCTGAACTATATCGGCGGCGGCGCTGTGACCGTGGTCGCATCCGGCAATACGGCGCGGGCGATGCAGCCTGCCGCGCTCTCCGAGCTCGGCCGCGAGATCCAGGGCATTGCCGACGACGTGTCGAAGTCCGGCGGTACGCCGCTGGCGGTCGCCAAGGACGGCAAGCTGCTCGGAATCGTCCAGCTCAAGGACATCGTCAAGGGCGGCATTCGCGAGCGCTTCGCCGAGCTCCGCCGCATGGGCATCCGCACCATCATGATCACCGGCGACAATCCGATGACGGCGGCCGCGATCGCGGCGGAAGCCGGTGTCGACGACTTCCTGGCGCAGGCCACCCCCGAGGACAAGCTCAAGCTGATCCGCGACGAGCAGGCCAAGGGCAAGCTGGTCGCCATGTGCGGCGACGGCACCAACGACGCGCCGGCACTTGCCCAGGCCGATGTCGGCGTCGCCATGAACACCGGCACGCAGGCCGCGCGCGAGGCCGGCAACATGGTCGATCTCGACTCCAACCCGACCAAGCTGATCGAGGTGGTCGAGATCGGCAAGCAACTGCTGATGACGCGCGGCGCGCTGACGACGTTCTCGATTGCCAACGATGTCGCCAAGTACTTTGCGATCATCCCGGCGATGTTCCTGGCGTTCTACCCTCAGCTCAACGTGCTCAACGTCATGAACTTGTCGAGCCCGCAGAGCGCCATCCTGTCGGCGATCATCTTCAACGCGCTGATCATCATCGCGCTGATCCCGCTCGCGCTGAAGGGAGTTGCTTATCGCGCGGTCGGCGCCGGTGCCCTTCTGCGCCGCAACCTTCTGGTCTACGGCTTGGGCGGCATCGTCATTCCGTTCATCGGCATCAAGGCAATCGACCTCGTGGTCACTGCCCTGCACTTGGCCTAAAGGAGGCCTGTCATGTTGAGAGAAATCCGTCCCGCCATCGTCTTGTTGCTGGCGCTCACCGCCATCACGGGACTGGCCTACCCGCTGGCAATGACCGGCATTGCCGGTGTGCTATTTCCGAAACAAGCGCAAGGCAGCCTGATCGAGAAGGACGGCAAGGTGATCGGCTCCGCCCTGATCGGACAGGAGTTCAAGGACGACAAATATTTCCACGGCCGTCCCTCGGCGACGCTGGCCCCGGACCCGAATGATTCGGCCAAGACGGTGTCGGCACCCTACAATGCCGCCAACTCCGGCGGCTCCAATCTCGGTCCGACCAGCAAGGCGCTGGCCGACCGGCTGAAGGAGGACGTGGACAAGCTCAAGGCCGAGAACCCGAGCGGGCCGGTCCCGGTCGACCTGGTGACGACCTCGGCCAGCGGCCTCGATCCCGACATCTCGCCGGAAGCGGCGCAATTCCAGGTGCCGCGCGTGGCGAAGTCGCGGAATATGCAGGAAGACGCCGTGAGGCAGCTTGTGGCTTCCAACGTTCAGGGCCGCATGCTCGGCCTGCTCGGCGAACCCCGGGTTAACGTTCTGGCGCTGAATCTCGCGCTGGATCGTGCGTCGGCGAAGTAGCGGCCTAGGCTGGGAATGCCCGGATGATTATATTGGCCTGATGGTTCAACAGCGCCGCGATCCCGAACAACGTCCGTCCCCCGAAGCACTGCTGGAAGCGGCGCGCCGGGAGGAGAGCGGCAAGCTGAAGATCTTCGTCGGCGCCGCGCCCGGCGTCGGCAAGACCTACGAGATGCTGCAAAGCGCCCACGCCAAGCGCAAGGCCGGCATCGACGTCGTGGTCGGCTTCGTCGAGACCCATGGCCGCGCCGAGACCGAGGCGCTGGTGCGCGGGCTCGAAATGGTCCCGCGCAAGCGGCTGGAGTACCGCGGCCAGATCGTCGAGGAGATGGATCTCGATGCGGTGATCGCGCGCCGGCCGCAGATTGCGCTGGTCGACGAGCTCGCCCACACCAACGCGGCAGGTAGTCGCCATCCCAAGCGTTATCTCGACGTCGAGGAGCTGCTGTCCCACGGCATCGACGTCTACACCGCCGTCAACATCCAGCACATCGAAAGCCTCAACGACGTCGTCGCCCAGATCACTCATGTCCGGGTGCGCGAGACGGTGCCCGATTCCGTGTTCGACCGCGCCGATGCCATCGAGCTGATCGACCTCACGCCCGACGATCTCATCCAGCGGCTGAAAGAAGGCAAGGTCTACGTGCCCCGGCAAGCCGAGCGGGCGCTGGAGCACTATTTCTCGCCGGGCAATCTGACTGCCTTGCGTGAGCTCGCGCTGCGGCGGACCGCCGAGCGGGTCGACGAGCAGCTGCTCACTCATATGCAGGCGAATGCGATTTCCGGGCCCTGGGCCGCGGGCGAGCGGATCCTGGTCTGCGTCAGCGAGGATCCTCGCGCCGCGGGCCTCGTCCGCTACACCAAGCGGCTGGCCGACCGGCTGCATGCGCCGTTCACCGCACTTTCGATCGAGACGCGGCGCTCGCTGCAATTGTCCGACGAGGAGCGCGACCGGCTGGCCGACACGCTGCGACTGGCGGAATCGCTCGGCGGCGAGGCGCTGACCATTCCCGCGGTCGGGCGCCGCATCGCCGATGACGTCGTCAATTTCGCGCAAGGCAACAACGTCACCCAGATCGTGATCGGCAAGTCGACGCGCTCGCGCTGGTTCGAATTGACGCGCGGCTCGGTGGTGCACGATCTGGTCCGCCGTGCGGGCAATATCAGCGTTCACGTCATTCCCGGCGACGAACTTCCGGCCGAGGATGCATCCAAGACGGCGGTGCAGACCGCGGCGCGATCCGAGCCTTTCGATGCCCGACCTTATCTCTACGCGCTCGGGATCGTGCTGATCGGCCTTGGCGCCGCCAAGTTGATCCAGCCCTATTTCGGCATCGAGAACGTCGATCTCGTGCTGCTGACCTCGATCGTGGCGGTTGCCGTGCGCTATGGCCTGTGGCCGTCTTTGCTGGCGACGGTCGCGGCGTCGCTATGCTACAATTTCTTCTTCATCCCGCCGATCTACACCTTCACCATCACCGACCCGACCAACGTCGCCGCGTTTTTCCTGTTCATGGTGGTGGCCATGCTGGTCTCCAACGTCGCCGCGCGCGTGCGCATCCAGGCCGATACCGCCATTGGCCGGATCAGGATGACCGAGCAGCTTCACGCCTTCAGCCGCAAGCTTGCGGGCACCGCGACGCTCGACGACGTGCTGTGGGCAACAGCCTACCAGATCGCGTTGATGCTGAAGGTCCGCGTCGTGCTGCTGCTGCCGGAAGACGGCTTGCTGACGGTGAAGTCCGGCTATCCTCCGGAAGACGATCTCGACCAGGCCGATCTCGCCGCCGCCAACTGGGCCTGGAGCAACGACCGCCCCGCCGGCCGTGGCTCGGATACGCTGCCGGGCGCAAAACGGCTGTTCCTGCCGATGCGCACCGGGCGCGGCCCGATCGGCGTCATCGGCATCGACAATGACCGCACCGGGCCGCTGCTGACGCCCGACCAGCGCCGGCTGCTGGACGCGCTGGTCGACCAGGGCGCGCTGGCGATCGAGCGCGTGCTGCTGGTCGAGGATATGGATCGCGTCAAGCGCACCGTCGAATCCGAACGCTTGCGCTCCGCACTGTTGACTTCGATCTCGCACGATCTGAAGACGCCGCTCGCTTCGGTGCTGGGAGCGGCCTCGACCATGCGCGATCTCGCCGGGGCCTTGTCCGACACGGAGAAGCGCGACCTGCTGGCCACCGTCATCGACGAATCCGAACGGCTCAACCGCTTCATCGCCAATCTGCTCGACATGACCAAGCTCGAATCCGGCGCCATCGTGCCCAACACGGCGCTGCATGACCTCGGCGAGATCGTGGGCAGCGCCTTGCGGCGCGCAGCCAAGATCCTTGGCGGCCACAAGGTCGAGCTAATTCTGGCGGCCGATCTGCCGATGCTCCAGCTCGATGCCGTGCTGTTCGAGCAGGTGCTGTTCAACCTGCTCGACAACGCCGCCAAATATTCGCCTCCCAACACGACGGTCTCGATCCGCAGTCGGCGCGATCGCGATCATGTCGTGCTCGAGATCGTGGACGAGGGGGCCGGCATTCCGCCCGACGAGCTCGAGAGCGTGTTCGACAAGTTCTATCGTGTGCAGAAGGGCGACCATGTCCGCCCGGGCACCGGGCTCGGCCTTGCCATCTCCCGCGGCTTCGTCGAGGCGATGCGCGGCACGATCTCGGCCGCCAACCGCAGCGAGCGGAGCGGCGCCGTCCTCACCATCCGTCTTCCCGTTCCGGCAGAGAGCCGCGCATTGGATACCGCCGCATGAGCGCCGCCCCGATCAAGGTCCTGATCATCGACGACGAGCCGCCGATCCGCAAATTGCTGCGGATGGGGTTGACGACGCAGGGCTACGACATCCTGGAGGCGTCGAACGGCAAGATCGCGCTGGAGAAGCTCGAGGAAGCGCCGGCGTTGATCATTCTCGATCTCGGACTGCCCGACGTTCAGGGACATGAACTGCTGCGCACCATCCGCGCCCGCAACGAGGCCGTGCCGATCGTGGTGCTGTCGAGCCGCGGCGACGAGGCAGGCAAGGTGCAGGCGCTCGATCTCGGCGCCGACGATTATCTGACCAAGCCGTTCGGGATGGACGAGCTGTTGGCCCGCCTGCGCGCCGCGCTGCGCCACCAGCTCCAGGTCCAAGGCGAACGCCCGGTGTTCCGCACCGGCGATCTCTCCGTCGATCTCGTCCGCCGCATCGTCAAGGTCGGCGAGCGCGAGGTCAAGCTGTCGCCCAAGGAATACGATCTTTTGCGCGTGCTGGTGCAGCACGCCGGCAAGGTGCTGACCCATCGTTTCCTGCTCAAGGAGCTCTGGGACGAATTGACTGACGCGCAATACTTACGCGTCTACGTCCGCCAGCTTCGCCAAAAGATCGAAGCCGATCCGGAGCGGCCGCAATACGTGCTGACTGAGACGGGGATCGGATATCGGTTGAGGGCGGGGGATTAGTCCCGCTGTCATTCCGGGGCGCGCCCTTGACGCGAGCCCGGAATCCATTCTCTGTTCGTCGCATTCGGCATGATGGATTCCGGGTTCGATGCTTCGCATCGCCCGGAATGACGAGCTATCCCGCCTTTCTCTGCCGCGCGGTCGACCGGTGCGTCTTTCGCGCGGCGCGTTGCCGCCCGGTCGTCCGCCGCGCGTGAGACTTCGCCGTCGTCTTCTTCCCGCCGCGCCCCTTCAGGCTCTGCTTCAGGGCGTCCATCAGGCTGACGACGTTGCTCGGCCGCTCCTCGGGCTCGGGCAGCTCGATCTTCTTGCCGCTGGCCTTGCGTTTGACCAGCGCCTTCAGCGCGGTCTCATAGTCGTCCTTGAATTTGCCGGGGTCGAAATGCGCGGCCTTGGTGTGGAGGATATGGCCGGCGAGCTCGACCATGTCTTTGCTGATCTTCGGGCTCTTGATGTCGTCGAAGAACTGGTCCTCGTCGCGCAGCTCGTAAGGGAAGCGCAGCGTGGTGCCGAGCAGGCCCTTGCCGAGCGGTTCGATCGCGATCATGTGCTCGCGGTTGGTGAGCACGATCTTGGCGAGCGCCACGCGATCCTGGTCCTTCATGGCGTCGCGGATCACCGCGAAGGCGTCGACCGCGGCCTTGCCGTCGGGCGCGATGTAGTAGGGATGGTTGAGGTAGCGCTGGTCGATCTCCTCGCTCGGCACGAAGCTCTCGATGTCGATGGTGTGATTGCTCTCGATCTGAACCGCCTCGAGCTCCTCTGGCTCGATCTCGACATATTTGCCCTTGCGCAGTTCATAGCCGCGGCCCTTCTGGTCGCTCTCGACGACGTCGCCGGTCTCGGAATCGATCATCTGCTGCTTGAGCCGATTGCCGGTTTCGCGATTGATCAGGTGAAACCGCGTCTTCTCGGCCGCCGTGGTCGCCGGGTAAAGCACGACTGGACAGCTGACCAGCGACAGCTTCAACGTTCCCTTCCAATAGGCGCGCGGGGCCATTCCATTCTCCAGCGTTTTCAAAGGCATTTTGGAACCCCAACCCTCCCACAGGGTTTTGGTTCCGGATGGGACTCAGGCCGTGTTAGGCTTGAATCCTCGGAAGAAAAGCGGGACTGCTCGTGCTGCAAAAACTCTCCACTTACCGACAGAAGCGAGACTTCGAGAAGACACCCGAGCCGTCGGGTAAATCCGCAGTGGCGCCGTCGAAGCAGCGGCGCTTCGTCATCCAGAAGCACGATGCGTCACGGCTGCACTACGACCTCCGGCTTGAATTCGACGGCGTGTTCAAGTCTTGGGCCGTGACGAAGGGGCCCTCGCTCGATCCCCATGACAAGCGCCTGGCGGTCGAGGTGGAGGACCACCCGCTCGACTATGGCGATTTCGAAGGTACAATTCCGGAAGGGCAATATGGCGGCGGCACGGTGATGCTGTGGGACCGGGGCACCTGGGAAGCGGACGATCCGGAAGCCGGCTTCAGGAAGGGCGATCTGAAGTTCACCCTGCATGGCGACAAGCTGCAGGGCAGCTGGGTCTTGGTGCGCATGCGCAACCGCGGTGGCGAGAAGCGCACCAACTGGCTGCTGATCAAGCATCGCGACGAACATGCCCGCGAGGGCAAGGACAACGACATTCTCGACGAGGACAAGTCGGTCGCCTCCGGCCGCGCGATGGAGCAGATCGCCGAAGGCAAGGGACGCGCGCCAAAGCCGTTCATGCTGGCGAAGGGCGCCAAAACCAAGGCTGACGCGGTCTGGCAGTCCAACCGTGCCGAAGAGGCGAAGGGGCGAACGGTCAAGCCGGCACCGCGCGCGGCGTTGAAGGCCGGCAAGAGCGCCAAGACCAAGTTGCCTAAGAGCAGGGCGGCAAAGAAAAGGGCCACCACAGCGACGAATGCGACGAAGGTCGCGAAGATGCCGGACTTCGTGGCGCCGCAACTCTGCACTCTGGTCGAGCGGCCGCCGGCCGGAGACGGCTGGTGCCATGAGATCAAGTTCGACGGCTATCGCGTGCAGCTGCGGGTCGAGGATGGCGAAGCGACGTTGAAGACGCGCAAGGGTCTCGACTGGACCGGCAAGTTCGGCGCCATCGCCCAGGAGGCAGCCACGCTGCCGGACGTGATGATCGACGGCGAGATCGTTGCGCTCGACCACAATGGCGCACCGAATTTCTCCTCGCTTCAGGCTGCGCTGTCCGATGGCAAGACCGAGGAGCTGATCTTCTTTGCCTTCGACCTGCTGTTCGCGGAAGGTGAAGATTACCGGCGGCTGCCGCTCGGCGAACGCAAGGCGCAGCTGAAGGAATTGCTGGAGGCGCGGAAGCGGAAATCGAGCCAGATCCGCTATGTCGAGCATTTCGAGAGCGGCGGCGATGCCGTGCTGCAATCGGCCTGCAAGCTCGAGCTCGAAGGCGTGGTGTCGAAGAAGCTGGATGCGCCCTATCGTTCGGGACGCATCGAGAGCTGGGTCAAGTCGAAATGTCGCGCCGGCCATGAAGTGGTGATCGGCGGCTACAAGACCACGAATGGCAAATTCCGCTCGCTGATGGCCGGCGTGCAGCGTGGCGATCATCTCGCTTTCGTCGGCA
This sequence comes from Bradyrhizobium sp. WYCCWR 12699, assembly GCF_032144035.1. Taxonomy (NCBI): domain Bacteria; kingdom Pseudomonadati; phylum Pseudomonadota; class Alphaproteobacteria; order Hyphomicrobiales; family Nitrobacteraceae; genus Bradyrhizobium; species Bradyrhizobium sp. WYCCWR 12699. Next base: position 320,011 of record NZ_JAVTJN010000001.1, read on the forward strand.
TGGTCGGCACCGGCTTCGGCGCCGACAAGGTCAAGCGCATCATGCCGTCGTTGAAGGCGATGGCAGCCAAGGAAAGCCCCTTCGGCGGCAAGAATGCCCCGAAGAAGAGCCGGGAGGTGCACTGGCTGAAGCCCGAGCTCGTCGCCGAGATCGAGTTCGCCGGCTTCACCGCCGACGGCAATATCCGCCAGGCCGCGTTCAAGGGGCTGCGGCAGGACAAGCCGGCCGAGGAGGTGGAGGCGGAGAAGCCCGTCGACACCGAGCTCGCCGCGCCCACAGCCGGCAGGCGCGTGGCGAAGACGGCCAAGCGGTCGAAAGATGCCGGCACCGCCGAGGTGATGGGCGTCGTCATCTCCAAGCCGGACAAGGAACTGTGGCCGGACGGTGCTGACGGCGAAGGCGTGACGAAGCTTGATCTCGCCCGCTATTTCGAGGCCGTCGGCCCCTGGATGATCGAACATCTGAAGGGGCGCCCGTGCTCGATCGTGCGTGCGCCCGACGGCATCAACGGCGAAACATTCTTTCAGCGTCATGCCATGCAGGGCAGCTCGAACCTGCTCGAACTGGCCAAGGTGTCTGGCGATCGTAAACCGTATTTGCAGATCGACCGCGTCGAAGGGCTTGCCGCCGTCGCGCAGATCGGCGGCGTCGAGTTGCATCCCTGGAATTGCGCGCCAAACGCCTATGATACGCCGGGCCGGCTGGTGTTCGACCTCGATCCGGCGCCGGATGTCGCCTTCGCCGATGTCGTGGAGGCGGCCAAGGACATGCGCCAGCGGCTGGCCGACGTCGGCATGGAGAGCTTCTGCAAGACCACGGGCGGCAAGGGCCTGCACGTGGTGGTGCCGCTGCTTCACGGCGCGCGCGACAAGGTGAGCTGGAAGGAAGCCAAGGCGTTCGCGCAGGGCGTCTGCCAGTGGATGGCTGACGACGATCCCGAGCGCTATCTGCTCAACATGTCCAAGAAACTTCGCAAGGGGAAGATCTTCCTCGACTATCTCCGCAACGACCGGATGTCGACGGCGGTGGCGCCGTTGTCGCCGCGGGCCCGCGCTGGAGCGACGGTCTCGATGCCTGTCACCTGGGCTCAGGTGAAGAGCGATCTCGACCCGAAGCGCTATACGGTGCGTAGCGTGCCGGGCCTGCTCGGGCGATCGAAAGCGTGGGAGGATTATGATGATGCGGCGACGTCGATCAAGGCCGCGATCAAGAAGCTTGCGGCGAAAGCGAAATAGGGTGGGTCAGCCCGGCGACGACGCGAAGCACCGTCGCTGAGCGTAACCCACCACTTCCGCCTCCGTGGAAACCAAAGAGGTGGGTTATGCCTTGCGGCCAACCCACCCTACGACATCGTGGATGCCGCTAGATCCGTCCGAGCAGCAGCAGGATCAGCAGGATGACGATGACGAGCCCGAGGCCGCCGCCGCCGTAATAGCCAGTGCCGTAGAACGGGCCGCCGCCGATGCCGCTGAAGCCGCCGAGCAAGGCGATGACGAGAATGATCAGAATGATCGTACCGATAGACATGCAAAAATCCTCCAGCCCATTGTAGAAAGGGCGTTGCACCCTGTCCCTTTGTGCGGGGGCAACTTGCCGCAGGTTTTAAAGTTCCCGCGATGAAACACGGCGGGAGGATCAACTTGCATGGAACCTTTGTGGCCGTACTTGGCATGACTATGTTGAGATCAATCGTCATTTGGGCAGGGCCATGTCAGCACCGCTTGTCGTTTCAATCCCGCATCGCCTCGGCCGCGAGGAGGCCGTGCGCCGGCTCAAGACCGGCCTCGGCCGCGCGGCCGCCAGCATTCCCGTGATGCAGGTGGAGGAGGAGCGCTGGAGCGGCGACAGCATGGCCTTTCGCATTCGCGCGATGGGGCAGGTCGCAACGGGGAAGGTCGATGTCGGCGACGATCAGGTTCGGGTCGAGGTGGTGCTGCCCTGGCTGCTGCAGCGCTTCGCCGAGATGGCGCAGGCCACGATCAAGAAGCGCGGGCAGTTGCTGCTGACCAAGGACGGCGGAAAGTAATTCAGGCGCGTGCGCGCGGTCGCGCCGGCCTGACGGCGTTTGCCGTGCGGGCTTCGATGACGAACGCGGGAAAATCGCGGAAGGCCTGCGCGAGCGGCAGTTCGTTACCTGCAAAGCCCGCCGCCGCATAGCCCGTAATATCGATGGTTGCGTCGAATCCGTCGGGCGCGGGCCATTCCCGGCCCGCTTGCGTGAATGGCGCGAAGTGACGCCCGACCACGACGATCGCCGCGCTGCGGCCGTGGCGGCGGGCGAAGGCAATGACGTGGTCGGCATGTGTGCCGTGCACCGCCAGCGGCTGGTAGTGGCCCTGCGCGAAGACGTCGGCGAGCTCATTGCGCAGCCGTAGGAGACGCCGTGTCCAGGCCAGCTTGATCAGGCCGTCCGGCCAGCTCTTCTTAAGACCGCCCCAGTCCGGATCGTCCAGCGACCCCAGCGCCGCATGCCGCGCGCCAAAATCGACCGGGCGGCGGTTGTCGGGATCGACCAATGAGAGGTCCCAGAACTCGGTGCCCTGATAGAAGTCGGGCACGCCGGGCAGCGTCGCCTTGAGGGTGAGCTGGCTCAACGCGTTGAACGCGCCCAGCAGCGCCACGCGCCGGGCCAGCGTCTGCAGCGCCTCCAGGAATTCGCCTGACAGCGTGGGATCGAGGATCTTGTCGATGAAGCTCTTGATGCCGTTCTCATAGGCTTCATGCGGGTTGAGCCAGCTCGTCTCCTCCTTGCCTTCGCGCGCGGCCTTCAGCGCGTAGGCCTGGATGCGCTCGACGAAACCGGAATCGATCGGCCCCTGCAGCGGCCAGGCCCCGAGCAGCGTCTGGTAGAGCATGTATTCGAACGTCGCCGACGGCGCGCGGAAATTGCCCTGGAGCGTGAGATGCGGCGCGTTCAACACCTTCCAGCGCGAAACCGCGCTGGTCCATTCGCCGGGAATTTCGCTTAAGCCCGCGATACGCGCGCGGGCATCCTCGCCGCGTTTGGTGTCATGCGTCGCGGTCGCCGTCATTCCCAGCGGCCATTCCCTGGCGCGGGCCTGCATAGCCTCGTGGAAAGCTGGAATGGTGAGGCCGCTGCTGGCGGGATCGCCGCCGACCTCGTTCAGGGCGAGCAGCCGGTGGAATTGATAGAACGCGGTGTCCTCCAGCGACTTCGCCATCATTGGCCCGGTGAATTGCTGCACCTTCAGCGCGAAGCGGCGCACGCGCGGGGCGCTGTGTGGCGGGCGGCCGGGCTTGAGCAGATCCATGGTCAGGGCGTCGCGCAGAAAATCGAAGATACCTTCGTCCGCGGCGAACCATTCGGAGCGGGCGCGCGCGATGGTGTCGTCGATCAACTTGCGGTCGGGGGCCGTCGGGCCGCTGTTGGTCAAATAGGTGCGATACACCGGGAAATGCAGCACATAGAGTTCGAGTGCCTGCCGCAGGCTGTCCGCGGAGAAATCCCGTGTCGAATAATGCCCGTTGGCGATGCGCGCGAGCAGGCGCGTCAGCACGGTGAATTCGCTGGTGAGCAGCGTCTCCAGCACGCGCCGCTTGGCCTCCTTGACGTAAGGCGCAAGCTGTGGCGAACGGTTGCTGACCTGCCGCCAGGTCTCATCCAGCGCCGCCAGGCCCTTGCTGTCGACCAGGACCTGGGTGATGACGTTCATCCATTCATAGCCGGTGGTGCCCTGAACGCCGGCGAAGTGCGGCAGGCGTTCGTGCTCGCACAGGATCTTTTCGATCACCGTGTAGAACGGCTTGGTGTTTCCTTGCGCATCGCGCACCAGGCGGCGCAGCCGCTGGCAATATTGCGCGGGATCGCGCAGGCCGTCGATGTGATCGAGCCGGATGCCCTGCAGCTTGCCGCCAGCGATGAGCTGCTTCACCAGCCGGTGCGTGGCGGCGAAAGTGGTCGCGTCCTCGACACGCAGGCCCGCAAGTCCGTTGACGTCGAAGAAGCGGCGGTAGTTGATATCGCTGGAGGCGAGCCGCCAGTGCCCGAGCTTGTAGTTCTGGCGTTCCAGCAGATGATGCAGCGCCAGGGTCTGCGCGGGACGATCCTTGGCGGCACGATAAGCAGCAAGGCCGCGTGCGATGATATCGGCGCCACCTGCGATCTCCCTGAGCTCGGTCTTGAAAGCGGGGGCTTCCTTGCGGTTGGGGCGGCGCAGTCCGGTGTAGTGCGCCGCGAGCGAGAGCAGGCGTTTGCCGGCCTCCGTTTCGGCGGCTTCCGCTTCCTTCACGGTCATGCGCAGGATCTCGCCATAGCGCTCCGGCGCGATCGGCAAGCGATGCTCGAAATACCAGGCGGAGAAGCTGCCCTGGTCCGGATCGTAGCGCAGCTCGATCTCGCCGCTCTCCAGTGCGTCGCCGTAGGACTTGCCGAGGATCGGCAGCAGCACGCCGCCGCGCGCGCGGTAAGGCAACAGGTCCCAGTCGATGTCGAAGGAGACCGCGTGCGGCGAGGCCTGGCCCCATTCGAGCACGTCGAGCCACCAGGGATTGTCCGCGAAATGCACGCCGACATGGTTCGGCACGAAGTCGATGACGAGGCCGATGTCGTTCGCCTCGAGTGCGTCGCTCAGCCGTGTGAAGCCGGCTTCGCCGCCGAGCTCCGGATTGAACTGGCTGTGATCGACGGTATCGTAGCCATGGGTCGAGCCCTTGCGCGCCTTCATCACCGGCGAGGCGTAGAGATGCGTGATTCCCAGCGCCTTGAGGTAAGGCACGACGGCGGCGGCCTTGTCGAAGTCGAAATCCGCGGTGAACTGCAGCCGGTAGGTCGCGAGCGGAATGGCAGGAGGCATGTTAACCTCCGAGATGCCAGATCACCGACCATGGCGCGAGCCGCTCGCCGCTCGCGTCGCCCCAGATGGGAGCGCCCGTCGCGCCGTCGGGACGCGCGATGTCCTTGTCCGAGAGATTGGCAGTCAGGCGCAGCGCCGTGCCGTCATCCATCCGCCAATGTGCGGTGAGCAGGCCGTTGTCTGCCGCCTCGGCCTCGCCGAAACTTGCGCCCCTCAGCCGTGGCACGATCTCCTTGCGACGCAGCGCAAGCAGCTGTCGGACCAACGCGAGCCGGGCGTCCTGCAGCGGCGTGCGGCCGGTCCAGTCGAGCACGGCCGATTGCAGCGTTGCGGGATCGAGCGGATCGGGCACCTCGTCGCCGTATTTCTCGTAGGCCCACGCATATTCCTGCTTGCGCCCCTTGCGGACGGCATCGGCGAGCCCGCCCTGGAAATCGCAGAAGAACGGGAAGGGCACCGTCGAGCCCCATTCCTCGCCCTGAAACAGCATCGGCACCATCGGCGCGAGCAGGGTCACCGCGAGCGCGGCCTCGATCTGCTGCGGCGATGCCAGGCTTTCGAGCCGGTCGCCGAGCGGACGGTTGCCGATCTGGTCGTGGTTTTGCAGGAAATTGACGAAGGTCGCCGGCGGCAGTTGGCCGCTCGGCTCGCCGCGCGGCTTCTTGCCCCAGAACTCCGAAACCTCGCCCTGATAGACGAAGCCTGAGGCAAGTGCGCGTGCGAGGTCCATGCGCGGCGTCTGGTAGTCACCGTAATAGCCGGCATGCTCCCCGGTCAGCATCACATGCCAGGCATGGTGATAATCGTCGTTCCACTGCGCGCGATATCTGCCGTTCGGCGGCTCCTGCGCCGCGTCGAGCAAGCTAGCCCGGTTGTCGCCATTCTCTAGCACGAGATGGATGTGCCGACCCGTCGCCTTCGAGAGCTCGCCGACAGCGACGCTGAGATCATGCAGCATCGATATCTCGCCGGGGATCGCCATGATGTGATTGGCGGCATCCAGCCGCAATCCGTCGAAACGGTAATCGGTCAGCCAAGACAGTGCATTCTCGACCGCGAACGCGCGCACCTGCGGCACTCGATAGTCGATCGCGCTGCCCCAGGGCGTATGCGCATCGGTGAAGAAGGCCGGCGCGTAGCGGCCGAGATAATTCCCCTCGGGGCCGAAATGATTGTAGACGACGTCGAGGAACACCATCAGCCCGCGCAGATGCGCCTCGTCGATCAGCGTCTTCAGGTCTTCCGGGCGGCCATAGGCGCTGTCTGGCGCATACCACAGCACGCCGTCATAGCCCCAGCCGCGGCGTCCCGCGAAATCGGCCAGCGGCATCAGCTCCAGCGCGGTGATGCCGGTTGCGGCGAGATGATCCAGCTTGTCGATCATGGCGTGGTAAGTGCCTTTCGACGTGAAGGTGCCGACATGGGTCTCGATCAGCACCGTCTCTTCCCAGGGCCGGCCGCGCCAATCGCGCGCGCGCCACGGAAAGGCGTCGTGATCGATCACCTCGCTCGGGCCGAACACGTCTTCGGGCTGGAAAGCCGAGGCCGGATCGGGCACGTCGATGTCGTCGTCGATCCTGAACTTATAGGAGCTGCCGGCGGTGAGACCGGCAATCTCGGCCACGTACCAGCCATCCTGCCGGCGCTGCATCGCATGTCGTCGGTCGAGCAGAAGGTCGACACGGCGCGCGGCGGGCGCCCACAGGCGGAACGACACGCCGTCCTTCGTCGGCCTCGCCCCGAAGGACGGCCTCATAGCGCCCCCGCGAAGGCGAGCACGGAGCGCGGCGGCGCCTTGCTGTCGCTTCCGGGCGGGAAGTCGATCGTATTCAGCTTGGCATCCGTCGTGTTCAGGATCTGCTGCCAGCTCTTGTATTCGGTCATTTTGGGCAATTTGAATGCGATGTCTTCGGGGGCGGCGTTCAGTACGATAAAGATCGCGGCGCCACCCGGTTCCATCGGCCCCATCACATAGGAGAGGAATCGTCCCTCCGGGAATTTCCAGTCGTTCTCCGTCATCTCGTCGCCGGCGGGCGTCAGCCACAATGCGCCGTAGGACACACCGTCCGCAGGGCGACCGTCGAGCCAGCGGTGACTGCGAAGCTGCGAGAACCGGCGGCGGATGTCGGCGAGATGGGCGACGAAATCGATCATGTCGTCGCTCTCCTTGCCGAGATTATCCCAGCCGACCCAACCGATCTCGTTGTCCTGGCAGTAGGCGTTGTTGTTGCCCGATTGCGAGTTGCCGACCTCGTCACCGGCGAGGATCAGCGGAACGCCCTGCGCCAGCATCAGGCAGGCCAGCACATTCTTGCGAAGCTGGCGGCGCAGGCCGAGGATCTGAGGATCGTCGGTCGGCCCCTCGACACCGCAATTGTTGCTGTGGTTGTCGTTGGACCCGTCGCGGTTCTCCTCGCCATTGGCCTCGTTGTGCTTCTCGTTGTAGCTGAAGAGGTCGGCAAGCGTGAAGCCGTCATGGACGGTGATGTGGTTGATGCTGGCGCGTGGCCGCCGTCCGTCATGGTTGAACAAATCGGACGACGCCGTCATGCGGCTGGAGATGTCGCCGATCAGGCTGCCTTCGCCGCTCCAGTAGCGGCGCATGGCGCTGCGATAGCGATCATTCCATTCCGACCATTGCGAGGGGAAGGCGCCGACCTGGTAACCGCCGAGGCCGAGGTCCCAGGGCTCGGCGACAAGCTTGACGGTCGCCAGCACCGGATCCTGCCGGATCGCGGTCAGGAAAGAGATGCCGCGGTCAAAGCCGTTCGGTCCGCGCGCCAGCGTGGTGGCGAGATCGAAGCGGAAGCCATCGACATGGCAGACTTCGACCCAGTAGCGAAGTGAATCCATCACCATCTGCAGCACGCGGGGATGGGTGAGGTTGACCGATGAGCCGCAGCCGGTGAAGTCGTCGTAATAGCGTGGATTCTCGCGGTTCAGCCAGTAATAGGAAGCGTTGTCGATGCCGCGGTAGCACAGCGTCGGGCCGAGATGATTGCCCTCGGCGGTGTGGTTGTAGACGACATCTAACATCACCTCGATGCCGGCATCGTGCAGCCGTGCCACCGTGGTGCGGAAGGAATCCAGCGCGTTGTCCTGGGCATAGCGCGGCTCGGGCGCGAAGAAGGACAGCGTGTTGTAGCCCCAGTAATTGGCGAGCTTCTTCTCGACCAGGATGCGGTCGTCGACGAAGCTGTGCACCGGCAGCAGCTCGACCGTGGTGACACCGAGCTTCTTCAGATGCTCGATCATCGCCGGCGAGGACAGGCCGCCATAGGTGCCGCGCAAATTCGGCGGCACGTCGTCGCGCTTCTGCGTCAGACCCTTGACGTGAGCCTCGTAGATGATCGTGTCTTCCCAGGGGATGTTGGGGCGGATCTCGCGGCGGCCCCAGTTGAAGGTTTCGTCGACCACGACGGCCTTGGGCATGCCACGCGCGTTGTCGCGCCGGTCGAAGGACAGGTCCTCGCGGGGCGAGCCGGTGCGGTAGGCAAAATGCGCATCGCTCCAGACCAGGCGTCCGGAGAGCCGCTTGGCATAGGGATCGAGCAGCAGCTTGTTGGCATTGAAGCGATGGCCGTGCTCGGGCTCGTAGGGACCGTGCACGCGATAGCCGTAGAGCTGGCCCGGCGAGACGTCATTGAGATAGCCGTGCCAGACATCCTCGGTTTTCTCGGGCAGCTCGATGCGCTCGAGCTCGCGGCGGCCTTGCGTGTCGAACAGGCAGAGCTCGACCTTCTGTGCGTTGGCGGAGAACAGCGCGAAATTGGTGCCGCGTCCGTCCCAGCTTGCGCCGAGGCGTGCGGGCGATCCAGCAGTCAGGCGCATGTGTCAGCTTTCCGGAACGAGGAAGATCGCGGCGAGCGGCGGAATGGTGAGGCGAAGCTCGCCGCCCTCGGCATGGACCTCGCCGATATTGCCGACATTGCTGCCGCCATAATGGGCGGAATCCGAGTTGAGCACTTCCTTCCATTTGCCGCCGAAGGGCACGCGAACGCGGTAGTTCTGATAGACGTTTGGCGAGAAGTTGACGATGACGAGGCACCGCGCGTGCTCGTCGAATCCCTTGCGCAGCCAGGCGAACACGTTGCGGCCGGCGTCGTCCGTGATCAGCCATTCGAAGCCGGCGGGGTCGCAGTCCATCTGGTGCAGCGCCGGCACCGCGCGGTAGAGCCGGTTGAGATCCCGGATCAGTGCCTGAGTGCCGGAATGGTATTTGTATTCGAGCAGGTGCCAGTCGAGCGACTGGTCGTGATTCCATTCGCGGCTCTGCGCGATTTCCGCGCCCATGAACAGCAGCTTCTTGCCGGGATGGCCGAACATGAAGCTGTAATAGGCGCGCAGATTCGCAAAACGCTGCCACTCGTCGCCGGGCATGCGGCCGAGGATCGAGCGCTTGCCGTGCACGACCTCGTCATGAGACAGCGGCAGGATGAAGTTTTCCGAGAACGCGTAGTGCAGGCCGAACAGGATCTCGTCGTGATGGTATTTGCGGTGGATCGGATCCTTGCTGATGTAGTTCAGCGTGTCGTGCATCCAGCCCATGTTCCACTTGTAGCCGAAGCCGAGCCCGCCGAATTCCACCGGCCGCGACACCTGCGGCCAGGCGGTGGATTCTTCGGCAGCCGTGGTCGCCTGCGGAAAGCGGGCGAAGACCTCGGTGTTGAAGCGGCGCAGGAAGTTGATCGCCTCGATGTTTTCGCGGCCGCCATACTGGTTCGGGATCCACGCGCCGGGTGGCCGGCTATAGTCGAGATAGAGCATGGACGCGACGGCATCGACGCGCAGGCCGTCGATGGCATAGCGCTCCATCCAGAACAGCGCGTTCGACACCAGGAAGTTCGTCACTTCGGTGCGGCCGTAATTGTAGATCAGCGTGCCCCAGTCCAGGTGGCGGCCCTGCAGCGGGTTGGCGTGCTCGTACAGCGCGGTGCCGTCGAAACTGCCGAGCCCGTGCGGATCGTCGGGGAAGTGACCCGGCACCCAGTCGAGCAGCACGCCGACGCCCTCGCGGTGGCAGGCATCGACGAGGGCGGCGAAATCCTCAGGGCTTCCGAAGCGGCTGGTCGGCGCGTAGAGGCCGGTCGGCTGATAACCCCACGAGCCGTCGAACGGATGCTCGCTGACGGGCAGGAATTCCAGATGGGTAAAGCCCATGTCGCGGGCGTAGGCCGGCAGCTGCTCGGCCAGCTCGCGATAGGTCAGCCATTCATCGCCGTTCTTGCGGCGCCATGAGCCGAGATGAACCTCGTAGATCGACATCGGCGCCGACAGCGCGTTGATGCCGTCAGGTGACGGGCGCGGCCGCGGCAGATGCGCCTCGTCGAACACGATCGAAGCCGTCTTCGGACGGACTTCGCTCGCAAACGCCATCGGATCGGACTTCAGCGGCAACAGATGGCCATGCGGTCCGATGATCTCGAACTTGTAGTGATCGCCGGCCTTGGCGTGCGGGATGAACAATTCCCAATAGCCGGCGCCGCGCACCCGCATGGGATGGCGCCGTCCGTCCCAGAAATTGAAATCGCCGACCACGGATACGCGCCGTGCATTCGGCGCCAGCACCACGAAGCCGATGCCGTCGACGCCTTCATGACGCATCGGATGGGCGCCGAGCTTGTCGTAAAGGCGCTGGTGGGTGCCCTCGCCGAGCAGATAGAGGTCGAAATCGGTCAGGATCGGCGGAAAGCGATAGGCGTCCTCGAACTCGACGACGTTGCCGCCGAATTTCGCGCGCAGCTGATAGTGCTTCGAGCCGTTGGGCAGCGCACCGATGAACAGTCCGGCATCGTGCACGCGGTCGAGCGAGGCGACCTCGCCATGTTCGCCGACCGCCTCGACGTTGGAGGCCTCGGGCAGAAACGCGCGCACCACGCTTCTGCTGCCCTCAGGGTGCAGCCCGAGATAGTGGAAGGGGTCGGAGTGGCGGCCCTCGATGATCGCATAGGCCTCGGCAGGCAGTTTAGGCATGGGCTTCGCTCTCATTGGACAGAATGCGAAGCAGTCCGGTCAGCGGCGCATGGAGCCCCTCAGGCCGGTGGGACAGCTCGTACTCTACTTCATTGAAGGCCTGATCAAGCAGGAAAAATCTTATCAGGCCTTCCGCGGACTGCCGGTCCTCCGGCCACAGCCGGCGATCGGTCATGGCTTCGCGATAGGCGGACAGGAAGGTCGAACCGGCTCGCTCGCGCCATTCGTCGAGCGCGGCCGCAAGCCGGCCCTGCTCGTCGGAAACCCCCGTCAGCGCGCGGCCCAGCGCCGCGTTGACCGAAGCATCGATCGAGCGGATCAGGCCGGCGACGTCGCGCGCGGCAGGCAGCTTGCGCCGCTTGTCGGCCAGCGGCTGGCGCGGATCGCCGTCGAAGTCGATGATGAAGATATCGTCCTTCACGATCAGAGTTTGCCCGAGGCGGAAGTCGCCATGATGACGGATGTTCAACCCGCCGATCCCCGAAGGCAATAGCGCATTCAGGGCGTCGGATAGGCTCGCCCGCATCGCGGTGAGGCGGTCGATCAGGGGGCGGTCCGCCTCCCGCAGGCCATCGCGGCTATCGGCCAGCCGATCGAGAACCCGCTGGGCCCGCGCTTTGAGGTCGGACACCCAGGCCTTGACCTGGGCAGTCTCGATCGGCACCGGGGCGAGATCGTCGGACTTGGCCGCGGCGAGAGCGAGGTGCAGCTCGGCGAGCCTGCGGCCGATCTGCGCGATGAAATGCAGATAGGGCGCCTGCTCCTGGGTCTCGCGCGGCATTTCATCGGCTGACAACACGCGCTGCTCGTCGATATAGCGATCGAGATAACCCGTGGTCACGGTCCAGCCGTCGCCCTGGTTCTCGACATAGGCATGCAGCACGCCGAGCGCGCTGCGCCGGCCGCCCTCGACCAGCTCGACGCTGCCGAGCAGCGCCGGCGTGTTGGCGAAGCGCGCGACCTCGGTGAGATAATGGCCGATCTCGATCTCGGGGCTGACGCCGCTTTCGAGCCGGCGGTAAATTTTGGCGACGTATTGGTTGTCGACCAGCGCGGTGCTGTTCGATTGCTCGATGGCGCGGATACGTTCCGGCTCCTTGACGGTATAGTCGGAGAACTTGCTGGTCGCCTTGAATTCCAGCCGCAGATTGTTCTCGTCCACGACCAGGTGTTGCGACAGACCTCGCAAGAACAGGCCGATGAATATCGGATCGGTGGCAACGTCAAGCAGAGTGCCCTCGCGCGCGCCCTGGCGGACGGCAGCGAGCGCCTTTGGGTTGAAGCGTTCGCGGTCGAAGCGCACCCACTCGATCTGCATGGGCAGCACGTATCGCGTAGTAACGTCGTCCCGCGCCGTCTCGAAGAACGCAATCCACGGCCTGTTGTCACCGATGTCGCTGAAAGGCACCGCCGACGTCAGCGTGGTCTTGATCTGCTTGGGATTGTGCTCGGGATACCAGCGGGTCCGCGACAGGAATCCCGGCAGCACGTCGCGCTCGAAGACGCCGCGCTCGCGGGCCAGTGACACCCAGTTGGAATTCACCGGCACCACCAGCGTCTCGAATTCCGGCACCGCGCGCGGCGTCACCGGCTCGGACTTGTCGCGCTCCTGAAGCTGGAACCAGTAGAAGCCGTAGGGCCCCAGCGTGATCATGTACGGCAGTTCGCCGATCGCGGGGAAGCGCGTGCGGCCGAGCATCTCCTGCGGGATGCGGTCCTTCCACGGCGACAAATCGAGCTCGGTGGCCTGCGCGGCGCGCGACAGATTGGCGACGCACAGGATCACCTCGTCGCGATACTGCCGGACATAGGCCAGCACGGCGCGGTTGGCCGGGCGGATGAAGGTCATGGTGCCGCGGCCGAAGGCGAGCGTCGACTTGCGCACCGAGATCAGGCGCTTGGTGGCGCTGAGCAGCGACGACAGGCTGCGCGACTGCGCCTCCACGTTGACCGATTCGTAGCCGTAGACCGGATCCATGATCAGCGGCGCGTAGAGGCGGGCGGGGTCGCAGCGCGAGAAGCCGCCGTTGCGGTCCGGGCTCCACTGCATCGGCGTGCGCACGCCGTTGCGGTCGCCGAGATAGATGTTGTCGCCCATCCCGATCTCGTCGCCGTAATAGATGATCGGCGTTCCGGGGAAGGACAGCAGCAGCGAGTTCATCAGCTCGATCTTGCGCCGGTCATTGTCCATGAGCGGCGCGAGGCGCCGGCGGATGCCGACATTGATGCGGGCGCGGGGATCGTTGGCGTAGGTGGTCCAGAGATAATCGCGCTCGACGTCGGTGACCATCTCGAGCGTCAGCTCGTCATGATTGCGCAGGAACAGCGCCCATTGGCAGCTCGCCGGAATGTCCGGCGTCTGTCGCAGGATGTCGGTGATCGGAAAACGGTCCTCCTGCGCGATCGCCATGTAGATGCGCGGCATCAGCGGGAAGTGATAGGCCATGTGGCACTCGTCGCCACGGCCGAAATATTCCTGCACGTCTTCCGGCCATTGATTGGCCTCGGCCAGCAGCAGCTTGCCCTTGGAATAGGAATCGAGCTCCTGGCGCAGGCGCTTGATGATTGCATGCGTCTCGGGAAGGTTCTCGTTGTTGGTGCCGTCGCGCTCGCAGAGATAGGGGATGGCGTCCAACCGGAAGCCGTCGACGCCGGCATCCAGCCAGCGCTTCATCACCTGGATCAGCGCGCTGACCACGCGCGGATTGTCGAAATTGAGGTCCGGCTGGTGCGAGAAGAAGCGGTGCCAGTAGAACGCGCCGGCCTCGTGATCCCAGGTCCAGTTCGACTTTTCCGTGTCGGTGAAGATGATGCGCGTGCCCTGGTACTTCTGGTCGGTGTCGCTCCAGACATACCAGTTGCGGGCGCTCGAACCGGGATGGCTGCGGCGCGCGCGCTTGAACCATTTGTGCTGGTCCGAGGTGTGATTGACGACGAGCTCGGTGATGACGCGCAAGCCCCGCTTCTGCGCTTCCTGGATGAAGCGCTTGAAGTCCTTCATCGTCCCGAAATCGGGATTGACCGAGCCGTAATCGGCGATGTCGTAGCCGTCGTCCCGACCGGGCGAGGGATAGAACGGCAACAGCCACAGCGCGGTGACGCCGAGCTCCTGCAGATAGGGTAGCTTCTCGGTCAGTCCGGCAAAGTCGCCAATGCCGTCATTGTTGCTGTCGGCGAAGGCCTTGACGTGGAGCTGATAGATGATGGCGTCCTTGTACCACAGCTCGTCCACGATCTCGGCAGCCTCAGCCTTCTTGGTGTCGACGGAAGATAGAACGTTCATGGCGTGCCCCTTTACGCCAGGCAGCGGAACAGATGCGCCGGATCGCGGTCGGGATCGATACGCAACCTGATCCCGCCCCATTCGATGCGGGACTGTTCGCCGGTGAGGAGGTTTTCGAGTGTCGTCACATGGTGACGCTGCCCGCCGGCGTCAACGGCGACGTCGCCGAGCGGCAGCCAGCATTCGCGCACGTGGCCGGAAAGTGCGATCACGATGACGACAATGTTGGCGGGTTCAGCCGCCTCCTTGACAAAGGCGATGGTCTCGCCGTCTTCGACGTCCAGAAAACGCAAATTCGCCGTTTGCTGGAGCGCGGCGTTGTCGTTGCGGATGCGGTTGAGTGCTGCAATATAGGCCTTGATGTTGCCGGGCTGGTCCCAGTCGCGCTGCTTGATCTGATACTTCTCGGAATCCTGATATTCCTCGCGGCCGGGGATCGCCTCGTGCTCCAGCAGTTCGAACCCGCTGTAAATGCCGTAGCTGCCCGACAACGTCGCCGCCAGTGCGAGGCGCGATTTGAACGCCCAGGCGTCCCCGCCCTGGAGATGATAGGGCAGCAGATCGGGCGTGTTGACGAACAGGTTCGGACGATAGAAGTCGCGCTCGGGATAGCGCGTCAGCTCGCCGAGATATTGCTCCAGCTCCCAGCGCGAGGTGCGCCAGGGGAAATAGGTGAAGGACTGCGCAAAGCCGAGCTTGGCAAGGCCTTTCATCAGCTTCGGCCGCGCAAACGTCTTGGAGAACAGGATCACCTCGGGATGTCGGCGGCGGATGTCGCGGATCAGCCAGTCCCAGAATGCCAGCGGCGCGGTGTCGTGATTGTCGATGGCGAAGATGGTGACACCATGGTCGATCCAGAACAGCATGGCGTCGCGAAAGGCGTTCCACAGGCCGATGCGGTCGACCGAGGCGAAATCGGGGATCACGATGTCGGAATAGGGGCCGTCCGCGGTCCGCACCGAACGGTCGGGCCGCCATTTGAACCATTCCGGATGCTCCGTCAGCCAGGGATGGTCCGGTGAGCATTGCACGGCGAAGTCCAGTGCAAGCTCGAGACCATATTCGAGGCACGTCGCGACCAGCGCGCGAAAATCCTCGATGGTGCCGAGCTCCGGATGCAGTGCATCGTGGCCGCCCTCGGCGGCGCCGATCGCGTAGGGCGAGCCGGGTCCGCCGTCGCTCGCCACCGGCGCGTTGTTGCGGCCCTTGCGGCGGCTGTGGCCGATCGGGTGGATCGGCGTGAAATAGAGCACGTCAAAACCCATCGCCGCGATATCAGGGACGCGCGCGATGCAGTCGCGCAGCGTGCCGTGCTGGCCTGGGATCCGGCTTTGGCTGCGTGGCATCATCTGATACCAGGCGCCAAATCGCGCTCTGTCGCGGTCAATGGTCAGTGGGAAGGACTGTGAGCGGGTCAAATCAGGCCGGGACTGGCTCTCGGCCATGGCATCGCCGAGCTCGCTCGCCAGCAGCGAGGTGACATCGCCGGTCTGCAGATAATCCTCGCATTGTCTGACGATGACGGCCGCGGCGGCCTGCGGCGCGCCATGCGTCTTGGTCAGGAGGCCGGCACCTTCGAGCGCATCGAGGCTGACATCGGCCCCGGTTCGCTGCTTGCGCGCGACGGCGTGGGACCAGGTGGCGAACTCGTCGGTCCAGGCCTCGATCGCATAGGCATATTGGCCGGGCTCCGTCGGCGTGAAAGCGCCGGACCAGCGGTCATTGCTGTGATGGATCATCGGCTCGCGCCGCCAATCCCGGTCCTGCTCGGGGCGCCAGAGCAGCGCGGCCCCGACCACGGCCTCGCCATCGCGATAGACATCAGCCCATACCTCGACCCGCTCGCCCGCGATCCGCTTCACGGCGAAGCGGCCGCCATCGATCGCGGGATAGACGTCTTCGATGAGGAAAGCGCTGCCGGCTGCGGCACTTTCGACAGTTTGAATTGTCTTGTTCACGGTGATGCCATTGACAAGAAAGCAGGGGCCCGTTTCCCTTGTCGGGAACCTACGCTTGGTACCTATATAGAAAGCCGCTTGTGTGTCATTAGTTCCGCCTGGGAACGGCAGGCATGGTTTTGAGTTGAGCCAGACTAACGTCTTCCGCTGCCTCGTTAAAATCGATGCCCCCGGCCCAAGGGTGGCCTGCAAGCTGCGTGCCGAATGGATCTTTTAGCTCAAGCCCGCATCAAGGGCGTTCAATCCGAATTCGTTGACGCCCTCGGAAAGCTGCGGGTCACTGACCCCGTGGCCCTGAAGTCCATCCTCGACGCCCTGCCGGAGAAGCGAGTTTACCGCTTCGTGAGCGGGCCGGTCGTGATTCGCGCGCTCGGACATCCGCGCACGGAATTGGCGGCGATCGGCGCGCCGCCGCTGCAATGGACGTTGACCGCAAACGGCAAATCGATCGCCCAGGGGAAGACCCGCGAGCCCGTGATCGCCTGGCCGGCCGACCTGCCGCTCGGTTATCACCGCCTGACGCTGACCGATGCCCAAGGCGTGACGGAAGAGGTGCCGATGATCGTGGCGCCGGAGCGGGCCTTCGGCGGCGATTTCGACCGCGGCTGGCTGCTCGCCGTGCAGCTCTACAGCGTCCGTTCCAACCGCAACTGGGGCATCGGCGATTTCACTGACCTCGCCGATCTGGTCAGGCTCGCCAAGCAGCTCGGGGCCGACGGCGTCGGGCTCAATCCGCTGCACGTTCTGTTCGACGACCACCCCTCGGATTGCAGCCCCTATTCGCCGAACAGCCGGCTGTTCCTCAATCCGCTCTATATCGACGTCGAGGCCATTCCCGAATTCTCGGCGGATCTCGTGCCCGACGCAGCCGCGACCGCCGCCCGTCTGCGCGAAGGCGATCGCGTTCCTTATGCCGACATGGCGGCGCTGAAATGGCTGGCCTTGCGCGCCGCCTTCAACAGCTTCGTGACAAGCGCGAGCCAAGCGCGCCGCAAGGAATTTGACGCCTTCCGCGCCGAGCGCGCGCCATTGCTGTCGCGCTTTGCCTGTTTCGAGGTGCTGCGGCATCGTTTCAATGTGCCGTGGTGGGAATGGCCGGCGGAATGGCAGCAGCCGGACGAGGCGAAATGCGCCGGGCTGCGCAACGGACCCGACAAGCGCGAGGTCGAATTCGTCGAGTTCGTGCAATGGACGGCGGACAGCCAGCTGCATGCCGCCAAGCAGCTCGCCAGCCAGCTCGGCATGCGGGTCGGGCTCTATCTCGATGTCGCCGTCGGGGTGCAGTCCAACGGCTTCGATGCGTGGAACGAGCAGATGGCGATCTCGCGCCATCTCGCCGTCGGCGCGCCGCCCGACGTGCTCAACACCGTCGGCCAGGATTGGGGCCTTGCCGGCTTCAACGCGGGCGGCCTGGAAGCGCAATCTTTCGTGCCGTTCGCCGACATGCTGGCGGCCTCGATGCGCCATGCCGGCGCCATCCGCCTCGACCACGTGCTCGGGCTGAAGCGCCTTTATCTCGTGCCGCGCGGCTTCAAGCCCGATAACGGCGCCTATGTGCAGATGCCGTTCGAGGCGTTGCTTGGCGCCGTGGCGCGCGAGAGCGCGGTCCACAAATGCATCGTGATCGGCGAGGACCTCGGCACCGTGCCCGAAGGTTTTCGCGAGATGATGCAGGATTTCGGCATCTGGTCCTATCTCGTCATGATGTTCGAGCGCGACGATGCCGGTCATTTCCGCCCCGTCGACCACTACAGGCCCAATGCGCTGGTCACGCTGAACACGCATGACCTGTCGACCTATGCCGGCTGGCGCTCCTTTGGCGATCTCAAGATGAAGCGTTCGCTCGGGCTCGATCCCGGGGAGAACGACCAGGCGCGCTGGGATGCGCTCGGCGCGCTCGACGAGATCCTGCGCCAGAACGGCATCAAGGCCAACGACCTCTATTCGGTGCTCGCCTTCCTGTCGCGCACGCCGTCGCGGCTGCTCGCGGTGTCGATGGAGGATTTGCTCGGCGTGATCGACCAGCCCAATATTCCCGGCACGATCGACGAGCACCCGAACTGGCGCCAGCGTCTTCCCGTCGCGCTCGACAAGATCGCCTCCAAGGTCGACCTCACGGCCTTGCGAGCGGCAACCCGGGAACGTTCATTGAACGGCGGAAGTTGATCGGAAGGGGGCCTCTCAGGCTCGCACGACATTGTCACAGAAGATCGAAGACTATGCGCTGATCGGCGATTGCGAGACCGCCGCGCTGGTCGGGCGCAACGGCTCGATCGATTGGCTGTGCTGGCCGGCCTTCGATTCCGACGCCTGCTTTGCCGCCATCCTCGGCACCCACAAGAACGGCCGCTGGCTGATCGCGCCGAACGAGGACGTCATCAGGACATCGCGACGTTATCTCGGCGATACCCTCATCCTCGAAACGCGTTTTGAGACCAAGAGCGGCGCCATCGCGCTGATCGACTTCATGCCGCCGCGCGGCAAGGCGTCGGACATCGTCCGGCTGGTGCGCGGCATCGAGGGCTCAGTGAAGATGCGGATGGAGCTCGTCATCCGCTTCGGCTTCGGCATCGACATTCCCTGGGTACGGCGGATCGACCATTCGCTGATGGCCATTGCCGGCCAGGACATGACGGTGTTGCGCACGCCGGTCGGGACCCGCGGCGAGGATCTAACCACGGTCTCAGATTTCGAGGTGAGGGCAGGCGAGACCGTGCCGTTCGTCCTGACCTACGGCCCCTCGCATCTCGAGCCGCCGGCGCCGATCGATCCCGAGACCGCGCTCCGGGACACGGAGGAATTCTGGAAGGACTGGTGCGGCCATTGCACCCGCGACGGCGACTATCGCGATCTCATCATGCGCTCGCTGATCACGCTGAAGGCGCTGACCTTCGGTCCGACGGGCGGCATCGTCGCAGCACCGACCACGTCATTGCCGGAAAAGCTCGGCGGCAGCAGGAACTGGGACTACCGCTTCTGCTGGCTGCGCGATGCTACCTTCACGCTGCTGGCGCTGATGAACTCGGGCTACACCGAGGAAGCCCTGGCCTGGCACAATTGGCTGCTGCGCGCCGCAGCAGGCTCGCCGGCGAACATGCAGATCATGTACGGCATCTGGGGCCAGCGGCGGCTCCTGGAATGGGAGGCCGGTTGGCTCGACGGCTATGAGGGCGCAAAGCCGGTGCGCGTCGGCAATGCCGCGCATGCGCAGCTTCAGCTCGACGTCTACGGCGAATTGATCGACGCATTCCACCAGTCGCGCATGGCCAAGCTCAAGCTCGACGATGAAACGACATGGGCGCTGGAATGCGCCGTGCTCAATCATCTCGCCGAGGTCTGGGACCGGCCCGATCACGGCATCTGGGAGCGCCGGGGCGAGCCCAGGCACTACGTCTTCTCCAAGGTCATGACCTGGGTCGCCTTCGACCGTGGCATCAAGAGCGCCGAGACCTTCGGCTTCAAGGCGCCGCTGCTGCACTGGCGCACCTTGCGCGAGGCCATTCATCGCGACGTCTGCAACAGGGGATTTGACGCCGAGGAAAACGCCTTCGTCGAATCCTACGGCGCGAGGCTGCTCGATGCATCCGTGCTGCTGCTGCCGGCCGTCGGTTTTCTGCCGGCGGACGATCCGCGCATCCGCGGCACCATCACGGCTGTCGAGACACGCCTGATGCGCGACGGCTTCGTGCTGAGGCACGATCCGCGCGAGTTGCCCGCGGACCAGCCGCCGCTCGAAGGTGCGTTCCTGGCCTGCACATTGTGGCTGGCCGATGCCCATGTGCTGGCGGGCGATCTCGACAAGGCGCAAGGCTTGCTCGACCGCGTAGCCGGCATCGCGAACGACGTCGGCCTCCTGGCCGAGGAATATGATTCAGTCGCCCGGCGCCAGACCGGAAATTTCCCGCAGGCGCTGACCCACATCGCGCTGATCAACACCGCACATAATCTGTCCGCGGCGAGGCAGAAGAGCGAAAAGCCAGCGATGCAGCGGTCGAAGTGAGGAGGAGAGGTGCGCTCCCCCGCTGCGCGGCGACCTCTCCCGCAAGCGGGAGAGGTTGAAATACCTCACCCCACCCCGTTCCGCTTCAGGATCATCTCCATCGCTTCCGCAAATCCGTCCTGCTCGTTGCTCGCGGTGACGTGGGTCGCCTGGTCCTTGACGTTGTCGGTGGCATTTCCCATCGCGATCGAGGTGCCGCTGACGGCGAACATCGCGAGGTCGTTCTGCATGTCGCCGATGGTGGCGACGGCGCTGGTCGCGATGCCGAGCCGCTTGGCCATCGCCTCGACGAACGTGCCCTTGTTGAAGCCGGGCGGGGTGATGTCGAGATAATAGGTCTGCGAGCGCACCGCAGTGGCCTCGCTGCCGAGCGCCTCCTGCATCGCCTTTTCGCAACGTTCGAGCCCGGCGGCGTCGGCACTGGCGCCGACGATCTTGCAGGCACTGGCGAGATACGGCGAGAAATCCGTCACGATGGTGGGATCGGAGCGGATCGTGTGCTGCTCATGCGCGACGTATTTGCCCCCGGGATTGTCGATCAGCCATTTGTCGGTGGTGAAGAGCCAGATGTCTGCGCCGAACTCGCGAAGGATCTGCAAGGCGCGCTCGGCCGCGCCGGCCGGGATCAGGTGCTGCTCGACCGGCCGCATCTCGGGATCGACGATCGAGGAGCCGTTGAACGGCCCGACCGGCAGCCAGAGCGCCAGCGGTTCGATCAAAAAGCGCATGCCGATGGCGGGACGGCTGGAGGTGATGGTGAAGCCGATGCCGGCCTTATGCAGCCGCTGCACTGCGCTTCTCGCGCGCTCGGTCAGGGTCTTGTCCTTGGTCAGCAGCGTGCCGTCGACGTCGGATACGACCAGTGAGATTTGCGTCATGGCAGAACCTTCAGGTTTTTCAGGTCTCAGCGCTTCGCCCCGCCCAGCTTCAACTGCCGTACGATGCCGTCCACGATCGCTTCGACCGTTTCATCGATCGAGACGGTGATGACGTGCTCGCCGGCTTCCGGCGGCTCCAGCGTCTCGAACTGGCTCGTCAGCAACCCCGGCGGCATGAAATGGCCTTTGCGCTGGGCGAGCCGCTCGGCGATCAGCTCTTTCGTACCCTTCAGGAAGACGAAGCGGACATCGTCGCGCCCGCGCAGCAGCACGTCGCGGTAGGTGTGCTTCAGCGCCGAGCAGGCGATGATGACGTGCTCGCCCTTGTCGCAAACCCGCGCGATCTCGTCGGCGATGGCGTTGAGCCAGGGCCAGCGGTCCTCGTCGGTGAGCGGGTGACCGGCGCGCATCTTCTCGACATTGCTGGCGGGATGAAAGCTGTCGCCGTCCTCGAAGCGCCAGCCGAGCCGCTGGCCGAGCGCTGCCGCGATCGTGCTCTTGCCCGACCCCGACACGCCCATCACGATCAATGCACAAGGTGCTTCAACGCCCGCCACGAATGCCCTCCGGAAGCGCGGCTTGGTCGACCAGCCAGATGGTCTCACCCTTCGAGCGCGCGCGTAACGCCGGCAGAGTCTCGCCATTGAGGAGGCGCGTCAAGATCGCTTGCTTGTCGTGCCCGGCCATCTCGAACAGCATTTCGTAGCACGACGCAAGGACGGGCAGGGTAAGCGAGACCCGCGGCACGAAAGGCGCGACATTGGCCTTGGGCACCCCGACGACCCAGCGCTCGCTCTCCTCGATCTCGGGGAAGCCGGGAAACAGCGAAGCTGTGTGGCCGTCCGGGCCCGCGCCCATCAGGACCATGTCGAACAGCGGACGCGACGGATCGAGGCGTCCAGAGCCGTAGAAGGCCTGCAGCTCGCGCGCGTAGGCTTCGGCGCTTTCCTCGGGAGATTCAGTCCTGGTCGGAATCGGGTGGATGTGGCTCGAAGCTGCATTGCGGTCGAGAAACGTCGCGCGCGCCACCGCCATGTTGTTGAGGGGATCGCTCTCGCCGACAAAGCGCTCGTCACCGATGAACCAGTGCACGCGCTGCCACGGGATCTTGCCGCGATAGGCGTCGCTGCCGAGCAATTGATAGAGCTTCTTCGGGCTGGAGCCACCGGTCAGGCAGATCGCGATGCGGCCGGGATTGGCCGCGATCCGCGCCATCACCCGCTCGGCCGCGGCCTGCGCCAGGGCTTCGGCGTCGGCCGCGACGATCAGCTTCGGCTGGCCCGCTGCGGCCATCACGAGAACTTCCGCCAGCTTCGCCCGTCGCGCCGCAGCAGCTCGTCGGCGCATTTCGGCCCGTCGCTGCCGGCTTCATAGGTCTCGATGCCGTTGGTGCCTTCACTCTTCCAGGCGTCCAGGAACGGCTGCACCGCCTGCCATCCGGCCTCGATGCCGTCGGCGCGCTGGAACAGGATGTTGTCGCCGATCATGCAGTCGTAGATCAGCGTCTCGTATCCGGTCGAGGGATCGGCCTGGAAATAGTCGCCGTACTTGAATTTCATCTCGACGCCGTCGATCGTGATGCTCGGTCCCGGGATCTTGGCGTTGAACTGAAGCTCGATGGTTTCGGTCGGCGCGATACCGATGGTGAGGAAATTCTGCGACAGGCGGTCGACGTCGGTCCCCGAGAACATGGACAACGGCGCCTGCTTGAACTTGATCGCGACCTCGGTGCGCTTGTGGCCGAGCGCCTTGCCGGTCCGCAAATAGAAGGGAACGCCGGCCCAGCGCCAATTGTCGATCATCAGTTTCAGCGCAACGAAGGTCTCGGTGGTGCTGCCGGGTTTGACGTCCTCGGTCTTGCGGTAGTCCGGGACATCCTCGTCGCCGACGCGGCCTGCGAGATATTGCGCGCGGACCGAGTTTTTCAGCGCATCCTCCCGGCTCGGCAGCTGGATCGACGTCAGCACCTCGGCCTTTTCGGAGCGGACCGAATGGGCGTCGAAGCGCGCCGGCGGCTCCATCGCGACCAGCGACATCAACTGGAACAGATGGTTCGGCACCATGTCGCGCAGCGCGCCGGTCGCATCGTAGAAGCCGCCGCGATGGCCGACGCCGAGCTTCTCCTCGACCGTGATCTGGATGTGGTCGATGTGGTTGCGATTCCAGATCGGCTCGAACATGCCGTTGGCGAAGCGCAGCACCAGGATGTTCTGCACCGTCTCCTTGCCGAGATAATGATCGATCCGATAGATCTGGTGCTCGTCCATGATCTTCAAGAGCTCGGTATTCAGCGCCCTGGCCGACGCGAGATCGGTGCCGAACGGCTTTTCGATTACGAGGCGGCGCCAGGCGCTGTTCTCCTTCATCATGCCGGTGCGGCCGAGCTCACGCGCGGTCGGCGCGAACGCGGCCGGCGGCGTGGCCAGGTAGAACAGGCGGTTGCCGCCGGTTTCCTGCGCGCATTCCAGCGAATCCAGGTGTTCGCGCAGGCGATCGAACGACGGCGGGTCCTTCGGATCGGCCTCGACGAAGGTGACGCATTGCAGCAGCTGCTTTGCGATGTCGTCGTCGACCGGCCGCGTCGCGAACTTGCGCAGGCCCTTCATCAGGCTGTCGCGCAGTTCGTCATCCGACTGGCTCTTGCGGGCCACGCCGACGACACAGAACTTTTCAGGCAGCAGGTGCTCGGCGGCGAGATTGTAGAGCGATGGCATCACCAGCCGATGGGTGAGGTCGCCGGTCACGCCGAAGATGACGAAGGCGCAATTTTCCGGCTTGCGCTTGGCTTGCGGGTCTTTTGTCACGAATTGTTGGCCCTCGCTTCGCTACTTGCTATTTCGACTTCGCAGCGCCCGGCTGCTTGGGCTCCCTGTGGCCGCCGAATCCCGCGCGCATCGCGGAGAGAATTTTTTCGGCGAAGGTGTGTTCCCGACGGGAACGGAAACGTGTGTAGAGCGCCGCGGTCAGCACTTCAGCCGGCACGGCCTCGTCGATCGCGGCATTCACGGTCCAGCGTCCCTCGCCGGAATCTTCCACGAAGCCGGAATATTCGGCGAGTTGGGGGCTGTCGGCGAGCGCGGTCGAGGTGAGGTCGAGCAGCCAGGACGGGATCACCGAGCCGCGCCGCCACACTTCCGCAATGTCGGCGAGATCGAAATCGTAGCGATGGTCCGCCGGCAGGGCCTCGATGTTGGCATTCTTGAGAATGTCGAACCCTTCGGCATAGGCCTGCATCAGGCCGTATTCGATGCCGTTGTGGATCATCTTGACGAAGTGGCCGGCACCGACGGGGCCGGCATGGATGTAACCCTGCTCGATGCGGGGATCGCGTCCCTCGCGTCCCTCGGTGCGCGGAATGTCGCCGGCGCCGGGCGCGAGCGCGGCGAAGATCGGGTCGAGCCGGTCGACCACCTGCTCCTCGCCGCCGATCATCATGCAATAGCCGCGGTCGAGGCCCCAGACGCCGCCGGAGGTGCCGACGTCGACATAGTGGATGCCGCGGGCTTTCAGCGCCTTGCCGCGGCGGACGTCGTCCTGCCAGAAAGTGTTGCCGCCGTCGATGATGACGTCGCCTTCCTGCATCACGCCGGCGATCGTGTCGATCGTCGTTTCGGTGATGTGGCCGGCCGGCAGCATCACCCAAGCCGTGCGGGGACGCTCGAGTTTCGAGATGAACTCCTCGAGCGTCGCCGAGCCGACTGCGCCGTCGGCGGCAAGGCCGGCCACGGCCTTGGCGTCCTTGTCGTAGACCACGGTCGAATGTCCGTGGCGCATCAGGCGGCGAACGATGTTGCCGCCCATCCGGCCGAGGCCGATCATGCCGAGTTGCATTGGCGATATTCCTTAAGTGAGCGCGTCGGTGAGCGCCGCGTTGAGAGCGGCAAGACCCTTCTTGAGCCCGCCCTTGAGGTGGACGCGCAACGCGCGCCGGCCACGCTCGGTGAGCACGTCGAAATCGCCGCGCGCCTGCGCCGCCTTGATCACGCCGAAGCTGGCCTTCTGGCCCGGCACCTTGAGGTCCTTGGCATCGTCGGCGGTGATCTGGAGGAACACGCCGCTGTCGGGCCCGCCCTTGTAAGCCTGCCCCGTGGAGTGCAGGAAGCGCGGGCCGAACTCGGCGCAGGTTGCGACATGCCGCTTCTCGCGCACCTCGAGCCGCATGGCCTGGAGCGCGTCGATCGTCGCCTTGTCGCGCGCGACATAGCCGAGCAGGGCGACATAGTCGCCATCGCCCGAGCGCGACAGATGCGCCTTCAGCCAGGAGGCGAGATCGCCATTGGCGCCGGCGGCGCGCAGCGCCGTGGCGTTGGCTTCGTCGGTATAGAGATCGGCCTCATCGGTGCTGACCACCGGCTGCTCTTCCGGCAGCGCGCCGGTCTTCTCGAACGACGCCGTCAGCTCGCGAGTCTTGATCTTGGCCGCTTCCACGTCCGGCTGGTCGAACGGGTTGATGCCGAGGATCGAGCCCGCGACTGCGGTCGCCATCTCGAAGCGGAAGAATTCCTGGCCGAGATGGTCGATCGACTTCATGACGATGCGAACCACGGGATGGCCGGCCGCTTCGATCGCGGCGAGCTTGGAATCGTGGGCGGCGTCCGCTTCGCCTTCGATGCGGATGTCGATGAAGAACCGGTCGTTGCCGTAGACCGCGGGATCGCCCAGCGGCTCACCCTCGATCGGGATCAGGCCCTTGCCTTCCTTGCCGGTCGATTCCGCGATGAGCTGCTCGGCCCAGGCGCCGAAATCGGCGATCTTCTTCGAGGCCAGGATCGTCACCTTGTCGCGACCTTCGAGGCCGGCAAGACCCAGGGCGAGGCCGAGCTGCACGCCCGGGTTTTCGCTCGGCGGCACGTCCGGCCCGCAGGAGCGGGCCATCGCGAGCGCATGCTTGACGAAGGTCTTGACGTCGATGCCGGCGGTTGCCGCCGGCACCAGGCCGAACGGCGAGAGCACCGAATAGCGTCCGCCGATCGAGGGCTCGCCATGAAAGATGCGGGCGTAGTTCAGCTTCTTGGCCGCCTTCTCCAGCGACGAGCCGGGATCGGTCACCGCGATGAAGCGATGGCCGGTCTTCACCTTCGCACCCACCGCCTTGGCAACCTGCTCGTGGAAATAGTCCTTCATCGCGTTCGGCTCGGTGGTGCCGCCCGACTTGCTCGAGACGATGAACACGGTGCTCGCGATGTCGATCTTCGCCTCCATCGCCCGCACCTGCGCCGGGTCGGTGGAATCAAGCACATGCAGCTTCGGGAAGCCGGGCTTCTTGCCAAAGGTCTCGGCCAGCACCTCGGGGCCGAGGCTCGATCCGCCCATGCCGAGCACGACGGCGTCGGAGAATTTCTGGCCCTTCACGCGGCCCGCATAATCCTCGTAATCGGCGACGTCGGCCTTGGCCGCGCTGTCGAGCCAGCCGAGCCATTTGTCCTCATCAGTGCCGGTCCAGACCGACTTGTCGCGCTGCCACAGCCGGCGGATCTTGGCGGACGCCCGCCATTCCTCGGTGCTCTTGGCCACGGCCTTGCCGAGGCCGTCGCCGAGCGAGAGCTCCTGACCATCGAGCGCGGGCGCGAGCACGGTCGCGCGCTTGTGGGCGACGGCGCCGTAGAGCTTGTCGGCGGCGTCGGCGAACAGCTTGACGCCGTCCTTGACCAGTTCCTCGGTGATGGCGTCGAGCGAGATGCCCGAGCGCTCCAGCTCTTCCAGCACACGGCGAGCGTCGTCGACGTTCTCCTCCAGGCTGTCGCGCGGCTTGCCGTGGTCGCGGAACGCATCCAGCGTCGCCGGCGGAACCGTGTTGATGGTGTCGGGGCCGATCAGCTCCTCGACATAGAGGACGTCGCTGTAATCCTTGTTCTTGGTGCCGGTCGAGGCCCACAGCATGCGCTGCGGCTTGGCGCCCTTGGCGGCGAGCTTGTCCCAGCGGGGGCCCGAGAACAGGCGCTTGTAATCCTGGTAGGCAACCTTGGCGTTGGCGATCGCGACCTTGCCCTTCAGCGCGGCGAGCCGCTCCTTCTCGGACGGGTCGTTGGCGCGGGCGATCTTCTCGTCGAGCTGCTTGTCGACCACGGAGTCGATGCGGCTGACGAAGAAGCTCGCCACGCTCGCGACATGCGAGGGATCGCCACCACTGGCGACGTATTTTTCCAGGCCGGCGATGTAGGCTTCGGCCACCTGGAGGTAGACCGCTTTGGAGAATAGCAGCGTGATGTTGATGCTGATGCCGTCGCCGATCAGCGTCTCGATCGCCGGCAGGCCCTCGGGCGTTGCCGGCACCTTCACCATCAGGTTCTTGCGACCAACGTCCTTCCAGAGCCGCCGTGCTTCGGCGACCGTGCCTGATGTGTCCATGGCGAGATAGGGCGAGACTTCCAGGCTGACATAGCCGTCGCCGCCTTTGAGGCGGTCATAGACCGGGCGGAGCACGTCGGCGGCGGCCTGGATGTCCTCGACCGCGACGGCCTCGAACAGATCGGCCACGGTCCGGTCGCCGCGCTTCAGCGCCTTGCCGATCGGGGCATCGTATTCGTCGGAGCTGCCGATCGCCTTCTCGAAGATCGAGGGATTGGAGGTGACGCCCTTGACGCCATCGGTGTCGATCAGCCGCTTCAGGTCGCCCTTGGCGATGAAGCCACGGGCCAGGAAGTCCAGCCAGACGGCTTGTCCGTGCTTTTCCAGTTCTTTGACGGGATTCATGATGCTTATTTTATCTCCAAGCCTGCGGGCGAGGGGTTTCCGCGCCGGTCCTGACGCGCTATCCTCTAGCTTACATGCTCCCGGGAGGGAACCAATCAAGGGTACAGGCGTCATACCCTCCAGTGTAACTCCGTCGCGATCATGGCGATCCGGGCGGCAGCAGGGTTGTTGCGAAAAAGTCCTTGGGTTGCGTAATCTTTGGGTTGCGTAAAAAGTCGTTGGCCGAAAGTTCGGCCAAGTCTGGTTGCGTCAAGTCTGGTTGCGTAATGTCGGCCGCTTCGCTATCAACCAGTGGCTGTGCGGATGCCATCGGCTGATTCCAGTGCATCTGGTGAATAGCTCGGTCGCAAATGGCCATGCTGGGGGAAAGCATGCACGCTAGTCATGAAGGCATGGCGTTCGCCGTCGCCAATAGTGCGCCGCCGGGCGCGCAGGCCGGATCCGTCGACGGATCGCAGGATCTCGAAATCAGCCCATGTAGGACCTTGCTGCGACTGCTGGTTGCGGCGGGCTTTGCGATGACCCTGCTCAGTGCGACCCTTGCCTTCCACTGGTGGGATGGTCTTGGCGATTACAACACGATGGTCGGATATGCCGGCGTCGTGGTGTTCGCCTTGGTGACGATCCGGCTGATCTGGATGCTTCCCACCGAGCGGGGCCCGGTTCTCATCGTCAATCGCTACGGCATCCGCGATCTCCGGCTCGGCAATGAATTTCTGCCGTGGGATTCGATCGCACGGATTTCTGCCGAAGAGTGTCGCGGCCGCGAGATGATCGTGCTGACGCCGACGCCGGACTTGCAGCGGCACCTCCGCAGCATGCGCAACCTGGCCCGTCATGCGCAGAACGATCGTATCGTCATCCGGGCAGAGGGCCTGGCGGCCGATTTTGATACAGTGCTGCGTGCTTGCCGCGACGCGCACGCAGCCAGCACGCCGCGCACCGCATTGCAGCAGGAAGATGAACGCGGCACCCAAGGCGATGCTCAAGGCGGTGCCCAAGGCTTCGCCGTACAAGCGTCATAAGATCGCCGCCGGGATCGCTATGCTGCAACGCCGGATGAACGCATCCCCGGTAACGCCCGGATGTTGCGACCGAGTGACATTTCTTGGAAATGAGCCAATATAGACAGAGATTCGCACAAATTACGGGCATGTGCCTGTTCGTAACTCAACGAGTGCCTACGTTGTGCGTTGCGTCGTGTTGGCACCCGGGTGTCCAATGATCGTCATGTGCTCACGCTGATTCGAAACGGCCTGAGGAACGGTCCGGTAACTGCTTTCGTTTCAGCTTGTAGCGGAACTCACGCGGAGAGGGATCATGTACAACGATTCTCTATTCAACGCTTTCGCTCGGTCGTTCGAGGCGAGAAGCCAGCACGACATGTCGATGGCGGAATATCTGGAATCGTGTCGAAGCGATCCCATGAAATACGCGAACGCGGCCGAACGACTGCTAGCAGCGATCGGTGAACCTCAGACGATTGACACGGCCAAGGACCCACGCCTTGGCCGTATTTTTTTGAACCGCACGATCCGGACCTATCCGGCCTTCGCCGGCTTCTACGGCATGGAAGAAACGATCGAGCGCATCGTTGGTTTCTTCCGGCATGCGGCGCAGGGCCTCGAGGAGCGCAAGCAGATTCTCTATCTGCTCGGACCGGTCGGCGGCGGCAAGTCTTCGCTCGCCGAGCGGCTGAAGTCGCTGATGGAAGTGCATCCGATCTACGTGCTCAAGGCCGGCGATGAACTCTCCCCGGTGTTCGAGAGCCCGCTCAGCCTGTTCGATCCCGATCAGCTCGGCCCGATGCTGGAAGAGAAATACGGCATCCCGCGCCGGCGTCTCACCGGCTTGATGAGCCCGTGGTGCTACAAGCGGCTGGAAGCCTTCGGCGGCGACATCTCCCAGTTCCGGGTCGCCAAGATCCAGCCGTCGCGGCTGCGCCAGATCGCAATCGCCAAGACGGAGCCCGGTGACGAGAACAACCAGGACATCTCCTCGCTGGTCGGCAAGGTCGACATCCGCAAGCTCGAGACCTACGCGCAGAACGATCCCGACGCCTACAGCTATTCCGGCGGCCTCAACCGCGCCAACCAGGGCGTGCTCGAGTTCGTCGAGATGTTCAAGGCCCCGATCAAGATGCTGCACCCGCTGCTCACCGCGACGCAGGAAGGCAACTACATCGGCACCGAGAACATCGGCGCGATCCCGTTCACCGGCGTGATCCTCGCGCACTCCAACGAAGCCGAGTGGGCGAGCTTCAAGTCCAACAAGAACAACGAAGCCTTCATCGACCGCATCTGCGTGATCAAGGTGCCTTACTGCCTGCGGATCACGGAAGAGCAGAAGATCTACGAGAAGCTGATTCAGGGTTCCGAGCTGGCCTCGGCGCCTTGCGCGCCGTCGACGCTGGAGACGCTGGCACGGTTCTCGGTGATGTCGCGCCTGCGCAAGCACGAGAATTCCACCGTGTTCGCCAAGATGCGGGTCTACGACGGCGAGAGCCTGAAGGAATCCGATCCGAAAGCGCGCAGCGTCCAGGAATATCGCGACGCCGCCGGCGTCGACGAGGGCATGGACGGCGTCTCGACCCGCTTCGCGTTCAAGATCCTGGCCGCGACCTTCAACCACGACCCGCAGGAGGTGGCCGCCGACGCCGTGCATTTGATGTACGCGCTGGAGCAGTCGATCCGCCGCGAGCAGCTGCCGGAGGAAGTCGAGAAGCGCTATCTCGAATTCATCAAGGCGGATCTGGCGCCGCGTTATGCCGAGTTCATCGGCAACGAGATCCAGAAGGCCTATCTGGAATCCTACTCGGATTACGGCCAGAACCTGTTCGATCGCTACGTCGACTATGCCGACGCCTGGATCGAGGACCAGGACTTCAAGGATCCCGACACCGGCCAACTGCTCGATCGCGAGCTTTTGAACCAGGAGCTGACGAAAATCGAGAAGCCGGCGGGCATCGCCAACCCCAAGGACTTCCGCAACGAGGTTGTCAAATTCTCGTTACGGTCGCGGGCCCAGAACGGCGGCAAGAATCCGACCTGGACCTCCTACGAGAAGATTCGCGACGTGATCGAAAAGAGGATATTCTCCCAGGTCGAGGACCTGCTTCCGGTCATCTCCTTCGGGTCGAAGAAGGACGGCGAGACGGAGAAGAAGCATGGCGAGTTCGTCGCTCGCATGGTGGAGCGTGGCTACACCGAGCGTCAGGTTCGCCGGCTCGTCGAATGGTACATGCGCGTGAAGCAGGCCGGTTGAGGCGGATGGGAGGCGAATGGTAAAGTGCCCATTCACATTATTGACAGGCGCCTGAATCCAGGCGGCAAGAGTCTTGAGAACCGCCAGCGGTTCTTGCGTCGGGCCAAATCCCTGGTGCAGGGCGCCGTCAAGAAGACCTCGCAGGAACGCGACATCAAGGACGTCCTGGAGGGGGGCGAAGTCACGATTCCCCTCGACGGCATGCACGAGCCGCGCTTTCGCCGCGAAGGCGGTACGCGCGACATGGTGCTGCCCGGCAACAAGAAGTTCATCGAGGGCGACTATCTGCAGCGCTCCGGCCAGGGCAGCGCCAAGGATTCCGGCCCGGGCGAAGGCGACAGCGAGGATGCGTTCCGCTTCGTGCTCTCCCGCGACGAGTTCGTCGATCTCTTCCTCGACGATCTCGAGCTGCCGGATCTCGCCAAGCGCAAGATCGCGCAGACCGAGAGCGAGGGCATCCAGCGCGCCGGCTACACCACCTCGGGCTCGCCCGCCAACATCTCGGTGAGCCGGACGGTGAAGCTC
Source organism: Bradyrhizobium sp. WYCCWR 12699 (assembly GCF_032144035.1). Taxonomy (NCBI): domain Bacteria; kingdom Pseudomonadati; phylum Pseudomonadota; class Alphaproteobacteria; order Hyphomicrobiales; family Nitrobacteraceae; genus Bradyrhizobium; species Bradyrhizobium sp. WYCCWR 12699. Next base: position 351,399 of record NZ_JAVTJN010000001.1, read on the forward strand.
GCGCTCGCCCGCCGCATCGCGCTCAAGCGTCCCAGCAAGGACGAGATCGAGGAGCTGGAGGCCGCGATCGCCGCCTGCACCGACGAGGACGAGCGCGTGGAGCTGGTGGCTCGGCTCGAAAAACTGAAGGCGAAATCGAAGCGCATTCCCTTCATCGACCCGCTCGACATCCGTTATCGTCGCTACGAGAAGGTGCCGCGGCCGGTGGCGCAGGCGGTGATGTTCTGCCTAATGGATGTCTCCGGCTCGATGTCCGAGCACATGAAGGATCTCGCCAAGCGCTTCTACATGCTGCTCTACGTGTTTTTGAAGCGCCGCTACAAGCATGTCGAGATCGTCTTCATCCGCCACACCGACCGCGCCGAGGAGGTCGACGAGCAGACCTTCTTCTACGGTCCGGCCTCGGGCGGCACGCTGGTCTCCAGCGCGCTGCAGGCAATGCACGAGATCGTGCGCGAGCGCTTCAACCCGTCGGACTGGAACATCTATGCCGCGCAGGCCTCCGACGGCGACAATTCCTATTCCGATGGCGAACTGACGGGCATGCTGCTGACCGACAAGATCCTGCCGGTCTGCCAGTTCTTTGCCTATCTCGAGGTCGGGGAGTCCGGCGGCAGCGCCTTCGATCTCTCCGACTCCTCGCTCTGGACCCTCTATGAGCGCCTGCGCAACGGCGGCGCACCGCTCTCGATGCGCAAGGTCTCCGAGCGCAGCGAGATCTTTCCGGTGTTCCACGATCTGTTCCAGCGCCGCGAAACTGCCCAGGAGAAGGCCGCTCCATGACGGAACGATTGTTCGAAGGCGCGGATTGGGATTTCCACACATTGCAGCGCATCACGGATGCCTGCGAGGCGGTGGCGTTGAAGGATCTCGGGCTCGACGTCTATCCGAACCAGATCGAGGTGATCACCGCCGAGCAGATGCTGGACGCGTATTCGTCTGTCGGCATGCCGCTGTTCTACAAGCATTGGTCCTTCGGCAAGCAATTCGCGTATCACGAGGCGTCCTATCGCAAGGGCCTGATGGGGCTCGCCTATGAGATCGTGATCAACTCCTCGCCCTGCATCTCCTATCTGATGGAGGAGAACACGGCGACGATGCAGACCCTGGTGATCGCGCACGCCGCTTTCGGCCACAACCACTTCTTCAAGAACAATTACCTGTTCAAGCAGTGGACCGACGCCGACGGCATCCTGGATTATCTCGACTTCGCCAAGACCTACGTCATGCAATGCGAGGAGCGCTACGGCCGCGTCGAGGTCGAGCGCACGCTGGACGCCGCACACGCGCTGATGTCGCACGGCATCGACCGCTATCCCGGCAAGAAGAAGCTGGATTTGCGCGTCGAGGAGAAGCGGGCAGGGCGCCGCCGCCAGCACGAGGAGGAGGTGTTCAACGACCTCTGGCGCACCGTCCCCAAGGGCGCCGCCAAGAGCCGGTCCGCGCTCAGCATCGAGCGCCGCCGCAAGCTGCTCGGGCTGCCGCAGGAAAACCTGCTCTACTTCCTGGAAAAAAGCGCGCCGCGCCTGGCTCCGTGGCAGCGCGAGTTGCTGCGCATCGTCCGCCACATCGCGCAATATTTCTATCCGCAGAGCCAGACCAAGGTGATGAACGAGGGGACGGCGACCTACGTCCACTATCGCATCATGACCAAGCTGCACGAGCAGGGCCGCATCAGCGACGGCAATTTCCTCGAATTCCTGGGCTCGCACACCAACGTGGTGTTCCAGCCCGAATTCGACGACCGGCGGTTCTCCGGATTCAACCCTTACGCGCTCGGTTTTGCCGTGATGCAGGACATCGAGCGGATCGTCACCAAGCCGGAAGACGAGGACCGCGAGTGGTTCCCCGACATCGCCGGCAAGGGCGACGTGATGGGCGTGCTGCGCGACGTCTGGGCCAACTACCGCGACGAAAGCTTCATCGGCCAGTTCCTGAGCCCGAAATTGATGCGGCACTTCCGCATGTTCCATCTGCACGACGATCCGGAGGAACGTGCCGGCATCCGCGTCGACGCCATCCATGACGAGCGCGGCTTCCGCCGCGTCCGCCGCGAGCTGGCACGGCAGCACGATGTCGGCTACATCGACGCCAATATCGAGGTGGTCGACGTCGATCTTTCCGGCGACCGCCGCCTGATCCTGCATCACCACGTCATCAAGGGCTCGCAGCTCAACGAGACCGACGCCAAGCGCGTGCTGCAGCACCTCGCCGATCTCTGGACCTACGACGTCGCGCTGATCGAGGTCGACGCCAACGACAAGGTCCTCCGCGAATACGTGGTCAGCCCGCGCCCGATCGCAGCCGCGGTGGCGTGAGGGCCTGCCGATGTGAGCAATACAGCGGCGCGTTGATGTGCCCTCGCCCCTTGTGGGAGAGGGCAGCGACTCCGGTAAATGCGAGCGCACTGGGGTGAGGGGGATCGCTCCGCAATTTCCGTGTTGACAGAACCACATCCGGCGCTTCGCGCCACCACCGCGCGCTTCTATCCCGATCGCTTCACCGGCTTCTTCTTCGCCTTGCTCGCATTCAGCTCCACCGCCGCGCGGATCAGCGCCTTCAACGCCTTCTCGTTGACCTTCTCGCCCTCGCGAATATCGATCGCGCGCCGCACATTGCCGTCGAGGCTGGAATTGAACAGGCCCGAGGGGTCATCGAGCGCCGCGCCCTTGGCGAAGGTCAGCTTCACCACTTCCTTGTAGGTCTCGCCGGTGCAGATGATGCCGTCATGCTCCCACACGGGAACGCCGCGCCATTTCCATTCCTCGACGACATCAGGGGCGGCCTCCTTGATCAGGCCGCGGACCCGCGCCAGCATGTCGCCGCGCCAGTCTCCGAGCTCCTTGATCCTGCCGTCGATCAGCTTGGAGGGGGAGGCTCCATTCGCGTCCGACGCGCCGGCCTTCTTCGCGGTCACGGTCTTTTTCATGCTCTCGCCTCACGCGTTGCTGCGGCTGAGATAGGGCTGCGCGAACAGATACAGCCCTGTCGCGAGCAGCGGAATCAGCGGCACGAGCGCCAGGAAGCCGATCCACACGGCCTGGAGCTGCATGATCATGGCGACGATGTTGGCGATGACCGCAAGCGTGAAAGCCATCGACAGCCAACGATGAATTTGCCGTATCCACATCTGCGTGCTCATTAGGTCCTCTCTTGAAAATGTTCGGAAATAGACGCGGGCGGAGAGCTAGGCTCCTCGCGCCAGCACCTCGTCCAGTTTTGCCAAAAACTGCTTCCAGCCGGCCTGCGCGCCGCCAAAAGCCTGCTTCTGTGTCGGGCTGAAGCCCGCCTGCTCGACGCGCAGATGCGTGCCGCTGCTGGTCGGCGTCAGCGTGAAGGTGACGACGCTTCTGAGGTCGAAGGCGGCATCCTCATGCGAGAAATTCCAGGTGTAGGCGAGACTCTTCTGCGGCTCGAGGGTGAGCACCTCGCAGTCCAGCACGCCGCCCCATTCGCCGCGCAGATTGAAGCGATGACCGACCTCGGGCTTGAAGTCGTTCTTCATCAGCCAGTCCTCGATCAGATGCGGCTGCGTCAGCGCGCGCCAGAGCCGTTCGGCCGGAAACGCGAATTCGCGTTCGACGACCACGGAGCGCGTCTGGCTTGAGGCTTCAGTCATTGGTCCATCCTCTTCAGGAGATCATCGAGCGCGTCGAGCCGCTTCTGCCAGAAGCCGGCCATCTGGCTGGTCCAATCGACCAGCGGATCGAGCGCGCCGGGCTGGGCGCTGTAATGGGTCTGGCGTCCCTCATGGCGGTCGCGCACCAGGCCGGCCTGCTTCAGCGCACCGAGATGTTTTGAGACCGCCGGCTGCGAAACGCCGGATCGCACCGTCAATGCCCCGACCGTCTGCTCGCCCTCGCGGCACAGCCGCTCGAAGATCGCCCGCCTCGTGGGGTCGGCGAGCGTCCTGAACAGGATATCGGGGGCGGGGGACATGGAAATCCATAACCTTGTAGTTATGGATTGATGCATAACCGTGGAGTTATGGGTAAGTCAAGGGGCATCGGACGTCATGGAGCGTCGTGGCGCCGCCCTACGGCCGCAAGTACAGATACCCCTGCGACTGCAGCTCGGCCAAACGAACCACGCCGCCCTTCTCCGCGCTGACGAAGCCCGGCAGCAGCTCCTTCAGCGTGACGTTCTGCGCCTTCATCGTGTTGCCGCAGGCGGCGAGCTCGACGCCGTCCTTGGAGAATTCGCCGATCCGCTTGCTGAGATCGGGGTTGGCTTGGCCAGCATGAAATGCTTTCAGCGCCGGACCGTGGATCACCAGCGCGATCGTGACGTGTTCGGGGCCACCGACCCCGTCGATGTGGTTCTGGATGTTGCCGAGCACGAAGTTGACCTTCTCGGCGTCGCTGAGGTGATAGACCACTTTCAGCTTGTTGCCCGCGCCCGCTTCCGTCGCGGCTTGCGCACGCGAGGCGCCGAACGCTGCGCCCAGCGCCGAGACGGCGCTCCACAGGATGTTCCGGCGGTTCATGGCGATCTCCCTCGACTGGGTCCAACTTTGCCGAAGGAATATCACTTGTGGCGCAGTGCCGCGAGTTCCTTGCGGTCGGTCACCAGCGAAGCGCATTCGCTGGTATCGGTGCGATCGAGCCGGAAAATCCTATCGTCGGCGCCGCCGACGAGCGATCGCTCGGCGTCGTCGTCCGGCTTGTTGTTCTGCCAGACCCTGACGCGCTCGAGCCGCACGATCGCCGACCTGTCGTCCTTCGAGAGTGCAACGCCGATGCCGCCGCCCTCGCAGTCGACGCCGCAACCCAGGCGGACTTCGTTGCCGCCCTTGGTGAACACAGCGTGATTGCACGAACCGCTCGAATCGAAGTCGCCGGAGCGATGCCGGTACCTGAAGCCGAGCCGGAAGGAGTTGTGCAGCTCCTTGTCCTCCTTGTCCAGCTCCGCCGAGATCAACAGCTTCATCGAGGCGACCTTCTGCTTCGGATGCCGCGCAAGATGGTCGGCATCGTAGCGGCGGACGAAGCAGGCATAGGCTTTTGCGCCGGGGGCGCCCGCATACATGCGCGCATTGAAGGTCTCGGCTTCAGCCTTGCTGGCCTCACGGATGTCGTCGCCTTCCTCGGCCTGGGCGGCGCTGATGAATGCGGCAAGGGCAAGCGGGAGGACAAGAGCAAGCTTCATGATCGCACCGGGCGCTTGGCGGCAATAGCCCGCCGCGGCAGGGCGGCGCAGGCCTGCCATTAGTCGCTGCGCCAGCGCACTGCGTTCAGGCCTTCGGCACGGTCACCCGCGCGACTATCCCGGCACGAACTCGGGCCGTCGTCTCAGGCCTGGCCTTAGTCATTGATGGCACCAAGAAGGTTCAACTGATGCACTCCTTGATTTCTCCGGAACCCGATGTCGGCGATGGCTACGACATTGTCTCGGTTCGACAATGTGGTAGCGTTCACAGACGGCCGCCTTTGGCAGTCGTAAGCTGGGGCTGCCTTGTAAGCGTGTGGAGTCCCCCGCATGGGCGAAATTCGCAACTTCAGATCCGGCAATCAGGATGAGCCGCCGCCACACGGCCCCATGCCTCGCCGTCTCGCAGCGATCATTGTCGGCGACATCGCTTCCTACAGCCGCATCATGCAAGCGGACGAGGAGGGAACGCATGTTCGCGTCAAGCGGATCGAGCGCGATATCATCCAGCCCAGCATCATCGAGCACCATGGAAGTCTGGTGAAGACCACGGGCGATGGCTTCATCGCCATCTTCGACAGCCCTGTTGAGGCCGTTCGCTGCAGCATCGTGATCCAGCAGAACCTCATCGGCCGCAATGCCTCGCTCCCAAAGCATTCGCGGCTCGAATACCGGATTGGCGTCAATCTCGGCGACGTGATCGTGGAGCCGGACGATATCTACGGCGACGGCGTCAATATCGCCACACGTATCGAAGGCATTGCGGAGCCTGGTCAGGTTTACATCTCAGGCGCGATCTACGAGCAGATCAAGCACAAGGTGGTGTGCGGCTATGAGTCGCTCGGAGACCGCAAAGTCAAGAACATCACCGATCCGGTGCGTGTCTATCGCGTGCTGCCGGATGCAGATGCGGTCGGCAGGACGCGAGGGCGGCGCGAAAATACCCTTATCTTCCTTTTGGCCATCACGGTGCTGATTATCGCGACCGGCGTGCTCTGGTATTTGCTGGTGCAGCCCGGCAGGATCAACGAGCAGGCCGCCACGCCCACCGCCGCCCCGGCCGCGCTGCCGCAGGAGGCAGCGACGCAGACGCCACAACCCTCCCCATCATTGGCTTCCGCCCCTCCCTCGCCGTCGCCGGCGCCGGCGCCCAGCCCATCGGCGACGCCGCCTCGCGAACCCGAGATGATCGCCATTCGCGGCGGAAGCTTCGCGATGGGAAACAATGACGACCCGACCGAACGACCTGTCCACCAGGTCGCGGTCAAGCCGTTCTCGATCGGAAAATTTCCGGTAACAGTGCGGGAGTGGAACGAGTGCGCCGCCGCCGGGGCGTGCGGATTCACGGCCACCGGCAAGGACGATGCCCCCGTCAGCAACGTGAGCTGGGCCGATGCGCAACAATATGCCGCCTGGCTCGCGCAGACGACGAAGAAGCCTTACCGCCTTCCGAGCGAAGCCGAATGGGAATATGCGGCGCGCGGCGGAACGCAGACCAAATACTGGTGGGGCGACAAGCTCCAGCCGGGCATGGCCGGGTGCAAGGATTGCGGTGATCTTGCGGCCGAGCAGCCGGCCAAGGTCGGCAGCTTCAGGCCCAATCCATTCGGGCTTTATGACATGGGCGGCGGCATCGATCAGTGGGTCGAGGACTGCTGGCATAAGACCTATCAGGGCGCGCCGGGTGACGGCTCGGCATGGAGCAGCGGCGACTGCAGCTCTCATGTCTTGCGCTCGGGGTCCTGGAAGAACGATTCGAGATATGTGCGGCCGTCAAACCGCGATGGTTACGACACTAATGTTCGTTACCCTACACATGGATTCCGTGTCGCACTCAGTCCGTAAGTGCTGGAGTAAGTTTGATGAAGATCATTGGCTGTGTCGCGCTGGTAGTCGCGATCGCATTGCTACCGGGCGTGGCCTGTTCGCAGGGCAAGGCTGCGCCCAAGGACGCCAAGCTCTATTTCATCACGCCGCATGACGGGCAGAAGGTTCGCGGTGGGGTCTGGGTCCGGTTCGGCTTGCGTAACATGGGTGTGACGCATGCTGGCGACGACTACCAGAACGCCGGCCATCATCATCTGCTGGTCGACGTCAACGACCCCATCGATCCGAATGAGCCGATCCCGCAAGACAAGTCGCACCTGCATTTCGGCGCAGGGCAGACCGAAACCATGCTTGAGCTTGCGCCGGGCACGCACACGCTCCAGCTGGTGCTCGGCGACGCCAAGCACTATCCGTTTCAACCGCCGATCGTGTCGGAGAAGATTACGATCCGCGTCAGGTCGCCGGCCTCGGCGCGGAACAAATGATTACCGCAGGCTGGCGTTGATCTTGTCCAGCACGGCCGAGCCCGGACACAGCGTGTCGGCCTCCAGCGAGTTGAGCGGCGTCTCGACCGTGTTGAGGTGCTCGTGCAGATCTTCCGCGTCGGGGTCGACGTAGAGGAGACCGGTGACGATCTGCCCCTTGGCGGCGTGCTTCGCGAGGAAGGTCTGGGCGCCGAGCCGGTCATGCGGATCGTAATCGGCGTCGATCTTGCGCAGCGCGATCTTGCTGCCGTCATGCTGCTCGACCATCTGCACCGTGCCGGGCGCGTAATCGACGGCGATGGGATCGCGGCCGACCAGCACATCGAGCCGGTTCACGGCGTCATTGTGCTCGCGGACATAATCAAAGCTCTTGGTCGAGCCGGCGTGATTGTTGAAGGCGATGCAGGGGCTGATGACGTCGATGAAGGACGCGCCCTTGTGGCGGATCGCGGCGGCGATCAGCGGCACCAGCTGGGTCTTGTCGCCCGAGAACGAGCGCGCGACGAAGGTGGCCCCGAGCTGCAGCGCGATCGCGACGAGGTCGATGGCGTTGTCGGTGTTGGTGACGCCCTTCTTGCTCTTCGAGCCGCGGTCGGCGGTCGCCGAGAACTGGCCCTTGGTCAGGCCGTAGACGCCGTTGTTCTCGACGATATAGGTCATGTTGACGCCGCGCCGGATCGAATGCGCGAACTGGCCGAAGCCGATCGAGGCGGAATCGCCGTCGCCGGACACGCCGAGATAGATCAGGTCGCGATTGGCGAGGTTGGCGCCCGTCAGCACTGATGGCATGCGGCCATGCACGGAGTTGAAGCCGTGCGAATTGCCGAGGAAATAGTCCGGCGTCTTCGAGGAGCAACCGATGCCGGAGATCTTTGCCACCCGGTGCGGCTCGATCGACAATTCGTAGCAGGCCTCGATGATCGAGGCGGTGATCGAATCGTGGCCGCAGCCCGCGCACAGCGTCGAGATCTTGCCCTCGTAGTCGCGATGCGTGTAGCCGAGCTCGTTCTTCTTGAGGCCCGGATGATGGAATTTCGGTTTTGCGATGTAGGTCATGACACGGCCTTGCGGAGCGGGGTCACCTTGAGGTGATCCTGGTGGTCGCCAATGGCTTTTGCGATGAAACGGGCGGTGATCGGCGAGCCGTCATAATGCACGATCGGCACCAGACGCACCGGGTCGATGCCGTTCTCGTTGACAATGAGCTGGCGCAGCTGGCTGTCGCGGTTCTGCTCGACCACATAGACGAAGTCGTGCTCGGCGAGGAAGCTTGCGACGCTCGAGTGGAACGGGAAGGCGCGGATGCGCATCCGGTCGAGCTGATGCCCGCGCGCTTCCAGCAGGCCGATCGCCTCGTCCATCGCCGGCGAGGTCGAGCCGAAATAGATCACGCCGTATTTGGTCGGCCGCTCTGCATTGGCCTGCAATGGCCGTGGCACCAGGTCCTGCGCGGTCTCGAACTTCCGCATCAGGCGCTGCATGTTGTCGGCGTAAACCGAGCCTTCCTCGGAGTAGCGCGCATAGCGATCACGCGAGGTGCCGCGAGTGAAGTAGGAGCCCTTGGTCGGATGCGTGCCGGGATAGGTGCGGTAGGGGATGCCGTCGCCGTCGACATCGAGATAGCGGCCGAAGTCGCGGCCCTCTTCCAGCATCGCCGCGGTCATCACCTTGCCGCGGTCATATTGCTTGGCATCGTCCCACTTCAGCGGGCGGCAGAGCCGGTGGTTCATGCCGATGTCGAGATCGAGCATCAGGAAGATCGTGGTCTGCAGCCGCTCGGCGAGATCGAAGGCGGCCGCCGCGAATTCGAAGGCTTCGGCCGGGTCTTCCGGGAACAGCAGCACGTGCTTGGTATCGCCGTGCGAAGCATAGGCGCAGGCGATGATGTCGCATTGCTGGGTGCGGGTCGGCATCCCCGTCGAGGGGCCGGCGCGCTGGATGTTCATGATCACGGCCGGAATCTCCGCGAAATAGGAGAGGCCGATGAACTCGGTCATCAAGGAGATGCCGGGGCCGGAGGTCGCGGTGAAGGCGCGGGCGCCGTTCCAGGAGGCGCCGATCACGATGCCGATCGAGGCGAGCTCGTCCTCGCCCTGCACGATGGCGTATTTCGCCTTGCCCGTTTCAGGGTCGTGCCGGTACTTCTTGCAATGCGCGGTGAAGGCCTCCGCCACCGACGAGGACGGCGTGATCGGATACCAGGCGCACACCGTAGCGCCGCCATAGACGGCGCCGAGCGCGGCGGCGCTGTTGCCCTCGATGAAGATGCGGTCGCCGACCTTGTCGGATTTCTTCACCCGCAGCCCGATCGGACATTTCAAATTCTGCAGCGCCCAGTCGCGGCCGAGATGCAGTGCATGCACGTTGGAGGAGAGCAGCTTCTCCTTGCCCTTGTACTGCTCGCCGATCAGTTGCTCGATCAGCTTGGGGTCCATGTCGAGCAGCGCCGAGAGAGCGCCCAGATAGATGATGTTCTTGAACAGCTGGCGCTGGCGCGGATCGGTGTAGGTCGAGTTGGTGATGGCGGTTAAGGGCACCCCGATCACGGTGATGTCGTCGCGGAATTTGGTCGACGGCATCGGCTTGGTGGAATCGTAGAACAGATAGCCGCCCGGCTCGATGCCGGCGACGTCCTTGTCCCAGGTCTGCGGATTCATGGCGACCATCATGTCGACGCCGCCGCGGGCGCCGAGATGGCCTTCTTCGGTCACCCGCACCTCGTACCAGGTCGGCAGGCCCTGGATGTTGGAGGGGAAGATGTTGCGGGGGGACACCGGCACGCCATGACGCAGGATCGCGCGCGCGAACATCTCGTTGGCGCTGGCCGAGCCCGAACCGTTGACGTTGGCGAAACGGACGACGAAGTCGTTTACGCTGCTGATCGGCTTTTTGTCGGACATGTCGAACCTGCGTGGGTCATCTCGATGAAATATTTCTGCATGTCCCAGGCGCCGGTGGGACAACGTTCGGCGCACAGGCCGCAATGCAGGCAGACGTCCTCGTCCTTGACCATCACGCGTCCGGTCTTGAGGTCCGAGGAGACGTAAAGGTCCTGGTCGGGATGCGCCGAAGGTGCCTTGAGCCGCTGGCGCAGATCGCCTTCTTCGCCGTTGTCGGTGAAGGTGATGCAATCCATCGGGCAGATGTCGGCGCAGGCATCGCACTCGATGCAGAGCGAGGTCGAGAACACGGTCTGCACGTCGCAGTTCAGGCAGCGTTCGGCCTCGCCGAGCGCCAGCTTGACGTCGTAGCCGAGCTCGACCTCGGCGCGGATATCCTTCAGCGCGATCACCTTGTCGCGATGCGGCACCTTGTAGCGCTTGTCGACGGAGATGTCGTTGTCATAGCTCCATTCGTGGATGCCCATCTTCTGCGACGAGACATGCACGTCCGGCAGCGGACGTTCGGTAATGTCCTCACCCGACAGCATCTTGTGGATCGACAGCGCGGCGTCGTGGCCGTGCGCCACCGCCCAGATGATGTTCTTCGGGCCGAACGCGGCGTCGCCGCCGAAGAACACCTTTGGATTGGTCGAGACGAATGTCTCGGGATCGACCTTGGGCATGTGCCATTTGTCGAACTCGATGCCGCAATCTTGCTCGATCCAGGGGAAGGCGTTCTCCTGGCCGACCGCGACCAGTATGTCGTCGCATTCGATGGTCTGGTCCGGCTCGCCGGAGGGAACGAGGTTGCGGCGGCCCTTGGCGTCGTATTCGGCCTTCACCTTCTGGAAGGTGACGCCGGTGAGCTTGCCATTGTCGTGAACGAAGGCGACGGGGACCATGAAATTGAGGATCGGAATATCCTCGTGGAGCGCATCCTCCTTCTCCCAGGGCGAGGCCTTCATCTCCTCGAAGCCGGAGCGGACCACGACCTTCACCTCTTCGCCGCCGAGACGACGCGCGGTGCGGCAACAATCCATCGCAGTGTTGCCGCCGCCGAGCACGATCACGCGCTTGCCGATCTTGTCGACATGGCCGAACGACACGTTGGCCAGCCATTCGATGCCGATATGGATGTTGCCGGCTGCCTCTTTGCGGCCGGGAATGTCGAGCTCGCGGCCGCGCGGCGCGCCGGAGCCGACGAAGATCGCGTCGTACTTTTCGGCGAGTAGCGCTTTCATGCTCTCGATGCGGTGACCGCCTTTGAAGTCGACGCCGAGGCCCAGGATGTAGCCGGTCTCCTCGTCGATGACGGAATTGGGCAGGCGGAATTTCGGGATCTGCGTGCGCATCATGCCGCCGGCTTCGGGATCGCCGTCGAACACGGTGCAGTGATAGCCGAGCGGCGCCAGATCGCGCGCCACCGTCAGCGAAGCGGGACCGCCGCCGACGAACGCGACGCGCTTGCCGTTCTTCGCCGTGGGCTTCGGCAGGCGCTGCTTGATGTCATCCTTGAAGTCGGCTGCGACGCGCTTGAGGCGGCAGATCGCGACGGGGGTTTCCTCGACGCGTCCGCGCCGGCACGCCGGCTCGCACGGACGATCGCAGGTGCGTCCCAGAATGCCGGGAAACACGTTCGATTTCCAATTGATCATGTAGGCGTCGCTGTAGCGGCCTTGTGCGATCAGTCGGATGTATTCGGGAACCGGAGTGTGTGCAGGACAGGCCCACTGGCAATCGACCACTTTGTGAAAGTAGTCGGGGGCCGCGATATCGGTCGGTTTCATTCCTACCCTGTCCGCGCAGGCCCAAAGACCCCGCGGCCTTTTTTTGTGAGCATGGCGAGCGCTTAACGCGCTTCGATCTGGTTTCTGAATGACGTCATTGGGTTAGCTTATTAGAACGGCTCCGAAGTACAACGGCAAATTTGCGGGATCACCGGCTTTCATGGGAGCCAAGCGCGCACAGCATTAACGGCGGCGCGTGATGCGCGTGCGGTGCAGCATGTTGCGATGCGCGCGAGCGCGTCAACTCTGCGCGATGTCGCTCTTCGCGAGGTCCCACATCAGGCTGTACGTGCCGACGGAGACGGGGGGTGGGAAGGGCGCAGCCGCTGGGCCGGTGAAGCGTTCGGCGATCACGGCCGAGACCGCGCCGACATGCGTGCCGTCGATCAGCACGAACCAGTCGCGCGCGCCTTCGTTGCGCACCGCTGGAATATCGGCCTTTGCGCCGGACAATTCCGGCTCGCTTTCGAGCAGGTGCATCGAGATGATGCCGTCGCGCTCTTGCGGCGCCAGCTTGTCTTGCAGTGCGTCACGCCACGCGGCCGCATTGTCCGCGGTGGGACGCAGCCGCACCAGGCCGAGCGCAGCGCCCCGGCCGGTGCCCTTGCTGAGCGTGATGCGCGCCACGACGCGCAGCATGTCCTTGAAACGCGCCATGGACCGCCGTGACCATTCGGTCTGATTGGCGAGCCGCGCGCGATAGGCGGGACTGTCCAGCACGTCGATCGTTTCGGTCGAGTACAGCGAGAGATATTTGGGATTGGCGGCATGCGCGACATAGCGCCGCGCCTCCAGGAAACCCTCGATCGCGACGCGCTCTTCCAGATGCTCGCGATCGTACCAGCGGTTGAAATCGTCCTCATCGGCTGCGTCGATATTCATCGACGTCAGCAGCATGCCTTTCCCGGCGAGTGGCATTCTTCTTGTCCTCTCATCGCCCGATCTTCGATGCGAGGTCGGCGATCGACTTCATCACCGCGTCCCTCACGCCGGTATCATAGAGCGAATGCCCGGCTTCTTCCACGACGCGAAGCTCGGACGTGGACCAAACTTTTGCGAGCGCGTGGGATGTCTCGGGAGGACACAACAGATCGTAGCGGCCCTGCACGATCATGCCGGGAATGCCGGCGAGCCGGCCCGCGTTCCGCAACAACTGGTCTTCGCTCATGAAGGAATTGTTGACGAAATAATGCGCTTCCATGAACGGCGTCGCCGGCAGCGTGCGCCAGACGTTCAGCGACGCCAGGTCGAGCCGCGTCTTGCCAGGCTTGTGCTCCGATAGAGCTCGCTCCGTGTCGTGCCAGGCCCGCGCCGCAGGGCCGTGCACGGCCGGATCGGCATCCAGGATGCGGCGCCAATAGGCGTCCACCGGCTGGGCCCGCTCGTCAGGCGGCAGCACGCTGAGAAAATCCTCGTACAGTGCAGGATAGAATTGCGCCAGGCGCACCGTGAACGCCGTCTCGACCTCTGCCCGGGTGCCCAGGAACGTCGCGCGGAGCGCAACGCCGGAGACGCGCGTCGGATACGCCTCTGCATAGGCCAGCGCCAGCGTCGCTCCCCAGGAGCCCCCAACCACCATCCAGCGTTCGAAGCCGAACGTCTCGCGGATTTTCTCCATGTCCGCGATCAGATGCGCCGTGCTGTTGTGCTCGCGCGAGCCCTTGGGCCGGCTGCGGCCGCAGCCGCGCTGGTCGAACAGCACGGCGCAGAAGCGATCGGGATCGAACAGCCGGCGATGGTCCGGCTGGCAGCCGCTGCCGGGCCCGCCATGCAGGTAGATCGCCGGAATGCCGTCGCTGCGGCCGACGCTCTCGACATAGAGCTCATGGCCGTCGCCGACGTCGAGCATGTCGGAGGTCAGCGGCGCAAAAGGATCGGCACGCCTGGCGGAAGCGGCCGCGTCGGCGTCAGGTCCCATTCTCGGATTCCAGGGTGCCGCCGGCAAAATTCCGATAGAGGAAGCGGCTGGTCTCGCCCTCGGCCTCGGCTTCCGCCTGCTTGAAGATGGTCTCGTGCAGCGGCGACAGCGCGCAGGCCGGATCGGTGTTGGCGGCGTCGCCGGTCAGCGCGAAGGCCTGGCAGCGGCAGCCGCCGAAATCGATCTCGCGGAATTCGCAGGATTTGCATGGCTCCTTCATCCAGCCGGTGCCGCGATAGCGGTTGAAGGCCTCGGAGTTCTGCCAGATCCAGGCGATCGAATGGTTGGAGCGCACCGATTCGAACTCGAGCCCGGTGATGCTCTCGGCGGCGTGGCAGGGCAGCACCTTGCCGGCCGGCGAGATGTTGAAGAACTGCCGGCCCCAGCCGCCCATGCATTTCTTCGGCCGCAGCGCGTAATAGTCGGGAACGACATAGTCGATCGCGAGCGTGCCCTTGAGGCGTTCGCGCGCCTCCTCGACGATGCGCGTGCATTCGTCGAGCTGCGCGACGGTCGGCATCAGGGCAGCGCGGTTCTTCAGCGCCCAGCCGTAATACTGGACATTGGCGACCTCCAGGCGATCGGCGTCGAGATCGACGGACATCTGGATGATGTCAGGCAGCTGGTGCAAATTCTGCCGGTGCATCACCGCGTTCACGGTGAGTGGCAAATCCAGCTCGCGCGTCCATTTCGCCACTTCGAGCTTCTTGCGATGGCCGCCCTTGTAGCCGGCAACGCGGTCGGAGAGGCCCTCTTCGATGCCCTGGAAAGAGATCTGCACATGGCAGAGCCCGGCGTCCGCAAGCTCGCTCAGCCGCTCGCGCGTCAGCAGCACGGCCGAGGTGATGAGATTGGTGTAGAGCCCGACATCGCTGGCGTGCTTGACCAGCTCGACCAGGTCCTTGCGCGCCGTTGGCTCGCCGCCGGAGAAATGCACCTGGAGCACGCCGATCTCGGCGAGCTCGCTCAGGACCTTCTTCCATTCCTCGGTGGTCAGCTCCTTGCCCGAGCGGTCGAGCTCGACCGGGTTGGAGCAATAGGGGCATTGCAGCGGGCAACGATGGGTGATTTCCAGCAGCACCGCGAGCGGAATGCCGAAGGTCTCCGCCGTCGAGCGCTGCTTCTCCAGCACCGCGAGGCTGTCGCTGGGTGGGATGGTCACGTCGCTCATGACGTCTTCTCCCTGATCTCGGTCAGAAAGCCCTTGTCGGCGAGGTCCTGCAACATGACGATGACGTCGGCCAGGATCGCCTCGCGGGGAGCCGCGTATTTCGCCGCCAGCTGATCGGATACGTCGCCGACACTGCGCTTGCCGTCGCAGAGCTGCAAGACCTCGACCGCGATCTCGTCCGGGGCCAGCACGCGTTCCGGGGCCAGGATCACCCAGACCTTGCGGGTCTCGTCATATTTCAGCTTGGCATGCCGCGGCAGCACGGGGCGGCTCGCCTCGCTGACGCTGATGTTGCGCGGCCCGGCCATTGCTGCTCCTCTTCAGCCCGCTTTGGGCACGAACGCGCCCGGCGGAATGTTGCCCTCGACATAGGCGTGCTGCAGCGCGTCCAGCTGCACCCACAACACGTTGGTCTTGAAGATCAGCGCGTTGCAGACCAAAGCGCGCTCTTCCGGCGTCCTCGCATGCGTTCTGACATAGTCCAGCGCGAAATTGGCATCGCGCGGCGCCTGCGTCAGGCGGCGCTTGAAGTAGCTCATGATGTCGGGATTGACGAAGTCGTAATGCTCCAGCATGCCGGCGATGCGCTCTTCGTGCAGGTTGGGCGCAAACAGCTCGGTCAGCGAGGAGGCGATCGCCTCCAGCGGGCTCTTTTCGCGGCAATAGTGCACGTAAGCCTCCACCGCGAAGCGCGTCGCCGGCAGGATGCCTTCGGTGGATTCCACGTAGGCCGTGTTGAGGCCGAGGCCTTCGGTCAGCTTGATCCAGCGCTCGATGCCGCCTTCGCTGCCGACATCGCCGTCATGGTCCTCGATGCGGTGGCGCCATTCCACGCGCGTGGCGCGGTCGCGGAAGCGCGAGATCACCACCGCGTCCTTGATCGGGATCGTGCTCTGGTAATAGTAGCGGTTCAGCGCCCAAGCCTGCACCTGGCCCTTGTTCAGCTTGCCGCCGTGCAGGAGCTTATGGAATGGATGTAGGCTGTGATAGCGCGTCGCCCCGATATGGCGCAGCGTCGCCTCGAGCTCCTCGGCGGAGTTGAGCCTGATATCCCTGCCGATCGAGAGCGCAGTCATTCCCGTCATTGACGCCGTAGTCACAGCACGATCTCCGTTCCATCCGCCGGTATCTGCCAGCCCGCCGCCTCAGCCGTCTTGCGCTCGGGTGAGGCAGGCAGCAGCGCCGGGTTCGAGTTGTTGATATGCAGAAATATCTTCCTGTCGATATTGAGGTCGGCGAGGCGCGCGATGGCGCCGTCGTCGCCGGACATGGCGACGTGTCCCATGCTCTTGCCGGTCTTGTGGCCGAGCCCGGCCCTGATCATCTCGTCGTCGCGCCAGACCGTGCCGTCGAAGAACACCAGCGAAGCGCCGTCGATCTCGGCCTTGAGGACGTCGGTGATTTCGGCGCAGGCGGCGATGAAGTAGAAATATTTGCCGGTCGACTTGTCGGTGATCTTCAGGCCCAGCGTATCGCCGTCGCCGCTCTTGCCGCCGGGATGCGCCTTGCCTTCCAGATACCAGGCCGACTTGCCCGAGACCGCGAACGGCAGCACTTCGAGCCCTGAACGCGCACCATCGGGAAGGCGCGGCTCGAACGGCTCATGGATGCCGATCGGCTGGCGCCGCACGTGCTTCTCGTTCAGCACGTTGAAGATGCTGTTGCTGGCCAGGATCGCCAGCACTTTCTCATGTGCATAGATCGTGAACGGCGAGCTCTCGCGCATCGAGAGCAGGCCCGCCACTGCATCCACTTCGCTGTTGGTCAGGACCACGCCCGCGACAGGCGTATGGCGCAGCGCCCCGGCCTTGGGGTGTAGCTGCGGCGTGGCATTTAATTGCTGGCGCAGGTCGGGGGAGGCGTTGATCAGGAACCAGTTCTCGCCGTCGCCGCTGAAGGCGATCGAGGCCTGCGTCCGGTGCAGCTCATTCCCGCCATTGCGGGCCGCCCGGCAACCCTCGCAGCCGCAATTCCACTGGGGAACCCCGCCGCCAGCTGCGGCGCCCAGGACGACGACGCGAAGCATGATCCGTCTCCTGGAAAGGAACACGCGCGGTGGATCTCAGGCCGACGCAAATGCCGACACGGATTCTTTCCTTCGGAAACGCGTCGTGACCGAAAGATCCACCGCCGCAGAACGCGAAATCGCCAACCGGCTTACTTGCGGGTGGCGCTCACATACATGTTGATTTCCATGCCACAGGGCACTTCGACGATCTTCGGGGCTTTCCATGCCATTTTGGCTCTCCATTTTTGCGAATTCGGACGTATCCGCCCACCCTCTAAGTTAATGCGCGCCGAGAAGTTCGCTAGTGAAATTTTCCCGGACCTAGGTAGTAGGCCTCCCGAATTGCTGCGCTGCAAGAGAGCGCATTCCGGCCGCAAAGATGCGCGAATGACACACCAAAATGCCGATAGGTCGTGATCCCTGTCGGGATAAACGAGTTGTGAGTTTGCAACGGCTTCCAATCGGCTACAGGCGACCCCATTGGATCAGGCATGCCCAGATATTTCTTCAACACCCGTATCGGCGACGAACTGATCGTGGATCCTGACGGCGAGGACCTGCGCAACCCCGATCGCGCCTGGGAGGTCGCCCGCCAGATGATCCTGGAGGTGGTGAAGTCCGAGGGCACTCAGCGGGCCCTGCTCGAGGCGGTGATCGAGGTAACCGACACCGAAGGCGAGGTCGTGCTGGAGTTTCCCTTCACCGAGGCGCTGCTGGACATCCCGGATCCGTCCGCGACAAGGCATTAGAGGCATGCGAGGTGCGCTGCCTCCCCCGCTTGCGGGGGAGCGCTGGGGAGAGGGCGTCTCCGCAAGCGAGAACCCCCAGGGGACAGAGCCCTCACCCGAGCCCGCGGCGCGATTACGTGCTGAGCGCCCGCCCTTCACCCCCGCGAAATCCGCATGGCTTTGCCGCGTTCCCGGCGCTAAAAGACGCCGGTTACACGGAGCAAGCCATGCAAGATCTCTGGCGCCTGTCGGCTGCCGACCTCGCTACCCTCGTCAAGTCCAAAAAGGTGTCCGCCCGGGAGGCTGCCAAGGCCGGTCTCGCCCGGCTCGATGCCGTCAATCCCCAGCTCAATGCGGTGATCGACCACCGGCCGGACGACGTGCTCAAGCAGGCCGATGCCGTCGATGCCGCCATCGCGCGGGGCGAGGACCCCGGCGTGCTCGCCGGCGTGCCCGTCACCATCAAGGCCAATGTCGACCAGGAGGGCTTTGCCACCACCAATGGCCTGAAGCTGCAGCGCGACGTGATCGCGCGCGAGGACAATCCGGTCGTCGCCAACTTCCGCAAAGCCGGCGCCATCCTGCTCGGCCGCACCAATTGCCCGGCCTTCTCCTATCGCTGGTTCACCACCAACCTCATCCATGGCGACACCAAGAATCCGCGCGATGCCTCGCTGACGCCGGGCGGCTCCTCCGGCGGCGCCGGTTCGGCGGTCGCGTCCGGCATCGGCCACATCGCCCACGGCACCGACATTGCCGGCTCGATCCGCTATCCCGCCTATGCCTGCGGCGTGCATGGCCTGCGCCCGACCTTGGGCCGCATCCCCGCCTTCAACCCGGCGCTGCCGGAGCGCCCGATCGGGCCGCAGATCATGGCGGTGTCGGGTCCGCTGGCGCGCACCGTCAACGACTTGCGCATCTCGCTCGAAGCCATGTCGGCGCGCGACATCCGCGATCCCTGGTTCGTGCCGGCGCCGCTGCAAGGCCCGGCGCGAGACAAGCGCGCCGCGCTCTGCCTCAATCCGGGCGGCCTTGCCACCACGCCGGAGGTCAAGGCGGCGGTGAGCGACGCCGGCAAGCGGCTGGAGCGGGCGGGGTGGACCGTCGATATCATCGAGGACACGCCGCCGATGCGCGAGGCGGTCGAGTGGCAGATCAAGCTGTGGCTCGGCGACGGCTATGAGGCCCAGCTCGAGGCGGCCGAACGCGAAGGCGATCCCGGCGCGCTGGCCTGCCTGCGCGGCAACCGCGCCAGGGTCACGCCGATGGACCAGGCCAATTACGCCAAGGCGCTGACGCGGCGGGCCACGCTGACCCGCGACTGGATGCTGTTCTTCGAGAAATATGCGGTGCTGTTGACGCCGGTCTCGGGCGAGCTGCCGTTTCCCGATCACCTCGACCGCAAGGACGACGAGTCTTTCAAGCGGGTGTGGGAAGCGCAGCTGCCGCAGATCGCGATTCCCTTCATGGGATTGCCCGGCCTCGTGGTCTCCACGGGTCTGGTCGGCAAGGCGCCGGTCGGCGTGCATGTCGTGTCCGGCCGCTATCGCGAGGATCTCTGTCTGCTCGCAGGCGAGGCGATCGAGGCCGGCGGCGTGCCGCCGTCGCCGATCGATCCCGTGGGCTAGCGATGTCGGTGATCTACGACTTCAAAGCCAACTCGCTGGCCGGCGAGGAGGTCCCGATGCGCCGCTTCGAAGGGCAGGTGCTGCTGATCGTCAACACCGCGAGCAAATGCGGCTTCACGCCGCAATATCGCGGACTGGAAGATCTGCATCGCGATCTGTCGCCGCGCGGCTTTGCCGTGCTCGGCTTTCCCTGCAACCAGTTCGGCGCGCAGGAGCCGGGCCAGGCAAGCGAGATCCAGGCGTTCTGCTCGACCAATTACGACGTCACCTTTCCCTTGTTCGAGAAGATCGACGTCAACGGCGCCAATGCGCACCCTCTGTATGAGTACTTGAAACGCCAGCAATCCGGGCTTCTCGGCGCCTCCATCAAATGGAATTTCACCAAATTCCTGGTGGACCGAGCGGGCAAGGTGGTCGCGCGCTACGCGCCGACCGCCCGGCCCGAAGGATTGCGCAACCAAATCGAAACACTGTTGTAAGCGAGACAATCATGAGCGACGAATTTCCGGACCGCCTGTCGGTCGATCCGAACAGCCCCTATTACAACGCGGACATCCTGTCGCGCGACGTCGGCATCCGCTTCAAGGGTGTCGAGAAGACCAATGTCGAGGAGTACTGCATCAGCGAGGGCTGGGTCCGCGTCACCGCAGGGAACGCCAAGGACCGCCACGGCAACCCGCTGACCATCAAGGTGCACGGACCCGTCGAGCCGTATTTCAGGGATAAGAAATAGTCACCGTCATTCCGGGGCGATGCGAAGCATCGAACCCGGAATTTCGAGATTCCCCGGTGCGCAATTGCGCACCTGAGGTCTGGTCCTTCCGACCCTCCCGGAATGACGCCAAGAGAAAGCCTGCCCCATGTCCGTCCGCATCGTCGACGTCCGCGAGATCACCAAGCCGATCTCGTCCCCGATCCGTAACGCCTATATCGACTTCACCAAGATGACGACGAGCCTCGTCGCCGTCGTCACTGACGTCGTGCGCGACGGCAAGCGCGTCGTCGGCTACGGCTTCAACTCCAACGGCCGCTACGGGCAGGGCGGCCTGATCCGCGAACGCTTTGCCGCGCGCATCACGGAAGCCGATCCGAAGTCGCTGCTCAATGGCGCCGGCGACAATCTCGACCCTGACAAGGTCTGGGCTGCGATGATGACCAACGAGAAGCCCGGCGGCCATGGCGAGCGCTCGGTCGCGGTCGGCACCATCGACATGGCGGTGTGGGATGCGGTGTCCAAGATCGCCGGCCAACCGCTGTTCCGTCTGCTCGCCGAGCGCCACGGCGTCAAAGCCAATCCGCGCGTCTTCGTCTACGCCGCCGGCGGTTACTATTATCCCGGCAAGGATCTCTCGATGCTGCGCGGTGAGATGCGCGGCTATCTCGATCGCGGCTACAACGTCGTGAAGATGAAGATCGGCGGCGCGCCGATCGAAGAGGACCGCATGCGGATCGAGGCGGTGCTCAAGGAGATCGGTAAGGACGCGCAGCTCGCCGTCGATGCCAACGGCCGTTTCAACCTGGAGACCGGCATCGCCTACGCCAAGATGCTGCGCGACTATCCTTTGTTCTGGTACGAGGAGGTCGGCGATCCTCTCGACTACGCGCTGCAGGCCGCGCTCGCCGAATTCTATCCGGGACCGATGGCGACGGGCGAAAACCTCTTCAGCCACCAGGACGCCCGCAACCTGATCCGCTACGGCGGCATGCGCCCCGACCGCGACTGGCTGCAATTCGACTGCGCGCTGTCTTACGGTCTCTGCGAATATCAGCGCACGCTGGAAGTGCTGAAAACTTATGGCTGGTCGCCCAGCCGCTGCATCCCGCACGGCGGCCACCAGATGTCGCTCAACATCGCCGCGGGCCTCGGCCTCGGCGGCAATGAGAGCTACCCCGACCTGTTCCAGCCCTATGGCGGCTTCCCGGACGGCGTCCGCGTCGAGAACGGACACATCACGATGCCCGATCTCCCCGGCATCGGCTTCGAGGGCAAGTCGGATCTCTACAAGGAGATGAAGGCGCTGGCGGAGTAGGGGCGCCAGCGCTACGGCACGATGGCCGCGTCACACTCGCTGTCGTCCCGGACAAGCGCGCCCCAAGCGCGCGCCGATCCGGGACCCATAGCCCCAGGGAAAAGTCGTGGCGCGAGCTGGTCACTCCGAGTCCCCGTCACCATCACTCTCTGTGGTTATGGGTCCCGGATCGGCGCTTCGCTTCGCTGCGCTTGTCCGGGACGACGACTGGGTTTGCAGCTACGACAGCCGCATATCCAGCAGCCGTCGCCCTTCGCCCTTCAGCAGCTTCTTCACCGCGCTGGACGCCACGACCTCGCCGTCATTGGCATAGGCTTCGTGGTTCTTCTCGATGTCGTCGAGGCGGTAGAGGTAGTTGACCATCACGCCGGCCGACTCCCGCAATCCCTTCGGTGAGAGGTCGCCCAGCCAGTTGATGCGTTCGAGCCTTGCACCGTTGCCGAGGTGGAAGCGGGCGACGGAATCGATCAGCTTGCCCTTCGGCGTGCGCGCCTTGAGGAAATAATGCGCGGCGAGCGGCTCGATCACGGCGCGGAGCAGCGACGTCGTCTCGGGGTTCTCGAACCATTTGGGATCGTCGAGGCGCTTCAGCACCTCGCGGTCCTCGTCCGAGAGCGGCAGGTCCCTGTCCTGCTTCACCCAGGCCATGAAGCCCGGCACCGGCGACAGCGTCACGAAAGTGTCGAGCTTCGGCGTTTCGCGGCGCAGCTCCTCGACCACCTGCTTGATCAGGAAGCTGCCGAAGGAGATGCCGCCAAGGCCACGCTGGGTATTCGAGATCGAATAAAACACGGCGGTGCGCGCGCGCTCGATCGGCAGATGCTGGCGGTCGACCGCAAGCAGCGGCGCGATCGCGCCCGGGATGGTCTCGGTCAGCGCCACCTCGACGAAGATCAGGGGCTCATCCACCATCGCGGGGTGGAAGAACGCATAGCAGCGGCGGTCGACCGGATCGATGCGGCGGCGCAGATCGTCCCAGTCGGAGATCTCGTGCACGGCCTCGTAACGGATGATCTTTTCGAGGATGTTGGCCGGCGTCGACCAGTCGATCCTGCGCAGCACGAGAAACCCCCTGTTGAACCACGAAGAAAGCAGATGCGAGACGTCGCGATCGAGTGCGGCGAGATCGGTGTGTCCGTTCATCATGCCAAGCAGATCGGCGCGCATGTTGACGAGCTCGCCGGTGCCGCCGGGCGCGCGGTTGAGACGGCGGATCAGCTCCTGCCGCCGCGGCTCCGAAGCGAAATGCAGCGAGCTCGCGTCCTCGTCGCTCGGCGCGGCACGCCATTTCTCGATTGCCTTCGACAGACGCTCCCGGTCCGGGCCGAAATCGCGCACCAGTCCGTCGAAGAAGGCGCGGCGTCCCGCCGCATCCAGCTCACGGTAGATGTCGAGCACCTCGCGGGCGATGGCGATGCCCGACGCTTCGCCCCGGCCCGACAGCAGCGCATCACAGAGCTCGATCAGCCCATCGGCATCCGGTCTGGTATCGGCGGCCTCGCCGCGACGAAGCAGCGTGCGGCCGCGCTCGGAGATGGTGGCGAGCAGGTCGGAGAAGAAGGCGTTGGCCATTGGGGCTTTCGTGTCAGTTGTGCGTTGCGGAAGCTTACACGGGATTTGGGCGGAAACCGATCACAATCAAGCGGAGGAATGCGGCAACTTTAGTCGGACCGTGCGTTTGGAGAATGCAGGCATGCTGGGCGAGGCGAGGGCGATCGCATATGGCTATTTGAGGCATTCCAGTTTCCGCATCGTCATGGCCGGGACAAGCTTGGGCACGACGACCTGTGAATGCGAGCGGCCTACTTCCCCGCAAATTCCGTCGGCGTCCGTCCCGTCACTTGCCGGAACGCGGCCGAGAATGCCGGCACGCTGGCATAGCCGAGCTGGGTCGCGAGCTGCTTCACGGAGACATTTGCATCTGTCGACAGCCGCTGGATTGCCGCGGCAATCCGCGCGCGCTGGCACCAGCTCTTGAAGCTCAGCTGTGTCTCCGCGGAAAACAGCCGCGACAGCGTGCGCGCGGAAGTTCCGACCTCGCGCGCCAGCGTGTCGATGTCGTGCAGGCCGGTTGGGTCGTCGAGCACGATCATCGCGGCGCGGCGGCAGCGTGGCTCATGTGGCAGCGGCACGAAGGTCGCGGAATCCTCGGCCTGGTGCAATTCCAGCATGACGAGGCGCACCAGCAGCTCGGCGCGCTCTTCGGTATTGCCAGTGTCGAACAGCGCGAGGATCGCCTGGTTGAGCAGCGGCGAGACCCGCACCACGAATTCCCTGGTCAATCCCTCATAGCGCTTTTCGCGCTTCAGCCAGGACAGGTCGAAATACAGCGTGCGCATCTCGATATCGGCGAGCAGGTCGAGGGCATGATCGAGCCCGGCCGGGACCCACACCGCCCGGTCCGGCGGCACCAGCCAGCGTCCCCCGGGGGTCGTCACCTGCATGGTGCCCTTGGCCGCATAGATCAGCTGGGCCTCGCGGTGCAAATGCGGATCGATCCGCATCCCCTTGGGATAGTCGCGCGCGACCAGATGCACGCCGGCGGGCGAGCGGTGGTTGCTCCGGACCTCCCGGAGGATAGGCGTTTCCAAGTTTGGCCTTTCCAAGACAGTCATTGGCGGCATCCCGTCATGGGGAGGACATATAACTCATTTCGGAGCAGGAGAGGATTCGGGAATGAACAGCCCCAGCCGGGTGATCAGTTTCGTCAACGCAGGCCATTTCATCGACCATTATTCGATGCTGATCTTCGCCGCCGCCGTCATCATCATGGGCCCGGCGCTCGGCATGGCCTATTCGGAACTTTTGCCTTACGCGACGCCGGGCTTCGTCGCCTTCGGCGCCGGCTCGCTGCTCACCGGTTGGCTCGGGGACCGCTGGAGCCGCCGCCACATGATGTTGATCTTCTTCGTCGGCATCGGTCTGTCCATGATCGCGGTCGGCTTCGTGCAGACCCCGGCGCAGCTCGGCGCCGCCTTGCTTTCGATCGGTATCTTTGCCTCGATCTATCATCCGGTCGGCACCGCAATGATCGTGTCCTATGCCGACCGGCTCGGCCGCGAGATGGGCATCAACGGCGTCTGGGGCAATCTCGGCGTCGCCTCCTCGGCGCTGGTCACCGGCGTGATCGGGCAATATCTCGGCTGGCGATTTGCCTTCATCGTGCCCGGCGTGGTCACGATCCTGATCGGCCTCGCCTTTGCGATGATGGTCGTGCACGAGGACCGCAAGGGCGCCAAGCAGGCGGCCGCGCAGGCGCGGGTGGCCAAGCAGGACATGTGGCGCGTGGTGCTGTCGCTGCTGATCGTGGTGATCGCGATCTCCACGACGTTCAACGCCGTCACCGTGGCGCTGCCGAAGCTGTTCGCGGAGCGGCTGGCGGATTTGACGAAAAGCCCGGCGCTGCTCGGCGTCATCGCCGCTTGCGTCTACGTGTTCGGCGCGATGACGCAGTACACGATCGGCCGGCTGCTCGACCGCTACTCGCTGAAGACGGTGGCGTTGCCGCTGTCCTTCATGCTGGCGCCGTTCCTCTATCTCGCCGCGACCCTGAACAATCTGCCGCTGATCCTGGTGTCGATCGGCATCGTCATGGGCGCGTTCGGCCAGGTCACGGTGAACGACGCCATGGTCGGCAAATACACCAGCGAGGAATGGCGCTCCCGCGCCTACGCCGTGCGTTACTTCATCGGCTTCACCGCGGCGGGTGCTTCGGTCGGCCTGGTTGCCTGGCTCTACGAGCAGGGCGGCTTCGTCACCATGCTGCACGCCTTCGCCGGCCTCTGCCTGCTCGCGATCGCCGCCGCTATCATCCTGCCCCGTGAGATCCGGACGCCGCAGCCCGTGTGAGGGGCCTCGTGTCCCGGACAAGCTGCAACGCGCAGGCGTTGCGGCGCAGAGCCGGGACCCAGAAGCGACATGGCATGCGGCGAGATGGGCCCCGGCTCAGCAGCGCCTCGTCGAAAAGACGCTGCGCTGCGTCCGGGGAACGCTCGCACCGTCCATGATCTCACTCCTACTCCTGTTTTGCGCGACGGAGCAAAGCGCTTCGGTAACGCCAAAATTTTCCCGAGCCTTTTCAACTCGATCCCTACTGTGCATGGGGTTGTTTTCGACTTTTTGTTGCCGCCCGCAGCCTCCTACGCCGGGAACCCGCGCCACCTTCCGCGGGTTCTATCCCCATGGCTCCGACACCGGGGCAAAGGGGGAAAGACATCTGCATGCCATGGCGCCTGCTCGGATCGGCCAGCCTTGCCTTCGCGGCGCTCGTTCTCACCACCATTGCGGCCGGCGCCGAAACGGGCAAACCGGCCGGCCCGTCCGAATTCCTGCTGGTGGCGCAGATCGTGCTGCTGATCGCGGTCGGCCGCGGTCTTGGCGAGATCATGCAGCGGATTGGCCAGCCCTCGGTGATCGGCGAGCTGCTCGCCGGCATCATCCTTGGTCCGTCGCTGTTCGGCTGGGTCTGGCCGGAGGCGCAAGCCGCGATCTTCCCCAAATCGCCCGAGCAGAAGGCGATGATCGACGGCATCGCGCAGGTCGGCATCCTGCTGCTTCTGCTGCTCACCGGCATGGAGACCGATCTCAAGCTGGTCCGCAAGGTCGGCAAGGCCGCGATCGCGATCTCGATCGCCGGCATCCTCGTGCCCTTTGCCTGCGGCTTCGCGCTCGGCGAATTCCTGCCCGATGCGCTGCTGCCCAATCCGCAACAACGTCTCGTCGCCTCGCTGTTCATGGGCACGGCGCTGTCGATCTCCTCGGTGAAGATCGTTGCCGTGGTCGTGCGCGAGATGAACTTCATGCGGCGCAATGTCGGGCAGATCATCGTCGCGACCGCCGTGATCGACGACACCATCGGCTGGATCATCATTGCCGTCATCTTCAGTCTGGCCTCGCATGGGGCGCTGGATATCGCCTCGGTGGCGAAAGCCGTGCTCGGCACGCTCGCCTTCCTCGCCGTCAGTTTCACGATCGGCCGCCGCCTAGTGTTTCAGCTGATCCGCTGGGCCAACGACAACCTCGTCAGCGCCGCGGCCGTCATCACGGTGATCCTGCTGCTGATGTGCGCGATGGCGATGATCACGCATCTGATCGGCGTGCACACCGTGCTGGGTGCTTTCGTCGCCGGCATCCTGGTCGGGGAATCCCCGATCCTGACGCGGCAGATCGACGAGCGCCTGCGCGGGCTGATCTCGAGCTTCTTCATGCCGGTGTTCTTCGGTCTGGCCGGCCTTGCCGCCGATCTCTCGGTGTTGCGTGACCCCAATCTCCTGATGCTTACCGGCCTCCTGGTCGTGATCGCCAGCGTCGGCAAATTCGGCGGCGCCTTCGTCGGCGGCACGGTCGGCGGCCTCAGCACGCGGGAATCGCTGGCGCTCGCGAGCGGCATGAATGCCCGCGGCTCGACCGAGGTCATCATCGCGACCATTGGCCTGTCCATCGGCGTGCTCAGCCAGAACCTGTTCACGATGATCGTGACCATGGCGATCGTGACCACGATGGCGATGCCGCCGATGCTGCGCGCGGCGCTGGCGCGGCTGCCGATGAACAAGGAGGAGAAGGAGCGGCTGGAGAGGGAAGAGTTCGAAAAGCGCGGCTTCCTCGCCAATCTCGAGCGCCCTCTGCTGGCGGTGGACGAAAGCGTCAATGCCACCTTTGCCGCCCACCTTGCGGGCCTGATCGCCGGTATGCGCGGCCTGCCGATCACCGTGCTGCATATCGGCAAGCGGCCGGAGGAGCAGGAGAAGAGCCGCGACGCGGAGGAGAGCCACGAAGCCGTGGTGAAGAAGGCGGCCGAGGCGGTGGCTGCCAACACCGAGGGAGACACCGGCAGCGTCGACGTCGTGACCCGCGCGAGGCGTGCGGAGCTCGGCGAGACCATCGCCGAGGAGGCCCGCAAGGGTTTTGATCTCCTCGTCGTCGGCGTCGACAAGGTCGCCGCGACCAAGGATCGCTTCGACCGCAAGATCGAGGACATTGCCACAACGTTCGAGGGACCGCTCGCGATCGCCGCGGCCAAGGGCAAGCACCTGAAGCAGCCGATGCCCGAGGGACTCAACATCCTCGTCCCGGTCTCCGGCAGCGGCATCTCCAAGCGCGGCGCCGAGGTCGCAGTTGCGCTGGCGCAAGGAGGATCAGGCTCGCTCCGGGTGATCTATGTCGCGACGACGCGCGACAAGGGCGCGCAGCGCGGCACCTCCCGCGGCCACAGCCAGGAGGCGGGCATCCTCAAGGACGCCAGCGATCTCGCCGCCCGCTACGACGTCGACATCACCACCACGCTGCGGGTCAACCGAGCGCCGGAGGCGGCGATCCTGCGCGAGATCGACACCACCGACGTCGATCTCGTCGTCATGGGCGTCGACCGCATCCAGGCCGATCATCTCTCCTTCGGCGGTGTCGCCGACGCCGTGCTTAGGCAGTCGAAGGTCTCCGTGCTGCTGGTGTCGAGCGGCGAAGCGCGGCAGGCCCCAGCGGAGAAGGGCTAGGGCTTTACCTCGGCCACCTTCGGCGCCTTCTTGCTCGCCCGCCAGTTCTCGAAGCGCTGCACCACCACGAAGAACGCCGGCACGAACAGCACCGCGAGGCAGGTCGAGGCCAGCATGCCCGAGAAGACCGTGATGCCGATCGACTTGCGGGCGCTGGCGCCGGCGCCGGTGGCGAGCACTAGGGGCACCACGCCGAGGATGAAGGCGAACGATGTCATCAGGATCGGGCGGAAGCGGGCGCGCGCCGCTTCGATCGCGGACTCCAGCACCGGCTTGCCGTCGCGGCCGTGCAGCTCGAGCCCGACCTCGACGATCAGGATCGCGTTCTTGGCCGACAGCGCGATCAGGAGGATCAGGCCGATCTGGCAATAGAGGTTGTTGTCGATCTTGAGGGCGGAGAGGATCAGCATCGGCCCCAGCAGCGACAGCGGCACGGCGAGGATCACCGAGATCGGTGCGTACCAGCTCTCATACTGGCCGGCGAGCACCAGGTAGACCAGCAGCATGGCAAGGCCGAACACCCAGTAGATCTGGTTCGAGACCGCCTTCTCCTGATAGGACATCGCGGTCCATTCGTAGCCGGTGCCCGGCGGCAGCGTCTTGTCCGCGATCTCCTCCATCAGCTTCAAGGACTGGCCGGAGGAATAGCCCTGCGCCGGCAGGCCGATCACGGTCGAGGAGGGGTAGAGATTGTAGAGGCTGATCAGCGATGGCCCCGTGGCCGGCGTGATCTTGGCGACGGTGCCGATCGGGATCATGTCGCCGTTCGAGTTGCGCACTTGCATGTTGGCGATGTCGCGCTCGGTGACGCGGAAGGCGGGATCGGCCTGCGTATAGACCTGGAACACGCGGCCGAACTTGTTGAACTGGTTGACATAGGACGAGCCGAGATAGGTCGACAGCGCCGAGAACACCTGATCGGTGGTGACGTGCAGCGTCTGGGTCTTGACGCGATCGATCTCGACGTTGAATTGCGGTACCGAGGAACGGAACGAGGACTGCACCCGCTGCAGCGCACTCTGGCTCTGGCCGTTCGAGACCATCGCGCCGGTGATGGCCTGCAGCTTGGCGAAATCGCTGTTGCCGTCGCGCAGCTCGACCTGCATCGAGAAGCCGGCGGCGTTGCCGATGCCCTGGATCGGCGGCGGCGGCAGCACGATGGTGCGGGCATCCATGATGGCCGCGAGCTTGTCGTTGAGGCCGTACACCAGCGAGCGCAGATCCTCGCCGGGTCCTTTGCGCGCGTCCCAGTCCTTTAGGATGATGTAGGCGACGCCGGCATTGGCAAGGCTGGCGCTGTTGTCGAGCGCGGAGATGCCGGCGATGGTGATGACCTGCTGGACGCCGGGGGTCTCCTTGATCAGTGTGCTGGCCCTGTCGAGCACCGCCTGGGTCCGCTCCAGCGCGGCGCCGTCGGGCAGCTGCACCGCGGCGATCAGATAGCCCTGGTCCTCGATCGGCAGGAAGCCGGTCGGCACCCGCGACAGGCCATAGCCGCTGGCGCCGATCACCAGAAGCGCGAACGCGACCGAGACCGTGGCGTGCATCACGAGGAACGTGATCAACCTGGTGTAGCCGCGCTCGACGCGGTCATAGACCGCGTTGAAGCCGCGGTAGAAGAAATTGCGTTGCTCCGGCGGCACCGCCGGCCGCAGCCACAGCGCGCATTGCGTCGGCTTCAACGTCGCCGCGTTGATGGCGGACAAAAGCGCGGTCGCCGCGATCACCAGCGCGAATTGCGAATAGATCCGCCCGGTGAGGCCGGCGAGGAACGAGGCCGGCAGAAACACCGAGATCAGCACCAGCGTGATGCCGACGATCGGCGCGAACAGCTGGTCCATCGCCTTGATCGCGGCGTCGTGGCCGTTCATGCCCCGCTCGATGTTGTGCGCGGCGCCTTCCACGACGACGATGGCGTCGTCGACCACGATGCCGATCGCGAGCACGATCGCGAACAGCGTCGACATGTTGATGGTGAAGCCGAGCGCCGCCATCGCCGCGAAGGCACCGATGATGGTGACGGGCACGGTGGTTGCCGGCACCAGCATCGCGCGCCAGTCCTGCAGGAAGACCAGGATCACGACCAGCACCAGCAGGCCGGCCTCGATCAGCGTCATGTAGACCTCGTGCACCGAGGCCTCGACGAACTTGGTGGTGTCGAACGGCGTGTCGTATTTGACGCCTTCCGGGAAGCGCTTGGCGAGCTCGGCCATCTTCTTCTCGACGGCCTGCTCGACCTGCAGCGCGTTGGCGCCGGGCGACTGGAACACGCCGATGCCGACCGCCGGCTGCTTGTTCAGCGAGAAGATCTGGCTGTAGGTCTGTGCCCCCAGCTCGACCCAGCCGACGTCGCGCACGCGCGTGACATCGCCGCTGCCGCCTGACTTGACGATGATGTTCTCGAACTGGCTGGTGTCGTCGAGCCGTCCGTTGACGTTGAGCGTGTACTGGAACGCCTGTCCCGGCGGCGTCGGCGGCGCGCCGACCTGGCCGGCGGCGACCTGCTGGCTCTGCTGCTGGATCGCCTGGATGACGTCCTGCGGCACCAAGCCGCGGACCTGCAACTTGTTCGGATCGAGCCAGACCCGCATCGAATATTGGCCGGCGCCGAACACGGTGACGTTGCCGACGCCGGGCAGGCGGGAGAGCTCGTCACGGATGTTGATGGTGGCGTAGTTGCTCAAATAGAGGCTGTCGTATCGCGAATCCGGCGAGGTCAGCGTCACGAACAGGAGGATCGAGGTTGACCGCTTCTGCACGGTGACGCCCTGGTTCTGCACGGCCTGCGGCAATTGCGATAGCGCGCTGGAGACGCGGTTCTGCACCAGCACCTGCGCGAAGTTGAGATCGGTGCCGATCTTGAAGGTCACCGTCAGCGTATAGGTGCCGTCGGAGCCGCTATAGGACTGCATGTAGAGCATGTCCTCGACGCCGTTGACCTGCTGCTCGATCGGCAAGGCAACTGTGTCGATCACGGTCTTGGCGCTGGCGCCGGGATAGCGCGTGGTGACCTGCACGGTCGGCGGCACCACGTCAGGATATTGCGCGATGGCGAGGTTGAACAGCGCGACGCCGCCGATCAGGATCATCAGCAGCGCGATGACGTTCGAGAGGACCGGCCGCTCGATGAAGAATTTTGAGATCATGGCTGGCAGCCCTTACTTGCTCGAGGCCTGCGACTGCTCGATCTTCGTCACCTGCGGATCGATCTTCTGGCCCGGGATCACCCGCAACAGCCCCGCGATGACGACGCGGTCCTCCGGCTTCAGGCCGCTTTCGATGACGCGCAGGCCATTGTCGACCGGGCCGATCTGCACCTTGCGCTGCTCGACGACGTTGTCGGCGTTGGCCACCAGCACATAGCGGCCGCCCTGGTCGCTGCCGAGCGCCGTATCAGGGACGAGCAGGGCGCTCTTCTCCTGGTCGAAGGGCACGCGGACGCGGACGAAATAGCCGGGCAGCAGCACCCGCTTGTCGTTGGGGACGAGGCCGCGCACTGCCAACGTGCCCGTCGATTGATTGAGCGTCGGCGAGACGTAGTCGAGCTTGCCCTCGTGCGGATAGCCGGCCTCGGTCTGCAGTCCCACCTGAATCGGGAATTGCTTCATGTCGGCCGGCGTAAGTCCTCGGCGGGTGGCTTCGGCGCGGATGCGCAGCACGTCCTGCTCGTTGACGGTGAAGTTCACATAGATCGGGTCCATCGCGACGATGGAGGCAAGCTGGGTCGGCGAGGAGACGCCGACGAGCTCGCCGACCGAGACCATGTGGGCGCTGACGATGCCGTCGAACGGCGCCGTCACCTTGGTGTAGCCGTAATTGACCTGGGCCAGCTTGGTGTTGGCCTGCGCCTGCTGCAGATTGGCCTGGGCGTTGTCGCGCGTAGAGGTGGAATTGTCGAGCGTGGCTTGCGAGACCGCCTGGCGCTGCACCAACTCGGCCTGCCGCTTGTAATCGGCTTCCGACTGCCGGACCGAGGCCTGCGCGCCGGTCTCGGCCGCCTGCGCCTGTTCGAGCTTGAGCTTGTAGGTCTCCGGCTCGATCGTGAACAGCTGGGTGCCCTGCTTGACGAAGCTGCCGTCCTGATAGTCGATCGATTGCAGAAAGCCCTGCACCCGCGCGACGAGATCGACGCTCTTGATCGGCGCCGTGTTGCCGGTGGCCTCGATGTAGCGCGTCACCGGGCGTTGCACGGGCGTTGCCACGTCCACCTTGGGCGGGGGCGGTGCCACGAACGTGTTCTTGTCCTCGCAGCCGGCGAGCACGGCCACGGACGCCGCAGCGCAAAGGCCCCGCACGATATGCCTCCGCGCACCATTGCGTCTTGCGGGAGAGGCGGGATTCGCTGCGGTCATTCGGTGGCCCCCGATTGCTGTCTGTCGATGCGGCAGGCTAGCAACAAAAGACTGGCCGTGGAACACCATAGCCATGGCAGTCGCCGGCCTTGCACCGCAACGAGCGATGTGGCCTTTGGCAAGTTTATCACGACAAACCGCTTTTCACCGAGGGCGTGATCGACCAGAATTGTATCAAAGGCCGCGAGCCGAACGGAGCGGCCGGGAAGAAGAAAAGGTGAGGAGACCATGACATGCCAACGCCATTCCGGTCGGCCCTTGCGGGCCTCGCTCTCGCAGCGATCGTTGCCATGCCCGCGCTAGCAGACGGTCTGAAAGACGAGATCGCACCGACCGGCAAGCTGCGGGTCGCGATCGCCATCAGCCCCGCAGGCGGCGCGTTCTGGTCGACCAAGACCGAAGCCGGCTATGCCGGCGTGCCCGTCGATCTCGGCAAGGCGATGGCCGCACAGCTCGGTCTCCCCGTCAAATATGTCGTGCACCAGAATTCCGGGCAGATCACCGACGCTGCGTCAAAAGGGACGTGGGACGTCACCTGGCTGCCCAAAGATCCCGAGCGCGAGACCAAGATGCTGTTCGGCCCGATCTACGAGGTCGCGGACGCCACCTACATCGTCAAGCCCGGGTCGGCGGTCAGCAATTTTGCGACGCTCGACCAGCCCGGCATCAAGGTTGCGGCCGTCAACGCCACGACGACCATGCGCGGCGCGATCGCGCATCTGAAGCATGCGAAGGTCACGGGCTATCAGACCTATGACGAGATTTTCAGCCTGTTGAAGAGCGGCGAGATCGACGCCTTCGCCCTGTCGCGCGACCAGCTCAACAAGATGGCGCAGAAGATCCCGGGTACGCGCGTGCTGGACGAGACGTTCAAGAAGACGGTGACGGCCGTCGCCCTGCCGCTCGGCCACAACCAGGCGCTGGCTTTCGTCACCAAATTCATGAATGAAGCCATGACCAACGGCACGCTGCGCAAGGCCTATGACGATAACGGCCTGAAGGATTCGCCGATCCGGACGGAGTAGTCCAAAGGGCGATTGCCGGAGCCCCTGTCATGAATCGTGTGCTTCACCTGATTGTTCTACTCGCAATTCTCTCATTCTCAACCCGGAATGCAGCCTTTGGAGACGAAGCTTCGATCGTCTCCATCACCACGCCACGCGGCGTTCAGCAGACCTTCATTCTGATCAAGCCGGAGCACGCAATCGCGTCAGTCATCCTGTTTGCTGGCGGGAGTGGCAAGCTGGGCTTGAGCAGGATGCCGCCTCCGCAGGTGGGGCCTTACGCTTTCGTAGCCGGAAATTTCCTGGTGCGCAGCCGCGAGAAATTCGCTGCGCACGAGTTCATGGTGGCCGTGATCGATGCGCCGTCCGATCAACCGAGAGGCATGAGCGGATCCTTTCGCCTCAGCACAGAGCACGCGATCGACATCGGGCCCATCGCCGACTACTTGAAGAGCCATGCCGATGTGCCGGTATGGCTCGTCGGCACCAGTGCGGGCAGCTGGTCGGCAGCGCGCCGCGCCATCGCTGCCGGCCGCGACGGCATCGCAGCCGGTTCGATCGATGGCCTCGTGCTGACGTCGACCGTAACGAGGATTGCGCCGGGCTCGTCCTTCGCCAGACGCTTTCCGGAATTCGCCAGGGATTACCCGGACGGCGTCATCAGCATGGCGTTACCCGAGATCAGGGTGCCCACCCTGATCGTGTCGCACAAGGAAGATGCCTGCGAGTTCACACCTGCCGCGGATGCGCCGGCGCTCGCCAAGCGCCTGACGGGCTCAGCCCAGGTGGCGACCGTGTTGTTGAGCGGCGGTGACCCGCCGAGATCCGACCCTTGCGAAGCTTATGCGGCCCATGGCTACTATGGCATCGAAAGAGAGGCGGTCGACAGAATTGCAGAGTTCATCGCGACGAACAGCAAGCACGGACCCCGATGATCTCAAAGCACACGCCGCGTTCCGGCGGCTTGCCCTAACTCCTTTGGGCAATGTGCCACGCCGCAAGCACGTCCCGCTCTTCATCGGCGGTCAGCCCGATGACCGGGCCTCCGCTGTTGAGAAGCCAATGCAACGTATCGCGCGCGGTGTCTCCCGGAGGTCGCGAGGTCAGTCCGGCCTCGCGGGCCGGTGAGGTGTCGCGCGTCATGAAGCCGGCGAAGTCGGGCAGCGGCAGCCACAGCGGCAATGATCGCGGGCCCGCCCAGCGCCGCACGTCGTGGGCCTCAAGAAACGCACGATCGATCCAGGTGAAGGTGCACGCCGCATTCAGCGCGGCTGCGCATTCGGCCAGGACTTCGCCGCGCGTGCGAATTGGCCCGATCCCGTCATAGATGCCGGTGAGGCGAATTTCCGCGGCATGCACGATCCATTGCGCGAGATCGCGCACGTCGATGAACTGGACGGCATCATCAGGGGATGCCGGGGCCAGCACCTCGCCGCCGCGCGCGAGCCGTGTCGGCCAATAGGCAAAGCGCCCCGTCGGATCCTCCGGCCCGGCGATCAGGCCGGCGCGGCAGATGAAGGCATCGTTGCCGACCGCCTGCTCGCAGGCGACCTTGGCGGCGCCGTAAATGGCATCCGTGCTGTGCTCCAGTTCCCCTGCCGCGGGCTCGCGCAGCGGCGCTGTATCCGCGCGTTGTCCTGGTATCCGGTTGTCCGCATACACGCTGATCGTGGAGACGAAGGTCCAGTGCACGCCGGGTCGCTTCAGCGCCGCGACCGCGTGTCGGACCTGGCCGGGATGACGCGAGACGTCGACCACAGCATCGAATGTCTCGCCCGCGAGCGGCGCAAGACCGTCGGCCGCATCGCGGTCGATCCGGATGAAGCGCGCGCCCGCCGCAATCGGCCCGGCTACGCCGCGGGCGGCGCAGGTCACCTCGTGACCGGCAGCGCAGGCATGGCTCGCGACCGCGCGTCCGAGAAACTGGCTGCCGCCGAGAATGAGAATACGCATGGATTGATCCGCGTCGCTGGTGAGAGCGAGAGGCTACAATTTTCGGTAGCGGTTGCAACCGCCCGCGTCGAGCGGCCGGCCACGGGTGCCGGACCGAGCAAATTGAGTGGAGTCAGACGCTCGATCTCGGTCGACTTGCCTTTTACCGCCATCCGCAGGATCGCTTCGCCCGGGCGTGAGTTCTCCTGGGCTCGGATTGGATGTGATCCAAGACCGACTTCCTCTCGTTTGAGTCACCGAGGAAGCTGTCTATGAACCAAATGCTTGCGAAGATCTGTCAGGAAATGGCCGGCCGGGTGCTCGAACTTCAGCGCGGCCTCAACACGCCTGAGCGGCGGTTGGAATTGGCGGGTGAACTTCAGGCCACGATTGAAAAGTACCTCGCGTTCGAAAAGCGAAAGAACCGCTTTTCGGTGCGGAAAGACAGGTAGCACCGCTTCAATCAGGTTGAGTTCCGAAATGTTGGCACGTCGGCGCTGTGCTTTTATTGATTTCTTTGGGCTTTTGGCCCTGAACGTTCGGAATTGGGAGGAACTCTCCTGGCTAAACACCCACTAGACCCGTGTTTTCACGGCTACAGCGAAGCACCGCTCAATGGTGTCTAGTTGTTACGGCATTTCAGCCCAAGGGGACTACATATGAAAAAAACAATGCTTGCCGGTGTCGCAGTGGCGGCACTGGCGTTGAGTACCCATGCGCAGGCCGCTGATATGGCGGCAAGGCCGTACGTTAAAGCGCCGCCGCCCGCTGTGGCGTCGGTTTACGACTGGAGCGGCTTCTACATCGGCGGCAACGGTGGATACGGCACCACCCGCAACTGCTGGGACTTTGTGAGCTTCGCAGGCGCACCCTTTACGGCAGGCGAGGGATGTCACAACGCAGACGGTGCCGTCGCTGGCGGTCAGATCGGATATCGCTGGCAGTCGGCGTCCTGGGTGTTCGGACTGGAGGCGCAAGGGGATTGGGCCGACTTGAACGGATCGCGGGTGTCGTCGCCTGCCTTCGTGTTCGCGCCGGGTGACCTCACCATCAATTCCCGGCTGCGCGCCTTCGGTCTTTTCACGGGCCAGGTCGGTTGGGCTTGGAACAACGTGCTGCTATATGCGAAGGGCGGCGCGGCCGTGGTGGATAACCGCTACACCCACACTTTCACGGGAACCAATGCGTTGATCAACTCCAGCAGCGATACGCGGTGGGGAGCTACCGTCGGCGCTGGCATGGAGTTCGGTTTCGCTCCCAATTGGTCGGTCGGCGTGGAGTACGATCACATCTTCCTCGATCGTCGGACTCTGAGCTTCGCAGCCGCCCCCGGAGGCGTTGCCACGACCAACAGCATCGGTCAGGACGTGGATATCATCACTGCGCGCATCAACTATCGCTTCGGCGGTCCAGGCTTGACGCGCTACTGAGGACCTCTGGTCCGGCCCCGGGATCGTCATCATGATCCCGATGATGTGAAATGAGGAGGAGGGCGACCGATCTAGCCGGTCGCCCTTCGCGTGAACGGACCAAGGCAAACCCGATAAAGTTGCCTGGCGCGCGCCTACCGCCCCTTGATCTCCGCGTGTTTCGCCATCGCCTTCTCGAACTTGCGGTTGAACAGCCACATCGCGGCGAGGATCTCGCGGAAGCTTGCGGAGGTGCGGGCACGGTCGGCCTGCCCGAACGCGAAGATGCTGTTATTGCGCAGGTGCTTCATGATCGTGGGGCTGGACACCCTGTAGTTCAGGAGATCGCCGGATTTGAGCGCAGCCCGCGTCGGGGTCGGCACAATCTGAATCAGCTCGAACAGCTTCATCTGGTCGATCGGGTCGGGCAGTGTCTTCACGATGGCCGGGATCTCGCGGAACACCTCCGCATGCGCGTTCATCAGGCCGTCGCGCACGTTGGTCCAGTGGTTGAAGCGGCGGTCGATGCCGCTCGCCCGTGCCTCCTCCTTGTCGTCGCGCGCGCTCAAGGCCGCATCGATCGCGGCGATCTCGCCCTTGATCGCCTGCCATTTCCTGTGGCCGTTGCGGTCCTCGGAGGGGCCGGTCTGGAAGCTGCCCATGTAAGTGTTCGAGCGCCCGTTGCGGACGTTCTGCTTGCCGTTGGTCTCCGC
Organism: Bradyrhizobium sp. WYCCWR 12699; assembly: GCF_032144035.1. Taxonomy (NCBI): domain Bacteria; kingdom Pseudomonadati; phylum Pseudomonadota; class Alphaproteobacteria; order Hyphomicrobiales; family Nitrobacteraceae; genus Bradyrhizobium; species Bradyrhizobium sp. WYCCWR 12699. Next base: position 388,909 of record NZ_JAVTJN010000001.1, read on the forward strand.
AAAGAACAGTCCGAGGCTGATCCGCCCCGCAGCGGCGGCGTGCTCAGGTGCGAGCCCCTTGACTCGGGCGATCACCGTGGCGAGATCGACGACATCCTTGAATGGTGTCGCCGAGTTCTGCGCATTGGCGGGCGGCGCCTCCATGACATCGAACAGTCTTGAATATTCGTCGATCATCGGTTCGATCTCGGCGTCGAAATAGGCCGGCGGAATCTCGAACTTGTTGGGCTTCCCGATCCGCGACGGCATGGCATCGGTGAGATCCTTGTACGAGCTGATCACGGCGACGCGCGCGAGATAAAGCGCCTGCCCCGGCAGATTCGGCAGCGGCTCTTTCGCGTCGATCTGGCGCCGCCGTTCGGCGAGGATCGATTTGAACTCGGCGAGCGCCTTGTCATAGGCGGCGACCGCCTCCGTCTGCCGCGGCGTGAGCGCACGCTGTTGGCTGGCGGCGGGCGCTGCGACGAAGAAGGCAACAACCGCAAAGATCGCGAGACGTCTGAATCCCATGGCCGGTTCCCATCGATTCGCTGGCCAGGGAGATCGTAAGCATCGGAGGTAAGGGCTGGCGAGATGCAAATCCCGCTCAGCCGTCATTCTTGCCCTTATGCCGCACGATAGTCCGGCGCCGTCGCCAGGAATTTCGCATAGGCATCCGCATTCGGCGGCTGGAAGCGTCCTTTCAGTCCGCCCGTCTTCTGGTTCTTCGTGCCGATGTCGGCCATCAGCTCGTCGAAATGGCGGTAGTGATAGGGCGCGACGCAGAGGCCGCCATAGACGCCCGCGGCCGGTCGCTCGACGCGCTTGAAGTGCAGCATCATCTCGATGTTGTCGCGCATGGCCTGCGCCGTCGGCTGTTTGGCGAGCTGGCCGTCGGCATAGCGCACCAGCCAGTTGGCGGCGAGGTCGGCGCAGAGAACGGTGCAGAACGAGGAGTTGAAGCCGACGAAGCCGAGTTCGGGCAGATCAGGATTGGCGATCAGGCGGTAGAGCCGGTACTGCCCGTCGGCATCGACCAGCTTCTGCCTGTAGGCCTCGGGCAGGAACGGCACGCCGAGCTTGTAGCCGATCGCGAGCACCGCGACGTCGGCACCGACGCGCTCGCCGCCGCTCATCACGATGCTGTCGCCGTCATAATGGTCGAACGTGCCGAACACCGCCTTGATGCGGCCGTCGGCGACCATCGGATAGAAGCCGGGTGTTGCGATCGGCACCGAGCAGTTGACGCCGTCCTCGATCCGGTCCTTCGGCACCATCTTGCAGCGGCCGAGCTTGAGCTGCGCTTTCAAGAGGCTCTCCAGCCCGCGCCAGTTCGCCCACACCAGCGGCGCGGCGACGCGATGGGCGAGCCGCCCCATCGCGCTGATGCCCCAGCCCGGAAACATCTCCTCCTGCGCGCGGATGTAGAGGATGCGCTTGAAGTTCACGAGCCCGCCGATGAAATAGGGGATGCGCCAGACCGGCTCGCGCATCACGATGGTGACCTCGCGCGCGCCCGATTTCACTGCGTTGACCGCGATGTCGGTCGCCGATTTCGACCCGCCGAGCACGACGACACGGCGTCCCTTCGCCAGCGAGGGATCGCCATATTTCGACGAATGCAGGATCTGGCCGCCTTGTGCCAGAAAGCCTTCCTCGCCCGGGCAATGCAGCTCGCGCGGCTCGTTGAACTGGCCGGTGCACACAGCGACGAAATCGAAATCCTCATTCGTCGTGCCGTCCTTGCCTGATAGTGCGAGCGTCCATCCCGGCTTGCCGTCGGCGCGGCGCGCCATGCCTGCCACGGCCGTGTCGAGGCGCAACATGCGGTCGAGGCCAAAACTCTTCGCATAGTCGGCGAGATAAGCGTGAACCTGCGGCCCGGTCGGCCATTCCGGATAGGCGTCCGGCATGGCGCGGTCGGTGTAGCGATAGAGCTCCTTCGGGCTCTGCGTCTGCACATCGGGATAGGAGCGCGCCGGCTCCCAGACGCCGCCGAGATCGCCAGAGCGTTCGACGATGGTGACGCGGTGGCCGCGGGAGGAGAACGCCTTGGCGGCGGCGAGGCCGGAGACGCCGGCGCCGATCACGCAGACATGCTTGGGAGTGACCATGAGTTTGCTCGCAATGTGTTTTCCGCGCAAGCGACCACGTTCGGCCGCAAGGCGCGGCCGGCGGGCCGGCAAGCAGATGAAGTGGACGAGGAAGCTAGTCGTTCGCCTCGGGCGGCAGGAAATCCACCTCGTGCAGCGCCGAGATGCGCACGACTTCGGCCGGGTCGGTCAGATTGTGCAGCTGGTTGAACAGCGCCTCGAGCTTCTGCATCGGCGAGACCCAGAACAGCGCGCGGCACGGCTTGTCTGATTTGTTGAAATAGCCGTGCGGGATGCCGCGCGGCATGCGCACGAGATCGCCGGCATGGGCCTTGACCCATTGTCCGTCGAGCTTGAGGTCGAGCGTGCCTTCCTGGACCAGGATGAACTCGTCCTGGGTCGGATGGATGTGCACCGGCACGAACTGGCCGGGATCGCTGTTGGTCTCGAATGCGAAGGTGGAGTCGGTGACGGCCTTGGGGAAATAGACCTGGCCCAGGATGTTCCAGGTCTTGCCGCCGTAGCCTGTGCCGTTCGCGGTAATGCCTTTTTCGAGTGCAGTCTTTTCAGGTGCAGTCATGGCGCGCTCCCATTGGATTCCGGCGAGGATGGAGCTTCAGTCAACAGTGGGGCGGCTGTCTATCCGCTAAACGAATCCGGCGATGGTTGCTGCCGTGCAGCACGACGATTTTGCGGGCGTGGCCCTTCTCGGCCCGGTGGAGTTGTTATAAGCTTAAAGCAATTCCGCGACGCGAAGTGTGGTCGAGATGTCCGCAGCCGTGCTGGAAATGAGCGCAAGGGCATCCGCAGCCGAACGGCTCGCGGATTTCGCCCGCGTCACCACTGACGATGTCGACGAAGCGGCCGAGGAGATCGGGCGCATCTTCTGCCCGCACGACCTCAAGCCGGCCCAGGCGCGCGCGTCCGGCTTCTCGGCCCGGCACAATTGTGCGACTTTCGACGGCTTTTCCATCAACTACGTCGCTTATGGCGGATCGGTCGGCATCGATCCCGGCTGCCTCGAGCGTTTCTTCTTGGTGCAGATCCCGCTCACGGGCACAGCCCACATCCGCGCCGGCATCACCGAGCTCGAAGCCGCGCCGGAGCGGACGGCGTCGCTGCTGTCGCCGACGATCCCGACGCGGATGATGTGGCGCGACTGCGCGCAGGCGATCCTGCTGCTCGACCGCCACATGGTGGAACAGCGCGCCGCGGCGCTGTCCGGCAGGGCTTCGGGCACGGTCGAGTTCGATCCGGTGATCGATCTCGATGCGCCGTCGGGGCGGCGCCTGCGAACCAGCCTCGCCGAGCTGATGCTGCTCGCCGAGCGCCTCGGTCCCACCGGCAGGCTGTCAGCGGTCGCGATGGCCGATTGGCGCGAGCTGCTGCTCGATCGTCTGCTCAATGGCCAACGGCATGGCCTGTCGGATGCGATACGAACTTTCTCCGGCCGGGCCGAGCGGCTGCCGCGCGCGCTTTGTGCCGCGCGCGATCATCTTGCGGATAATGCCGGCGAGCCGCTCGACCTCGCGCAGCTCGCCTGCGTCTCCGGCATCGGCATCCGCGCGCTGCAGCTCGGTTTCCGCCGCCACTTCGGCGCGTCGATCTCGCAGATGCTGCTCGACATGCGCCTCGCCGCTCTGCACGCCCGGCTCGCACAAGGATCGGCTGATGCCTCCGTCACCGACATCGCCTTCGATCTCGGCTTCACCCATCTCGGCCGCATGGCCGGCGCCTACCGCGAGAAATTCGGCGAGACGCCGTCGGCGACGCTACGGCGAAGGATGAGCTGAGAGGCGCTCGGGCGGTCGTTGTTCACCTCTCCCTGCGGGCGAGGTGAACCCCGCGGCCAGCAGCGGTTCAAACAACGCGCATTTGCACTCGGCACGAGATCGCTATTTCCGCGGCCTCCTCGCGCCGCTGTCCTCCGCCGCCTGCTTGCGCAGAAAAGCCTCGACGTCGGCCTGCACCGAGTAGGGCGTCGGGATCGCGTCGCCGGCGGAATCGACCGCCGTGTCGAGGCAGCGGCGCAGCATGCGTGCGAGCTCCGCCTTGCGGTAGGGCTTTCGCAGCAGCGGGGCGCCCATCGTGGCGCGGCCCTGGGTATGCAGGGAGTCGTAGGCATAGCCGGAGGTGAACAGGATCCGCAAGGAGGGACGCGCCGCCGCCATCTGCTCGGCGAGCTCGCGTCCGTTCATGCCGCCGGCCATCACGATGTCGGTGAAGAGCAGGTCGAACGGCTTGCCTTCCGCCGCAATCGCGAGGGCCTCGGTCGCATTGGCGGCCGGGATGACCGTGTAGCCGAGGCTCTCGAGCTGGACCGTGACGTAGTGGCGGACATCGCGGTCGTCCTCGACGCAGAGCACGGTTTCCTTGCCGCCGACGATCTTGCGGTCGTCATACCCGGTAGGGCGCAGCGCGCTCGCCTCCGCCTTCGGCAGATAGATCGTGAAGACCGTGCCGCGCCCTTCTTCGGAGGCGACCTTGATGCCGCCGCCGGACTGCTTGATGAAGCCGAACACCATGCTGAGCCCGAGGCCCGTGCCCTTGCCGACCTCCTTGGTGGAGAAGAACGGATCGAAGATCCTCTCCAGGATGGCTTGCGGAATGCCAGTGCCTGTGTCGGCAATCTCGATCTCGACATAATCTCCCGCATAGCCGGCGCCGACCGCCACGGCCTCGCGCACGCCGAACACGACGTTGCGCGTCGTCAGCGTCAGCCTGCCGCCGTCCAGCATGGCGTCGCGGGCGTTGATCGCGAGGTTGAGCAGCGCCGAGCTCAGCTGGCCACGGTCGGCGAAGGCGAGCCAGACGTTGCGGTCGAGCCGGGTGACGATCTCGATCTTCTTGTCGAAGGTTGCCAGCAGCAGCTTTGCCAGCTCTTCCAGGAGCTCGTTGACGTCGATGTCGGCCGGCTGCAGCGCCTGCTTGCGAGCAAAGGACAACAGGCTCGACGTCAGCGCCGCGCCGCGGTCGGCGGCTTCGCTGATCAGCTTGGTGATGGTCGCAAGCGGCGGGTTGTCTTTGACGGCATCGGCAAGGATCTCGATCGTGCCCGTGATCACCGTGAGCATGTTGTTGAATTCGTGCGCGATGCCGCCGGTGAGCTGCCCGACCGCCTCCATCTTCTGGGACTGCACGAGCTGCTCCTCGGCCGCGCGCTTCTGGGTGATGTCCCTGGCGAAAGTGTTGACGACGGCGCGTCCGCCCAGCCGCAACACCGTGCTGGAGGCTTCCGCCAGGATCCGGTCGCCGTTCCTGTGGATCAAGGTCAGCTCGAAGCGCAGGCCGGACGGGGTGTCCGACAATTCCGGCACCAGCCGCGCCATGCGCTGCCTGAAGGCGGCGCGCAGCGGTTTGGCGACGATGAGGTCGACGACGTCGGCGCCGAGCGCCTCCTGGCGCGTCCATCCGGTCAGGCCTCGGCCTGGAAGCTCCACTCCAGCACGGTGCCGCTGTCGTCGATCTGAATGAAGGCATCGAGGGCAGTCTTGATGACGGCTTGCGTCATCTGCGCGCTGTCGCTGCGCGCCCGCGCCAGCTCGGCGGAGTGCGCGACGGCGCGTGCGTGCTCTGACCTTTCGATTGCGCCGGTGCAGAGGCGCACGAGCAGCACGGCAATTGCAGCGCTCGCCAGGAGGGCGACGAGCTGGAGAATGCCGAATTCACGCGGGCCGGTCAGAGCATAGGAGGCGACCAGGGCTACGGCCGTCACGATGGCCTGTGTAACCATCGCGAGTGTCAGAAGCCCTCTGAGTTTCATGGTCTCACACCAAGGACGCCAGCCGCGGACCGGGGCGGCCGCGTCGAGGAGGCCGCTTCATGTGAGCTACAGATTGGATGCGGCGCCGTCGAGGGGCAATTTCCGGCGGTCGCGGGTTTGGGCCGGCCTCAACCAGCAGGCGAATCGGTCTGCTGCAGCGTCGTCACCCAGATCACGCGCGCCGCCTGCTGGGTCGGATTGTCGAACATGTGCGGCACGATGCTCGGAAAGCGGAAACTGTCGCCGGCTTCCAGCACATGGGCCTGGTTGTCGAGCCACAGCCGCAGGCTGCCCGAGAGGATGTAGCCGGCCTTCTCGCCGGTGTGCTGCAGGAAGTCGGTGCCGGAGGAGGCGCCGGGATTGAGCGTGAGCTCGTAGAGCTCGAGCTGGCCTTTGCCTGCGGGGGTGAGGGCTTCCTTGACCACGCCGCTGGCGGTGAGCCGCAGCAGACGCCTGGCATTCTTGCGCACGATGTAGCGCGGCGCCTCGACGGGATCGCTGGTCTCGAAGAAATAGGAGATGGGCACGTCGAGCGCGATGCTGAGCAGGCGCAGCGTGCGGATGGACGGCATGGCGCGCGCGCGTTCGAGCTGGCTGATCATGCCGGTGGAGAGGCCGGTCTTGGTAGCGACATCCTGGATCGAGTAGCCGGCGCGCTGACGCAGCAGCCGCACGGTTTCGCCGAGGCGCTGGTCGACCGCATCGTCCGCCTCGATCGTCGCAGTGTCCTTCGGGCTATTCGTGTCGCCCCGACCATCCATGTCGCTCTCCCATGCATCATCTCGAGCCGCGGCCGCATCGGCCGAGGCTTCACTCGGAAAGGTCGCGCATACTAGCAATGCGATTGACAGCTGTATTTAGTCGTGATGAAATTTTGTCAGAAAAATTTAGAAGCACTAAAGCCCACTCCTGTCCCTTTGCCGGGGTCCCGGGGGCGCGGGAGACGGTGCCGCGTGCGGAAACGGAGAGTGGGTCATGGCAGACGACACCGGCAAGCTCGGCGTCCCGGCACTGCATCTCGGCATTCCGAATCGCCGTCAGTTCTTTCAGCTCGGCGCGGGCGCTGCGGCGGGATGGACGCTGTCAGGTAGCGCCTTTGCCCAGGCCGAACGCCCCACCAATCCGCCGGACAAGCCGCGCGGACAGGTGATCGCGGCGCTGTCGCAAGAGCCGACCGTCTTCCATCCGCTGATGCCGGGCATCGAGGTCGATCAGGGCATCTGGTGGCAGGTGTTCTCGCCGCTCTGGTTCATCGAGCCCGACGGCAAGTTCGTCCCCGACCTCGCCCGCGAGGTCCCGACCATCGAGAATGGCGGTCTGTCGGCGGACGGCCTGACCTGGAAGATCAAGCTGCGCAATGACGTGAAGTGGCACGACGGCACCCCGTTCACGGCGGAGGACGTCAAGTTCTCGCTCGAGCTGATCAACAATCCCGGTTTCCGCGCCCGCAGCCGGGTCGGCCATAGCCTCGTCAAAGACATCACCATCGTCGCGCCCGACGAGATCCACTGGCGGATGGAAGCGCCCTATTCGCCCTACATGTCGATCCTGGCGTCGTTCACCTTCATCGTGCCCAAGCACATCCTGGAGAAGGTGTCCGATCCGAATTCGTCGCCGTTCCACAACGCACCGGTCGGCACCGGGCCGTTCCGCTGGGGCGAGCGCGTGCCGGGCGACCATATCTTGCTGAATGCCCATGCCGGCTATCACGGCAAGGGACCTTACGTCGAACGTGTCGTCTTCAAATACATTCCGGACCTTACCGTTCTTTACACCCAGTTCCGCACCGGCCAGGTCGACTACACCGGCCTGCAGGGCATCCTGCCGAACTTCGTCCAGGAAGCGAAGACGCTGAAGGGCCGCAAGATCTTCGTCTCCTCGACCTCCTCGGTGGAGCATATCGCGCCCAATCTGGAATTCGGGCCCTTCGCCGACCGCGCCGTGCGCGAGGCGCTCTATCTCGGTATCAACAAGCAGGCGATCATCGATGCGCTCTATTACGGCCTGCCGACGCAGACCGAGAGTTTTGTGCCGCAGCAGGCGTGGTCGTTCGAGCAAGGGCTGCCGCAACACAAATATGATCCTGCCAAAGCCAACGCGCTGCTCGACGCGGCGGGCTGGGTTCGTGGCTCCGGCGGCATTCGCGAGAAGGGCGGCGTCAAGCTCGAGTTCGCCAATTCGACCACGGCGGGCAGCGCCGTGCGCGAGCAATGTCAGCAGCTCCTGATTCAGGACTGGCGCGCGATCGGCGCTGCGATGCGCGTCAACAACATGCCGGCTGCGGTGATCTGGGGCGACTTCTGGCAGCAATCGAAGTTCAATTCGGTGATCGTCGGCGTGAACTTCATGCTGGGCAGCGACCCCGACGTGACGCCCCGCTTCGGCTCCGGCGCGATTCCCGCCAAGGGCGGCCGCGGCTACAACACCTATCAATATCAGAACGCGGAGGCCGACCGGCTGCTTTCTCAAGGCGCCAAGCAATTCGACCTGGTGCAGCGCAAAGCGACCTATGGCGAGCTGCAAAAGCTGATCCGCAACGACCTCGCCATCCTGCCGCTGTTCCAGGGCTTCATCGCCGAGGGCATCAAGGAGGGGCTGCAAGGCTTCCGTCCCAACATCAACATGTCGATCAACAGCTGGAACATGCGCGAATGGTATTGGGCGTGATGCGACCAATACGCTGGATCGCCTGAGATGGCCCGTTACGTCGTCAACCGCCTGGCGCAGGCGATCATGCTGCTCGTGATCGTCTCGGGAATCGGCTTCGCCATCCTGCATCTGGCGCCCGGCGGTCCGCTGTCGCAATTCGCGGCCTCCGCGCAGATGACGCAGGAGGATCTCGATCGCGTCACCAGCCAGCTCGGCCTCGATCGTCCGCTGCCGATCCAGTATCTCGACTGGTTCGGCCGCATGGTGCGGGGTGATTGGGGCAAGTCCTATCGGGATGGCGAGGCGGTGCTGTCGGTGATCTCCTCGCATCTCGGCGCCACCCTGGAGCTGATGGCGACGGCGACCATCATCGCGGTGCTGCTCGGCTGCTGGATCGGCATACTCGGCGCGCTACGGCGTTATTCGCTGTTCGACACGCTTGCGACCGTCGGCGCCATGATCGCGCTGTCGATCCCGACCTTCTGGTTCGGCCTCGTCACGATCTACATTTTCTCGGTGAAGCTCGGCTGGCTGCCGGCCGGAAACCGCGAGACCGTCGGCGACGGCTCCTTCCTCGACCTCATGCATCATCTGATCGCGCCGGCGCTGGTGCTGGCGCTGGTCGAGACCGCGATGTGGGGCCGCTTCATGCGCTCCTCCATGCTCGAGGTGATCAACCAGGACTACATCCGCACCGCGCGTGCCAAGGGCCTGCCGGAATGGCGTATCCTCACCGTGCACGCGCTGCGTAACGCGTTGCTGCCGATGATTACGGTGGCGGGCCTGCAGTTCCCGACGCTGCTCGGCGGCGCGCTGGTGGCCGAGACCGTGTTCACCTGGCCCGGCATGGGCCGCCTGTTCCTGGATTCGATCGGTTACCGCGACTATCCCGTGGTGATGGGCATCCTGATGTTCTCGGCGGCCATGGTGCTGATCGGCTCGTTGCTCGCCGACATCCTCTATGCCGTCGTCGATCCGCGCATCCGGGTGGGCTAAGGCGATGGCGACCGCAACCCTCTCTACCGTCCAGCTCGCGCCCGGTCAGGCCGCGTGGCGGCGCTTCCGCCGGCATCGCCTGGCGCTCGCCGGTGCCGTCATCATTCTGGTGCTTGTGCTCGGTGCGGCATTCGGCCCGTACCTGCTGCCGTTCGACGACACCTATATCGACATCATGAAGCGGTTCGCGCCTCCGCTCTCGGGCGCGCACATTCTCGGCACCGACGAGCTCGGCCGCGACGTGCTGGCGCGGCTGATGATGGGCGGACGCGTCTCGCTTTCGATCGGCATCGTCGCGATGGTGATCGCGATGGCGGTCGGCATCGTCGTCGGCGCCTTTGCCGGCTTCTATGGCGGCGTGGTCGGCGCGGTGCTGATGCGGCTCGTCGACGCCGTGCTGTGCTTTCCGACCATCTTCCTGCTGCTCGCGCTGGCGGCGCTCACCGAGCCAGGCCTCGTCACCACCACCGTGCTGATCGCGGCGACTGCCTGGATGGCGGTGGCGCGCGTCGTTGAGGCCCAGGTGCGGTCGCTGCGCGAGCGCGAATTCGCCGTTGCGGCGCTCGCCTTCGGCTCGTCGAACCTGCGGATCATGTTCCGCGAGCTGGTGCCAAATGCGATCGCGCCGATCGTGGTAGCGGCAACCCTGAACGTCGCCAAGGCAATCCTGCTGGAATCCTATGTCAGCTATCTCGGCTACGGTATCCAGCCGCCGGCCGCGAGCTGGGGCAATATGCTCAACAACGCGCAGATTTATCTCACCAGCGCGCCATGGCTTGCGATCGCGCCGGGCCTCGCCATCACGCTGGCGGTCACCAGCTTCAACTTCCTCGGCGACGGCCTGCGCGATGCGCTCGATCCGCGCATGAACATCCCATGATGAGCAAGAACTCAATCGAACTGAATGCCAGGAGTGCCCCATGTCCCCGCCGCTGAACCGAATCAATAGCGATGAACGCCTGCCCGCGCAGGTGGACGTCGTCGTCATCGGCGGTGGCGTCATCGGCGTGTCCGCAGGCTACCATCTGGCGAAGAAGGGCCTCTCGGTCGCGCTTCTTGAGAAGGGCCATGTCGGCGGCGAGCAGTCGAGCCGCAATTGGGGCTGGTGTCGCCAGCAGGGCCGCGCGCGCGAGGAAATCCCGCTGGCGCGCGAAGCGCTGCGGCTGTGGGAGGACATGCAGAACGATGCCGGCGTCGATGCCGGCTTCCGCCGCACCGGCGTGCTGTTCCTCACCAAGAGCAAGGACGAGCTTGCGAGCTGGGAGCGCTGGGCCGCGGTCGCACGCGAGATGCAGGTGCACTCCACGGTGCTGACGCCGGCCGAGGTCGCCGAGCGCATGCCGGGCAATACCGACACATGGGTCGGCGGCCTGCACACGCCGAGCGACGGCCGCGCCGAGCCGTCGATGGCCGTGCCGGCGCTGGCGACGGCCGCACGAAAACATGACGTCACCATTCATCAGGGCTGCGCGGCGCGCGGGCTGGAGACGCAAGGCGGCCGTGTCAGCGCCGTCGTCACCGAGAAAGGCACCATCCGCACGCAAGCCGTGCTGCTGTCGGGCGGGGCATGGTCGTCGCTGTTTTGCCGCCGTCACGGCATCGAGCTGCCGATCGGTCTCGTCAACGCCACCGCATGCCGGACCACGCCGGCGCCGGAGATCACCTCGGGCGCGCTCGGCACCGACTTCTACTGCATCCGCCGCCGTCTCGACGGCGGCTTCACGCTGGCGCTGCGCAACCGCGGCACGGTCGAGCTGTCGCCCGACCTGTTCCGCTACGCGCGCACCTTCTGGCCCACCTATCTGCATCGCAAGAACGGGCTGAAGCTCTCGTTCGGCAAGTCCTTCTTCGACCAGATCGTGCGCGGCACCGGCTGGAGCCTCGACAAGCCCTCGCCGTTCGAGAGCGAGCGCGTGCGCGATCCCGCGCCCGACATGTCGCTGGTCAATGCCGCACTGGCCTCCTTGATCAAGGCGAATCCGGAATTGAAGGACATCGAGATCGCGGAAGCCTGGGGCGGCACCATCGACTGCACGCCCGACACCATCCCCGTGATCTCGCCGGTCGATGCGCTGCCTGGCTTCTTCCTCGCGACCGGCTTCTCCGGCCATGGTTTTGGCATTGGCCCCGCCGCCGGCAAGCTCGCCGCCGACATCGTGACCGGCGCGACGCCGCTGGTCGATCCCGCCGCCTACAGCCACAAGCGCATGATCGACGGCCGGCGCCTGGCGCCCGTCAGCCCGTTCTGAGGGTGGCATGACGGTTCTCTACAAGGCCAACATGGAGCGCGGCGCCGAGTGGGCGACATTCTTCGCCGAGCGCGCACCCGATGTGCCGTTCCGGCTCTGGCCCGATATCGGCGACCCCGCTGCTGTCCGCTATCTCGTGGCCTGGGTGCCGCCAGACGATATCGCGACGACGTTCCCCAATCTCGAACTGGTGTTCTCGGTCGGCGCAGGCGTCGACCAGTTCGACGCCACGAAAGTGCCGACGCACATTCCGCTGGTCCGGATGCTGGAGCCCGGCATTGCCGAGACCATGGTGGCATATGTCACCATGGTCGTGCTGGCCTTGCATCGCGATCTCCTCGATTTCATCAGCCAGCAGAAACAGCAGGTCTGGCGCGAGATCCGGATCACGCCGGCGAAGCGGCGGCGGGTCGGCGTGATGGGGCTCGGCCAGCTTGGCCAGGCCGTGCTCGATCGCCTCAGGGCATTCGGCTTTCCGCTATTTGGCTGGAATCGCTCGCCGCGCGAGATCGAGGGCGTGACCTGTTACGCCGGTGGCGAGGCACTGCCCGAATTCCTTGCGCAGGCTGACATTCTCATCTGCCTGCTGCCGCTCACCGACGAAACGCGCGGCATCCTCAATGCCGATCTGTTCGCACGCCTGCCGCGCGGGGCGGGGCTGGTCAATGTCGGACGTGGGCCGCATCTCGTCGAGGCCGATTTCCTCGCAGCCCTCGACAGCGGCGCATTGTCCGGTGCCGTCCTCGACGTCACCGATCCCGAGCCGTTGCCTTCAGGCCATCCGTTCTGGAGCCATCCGCGCATCCTGCTGACGCCGCACAATGCCAGCATGACGACGCCCGACACGGCCGTCGATTTCGTGCTCGACGTCATCGCACGCCACCGCCGCGGCGAGGCGTTGCCGGGGCTCGTCGATCGCACGCGCGGCTACTAGGGCACGTTCATGAGCATCGGCGCAAGCGCATCAAACGAAGTCGCCGCCGGTGCGCAGGCGCCGGTGCTGTCGGTCTCCGGCCTCACCACCTCCTTCATGCTCGAGCGGAGATGGATTCCCGTCGTCCGCAACGTCTCCTTCGACGTCGCAGCCCGCGAGACCGTGGCGATCGTCGGCGAGTCCGGTTCGGGTAAGAGCGTCACTGCGCTGTCGATCATGCGGCTCATCCCGAAGGAGATCGGCCGGATCGAGGGGCGGGTCATGCTTGCCGGCCGCGATCTGCTGGCGCTGCCGGACGCGAGCATGAAAGACATCCGTGGCAACGACATCGCCATGATCTTCCAGGAGCCGATGACGAGCCTCAATCCGGTGCTCACCATCGGCTTCCAGATCGCGGAGGCGTTGATCCAGCATCGCGGCCTGTCGCGTGCGGCGGCGGAGGCCGAGACCATCCGCCTGCTCGATCGCGTCCGCATTCCCGCGGCGAAATCGCGCTTCCACGAGCATCCGCATCGCCTCTCCGGCGGCATGCGCCAGCGCGTGATGATCGCGATGGCGCTGGCCTGCAAGCCGAAGCTCCTGATTGCGGACGAGCCGACCACCGCGCTCGACGTCACCATCCAGGCCCAGATCCTGGAGCTCCTGAAGGAGCTTCAGCAGGAGGAGGGGATGTCGATCCTCTTCATCACCCACGACATGGGCGTGGTCGCCGAGATTGCCGACCGCACCGTCGTGATGTATGGCGGGCAGGCGGTCGAGACCGATGCCACCGCGCGCATCTTCGCAGCGCCATCGCATCCCTATACGCGCGCACTGCTCGCCGCGGTGCCGCGCCTCGGCTCGATGGACGGACGCGCGCGGCCGATGCGCTTTCCGATCGTCGACAAGGTGACGGGCACCTCGGACGAGCCGGCGGAGACGCCCAACACCGTCTCGGCCGCCGAGCGCCCGTTGCTCGAAGTCTCAGGCCTCACCACGCGCTTTCCGATCCGCTCGGGCCTGTTCGGCAAGGTCTCGGGCCGCGTCCATGCCGTCGAGAACCTCTCCTTTACCTTGCGGGCCGGCGAGACCCTGGCGCTGGTCGGCGAATCCGGTTGCGGCAAATCGACCACCGGCCGCTCGATCCTCAAGCTGACGGAGCCTGACAGCGGCACCGTGCTGATCGACGGTCAGGATGTGCTGGCCATGAATGCCCGCACCTTGCGCGACGTCCGCAAGCAGATGCAGATCATCTTTCAGGATCCGTTCGCGAGCCTCAATCCGCGCATGTCGGTGGGAACGGCGATCGCAGCGCCTTTGCTCGCGAATGGTCTCGCGACGGCGTCGCAGGCACGCGACCAGGTCGCCGACCTCCTCGTGCGCGTCGGTCTTTCCGCCGACATGGCCGCGCGCTTTCCGCACGAATTCTCAGGCGGCCAGCGGCAGCGTATCTGCATCGCCCGGGCGCTCGCGCTCGGGCCGAAGCTGATCGTGGCGGACGAGGCAGTCTCCGCGCTCGACGTCTCGGTCAAGGCGCAGGTCGTCAACCTCATGCTCGACCTGCAGGCCAGCATGGGCCTGGCCTATCTCTTCATCTCCCACGACATCGCCGTGGTCGAGCGCATGAGCCACCGCGTCGCGGTGATGTATCTCGGCGAGATCGTGGAGATCGGCCCGCGTGCTGCATTGTTCGGCAATCCGCAGCATCCCTATACCAAGAAGCTGATGGCCGCTGTACCGGTGCCCGACCCGTCACGCCGCGGCACGCGGCGCGAGCTGGCGAACGACGAGATCAGAAGCCCGGTGCGCGCGCGCGATTACCAGCCGCCGGTGCGGCAGTATCGTGAAGTATCGCCCGGCCACGTCGTGCAGGTCTGGGGCGCGGAGTGGTCGGGCTGAGGCGCGAGCTCCACATGTCCTCCGGAAATCGTGAGCGGATGGAGCGACAGGGAACAGCGGCATGTGAACCGCTTCATACTCCATCACACTCTTTCTGAACTACCACTTCCGCAAGAAATTGCCGCACCCGGACCTGATTGACGAACACGGGTGAGATGCAATGCCTGCGCAGCCGCGTGCTCGCAGCTTTGGGTTGGCTCCTCGTCTTGCTCACGAGCAAGCCAGCCCCATCACTCAGCACAGATCTTTCAGAAATGGAATCAAGGGCATCGAGAAACGCGTCCTGGCAGCTTCTATTCGGGTCGCCCGGTAGGCTGCCACTTACTCAGAAGGAGCCCCCAATGAAGATAAGCAGCGCATTTTCCAACGCATTTTCCCTCACAAGGCACGTCGGCAGTCTTCGGATCCCTCGTTCCCGTCTGATCAAGTCGGCCCATCTCCTTGAAAGAATTGGACTGGCAGCCGTTGGAGCCTCTTGCGGCCTCTATGTGGGTGCGACCCTGTTGCGTCAGAAAGGCGGACTGTTTGAAAGCGGCTGGATCGTGCTGATAACAATGCTCTACGGAGCTCTCAGCTATTATGTCGGCATCGACTTGGCCGGCAATGTCGCACGGAAGTCGAGATCGAGCATCTCGGAAGAATGGAACGGTTCCGAGCCGGCCGAGATCATGAGTGCAGCCGGAACATTCGGCGCAGCGATTGCTGCGACTCTGTCCGTCAGCATCCTTGTCCTTGATCAAAATCTGCCCAACGGCCTGATCGCCTTTGTAGCCGGCTGTTGGGTGGTTGGCTCTTCGCTTCAGGTTGCGGCGGGCACGATGGCTCGCAACGACGCAACGCCCATCAACGAGCAATGAAGGGACGTGCGCTCACGAAAAAACGTCCGCTTGACATCGTACATCAGCGCAAGCCGCAGTGTTGGTTCGGCTTCAGGTCTGGAATGAGCGATGACGATTCATCGCAACCTCTGCTGTCCAACGCTGCGCGCCAGCGATGTTTGGTAGCGCAGCCGTTCGTATCGAGCGGTATCCCGATCGAAACCGTACCGGTACTGAGTAACCTAGATTTTCGCGCAACAAACAAGACGTGCCATCATTGCGACGTTGGGATATTCTCCCGCGCGGCCGTGGTCCAGAATTCTGTTAACTGCCAGTCATAAGATCGGTGGGAGCCATGCAGATTGCGGAGTGGCTCGAGAAGCTGGGGCTTGGGCAATACGCGGAGCGTTTTGCCCAGAATGGCATCGACGTGGGCATCCTCCCCGAACTGATGGACGAGGACTTCGACAAGCTCGGGGTGCTGCTCGGTCATCGCCGCAAGATGCTGCGTGCCATTGCCGAACTCGATCCAGCCGCGTTGATCGCGTCGCCGTCTCCTCCTCACGACGTCGAGCGGCGCCACCTCACCGTTATGTTTTGCGATCTGGTCGGATCCACCGCACTCTCAGCGCGTCTCGATCCCGAGGATCTGTGGGAAGTGATCCGGGCCTACCGGGTCGCATGCGCGCGTGTCATCGCCGCTTACGACGGCAGGATAGCCAGGTTCGTCGGTGACGGAATCCTCGTCTACTTCGGCTATCCGCGCGCCCACGAAGATGATGCGGAGCGCGCAGTGCGAGCGGGCCTCGATATCATCGCTGCGATTTGCGAGCTCAAGACAGGCGCGGGCGAACGGGTTGAACTTCGGATCGCAATTGCGACCGGGCTCGTGGTGGCCGGCGACCTCATCAGCGGAGATGCGTCAGAGGAACACGCGACCATCGGCGACACGCCGAACCTCGCTGCCCGGCTTCAGAGTCTGGCGGAGCCGGGGGCGGTCGTCGTTGCTTCATCGACACGCCGGCTGCTTGGTGACCTCTTCACCTTCCGCAATCTCGGCCGGCGCGAGGTCAAGGGGATAAGCGAGCCCATCGCGGTCTGGGCGGTGGAAGGAGCGAGCGCATCGGAGAGCCGCTTCGAGGCGGTGCGTGCCGCGCGCTCGATCGGCTTTGTCGGCCGCAAGGACGAGATCGAATTCATTCTCTCGCGCCAGCGGGAGGCATGGCAGGGCTTGGGCCAGATCGTCTTGATTTCCGGCGAAGCGGGCATCGGCAAGTCGCGGATCGTGGCAACATTGTCCGAAAGCCCCTCGCTGGGGACACACCGTCGGGTGCGGTATCAGTGTTCGCCTTATCACACCAACAGCGCACTTCATCCCTTTGTCGCGCAGCTCGATCGCGCCGCCGGAATTCGCTTGCACGACACGCCGGAACAGAAGCTCGACAAGCTCGAGGCCATGCTGGCGCTGGGAACCCAGCAGGTCGCCCGAGCAACCCCGCTGATCGCGGCTCTGCTTTCGATTCCCATTGGCGACCGTTACCCGCCCCTCGGCTTGAGCCCGGCGCAGCAGCGCAGACAGACGTTTGCCGCTCTTCTCGATCAGCTTGAGGGATTGGCGCGAGGCCAGCCTCTGCTGCTCATCTGCGAGGACATGCATTGGGCCGATGCCACGACGCTCGAACTGTTCGATCTCGCGGTCGATCGGATCAGGGCCCTGCCGATACTTGTGCTCATGACATCCCGGCCGGAGTTCGAGCCCTCCTGGTCGGGCCTTGCCAACGTCAGTCTGTTGCGGCTCGACCGGCTCGACCGACAGGACACGCGCGCGCTGGTGGAGCAGGTGGTCGTCGGCCGCCAGCTGCCACGCGAGATGATGGAGCAGATCATCGACAAGACCGATGGCATCCCGCTGTTCGTCGAGGAATTGACCAAGATGGTGCTGGAGTCCGGCTTGCTCGTCGAGGATGCCGGACGCTACCGGCTGAACAGTCCGCTGCCGCCGCTTGCCATCCCTGCGACGCTGCAGGATTCGCTGATGGCGCGGCTCGACCGGCTCGCTCCGGTCAAGGAGGTGGCACAGATAGGCGCGGCCATCGGCCGCGACTTTTCGTACGCGCTGCTGAAGACCGTGGCAGGACGCGATGATCTGACCCTGAGCGCTGCGCTGGCACAGCTCGAAGAGGCCGAATTGCTCTTGCGCCGTGGGACTCCGCCCGAAGCAAATTATAGTTTCAAGCACGCCCTCGTTCAGGAAGCGGCCTACGAGAGCCTGCTCAAGAGCAAACGGCAGGTGCTTCACACGCGAATTGGCGAGATCCTGCGCGAGAACTTTCCAGCCGTTGCCGAGACCGAGCCGGAAGTCCTGGCGCATCACTTCACTGAGGCGGGGCTGAGCGAGGCCGCCCTCGAATGGTGGCGCAAGGCGGGCCAACAGGCACTGAAACGCTCGGCCTATTCCGAGGCGATCGCGCATCTCGGCAAGGCCATTGCGATCGCCGATCAGTTGCCTGACGAGCCGCGCCGGATGATGAGCAGGCTGCATCTTCAAATCGCATATGGTCGTGCGCTCCGGGGCAGCCTCGGTCATAGTGCTCCTGAAACGGTTGCGGCATGGACGCGTGCGCGCCAGTTCGCAGCCGACATCGATGATCCCGTTGAGCTCGCGCCGGTGCATTCGGGACTCTTCAATGCCTGCCTGACGCAGGGCGAACTCGCTCCGATGCGGGAGCTGGCGGACGCCATCAGGAGCGCCGCTGACCGACGACCGGACTCGCCGGTGGCCGCCGTCGTTGCCCATTGGGCAGGCGGCGTCACCTGCTGGTTCGCCGGCGATTACTTGAATGCGAGAACGTATCTCGAGCGCGCGCTGGCGGTCTATGGTGCCGAGCCGGATCCCGCGACCTTCAGGGCTTCGGCGCTGGATCTGCCGTTCGTGATCATGAGATTTCTTGCCCTGGTGCTCTGGCCGCTGGGCAGCACCGCTCGAGCGTGCAGGCTCGCCGCGGAAGCGGTGGGTGCTCCGGCAGAAAAACGAGCGCTGTCCCAGGCCAATGCGCTGGTTCATCGCGCAGTGTTCGACGGGGTATGCGGGGGCATGTTGCAGCAAACAGAGACGATCCTGGCGCTCGGTCTCGCGCGCGACCACACGATGCCGCTATACGTGGCCGCGGGCACCTACCTGAATGGCCTGGCCAAGTGGCGTGCCGGCGACCGAATGGCCGGAGTGGCGGACATGCGTCACGGCTGGACCTTGCTCCGCGAGAACGATTGCTATCTATGCGAACCGTTCTGGGGGATGCACGTCGCCGTTGCGAATGCAGAGCTGGGCCAGGTCGAGACCGGGCTGGACATCCTGAACGAATTGATCGCCGGGACGGCACAATCCGGCCAGCATTGGCTTGATGCCGAGCTGCATCGTGTCCGCGGCAAACTCTTGTCGCGCCATGATCCTTCGGACGAATCCAGTGCCGAAGACGCCCTCGCGCGAGCGCTGGAAATCGCGCGACACCAGCAGACCAGGACTTTCGAGCTGCGCAGCGCGCTCGAACTTGCACGGCTGCACAAGACAAATGGCCGAGCGGATGCGATATCCCGGGTGCTCGATCCCGTGCTCGCTGAATTCGAGGCGGAGCGAAATCTTCCGGAGTTGGTTGAAGCCAGGGAGCTGCTCACGCAGGCGGATGAGGCTCGTGACGCTTCCGCTGGCCGGGCGTCTTGGGGGAGGGGATGACGCTCACGAATTGACGTGCACGAAATCCCGTAAGAGCGGGTAGATCTCGTTGTTCCAGCGCCGGCCTGAGAACACGCCGTAATGGCCGACGCCGGCCTGCATGTGGTGCACGCGCCGATAGGCGCGCACGCCGGTGCAGAGGTCCTGCGCGGCGAGCGTCTGGCCGATCGAGCAGATGTCGTCCTTCTCGCCCTCGACCGTCATCAGCCCCATGCGGCTGACGGCTTTCGTGTTCACGGGGCGACCGCGATGCATCAACTTGCCTTGCGGCAGCAGATGCTCCTGGAACACGTCGCGCACGGTCTCGATGTAGAATTCGGCGGGCAGGTCCATCACCGCGAAATATTCGTCGTAGAAGGTCTTGATGGTCGCGGCCTTGTCCTTCTCGCCCTTGGCGATGTGGTTGGCGAGGTCGAGATGCTGCTTGATGTGGCGCTCGAGATTCATCGAGACGAAGGCGGTGAGCTGCACGAAGCCGGGATAGACCTTGCGCAGCGCGCCACGGCATTGCACCGGCACGTAGTTGATCAGGTTCTGCTCGAACCATTCGATCGGCTTGCTCTTGGCGAAGTCGTTGACCCTGGTCGGCTGGATGCGCGTGTCGATGGGACCTGCCATCAGCGTCAGCGTCGCCGGGCGCGAGGGATGGTTGTCCTCGCACATGATGGCGGCGGCCGCGAGCGCCGACACCGAAGGCTGGCAGATCGCGACCATGTGCGGGCGCGGGCCGAGTTGCCCCAGGAAGTCGATCAGGTGCTCGGTGTAGTCGTCGAGTCCGAAGCGGCCCTCGCTGCGCGGGATGTCGCGCGGATTGTGCCAGTCGGTGATGTAGACGTCGTGGTCCTGCAGCAGCGTCTGCACGGTGCCGCGCAAGAGGGTCGCGAAATGGCCGGACATCGGCGCCACCAGCAGCATGCGCGGCTGCTCGCCAGCGCCGTCTTTTCTGAAATGCAGCAGCGAGCCGAACGGCGTCGCGTAGGCGATCTCCTCGGTGACGGCCAATTCGCGATTGCCCACCGTCACGCGGTCGATGCCGTAGGCGGGACGGTGATAAGTCAGGGTCGAGCGCGAGATCAGCTCCAGCGCGGCCGAGAGACGGCCGACCACCTGGTCCGACATGCCCTGCGGCACCAGATGGAGGAATTTGAGCGCGGACGAAGCCCCCGCGCGCCACGGCGCCGTCAGGTCCATATGGTTCTGAAAGGCCT
The DNA here is from genome assembly GCF_032144035.1 of Bradyrhizobium sp. WYCCWR 12699. Classification (NCBI taxonomy): domain Bacteria; kingdom Pseudomonadati; phylum Pseudomonadota; class Alphaproteobacteria; order Hyphomicrobiales; family Nitrobacteraceae; genus Bradyrhizobium; species Bradyrhizobium sp. WYCCWR 12699. The sequence goes on from NZ_JAVTJN010000001.1 coordinate 409,206, forward strand.
GATAATACATCGACATCATACTGAAACGCCCATCCGTCCCGCGGTGCTATGCAATAACGACGCCAAGCGGCGGGGTGGACCGCCCGCAAGCAAAATTGGCACGTCGCTTGCTGCTCACCTCGCGGCAAGCAGGGCACATCCGCACGCCGGCGGAGAGGCGGGATCAGGGAAGGGCCACATGGCAAAGGCGACGCTGACCATCAGCAGCAAGAACTATTCGTCCTGGTCGCTGCGCGGCTGGTTGCTGGCAAAATTCTCCGGGCTCGATTTCGACGAGATCGTCACTGCGCCGGACGATCCGTCCGCGCGCGCGGAGATCCTCTTGCTGTCGTCGTCGATCCTGGTGCCGTGCCTGCGGCACGAGGGCGCGGTCGTCTGGGATACGCTGGCGATCGCCGAATATCTCAACGAGGTGATGCCGGCGGCCGGCCTGCTGCCGGATGACCGCGTGCAGCGCGCCCATTGCCGTTCGATCTCGGGCGAAATCCATTCCGGCTTCACCACGCTGCGCGCCTCGCTGCCGGTGAATCTGAAGGGACGTTTTCCCGGCTTCAAGATCTGGTCGCGCGCGCAAGCCGACATCGACCGCGTCTCGTCGATCTGGCGCGATTGCCTGGAGCAGTCGGGCGGCCCCTTCCTGTTCGGCGCGCAGCGCACCATGGCGGATGCGATGTACGCGCCCGTGGTAACGCGCTTCGTCACCTATGACGTCAAGCTGGAGCCGCTGCTGCAGGCCTATGCCGACACCATCATGGCGATGCCCGAGATGGCCGAATGGATCGCCGCGGCGCGGGAAGAGCCGGCCGAGATCGAGGAGCTCGAGGTCGAATATTAGGCAGGCACGCAGCATCTTGCCTGTTTCGGGGGCGGCAGCGGTTGCACGCGTCCGGAGGAGCTATCCCCTTGCCGGAATTAACCTTTGGCGCCGGTAAGCGGTCGATGCCGTTCGCCCCGCAGCACAGATATTGTACGCGCCTGCACCGCCGCATCGACATCTAGCCGTGAACAGCTGCGTACACGGCGATTCGGCTGATTCGGACGTGATTCGTTCGAGCCGCGTTCCGTTGGTTAAAGACGGAGCGCGGCGCCGTTGCATTCTGGAACAGATATCCGCGTCAGGCAGCCCCGCGCTGCTTCACGCGGGGCAGGCGCCAGCCGATGACGGTGGCTTCGACCGCGATGCCGGCTTCGTGGTTCTGCCAGCGTCCCTCGACATAGCGGCAGGCGAACGGCAGTTGATACGTTCCGCTGTGGTCCTCGCACAGCACTTCGAGCGCCAGGCCCGGCGGTGGTTCTCCGGCGCCGTCGAATTCCGCCAGTCGTCTATCGCGCGTTGCCATTCCAAAAATCTCCCCTAAACAAAGCCGCGGAACGAGCGCCCCTTCTTCCGCGCGCGGATCATCGTTCCCCGTCCGAGGGAACGGACCCAAGCTCAACGCGAGAATGCGGTACGAGTGTGGTAGCCTTTGCCGGCTGTGCGCAAACAGCGCACATTGCCGTGATCGTTTGACGAGGAACTTTTCATGCTGCTTCGAGATGCCGGCATTTGTTTCGCGATATTGCTGCTCGCAACACTGGCGAATGCGCCGGTGCACGCGCAGGACGTGCCCGGCATCGAGATCTGTACGGTCGAAAAGACCATGGAGCGGCGCACCTCCTGCCTGCAGAGCAATGTCGACTTCCTGCAGAAGACGATCACCAAGCTCAATCTCGATCACCAGCAGAAGCTGGATGCGGCGGCTCGCCAGATCGACGCGCTGAAAACGAGCCTTGCCGGCCTGCAGAAGACGATTGGCGATCTCCAGGCCGCGCAAGCGAAGACGGCCGAGGATCTGAAGAAGAAGCAGGACGCGCCGCCGGCCAAGGATGCTACGAACAAGGACGCTGCGAAATAGGCGCGGCGGTCACGCCACCCGATAGCGCTCCATCACGCCGCGATCGGGCTCATAGCCGAGCCCCGGTCCTGTGGGCACCGCGACGTGGCCGGTGGCATCGCTGTCCGCGCGGCCGCCCCAGAGGCAGGCCTCGCGCTTGAGATAGAACACCTCGACCAGCCCGTCGTCGCGGGTCGCCAGCAGGTGCAGCGTCGCGAGCAGGCCGGGTCCGAAATAGGGCGAGTGCGGCACGATCTTGACGCCGAGCTGGTCGGCCAGCGCCGCGATCTTCACGAACTCCGTGATGCCGCCGACCTTGATCACGGACGGCTGGGCGTGGCTCACCGCGCCGGCCTCCATCATCTGGCGGAATTGATAATCCGTGCAGGCATTCTCGCCGGCGGCGATGTCGAGCCCGCCTTTGCGGCGGACCTCGGCGAGCGCGGCAAAGTCTTCCGGCGGCCATACCGGCTCCTCCAGGAACATCGGCCGCGCGTCGCGGCATGAGGTGGCGAACGCGATCGCCTGCTCGGCTGTCAGAGGACAGTTCAAGTCGACCATCAGCGGAATGTCGGGCCCGATCGCCTCGCGCGCGGCGAACACCGCCGGCGCCGTGGTCTCATGCAGCTTGATCGCGCCATAGCCGAGCGCGAGCGCCTTCCGGCATTCGGCCGCGATGTTGTCGGGCGAGCCAATCCGCAGCAGGCTCGCATAGGCTGGAATCGCCGTACGCCTGGTCTCGCCGAGCAGCCGATGCAGCGGTACGCCCTCGATCTTGGCGGCAAGGTCCCATAGCGCGATGTCGAGCCCCGAGATCGCGAACATGGTGATGCCGTAGCGGCCGAACAGATGCAGATTGCGCTGGATCTGCTCCATGACAGCGGGAATGCCGGCCGCATCGGGCACGGTCAGCCCGCGCGCCTGTGGCGCGATCATCTCCTGGACCGCGCTGCGCGTGGTGTGCGGGCAGACGTAAGCGAACGCATCGCCCCAGCCGGTCAGTCCGGCATCGGTCGTGACCTCCACCAGCACCATGTCGAGGGCTGTGATCGCGGAGGCGCCCTGGCGAAAGCTCGCGACACCGGCATCATAGGGGATGCGGATATGGTGCGCCCGCACATCGGTGATGTCCATGACCCGGTTCCCCTTTCTCGTGAGCGGTTCTGGCGAGTGTAGCTGCGAATGCCGGGGCGTTGCCAGTGGCCATTGGCGGACTATCCTCCCTGTGCCGACAGCAACGCCGATCAAGCGACGCGGCGGCATGCCGCGCATCATGACCGCGCTTCGCACGAGGACGCCCGCCATGAACCCAGCGCAGCGCGCGCTCTGGTATATCGAGAGCCATCTGGCCGAGCCGATGACGCTCGACGAGATCGCTGCGGTCTCGGGCGTGTCGCGGTTCCACATCGTGCGTGCGTTTGCCGCAGCCACGGGTCTGCCAGTGATCCGTTACGTGCGCGCCCGCCGGTTGACGGAGGCCGCGCGCAATCTGGCGAATGGCGCGCCCGACATTCTGTCGCTGGCGCTGGAGGCCGACTACGGCTCGCACGAAGCCTTCACCCGCGCGTTCCGCGACCAGTTCGGCACCACGCCCGAAGCCGTCAGGGCCGCGTCATGCGTCAGCCAGCTCAAGCTCCAGGAGCCGATCCTCATGGACTCCACCATGCTCGACCATCTAGCCCCGCCGCGTTTCCAAACCGCGAAGGCCTTTCTCGTCGCCGGTCCCGCCGAGCGCATCTCCTGCGAGAACGGCGCCATGATCCCGGGCCTGTGGCACCGCTTCCATCAGGAGGTCGCCGACATTCCCGCGCGGGTCGGTCACGTCGCCTACGGCGTCTGCTGCAACGGCGACGATGCCGGCAATTTCGACTACATCGCCGGCGTCGAGGTCGCTGATTTCTCCGGCCTGCCGCGCCGCTTCGGTCGCATCCGCATTCCCGAGCAGCGCTATGCGGTATTCACCCACACCGATCATGTTGCCTCGATCCGCCGCACCGTCAACACGATCTGGAATCAGTGGTTGCCGGCATCCGGTCTTGCGGCCGCGGACGCGCCGAGCTTCGAGCGCTACGGCGAGGCCTTCGATCCCGCAACCGGCAATGGTGGCTTCGAGATCTGGCTGCCGGTGAGGGAATAGAGCTTCCGCAACGCTGGCATACCGTCCCGCTTGCTTGGCAAGCCCGGGCGACTTTGTCATAACCGCAGGCAAATCTTGCGTGTGGGGCCGTGCCGGACATCCCGTGCAAGTCATAACAAGCAGCCGGGAGGGTCTCACATGTCCAACGTCCGCGTTCTCGCCACCGACCTCGAATTTCCCGAAGGGCCGGTCGTGATGCCGGACGGCTCGGTGGTGCTGGTGGAGATCCGCGGCCAGCGCCTGACGCGAGTCTATCCCGATGGCCGCAAGGAGATCGTCGCGAAAATTCCGGGCGGCCCGAACGGCGCCGCCCTCGGCCCCGACGGCAAGATCTACATCTGCAACAATGGCGGCTTCTCCTGGATCCCGACCCGCAACATGATCATGCCGGGCCCGCAGCCCGACGATTATCTCGGCGGTTCGATCCAGCGCGTCGATTTGCAATCCGGCAAAGTGGAGACCGTCGTGACCAAATGCGGCGCGCACGATCTGCGCGGGCCGAATGATCTGGTGTTCGACAAGCAGGGCGGCCTCTGGTTCTCCGATCTCGGCAAGCGCCGCGCGCGCGAGATGGACGTCGGTGGCATGTACTACCTCAAGCCCGGCATGACCGAGCTCGTCGAGATCGTGCACGGCATCCTGCCGGCGAACGGCATCGGGCTGTCGCCGGATGAGAATACCGTCTACATCGCGGAGACGCCGACCGGCCGGCTCTGGGCCTACGAGCTCTCGGCGCCCGGCACGCTGAAGCCGCGCGACGTGATCTATCGCGGCGAGCGGGGCAAGCCGATCTGCGGCCTCGGCGGCTACCAGATGTTCGACTCGCTCGCGGTGGAAGCCGGCGGGAATGTCTGCGTCGCCACCCTGGTCTCCGGTTGCATCTCGGTGATCGCGCCCGACGGCACCCTGGTCGAGCAGGTCCCGACCGGCGACCGCGTCACCACCAACATCGCCTTCGGCGGCCCCGAGCTGAAGACGGCCTACATCACGCTGTCAGGCAAGGGCGAGCTGGTCGCGATGGACTGGCCGCGCGGCGGATTGCCGTTGAATTTTTTGAACAAGTGACAATCGCGTAAAACGCGATTGTCATCCCGGGGCTATGCGGAGCATAGAACCCGGGATCTCGAGATTTCCGGTGCGCAATTGCGCATCTGAGGTTCGGCTCTTCGAGCCGCCCCGGAATAACGTCATGAGGAACGATCAAATGCCCTGGCCCGATCCCGTCACCCTGCGTGGACAGCACGCCCGTCTCGAGCCGCTGTCGCAGCAGCATCGCGAGGCTCTGGTCGAGGCCGTCAAGGACGGCGAGCTGTCAAAGCTCTGGTACACGGCGATCCCGCTGCCGGAGAACATGGGCAAGGAAATCGACCGCCGCCTGGCGTTGCAGGCCGCAGGCTCGATGCTGCCGTTCACCGTGTTCGATGCCGGCGGCAACATCGTCGGCATGACCACCTACATGAATATCGATGCCGCGAACCGCCGCGTCGAGATCGGCTCGACCTGGTATGGCAGGAGCGCGCAGCGTGGCCCGCTCAACACGCAGTGCAAGCTGCTCTTGCTCCGGCATGCCTTCGAGAGGCTGAACTGCATCGCGGTCGAATTCCGCACCCACTTCTTCAACCACCAGAGCCGCCGCGCCATCGAGCGTCTCGGCGCCAAGCAGGACGGCATTTTGCGCAGCCATCAGGTCGCGCCGAACGGCACGCTGCGCGACACCGTGGTGTACAGCATCATTGCGGCGGAGTGGCCGACGGTGCAGGCGCATTTGAATTATCAACTCAACGACAAGCCGCGCTAGGAGCGGCCGAGGCATCATGGACAGATTTGATTATGTGATCATCGGCGCGGGCTCCGCCGGTTGCGTCCTCACCAGCCGGCTCAGCGAAGACCCGAACGTCAGCGTCTGCGTGCTGGAGGCCGGGCCGTCCGACTGGCATCCCTACATCCATCTGCCGGCGGGTTTCATCAAGACCTTCCACATGAAGAGCATCAACTGGGCCTACCAGCAGGAGCCGGGGCCCTGGACCGGCGGGCGCAGCATCTACGCGCCGCGCGGCAAGACGCTCGGCGGCTCGTCCTCGATCAACGGCCACATCTACAATCGCGGCCAGCGCATGGATTTCGACACCTGGGCGCAGATGGGCAATCGCGGCTGGGGCTATGCCGACGTGCTGCCTTACTTCAAGCGGCTGGAGAAGCGGGTCGGCGAGGGCGACAACACGTTCCGCGGTCGCGACGGCAAGCTTACCGTCACCACGATGGACTGGCGCGATCCGCTGTGCGAAGCCTTCATGGAAGGCGCGGTCTCGCTCGGCATTCCCCGCAACCCTGACTACAACGGCGCCATACAGGAAGGCGTATCCTACTGCCAGCGCACCATCGACAAGGGCCTGCGCGTTTCCGGTTCGACCGCGTTCCTCAAGCCCGCGATGAAGCGGCCCAACGTGCATGTGCACACCCATGCGCATGCCACCGAGATCATCTTCGAGGGCAAGCGCGCCGTCGGCGTGCGCTACACCAAGGGCGGTCGCGGCGGCACGCCGGTGGAGGTGCGCGCCAACAAGGAAGTCATCCTCTCCGGCGGCACCTACAATTCGCCGCAGCTGCTGCAGCTCTCCGGCATCGGCTCGCCGGATCTGCTGCAGCAACACGGCATCGCAGTGCGTCACGCGCTGCCGGTCGGCGAGGGCCTGCAGGACCATTACGCCCCGCGCACGGTGGCGCGGGTCAAGGACATCAAGACCATCAACGAGCTTCGCCGCGGCTTCTCGCTGTGGATCGAGGCGCTGAAATGGGCAACCGCGCGCCGCGGCCTGCTCTCGCTGTCGCCGACCATGGTCTATTGCTTCTGGCACTCCGGCGAGAGTGCGGACAGCTCGGACTTGCAGCTCACCTTCACCCCCGCGAGCTACAAAGAAGGCGTGCAGGGCCAGCTCGAGGACGAGCCCGGCATGACCGTGGCCTCCTGGCAGCAGCGCCCGGAGAGCCGCGGCTATGTCCGCATTCGCTCGAACGATCCGTTCGCACCGCCGATCATCCAGACCAACTACCTCGACGCCGAGCTCGACCGCCGCGTCATCGTCGGCGGCATGAAGCTCGCACGGCGCTTGTTGAAGAGCGCGCCGCTGTCGCCCTATTACGCTTATGAGGATTTCCCCGGCCCCAACATCAACACCGACGACGAATTCCTCGCCGCCGCCACTGAACGCGGCACCACCACCTTCCACCCCGGCTGCACCTGCCGCATGGGTCCGGCGGACTCGACGTGGGCGGTGGTCGACGACCAGCTCCGCGTCCACGGCCTCGAAGGCCTCCGCGTCATCGACGCCTCGGTGATGCCGCGCATGATCTCGGCAAACCTCAACGCCTCCACGATGATGATCGCGGATCGTGCCTCAGACCTGATCCGCGGCAAGACGCCGATGGAAGCGGCAAGGATTCCGGACGCGGCGGTGGCGTGAGGCTTCGTTGTGGTTAGCCGGCGGCCGCGCAGAGCGCGGTCGTTGGCGTAACCCACCGCTTCTGTCGATGCCGAGGGCGAGGAATGCAAGCAAGGCTCGGCTGAGACGCGCCGCGAGGCTGCGAAGGCGTGTTTGCGCGATTCAATGTGCAAATTGGAGAAGCGATGCCGCTGCCTCACACGCGAATGTCGTGCCCCGGACGCAGCGCAGCGTCACTTCGACGGTGCGCTGCAGAGCCGGGGCCCATGTCTCCGCGCCATCCGTGCGGCGTGGGTCCCTGTGTATCGAAATTCTGTCATGGTGGAGTGGGCGGGAAGCCGTTGGGTCCTTGGCGCTTGACGCCGTGAGCCGGCTCGGTCTCCCGCCCGTTCCATCTATCAACCTGAACAGTTGCAC
>NZ_JAVTJN010000002.1:0-27806 GCF_032144035.1 Bradyrhizobium sp. WYCCWR 12699
CTGCGTTCTTGGCACATTACGATGCCGTCTGGGGAGGGCGGCAACCATCCCATCTCATCTGGTGATCTGTGATGTGTCGGCCGGGCACGCGAGTGATTCCTCTTGGCGGAAGAACCACTTGCATAACCCCGCCGGCCGCGATCACCAGTCGGCGCGGTCCTCCTCGGGATCGCGCCGACGCTGGGCTCGTAACTCCGGTCGGGCTACGCCCTCCCTACGTCACGAGCCCAGCGAAACTCTCTCACCTTGATTGACGCTGCCTTCCATCCTGATCGCCGCGCGACAAGCTGACGCGGAGCCTTCGCATAGCGCAGTGCCAGATCCCGGCAGGTGAAGACGAACCCGAACGGGGTCTTCCATCCGAGCTGGGAGTGTGGTCGCGCGTCGTTGTAATCGGCCCGCCGGCACCCAGGCACGACACGGGCCTGGGCAGGGACGTAAACAGCGGCTCGCCCCGCAGCTGGCCATTGAAGTCTTCGATGCGCATTCTGCATAGGCTTGCCGGGCCCCATTTAGTGCCAGGCTAGGCGGCTCTGATCAGCCCACGACATGATGCCATTGCTGTCGGCCTCGCTGTTGTCGTTGACCACCATCTTGGAGTTGCCGCGCTCAATGGAGTTAAATCGGTTGCGCGATCAGCGGTTCGGACGCTGCAGACAGCCTGCGCGGCGGACGTAAGTCCGGTTCGCCGGCGGGGCGGAAGGCAAGCGGGGACCTAGCTGATCGAGAGATCGAGAAGCTCACGCTCAAGAAGCTCCAGCACGAGCAGTTCGGACAGTCCTCCGGAGCGAGGCGCATTGCTGGACTGGCTCGAGCTGCAGCTCGCTGGCCTGGAGGAAAAAGCTGGGCAGTCCAGACCGGTCTCAGGTGGCTGCGGACAAGATGGCGGTGCCATCGTTCGAGCGCCGCAAGCCAGCCCGCCGGCCACTGGCGGAGCATCTCCCACGGGAACGCATCGATCTATGCGCCACCTGCGATCTGCCCATGCATGCCTCCGGGCTGGGAATTGTCTGAGCCGTATCCTGGCGCGCTTTGGATAGCCAACGAGCCACCCTAGGCGGTATGCAAACAAAGCTTCGGCAACTTGCCACTTCATCGTCGGCCCCGCGATAGGAGTGCTGCGGTACAAACAAGCCCGCGAACCGCGCATGTCGGTCATCCACTCTGCCGAGCGTGGCTTTCCTCAAACAGACCGGAGCACCTTGTTTCTAAGCAGAACGTCGCCCTCAATCTCTCGCGGATACAGAGTAACCACTTCGAACGCGGGAAGGAGGTCAAGGATGGAGCGCAGTGAAAGCTGGCCTTCGTACAGTTCGCGGTCACTATACTCGGTGTAGATGAACCGTGTTCTGCCCAGGGTTTTCTGACCGCCAGCGATTACGTCCGACTCAGCTCCTTGAACATCCATCCAGATTAGATCAACAGGGCCGCTGAGACCAGCTTCGCCGCTCCAGTCATCCAGTCGCTGGGTCTCGACCAGAATCGAGTCATCAAAGCGAACCCAATCATATTCTGAAAGGTGATTTTTGGGTCTACGTATGGAGCCCGATAAGTCCCACCCCCTCGCATCTCCGTCCCCATTGCTCGGATGAAACTCGATGGTACCGTTTCGATCACTGATGGCGAGCTGCATGAGCGCCACGTTGGGTCGAGCCAGACGCTTATTCTCCTTGAAGCGAGCTATTGCGCGAGGGTCAGGTTCAAAGCAGTATACGCTGGCGTCTGGACACAGCTCAAGAAATCGCTGTGTGTCGCTACCATCATTGCATCCAATGTCCAAGATAACCGGGCATGTGACCCGAAGATGAGAAACGATCTTCTGGTGTATTTCCAGTGTAGGTAACGACTCTAGCATCTGTCCTTATCCTTTTCGTTGCGATGTGTGTTAACCGGTGGAACCAGGAGCCTGGGAGGTGCTGGCGGGTTGCTCAATAAGGGCACTCGTCGAGTAACGAGTAACAACGTTGAGAGGGCAATGGCAGCTCTGTTGCGAGGCTCTGGCGGATCATTGACCGGGGTAAGTAGCCTTTGGCTCAGAGCCGCGTTCACAAGTGGAAATTGCGAGGTCGAGGAAACGGTGCGGCTACCCGAGAGCACGCGATCGGAGGCGAGACAGGCAACCCTATGGTTGGATAGAGCGTCCACAATCGGTGAGATCTGGCCAAGCAGTAGGCAAATAGGAGCGTATCAACAATCGTGTTTCCGGTAGCGTTCTGCGCCCTAATATTCATTGAGGGATCTCTATTTGCGAGCTCGCACCGAGCTGCTGCTTACTATTGCGCGGCCCACCCTCGGCTGTACAATCGATTTCAATGATGGGCTATATTTGGCTAATGGATAGTTGGCCTCCAGAGGCCAGCGAAAAGGTCATTTAAATACAACACACGCGCAATCACCGTCCGATGGTGGCGCCTGGGGTCTGGCCGCGTGCTGCCGGGCGTACGGGGCCACCCGCACTCGCGATGATTATGGTCATTCAAACTTAGGTGGGGACCCGATGCCCTGCCCTCTCTAAGTTGATGTGCGACACCACGATGGCACGTCACTTACAAAGATGGCATCAATGGCCGTTGACATACTGCCGAGTGAACGGCTCCGGTGCTCGGTTTCAAGACCTATGTTCATACCAACTTGTGCACCGTGCAGGCCGCCGCGCCATGACAGGGTGCGAGATGACGGCCATAACGGCTGCAACTAATAGCTCAGAGCCGCATTAAAGGTCTCTCGGTCGAGCTCGCCCTCGGACGAGGCAACGATCACGCAGGCCACGCCGTTGCCACAGAGGTTGGTCAACGCGCGGCATTCGCTCATGAACTTGTCTATGCCCAGCACGATGGCCATGCCCGGCACGAGCCGTGGATCTACGACCGCGAGCGTCGCCGCCAGCGTGATGAAGCCTGCACCGGCGATGCCAGAGGCCCCCTTCGAGGTCAGCATCGCCACGAGCAGGATCGTGAGTTGCTGGCTGAACGTCAGATCGTAGCCGAGCGCCTGCGAGATAAAGAGCGTCGCTAGCGTCATGTAGATGTTGGTGCCGTCGAGATTGAACGAATAACCCGTGGGCACCACGAGGCCGACCACCGATTTTGAGCAGCCGAGACGTTCCAGCTTCTCCATCAAGGACGGCAGCGCGCTCTCCGAGGACGAGGTGCCGAGCACGATCAGCAGCTCGTCCTTGATGTAGGCGAGGAACTTGAAGATCGAGAAGCCGGCAAGGCGCGCGATAATGCCGAGCACCAGGAGCACGAATAGGGCCGCAGTGACGTAGAAGGTCGCGATCAGGCCCATCAAATTGAGGATCGCGCCGGTCCCGAACTTGCCGATCGTGTAGGCCATCGCGCCGAAGGCGCCGACCGGCGCCGCGCGCATTACGATCGAGATCACGCCGAACACCGCATGCGCGGCATCATCGATGAAGCTGCGGATCAAATGGCCGCGTTCGCCGAGCCCCAGGATAGCGAAGCCGAACAGGACGGAGAACAGCAGCACTTGCAGGATCTCGCCTTGCGCGAAGGCGCCGACCACGGTGTCGGGAATGATGTGCAGGATGAAGTCGACCGACTTCTGGCCTTCGGCCTGCTTGGCGTAGTTGGCGACCGCCTGCGCGTTGGCCGCCGCACTGCCGAAGCCCGCGCCCGGCCTCACGACATTGCCGATGATGAGGCCGATGATGAGCGCGAAGGTGGAGACGACCTCGAAATAGACCAACGCCTTCACGCCGATGCGTCCGACCTTCTTGGCATCATGGATATGGGCGATGCCGGAGACGACGGTGCAGAAGACGATCGGAGCGATCACCATCTTGATCAACTTGATGAAGCCCTCGCCCAGCGCCTTGATCCAGTCATTAGTGGCCAGGTGCGGCCAGCGCCAGCCGACGATGCCGCCGAGAGCAATTGCCGCCAAAACCTGGACATATAGCATTTTATGTGAGCGGGCTCCGGCACGCGGCTGCTCGGCGCGCCCGACGCCTCCAATGGGTTTGGTCATGTCTCCATCCTTCCTGGCGATCGGCTCCCAGTGTGCAGAACGAGCTTTGGCGTTGGCAGCGCCAGTGAGGCATAGTGGCCGGCATGTTATTGGGGCATGTGGGCGTGCTCAGGAAGGCGGCTTAAGCGGTTTCGCCTCAGGCCGATCCCGAGTTCATTCGAGTATTTTTAGGCTGTCGTGGATCAAACCAAAAAGAGCCAGCGATTGAGCTGTTTTTGCGCAGCCTCGTCGCCACCGGTCAGCGGGCAATAGCTGCCTTACACGCTCCCAGTCTAGGTGATCCAAAATCACGACCTTCATCTCCCAGTCGCAGCGTTCCGCCAAGAGGGTCTGTGGGCGTAAGCGCAGGTACTTCACTATTTCACGTTCCTGCATCCAATGTCTAAGGGCGCCTCGCTAGAGAAGACTGCGTTCTTCTTCGAGATCGATCAGGCTGCGTGGCGCATGATAGTAACGGGATGAGGAATCTGGTTATTCCCGGGCATCTGGATCATGCAGACGAAGTGTGCATGCGGACCTCCCCTATTCTCGTGAGCTTTGCCCTAAAAGAGCAAACTGCGTGCCACGAGTGTTACTGTTCAAGGAGAGCCTTATTATTGCGGAGACCATGGGGTGCGTAAACGCAGCCGATTGATTGCGGGTAGCAAGACGACTAATTGTGCAAGAGCTCTGGTAACGGTGGCCGGGCGGCGATCGTCTCACATCATTCACCATCTGGATGTGTCGCATCAATACAACCGATTGTACCAATCTGGAAAGATGAGCAAAGACGAGGAACGGAACGGCGGAATTGTCGCATTCGTCGCAATGATTACGTCAGTTTCGTCGGAGGGTGCACCAATCGGTCGGGAAGCCTTCGAGCCCGATCGGGTCAGCCCAACTGGCGCTCCGCGGGTCGTAAATCGCATGCCGAGGCATCATGTTTCATTGCTCAGCACAATCAACCGAGTGTAGTTCGCAGGCGCTCAAAGGAGCGCCGCGAGACCTAAGCCTTGATTTTGCTAAAGGCATGCTCATCATCTTGGTGATCATCGGACATTTGATACAATACGTTATTTGTAGAAATAACGAATATTGGCATTCGCCTTACTTCAAGTTCATCTACATGTTTCACATGCCGCTCTTCATGGCGATAAGCGGCTATTTGTCCCACGGAGCGCTAGTTTACAAGTCGCTGTCGCGCAGCGTCGCTGATCGTGTGAAGCAATTGTTGCTGCCGGCGCTATTTTGCGGCACGCTTCTCGAAGCAATCAAGTTGGGGGCGTTCAAGCTAGCTACGGGGTCAGTGCCAACAAGCCTGCGTGATGTACTGTTTGACCTTGCGAAGGAGCTAGTAGGCTCATATTGGTTCATTTGGACCACATTTGCCTCATTCCTCGTCATGAGGAGTCTTTTCGCGTTGTGCGGCCGGGTATCGGCCTGGGTGATTGGCACGTCAGCGATCTTTGTTGCCCTCACTCCGTTGACAGTTTCGATAGTGCCATTGGCGCGATACACTTACCCATTCTTTTGCCTTGGAGTCGTGTTCGCTCATTCGAAGGAATGGCGGACGGCCATAATCTCACGATACAAATCGCTCTTGATGGTCTTGCTTAGTGGAATGGCTTGTGCGTGCTATTTCAACTGGAACAAAACAACCTACGCCTACAACAACCTAGTACTGGTTCACGATACAAAGCAAGTGTTGCTTATGTTTCTTGGCTCTGCATCTGCCTCGGCAATTGCAATGGAAGTGTTGCTGCAGGTCTGGCGCTTTGGCTGTTCTAGTCGCGTGGTTCTCTTCGTTGCGGTAGGTCTTGGGCAGCGTACGCTGGTCCTTTATCTGATCCAGGGCGCCGTGTTCCGCTTGATGGACTTTATTTCGTTTGAAAGACCTTTCGAGCTATCAGTTAGAATCGCAATCGCTGCGGCGCTAGGGGCGGGAATTGTTGTCATCGCCGCAGCGATTCAGTGGATTGTGCGCGGCCTTCGAAGGATCTGGGAGTGTCGCCGGAGCGCTACTCGGATCGCTATTGGCCGTGTGGCCTCCGTTTGGGACAGAAGCGTTTAGCGTCGTGACGCCAGATGTGCCATCTTCGAACGCTTCCTGACCGATGGTCGCATCGAGCTCGACTCCAACATCGTCGAGCGCGCCATCAGGCCACAAACAATTACGAGAAAGAATAGTCTGTTTGCCGGCAGCGACGGCGGCAGACGAACCTGGGCGACCATCGCGACACTGTTGCAGACAGCGAAGAAGAACAACGTCGATCCGCTCGCTGGCTTGCTCTCACGCTTCAGCGTATCGCCAACGGCTGGCTGAGCAGCGAAATCCACGCCCTTATGCCATGGAACCACGCCATCTGACGGCCTCACCCTGCCGCTTACACTTGTGCCGTGGTTGGACACGATCATTCCTGGCTTGTCGCGTCGCTCGACGATCGCCGTCAGTTCGCGGGCGACGCGCCATCCTGAGATCCACTGGAGAACCTGTCTTGCACAAAGTCCAGCGACGGCTCGCGTTGGGCCACGCCTCGACAAGGGTCGTGGCACGGTCCCACGGCTTTGTGGCGAGCCCGCCGCTGGCGGACGGGGGGCCTTTCCCGCGATAAAAGTCACTAGATCCGGTTAGTTGCCGGGGCTCTCCCTCGCTGCCGCGGCTCGGCTAGTGCCGGCTATTCGGCTCGTGGATCGCTCAACCAGCCCCGCAGAGCCGTGCGCATGGTGACAGGAGCTAGCGCGATCATCCACTCTTACCCGACCTATCTGAAACCCACTTGGTAGCCGCACACACCTGGTGGATTAAATCGAAAACCGTACGCGAGCTCCAGGGGATATCAGAAAGATAAGAGAGACGAATTCGCGGCTGAGCAAGTTAAATAGCGTCCCATTTGCAGGAGATGCTCGCGCCTGATCGCTGTAAGGTAGACACACATGAATGGATCACCGCACCACGATAAGCTCGTGAGAGCCGAGCGATGCAGCGCACTAATCCAGACTCAACTCGTCAAAACGCGATGTCGTGACGGCAGGCGCAGAGCTCGTGTGGTCCGCGGGGCACCATGCTTTGAGAGTTGCATAATGTGACGCTTGTGATTGGGCAAGCCAGACGAGATACAGACATCAAATGCGATCGCGAAACCGCCAAATCGGGTTAGGGGGGCTCAAGCTCTATTTGCGCCCTTCCCTTCAAGGGTGAACGAGATGCAGCATCCTGCCCGGGGGGCGACGAATTTACCGAGATGTTGTGGAATACGGGAACGACCCCGCACGTTCCAATCCACATGGAACACGAGAGAATTGCACTGGCCCGATAGCGAAGGTTTGTCGTTGCCCACGACTGCTGCTTCGGGCGCAGGCCCCCTGAAGGGCGGATCACTAGCTAATGCCATCATCAATGGCGTGGTTACGAGAGGGATAATAATAGAGAGCCATCGAGTTAGGACCCTGATTAGCGCCGGTGACCGAGAGGCAAGCCAAGTTTTCGCGCCTTCTGACGCAGCGACCCAACGGTACGCTTTGTAAGCTTTGCAATTTGAATGACCGGTGTTTTGGCCCTTGAATGGGCGCGGAGTTCCTTCACGTCCGCTCTACTGTACTCGCGTCGCGCAATCTTCTTTTTTACCTGTTTTGCCATACTTGCTCCGGTGTCCTATTTACGCGAACAATATCAGGAAGGCACCGGTCTTGCCAAGGCTTACAAGCACTTCTGGGATGCATTCGCTAGTCGGCGGCCGTGCCAGCCTCATTCGTGAAGAGCGGCATGTCTTCGGCGGCATCTTTTATCGCCACCCCGGGGGAAGCGCCTGAATGTGCCAGCGTCGCATTTGCATCATCAGCAAGGATTGATCCGCGAACAGTCGGGACTTGCGAGCGCATGATGGATCGGGAGTATCTGTTCGCAGTCGCATCAACCGTTCCTCTCGCTTGAAAGCAAGTGAGCCTGTATAGCGCGACAATCTGGGTGGGGAGCTTCCACCCTAATTGCCGCGCGGCATGAGCCTGAGAAATCGGGGCGCAGCGAACGTGTTGATCTCCCACGCAAGTTAGGCGGCGCAGTGTCGAGCATTGTAAGCGAACTATCCATCACTTCGGGTGCAAGCTATGGTTGTTCTCACTTAGCCGGACGTGACCAAGCGCAGCGTTGGATCGGTAGCACCGGAATTATTCTCTGAGCAGTTCGCGCGCCGGGCATCCGTCGGATCAGGACCAGAAAAGCTCAGGGGATCGTCTGAACTTGTGGGCACCCGGCAGCGGCCATGCTTCATTGCCTTGCCAAAGTACGGTTCTTCGATTTCACTGTATGTCCCTTTGAGAAGCGGCACTCCTCGTTCGTTGGGGAAGCGTAGTGAATAAGGCCGGCGCGGTAGGCTTCTCTGATTGCCACAGTGCGCGTACTTGTACCCATCTTTCGCATAATGTTCTTCATGTGGAAGTCGACTGAATTCCCGCTGATGTGGAGGAGCCGGCCGATATGCCAGGAAGACCTGCCTTCCGCCGCGTGCAAGAGGATCTCTTTTTCACGTGGAGTGAAAGTAACATTCAGATATCGGTTCTCATCTGGTAGGGGCGCGATAAGGCCATAACCGATGTGGAATTGAGAGGCCAGTGCGGCGAGGTGAAGTAAGGAGCCTTTCGGATCAGCCCGATCGCTTTCGGAGGCAAACAGCGCCACGGATACATGGCCCTGCGCTGCGAAAAGGGGAACGCTTATGCCGCGCTTAAAGCCCGCTATTTTGTAGAAATCCAGTGCGCGTTGCTCTTCTGGCAGCAATCGACATCGTGCAGACAGCTCCTCCCAGCATATTGGGCGTGAAAAACGCCGTGATCGATGAATTGCGGGGTCTATATTGCCGTATTCGTGTTCTGCGTAGGGCTTACTCCAGTGGGATGGAAAGTTCGAGGCGATCATGGGGGCAGGACTTTCACGAAGGCGTTTGGGCGGGGCGTATGTTACTGCCGCATATGCTACTGAACCGAAGCCCAGCTTTCCTGCTTTGCTTACCAGCATTTGGAACAGAGGTGAAAGCGACTGCGTGTTGGCTGCGCAATTGATCAAGTCGTAGTTCATAGCTGCCACGCGATGGGTTCATGCTTGGGGAGTTGATTGCGGGGTAGACGAGCGGTCCGACTGATATCGACTGTCATCCGTCTCCCGGTGGCCGCCGAGATGAGGACCAGCGGGCTTGGTTGTAGGTCCTCACTCCGAGACGGTAGTAGCGACTGCCTTTCTTGGCGCTTTGGCATAAGACTGGGTGCGGGCGGTGGCGTCGCTCCTACGGTGTGATGCGCCGCTTGTTCCGACTCGTGCAGGACGAGCGGGATGTATCCGGCGGACCGGCGCTGCGGAAGCCGGCGAGCAAAACTAACGACGTGCTGCCTAAAGGCCCTGCTTTGTTTAAGGCGCGTGCGGCGTCCACATAGGCTCGGATGAACGCAAAGACGTAACTTTTTAGGTAATCGCGAGGTCAGCGTCGCGCGGTTGTCGTGAGCATTCACAACTCTATGACCGGGTTTGACGCGCTTTCTTGCGGTGTTCCTATTGCGTATGCGCCGCTGTTCGGTGTCTGAGTGGGGACAAGCTACGAAGCCATTGCTCATGTGGATCTCCAACGCTTTTATGCTCGGTGAGCAAGTTGCGTGCCGCTGGGTCGACCAGCTGCATGCAGGCGCCATGTTACGATTGTTGTTAAGAATGCCGTGGTGATGCGCGTGCTTAGGAGCACAATAGAACTAGCGGGTAATGCACAGCTGATGGGCGAGAGCGGTGACTTCTGTTCTTGAAGATGGAAGTCTTCGCTTGTGATCGCGAGCAGGCGATCACAATGAAACAGGGACTATGGGTCAGCCGAAATGGCCCAAGGGGTATCGATCGGATGCCACGCGAGCGCAGTTGCCCAGAGCTCGCTAACTTCCTGAGGAAATCCGTTATCGCTTAGGAGCGGCTCTGGCCGAGAGACCCTGACCTAAGCGGCACGTTTGAATCAGGTGTGTTGATTTGGGTTCCGTTCTCAAAAGACGATCGCCGATCTTCGGGCATGACAGTCGGGCGCGCTGCAATGTTCTATCGTGAGATCTCTTGGCCGCCGCATGCCCGGGCTAAGCGTGGTGCCCGCTCTCAGCGGTATCGAAGGCACCGTCAAGCGGCTAATAACACCAGCGTATACGGTGCTCAGATGCGGCGATTTACGCCGTCTAGCGAGGCCTTGCTTTAGCGGAATATTGGGAGGTAAGCGTCTTGTCAGTCACTCTGCTGAGCCAAGACAAATTGTGAGAGATCAACGCTAGTTATGGAGCGATCTAAAACAAACAGTTGTTGGGACCCAAGGGGCTCTCGCTTTAGCTCATTCAAGTCAGCCGAGCACGGCTGGCGCGGTGAGGTGTTTCGTTTCAGACGAGGAGCACAGAGGTGTGCCCCCAAAAAAACGTCGCATGCGCGCTATCCAACGCCTCTGTACGAAAAGGGACCCGGCTCGGCCGGCCCACCGTCCTCGGCCGCTCGTTTCGCTCCTGATCTCAGCGGTGACTACCGCTTGCGCGAATGCCATCGCAACCGTACCTCGGCTGGCCTCGCTCCCCGGGAAATACAAGGATGGTTGCGGAACGGTGGTCATGGCCGGTGGGCTCGCTTCGAAGGAAATGCCAGAAGAGCGTTCCGTGGTCGGGCTGCCTGTCCATCGCATGGAATTTATCTAGTCTTGGCCAGAACTCGACGCTCATTTGGCAACTTACTTCTATGCGACGGCATGCAGGGCAGTGAGTTCATCTTGTCGCCTCTCAGCGTGTCCCCCTCTTCTCTCTTGGTTAGTCGAGGCACGGCTCTTGCTGCCTACAAAGAAGCATCACCATCCCGCCTCCCTTGTGGTGATGTTAGGGGCGGGTTCGGCACGACCAGCTGCTGCCGGACCGCCCCGACGATCGTAGACGATAACAGATGAGAGTGGGCCTTAGGCCAACCTATTTGTGATTCGCGGCACGTGCCGTGCAAAGCGCTGTGTCCTTGCTGCATGGTCGCAGTTCGCTCCATGCTCCGTGACGCCGAACGTCTTGTGATCTGCGAGAAGATGGCGCGTTTAGCGGTGGATGATCGAGCCGTTAATCCGCGCGCAAGGGGCTGGTTCGCGAGCTCGCTTTGCAGGGGTGCCAAAGGACCGCTTGTCGGGTCTCAAACGAGGGCTCGTTGATGGAGCCGAATCGACTTGTTCTCTCGGCGATCTCGAAGCGCTGTCTGCCGTTGTGTTAGGTAGGAGCATGGGTATTGTGGCATGCCGTCGCTCATCCTCGCGGCTGCCTTTGATTGCCTCGATCAGAAGCGAAGTGTCCGCTGGTTCGCTTCAACAGAGTAGAAGCTTGTAGTGCAACGAGTAGCTGTTACGTTCTGTTACTCGAAGAACTGTGCTGCTTCGAGGACCTCGCAGCAAGTTCCTGATGGACCGTACTCGTTCGTGCGGCCCAATCAGTGGGACGTGGAGTTACGGTCTCGATTGGGCGCGTGATGATGTAAGAGCCCAGAGCCGCGCGACGATGCGTGGGGCAAAATTGATGCTCTCCCTTGCGCCTCAACCCAAAAGCGCTGACACTCAGCCTGGCTCGAGTCTAATTGGGGCCGGCCTTGGAGTTCTGCAGCTACGAGATCAGCGACAAACTCTTATGATTTGCGACCAATTCGAGATCGTGTTCCGTGGCGTGGTGTAGCTGAGTGCGGGTCACCGCGTTCGCCGGCATGGGCCGGATCGGTCGCTGGCGATTGCCGGGAAGCTGACGGCGGGATCATCGCCCAACGGGGCGATGGTTTCCAGTGTCATGTAGCGGCCGCGCTGGACCGCCCACTCGTCGTTCTGGTCGAGCAGGATCGCACCGACGAGGCGTCGATGGCGTCTTCATTGGGGAAGATGCCGACCACTTCGGTGCGGCGCTTGATCTCGCCATTGACCCGTTCGAGCGGATTGGTAACCGGTATGAGAGTTCTCGGTGCCAACGTTCCGCTGCGGTGTTCGACATCGTGGCGTATGGTGCGACCATCGGGACAGAGGCACCGGGAGCACGAAGGTGCGGGCAGGCCGATACACACGATGAGCCGAGAGCTCGTGTTAGTAGCTGGCCGCCTCTGCGACTTGCCCGGTTGCGCCGTGAGCGCGAGTCCGTAGTTGTCGTGTCGCCCGCCGCTCCCGCAATAATCAACGGAAGGGAGGACGCGCAGATGCGACGCGTGATTGGTATCGATGTTCACCGAACCTTCGGCGAGGTGGTAATCTGGAAAGACGGCATCCTTCGACATGCGGGCCGGGTCGACATGACCCGGGCCGCCCTTGAAGGATGGGCAAGAGTCTGCGGTCGACCGACGAAGTGGTGATCGAGGCGACTGGAAATAGCATGGCGGTGTCGCGGGTGCTGACGCCATTCGTGGCGCGGGTGACTATCGCCAATCCGTTGCAGGTGAAGGCGATCGCTCAGGCGCACGTCAAGACTGACAAGATCGACGCCGGTACACTCGCCAGCCTGCAGGCGGCGGGCTCCCTGCCGCAGATCTGGACGCCTGATGCGGAGACCGAACGCAAGCGCAGGCTGGTGGCGCGGCGCTACCAGGTCGTGCGGCATCGCACGCGGCTCAAGAACGAAGTGCATTCGATCCTGAATGCGCACCTGATCCCAAAGTGCTCGCATGCCGATCTTTTCAATGCCCGCGGCCGGGCGTGGCTGGCCGCTCAACAGTTTCCGGACGATGAGCGCGCGGCGATCGATCGGCACGTTCGTGAGCTCGACCGGCTGGCGGAGGACTTGGCCCTGCTCGACCGCGAGATCGCGCAGGACGCCATCGACGATTCCGCGGTCAACAGAGTGATGACGATCACCAGCGTGAATGTGACAGTCGCTACCGGGATCGTGGCGGCGATCGGCGACATCAGCCGGTTCAGCAGCCCGCAGAAGCTGGTGAGCTATTTCGGGCTGAACCCGAGGGTGCGGCAGTCGGGACTGGGAGCCGCCCATCACGGTCGAATCAGCAAGATCGGCCGCAGTCACGCATGCGCCATACTGGTTGAGGCGGCCTGGGCAGCGGCCAAGGCGCCCGGTCCACTGCATGCGTTTTTCGTGCGCATCCGTGCGCGGCGTGGCCACCAGATCGCCGCGGTCGCCGTGGCTCGGAAGCTCACTGTGCTCTGCTGGCATTTGTTGACAAGGGGCGAAGATTACCTGTGGGCCCGCCCAGCGATGGTCGCCAATAAGACCCGCGCGATGCAACTTCAAGCCGGACATCCGCAACAGAAAGGCAACCGGCGTGGACCAGCCTATACCTGCAACATCAAGGCGCTGCGCGATGGCGAGATGTCGATTGCCGCCCAGGCGGAGCGAAGCTACGAACGGTTCATGTCGCAATGGAAAGCGCGGCGGCCAAAAACCGGCGCGCGGGCGCCTCAGTTCGGCAAGACAAAATAGGGCAGTCCGGTGACGCTTGCAGCCGACGCGTCACGCTTCGCCACGAGGTCGCCCGCGCCCAACAATCATAATCGCAGCTGACGGCAACTTCCAGCCGGGCCAGTCCCGTTCCACGCAGCCGCCGTGCTCGGGCGGATCATGGCCAAGCCTTGCGGTAGCCGCAAATGCGGCCAGCCTTGACCGCCCCTGCGCGCGGCGGCTGCGTGATCGGTGGCCGGGACGGAAGAATGACCCGCGCGACCGAACAAAAGAATGGACTTACAGCGATTTTCGCAGTCGTCGTCTCGGTCTGAAGAAATCGCTTGTCCATCTCATCCGTCGAGTGCAGCTTGGCGCGATGCGCGGCTGGGAAGCTCATGTAGGCGAGCACGTCGGTTTCGGCCTCGTCGAGGAAGGCGGCGAGCTTCGGGAGCTTGGGGCGGAGCTGGTCGGTGATGCGCCGCCATTGCGCCCGCGCCTCCTCGGCATGGTCCTGGGCAAAGGCGGTGGCGATGAAGGAGGAGACGACGCGCCGGCCGCTCTTGCCGGCATGCGCCAGCGCGTTGCGCATGAAGTGCACGCGGGGGTCGTTGAAAAAGCTGCAATTGGCTGATTCCGTTCTCGTCGGCGATTCGCGATTGGCGGAGCAAACGAGATGCTGGGGCGCAAGGAGCGGGATCAGTTGGAGCTCTTCATCACTGGCTCGCTCAGACAGCTCGTCCCAGATGAGCACGTGCTGGCACGGGTCGATCGTGTGCTCGACCTATCTTGGCTAAGGGAAGAGGTCTCCGACCGCTATAGCGCGAACGACGGTCGGCCGGGCGTCGATCCGGAGGCCGCGGTCCGCCTGATGCTCGCGGGTCTGCTCACCGGCATCGTACACGATCGCAAGCTGATCCGAGAGGCTCAGGTTAACATCGCCATTCGCTGGTTTGCTGGTTATGGCCTGCATGAGCGGCTACCGCACCATTCCAGCCTGACGCGCATCCGCCAGCGCTGGGGCGAAGAGCGATTCCGTAGGATCTTTAAACGCACGGTCCAGGCCTGTCTGAAGGCCAAGATCGCAACAGCCGAAGTGGTTCACATCGATGCGTCGCTAATCCGCGCCAACGTGAGTTGGGATAGCCTCACCGAGCAGCATGCGGTGGATGTGCTGAGCGAAAATCAAAGCGAAGATGAAAGCGAGGATGAGAGAAAGGGCCGGCAAAGCGGGAAGTACAAAAAGGTCTGCACGACTGATCCCGATGCGACAATGGCTACGAATGCCCGAAACCGGCGGCTGGAACCCGCTTACAAGCAGCACACTGCCGTCGATGACAAGGTCGGTGTCATTCTGGATGTCGCGGTCACGACTGAACAAACGAACGAAGGAGAGATGATCGAGCCGCAAGTCGATGAGATCGAAGCGATTACGGGCATCGACATCAAGGTCGTCACCGCCGATGCGGGCTATGCCTACGCTAAAGTCTACGGCGCGCTCGAGCGGCGCGGCATTGATGCCCTCATCCCAGCTAAAGCCGAACCAATCAAGAGTCGCGTACCGCTCAGACGCTTCCGGTACGATGCCAAGAACGACATCTTGAAGTGCCCGCGAGGACGTATCTTGCGCCCCGCGCGGCCCATCAAGCACGGCCGTTTCTTTTACGCGAAGGCGAAGGATTGCACCCGGTGTCCGCTCAAGCGGGATTGCCTATCCAAAGGGCGGGTTAACAAAGCGGTCGTTGTCGGTGACCATTATCCGGCACTGCTGCGCGCCCGCCGCCGTCGCGAGCGATGGAGTAAGCAGGATCGACATCTCTATCAACGCCATCGCTGGCGCTCAGAGGGATTCCACGGCGAAGCCAAAACTTGGCATGGGCTGGCGCGCGCCGTACGGCGCGGTCTACCGAATATGAAGATCCAGGCCTACCTGACGGCCGCCGCCATCAACCTCAAGCGGCTGGCAACCGCTCTCCTTGCGCTTATTCTGTCTTGGATTGTCCCTCAAAATGCGTTTGCGGCTTCAGATCGCGCCGTAGCGCGGGCTTTGACGCGAGGGCCATGATAGGCCGGTCGCTGCATCGCGCGAATCTATGGGCCACTTCTTCAACGACCCCACGCGGCAGCGCTGCCAGGAGGCGTTGAGCACCTTGGCCACGGTCGCCTTGATCCCCTCGTGGGCGTCGGAGACCACCAGCTTGACGCCGCGCAATCCCCGCCGCGCCAGCTTGTGCAGGAACGCGGTCCAGAACGTCTCGGCCTCGGACGGGCCGATGTCCATGCCGAGCACCTCGCGCCTTCCGTCGCTGTTGACGCCGACCGCGATGATCACCGCGACCGAGATGATGCGCCCGTTCTGGCGCACCTTCACATAGGTGGCGTCGATCCACAGATAGGGCCAATTGCCCTCGATCGGGCGGTTGAGGAAGGCCTTCACCTTGTCGTCGATCTCACCGCACAGCCGCGACACCTGGCTCTTGGAGATGCCGCTCATGCCCTTCGCCTGCATCTGGTCGTCGACCGAGCGAGTCGAGACGCCGTGGACATAGGCCTCCTGCACCACCGCGGTGAGCGCCTTCTCGGCCATCCGCCGCGGCTCCAGGAAGCCGGGGAAGTAGGAGCCTTTGCGCAGCTTGGGAATGCGCAGCTCGACGGTGCCGGCGCGGGTCTCCCAGCTCCGATCGCGGTAGCCGTTACGCTGGACCTGCCGCTCTTGGCTCTTCTCGCCGTACGCGGCTCCGGTCAGGCCCTCGACCTCCAGCTCCATCAGCCGGTGGGCAGCAAAGCCGATCATCTCGCGCAACAGATCAGCATCGGGGATCTTCTCTACGAGCGTGCGCAGGTTCATCATGTCGTCGGTCATCGGTGGTTCCTCGAGTCAGGTTGGCTGTCGCAATCCAAACCTTACCGACGAATCATCGGTGACCACTCGCAAAGCCGCTCGCTCGCTACAGCGCTATGGGGGAGCGCGCGTCGCGAGCGGCTTTGCTAATGAGCTACACCACTCCCTGGGACACGACCCCACTCTCGTCACTCCGAGATTAAGGAGGTAAGCCAGTTGCGAGTACCGCGTCGGAATCCAACGCCAAAAGGTGTGACGTATGCGCAATGCAAGCAAAGATGGTGTAAATGCTCGCCTCTCAGCGGGTAGTCGCAGGAGCGCCGGCTTGCCCTATCTGCCTCAATCAGGCCGTTTCAGCTGAAACAAGTTGCCTCGACCTGTACAACCCAAGTGGCGGCTGCAAGGTACCTTGCCACCTCATGCGGCAAGGATTCAGGTTGTTGATTTTGCTGGTATGTTGGAACGTGGTACTGTCGATCGAGGTGTGCCAGGAATATCGGAGCACGGTGATCTTCGGGCAGGCGAAGTCCTGAGCGGGAAGTCTGGGCTGGTCGCGCTCGTTTGCGGCTTTGTTCTCTACGTCAGGTTGAATTGCCGAATTCGGAGGGGTAGCTCGAGAAGAAAGCAGTGAGGGCCCGGGTCATACTTGTGTATACCGGAGCGGGCCTATAATCGGAAGTCCGTAGGTTTTGGGCGAGAGCAGTAATCGGCCCTCATCCCGGACCAAGCAGAGCCGTTATAAGGCCGAGAATCTAGGTTTTTTGGATTTGCCATGGTTCTGTTTGAAAGGATGGCACGTGAACGAGCGCTTGCAAGCATCGCAATTGGTGCCGGATCACAACGAAGCAGTGGTGCTGATTGTCGACGACGATGCCTCGATACGGAAGGCTCTTACGAACCTTTTCCAATCGGCGGGTTTGAAAGTGAAGGACTTTGCCTCCGCCGCGGAGATATTAAAAGCGGACCGCCCCGAGGGGCCGA
Source organism: Bradyrhizobium sp. WYCCWR 12699 (assembly GCF_032144035.1). Taxonomy (NCBI): domain Bacteria; kingdom Pseudomonadati; phylum Pseudomonadota; class Alphaproteobacteria; order Hyphomicrobiales; family Nitrobacteraceae; genus Bradyrhizobium; species Bradyrhizobium sp. WYCCWR 12699. The sequence continues at coordinate 17,186 of NZ_JAVTJN010000002.1, forward strand.
GCTGCCTTGTGCTCGATGTTCGGTTGCCTGGATTGAGCGGTCTCGAGCTGCAATCCGGTCTCGCTAGCGCGAATATGCATACGCCAATTGTTTTCATAACGGGTCATGCGGATGTTCCAATGACGGTACAGGCAATGAAAGGGGGGGCGGTTGATTTCCTGACAAAGCCTTTCCGCGATCGGGATTTGCTTCGCGCAGTCCAGATTGCAATCGAAAGAGATCGACAAAGGCGAGAGCTTGAGAAGATGCGAGCCGGCGTGCGCTCACGCTTTGAAGGTCTGACGCAGCGAGAGCGTGATATTCTGACGCTGGTTGCGTCAGGGCTCTTGAACAAGCAAGTAGCGGGTGAGCTCGGCCTCGCCGAGATCACCGTCAAAGTCCACCGTGGCCAAGCCATGCGCAAAGTCGGCGCTAAGTCGCTCGCCGATCTCATAAGAATGATTGAGTTGCTGGGCCTGTCCCGCTCAAATGGAAACGTGCAAACCTGAGTACGAGCGGCGGCTCTCGGTTGGATAGCGCTGCAGCTAAAGGCTTTCCGCTTATAATGCCTCATCTCATCTCGATCATTGACGATGATCCGTCCGTTCGTGCCGCCACGAACAACCTTCTGTCCTCTCGCGGCTACGACGTTCAAGTGTTTGCATCCGCCCCAGAGTTTCTACGCTCGGAGGTGCTGGCTGCCACGTCGTGTGTAATCGCCGACATCCAGATGCCTTTCATGAACGGGCTTGAGCTGCTACGGCAAATGCGAAACGACGGTCGTCAAACGCCGTTTATCTTCATTACGGCCAATGCAGAGAGATCAGTTCGCGCCCGCGCAATCGAAGCTGGCGGTATTTGCCTTCTCGCTAAACCATTTACCACAATGACATTGATCAACTGCCTCATTGCAGCGCTCGAAGGACTTGACGACACAAGGAAATGAAAGCGACCACTCTTTGCGGAAAGCACCTCAACGGAATTGGTGAGTCTGAGATAATCGCCTGCACTCGCGGTACACGTTACGTCCTAATCGGAACTCTTGCAATTGCGATGCACGCGTGCGTTGACGGAGGCTCCTTGATGTTCAGTGCAGTTAATCTTGGCGGCCAAATCCTGCCGACGCGCTCATCTTACTGCGCAGTTTCAAGTGAAAGCTGTTTCCAGTTGAGGCGCTCGGGCGAAGTCGCACATCGTTGATCATGAAGCGGTCGCCGAACATCTTCGGCGGGTTTAACTCTCGGCCCTGGTCCCTAAAGGCTGAGCGTGGGCGAGTCGTACGCTTCCGGCGTCCGCTTCCTGACTATTGCCGAATAAGGGAGATTCGGTGGGCGGTGCGTCTTGAACGCGAATGCGATGGTTTTCCCCCTAAGGCGAGAAGTGGCCGTCAAGTTCGGAATGTCGGAATGTCGATTAACGTTCACAATTTCGGGGTTGCGGAGACGCGGGGAGCGCGCGTTCGGGCGTGATCTTCTTCCCGACTGTTGAAGCGCCAACTGTCGATTCCGCTTTCGATAATATCCTAATGAAGGTTCAGGTGGTCGAGCGGCGCGGTGGTCATCTTGGTGTGTCCGCAAGGACGCTCGGCCATTCCCGACTACCAGATTGGTGGTCACCAGCACGAGTGCGCTCGTAGGCGACCGATGAGGTGGAACAGGGAGCTGATTACCGGATTGGGCGAATGGCAGATTGCCGAGCTCGTCGAGAACAACGAAGTCCAACCGGGTCAGGTGATCGGCGAGCCGTCTTTGGCGGCCATCGCGGACCTCGGCTCCTAGCCTGTTGAGGAGGTGGACGTCCTTGTAGAAGCGGCCACGGGCGCCAGCGCGGACACAGCTGCGGGCAATTGCGATCGCGAGGTTAGTCTTGCCAGTCCCCGGGGCAACCAGCGTTGGCCGATGTCTAGGAGCCCGATTGAGATCCTCCCCGTTCCATCCGCAATGCGCAGCGTTAGTCGTCGTTGTCACCTTGCAAGCGGCTTGAGGGTGAGACCGATTTAGTTATCAGGCAACCTGATGGGATGTTAACGCTCCTGCCGGCATGGACGGTGCACCACCGCGTCCTTCCGATTGATCCCTGCTCCGCGGCTTGCGGTGGACGGTCGCTGGAGGTGCGCGCTCTTGTCGACGCGGTTTTATCCTCCTCTTAGGGTTATTCGTCCCATTTGTGGGGACGTCGTCGTGGCGAGCGCGTCACCTCACAGGGAGATCGGTTCGAGAGCCCTCCAAGATGCAGCAGCATTCCGATTGAAACTTGCCAGCAACGCTGGAGCTGTTGAAGGAGCTTCCTACCGAATCGCTCACCGACGGGGTGACCGACGCAAACGACATGAGGAGGACAGCGGTGAGCAAGAACACGCCTGAGCACGCTCCTCGCCGGGCCATCGTGCACGTTCGTCAGTCGGCGGACGACCAGGTTATCAACAACCGAGTGGACCGCGCCGGCAGTAAGGCTTAGGTGACGGTGCGCGGCAGCTTGGCTGGAGCGAGGTGAGCGTGATCGACCATGATCTCGGTCGCTTTGGTGGTGGCACCGCGCGTCGCGGGTTCGAGAAGCTGCTCGCCGCATTTGCGAAGGGCGAGTTGGCGCCGTGGTTTTGATTGAGGCCTCTCGGCTGGCCCGCAGGGCAGGCATCGTTATACACTCCTGGATTGAGACCACGAAGCAAAAGGCGCGCAGGAGTGAACTCTTCCATACGATATCTCACGGTCTCTCATGATCGGATCGAGAACGACCTAGCGCGACGGTCAGGGTGAGAGCGTATGTGGAGGCTCCCGAACGTGCGGTGGTTGCCCCGTGCAAATTCGCCCCCGGGGGGAACGGAGGAGAAGGCCGGCCGTGGAGCTGGCCGGGGTTGCGCAATGACCGGCTCCTTTCGTTACTAGGCATTTGCGACGTCGTCAGTTCGTGCTGTGCTGACGGCCGATGCAAGCAGCAGCGCGTTCGCCTGCTCGTTTCGCGAAGAGTTAAGGCGACGCTGAAGGGTTAGTAGGACCTTGTAAAATAGAGTATCCTGCGTGCAGTTTGGACAGAAGCTCGCTGCTCATCCGCCATGGTTCGGCTCCGCATCATGTTTGAAGTGCGACGGTCACACTAATGACGGGAACGATCAAGCTACGTACTCCTTCCCGGGTATTCAAAGCTCGAAGACCGCTGTTTTGATCGACGCGTCCGTGCTTCGGTAGCGCCAGCGGAAGGCCCGACGAAACGTGCCGCAGGGTGACCGTACCCCCGCCAGAGGTTCGTCAGGATCAATGGAGCGTAGCGTACGTTTGCCTCAGGCGGCAGGGCTCCATTGTCCGTCCCCCGAGTTGACACCCGGATGACGCGTGCCGAGCCACCACCTTCCGGCCGAGCTATTCGGGTCCTAAAACAGGATCAGCGTCGCCATAGCTTAGGAGTAAGACATCATTCTTTGTCCTCGCTCTCGCAGTCGAAGCGATTCTGACGCATGCTATTCAACCTTTCGAACACTGATCGCTCATTCTGGCCATAGAGCTTAATGCCAATGATGACTTCTCGCAGATGTGCTATATTGTAGCGTTTGGTTTGCTCGACCCAGCGGTCGAGCGTAGCATCGTCAAGCGATGGCTCCTTGGCTTTGAAGTAGGCGCGGCGGGTCTGGGCGGACGACATACCAACTTCCATGATGGTGTCAAAGCGAGAAGGGCGATCGACAAAGCGCCTGTCCAGACGGTCAGGGTGGTTGGTGGTCGCAACGTGCAGCACGTTCGCAGTTTGCGCGTTGCCATCGAGCAACGCAAGAAAGTGCTCAGCGCCCCATCTTTCCACGAGCTCGTCCAGATCCTCCATAACCATGACCACGGGCCGCTCGGGCTCAATGCGACGCAGCAGACCGACACACGCGCTAGCCAGTTGCGGGCGATCGATAAAGACAACTACGCCATTATGATCTCGGACAACGACCTGTGTCATTTGTCCGATTGCGCAGGTCTTGCCACTACCGGGAGGGCCCCACAGGAGCATGCCGCGCTTGTGCGTGAAGCCGTACTCGACGTACTTCTCGCGCAGAGCCCAGAACTTGTCGAACTCGACCAAAAGCCTCTCCGCGGCGGTGTCCGGCAAGTTCAAGAGCGTGTCAGTTACAGTCGGCACCTTTTCGAAAAAAACGGTGCAACTATTTTCGCGGCAGCGATAAGCACCTGCTGGCAATTCCAAGGAAGCGTCAGAGACTGGGAGGAAGGTCGTGCCGCTCCGCGCCCACAGCGCAGCATTAAGATGGAATTCGTGATCCATGTACTGGTCCACGCACTCGTCGACGCACTCGTCCACGCACTCGTCCTTGTTCTCGTTTACGGAGAAGGCCTCTTTCATGTACTTCCTCGATTGTTAGATGGAGTGTCAGAGTAAAGGGGTAGCAATAGTTGTGCCATCGCAAACGAGGTCCGTATAGCGACCGCGATCCTGACCGGCGGCAGTCACGTGGCTGGTGAAGGGAAGGCTTATGTATTCACCCGTTGCGACACCGATGTGTGGCTAATTCGACAGACTTGTCCGAAATCGACCAAGCAATGCCGCGGCGTTCTTGTTTTCAATGAAGTATCACTTCGGCATTCAGTGGCCTGGCCGTTGCGAGCAGTTGGGCGGTCTGGCCAGACTTATCCTCGTGATCGTGGGTCGACACATTCTTGCCTCGATTCCGTTCGGCGGGCCGAACTGTGTTTGGTCGCTCTTCGAGTACATGCCCATGATTAACGTTATGGCCAAATGCGCAGAGCCCCACACTGGGTGCTGCTGCAAGTCTAGTGTCCTGAACCAGAGCATTGGATCGGCAGAAGCGCTCGATTGAATTGGTCCATGGAAATGGTTTTGGATCGGCGTTGTGCCGTTCGATGAATGAAGCGATGTCGGCCCTGACGGCGGCAATGCTCCGATAGACGCTGCGCCTGATGTTCTTGTCGGTCAGGAGCTCGAAGAAGCGCTCCTGATTGAGCCATGACGAGCTGGTCGGGGTCAGGTGCACATGCCAACGCGGCCTTTTAACTAGCCATCGCCGGATCAGCGGGGTCGTGTGCGTGGCGTAGTTGTCCATGACGAGATGGACGTCGAGCCGGCGCGGGCTGGGTCTCGTCGAGGAGCTTGCAAAATTCGGCGGCGCGGTGAAGTCGGTAGCACTTGCCGATGACCCGTCCGGTCGCAATATCGAGGGCGCGACCAGCGAGGTGGTGCCATGCCTTTTGTAGTCATGGCTCCTTCGGGCCGGCTGGCCAGGTCGCATCGGCCACATCGGCTGGCTGCGATCCAGAGCCTGGATTTGGGATTTGTCGCTCACACACGGGACGATGGCGTGCTGCGGCGGCGAGACGTAAAGCCGACGACGTCGCGGACCTTGGCCAGTAGGTACGGGTCTGTCGAGAGCTTGAACGTCTCCATCCGATGCGGCTGGCCCGAAGGCCCGCCAGATGCGTTGAACCGTCGACACCAACAGACCGCTCGCCTTTGCCATGCTGCGGGAGCTCCAATGCGTGGCGGGGCAGTTCTCCAGCGTTCGCACGGTCACGACTTCGATTCGGACATCATCAACCGTGCGCGGAGCCCCGGAACGCGGCTCGTCGTGAAGCCCGGCCACGCGCTGCTCTACAAAAACGGTGGCGCGACTTGCCTACCGTCCCGCCGCTCCAGGCGCAGCTTGGCCGCCACTTTCTTGTTCTGTCCTCCCTCCGCGCAGGTCAACACAATCCGGGCTTTCAGAGCCAGCGCCTGCGCCGTGTTCCGCCGCTTCGTCAGTGACGTCAGTGCGGCACGCTCATCATCGCTCAATATCAGGGGCGCAAGTAGCTGGACCGACATCAAATCCTTCGTCGCTATTCCAGCACCCAGCTCTGGCACAACCAAGCGAATCCAATGCGATTTTACGATTGCGAACTTGTGAGTCAGGACAGTAGTCATCTGGAATGCAAGTTCGTCACCGCCGGCGAGCTCGCTCGACGGCTCACGGCTTTGTTATGGGGGCAAAGATGCTTTCGGTCTCGATCAATGGATCGTGGATACTGCGAGGAGCGAACTGGCCTCGCTTGCGCAAGAGATCGACCGCGACATTGCAGCTGTCGCGGAGCCATCACCCAACCCTAGAGCACTATCCCCATCGACGGGCTCTTATGGTCCCTGCTGTCCGGAACGGAATCTCCGCATCGATAAGTGTAGCCTCTGCCGAGATTAGGTTGCGGCGCGGTGAGTAGGCCTCGGTGTGCTGACGTCGAGGCTCGATGTGGACGGCGGTAACTAACACAAGTCCAAATAGCGGCCGATCGATCAAGTTGCACGGTCGTCGGCGGGCTCTCTTTGTCAGGTGCGGCAGTTGCCGCGCCGTTGATGGCCGCAAATCAGCCGGCCTGGATGTTTAATTCTCTCTTCCTCAGAACAAGGAACCGGCACCCGGCGGCACGCCGCACCCGGGTCATCAGGGTCCCAGGGAGTCTCCCGGGCGGGGGGCTCCTGCGCGCCTTCCGGTGGGCCCTCTTGCGTGCGGGCTGAAGCAGTGCCTACCAACAAAAGCAGTGCGGCCGTAGTCAAAAGCGCGCGTTTCATCCGGTTTCCACTAGAACAGATACGAGAACTCCACAGCCAAGTATGCCATCCCAGGTGCTAAGGAGTAGCCGGCGTTGGTTCACCAGAGGTCTCGACTTCATTCCAGGATCGTACAATGTGACGCTAGGTGCGATTCAAGCCTTTTCATAACGGAGGCACAAAGTATCAACCTCACATCGCTTAGGTCAGCGCTCCCGACGGCATCGAGCGGGAGGGCGTGATTGCTGCCGGCCCCAACGTAGTGCCCGTCCTGGCGATCGGCCTGGCTTGTCGAAGCTCGGCGAACGCGTGACATAGACGCCGCAGGAGATTCCAGCTCAGCTACCATCTCCACCATTGTGCGGCGGCTGGTCTTGGCCATGAACAAGGCCCAGTCGATGACGGCGTCCACAGGTTTGCTGATCGCTTCGGTTTGTGCACTCTTACCGAGCTTGTCCGAGATCGCCCAGGATACCGGAATAGCGCCAGCACGGCGATCAGCAAAGCATGCTCTGCGTGCTCCATGCGTCCATGTGCGGTCATGAGTTCTTCGTAACTCGACAGTCACTCGCAACAGGCATGGATAGTGTTGCCGGAGCATGTCGGCGCCGGAGATGCACCTGGATGCAGACCTCGATCCGGCACTGGAGATGAATGCCGACGTATACCTGCATGACTGACAGCGAGATGGCCAAGACATTCCTCGACAGAGCGACGCCCCGGAGTGCCTAGACGCCACGTGTTCCATGCGTTCTCTTTTACAATTGCTTGCCGCCTGGAACGTCGTTATCAGGTTCGAATAAACTCACGGACATATTGGTCATCGCGGAGCCTGATTCTCCCGATATCGACGGCATGTTCGCCTCCTCTTCCGAGCTCCGCTAATGGGCCTCCTGCCCCCGCCAGCAAGCGAAGCTGGTAAGGGGCGGCAAAGACAAGGAGCACACCATGTCTCAGACACCCAATACCGCGATCGCCGTGATCGGCATCGATATCGGCAAGAACTCGTTCAACGTCGTCGGCCACGATGCGCGCGGCGCCATCGTTCTGCGTCAAAAGTGACCGCGTGGGCAAGTGGAGGCGCGGCTCGCAAATCTGCCGCGTTGCCTGATCGGTATGGAAGCCTGCGTCGGCGCACATCACCTGAGCCGCAAACTCGCATCGCTTGGTCACGATGCGAGGTTGATGCCGGCCAAATATGTCCGCCCCTATAGCAGGGGACAGGAGAACGACTTCAATGACGCCGAAGCGATTGCCGAAGCCGTGCAGCGCCCGACGATGAAGTTCGTGGCGACCAAGACCGCGGAGCAACTGGATCTGCAGGCGCTGCACCGGGTGCGCGAGCGGCTGGTATCGCAACGCACCGGCATCATCAACCAGATTCGCGCCTTCATGTTGGAGCGCGGGATCGCCGTGCGCCAAGGTATCGGCTTCTTGCGCACCGAACTGCCCACCATCCTTGCGACGCGCGCCGATGCCCTGTCGCCACGCATGTTGCGTGTCATCGAGGAGCTGGCAGGCGACTGGCACCGGCTGGATCAGCGCATCGATGGCCTCTCCGGCGAGATTGAAGCATTGGCCCGTCAAGATCAGGCATGCTCGCGCCTAATGACGGTGCCTGGCATCGGGCCGATCATTTCGAGCGCCATGGTGGCCGCGATCGGCACCGGAGACGTATTCTCCAAAGGCCGCGACTTCGGCGCTTGGCTTGCCCAAGCAGATCTCGACGGGAGACCGCACGATCCTCGGCAAAATCTCGAGGCGCGGCAATCGCTACCTGCGCGTTCTGTTCGTGCAGGCGGCGTGCGTTGTGCTGGTCAGGATAAAGAACTGGGAAAGTTATGGGCTCAAGTCCTGGATCGAAGCCGCCAAAAGGCGGTTGCACCACAACGTGCTCGCGATCGCGCTCGCCAACAAGCTTGCCCGCATCGCCTGGGCGGTGCTGGCCAAAGGACGCGCCTTCGAGCTGACGAGGACTGACGATGCAGGCGTCCGACCCGCTTGATCCTCGCGCCGTGCTGGGCGCGGTCAAGGCGCAGCCTGGCAACGCCGGAGCCAGCCGCAAGCCAAGCGCGACGGCTGGCCTTGACCGCCCCTGCGCGCGACGCGATCGACGTTCTGCGGGCCGGGACGAAGGAACGGCCCTTGGCTCGAACAAAGGAACTGAGCAAAATGAGGAGCAAGCGATGACGTAAGCCCCTATCAATAATTTCCAGCCGAGGTCTGCGAGAGGATGAGACGAGATGGAGGTTCGGTCTTCCCGGCGCATGCGAACACTGGTGACCCGAATGGTCCAATCGAGGCCTGTCCGCTAACGAGAACGCACGCGCGCTGATATCCATGGTGGCCGGAGCAAATGCTCCAATCAAAGGCCGGATACATTGATGCAAGACCGCTCACCGCCAGCTCGGCGAAACCACTTGCAACGCACGGCCGGACCATACATCGGGGTCATTTATATTGCTCCTTGCTATAGATCCGCTTCACCAGTAGCCGACAGTTTCGTCTCGCCGGTCGGTCACAAATCCGGGCAGTCGTACTGGCGATAACAACAGTGGCGTCCGTAACAACCGTGCCTATAACCGTGGCAGGGATATGCGCGGAACGGGTACGACCGCGGGCCGGTATGGTACGGACTGCAGCCATAACTGACCGGAGGGTATCCATAAGGCGGCTCCGCATATACGCAATAAGGGCCATAACAGCCGCCGCTCGTACTTGCGCCACGGAAGAGTTCGGCTCTTGCAAGACTGGAGATCCTCCGTTCGCAGTTGCAGTGAGAGACAGGGGACATCGTGGTCGTGCCTCCAGGAAAGGCCTGCACGACTCCGACACTCCTCGGCATCGGCGCTGCCGTCGCCAGCTCCAACTGGACAACCATCAGGACTCCCACCACCGTACAGCTCAATAGGGACTTCCAGCTGCTCATCGTTCGACTCCTTATCACGGTCGTTTCGACAGTCGGCTCCAAGATGTCGTCAAAAAGCTCCCGCCTGGCGGCCTGCGCAGCCAGTGCTGCTGATCCAAATATTGGCTGCCGCCAATCAAGTGCCACAGCCACATGATCGCTACGCTACTTTCCTACCCCAATGCCAAGACGTATAGCGCTTGCTTGGCGAACGAAAGCAGCACTCCACCGGCTGCGAGAGCGGCCACGCAGAGTGCCAAGATCACCGCGCGCTCCATGCTTTACCGTTTTAGGCGGTCGTGAGCGCCCGAAGGTGGGATCGGTCGAACAGTATCTTGGATAATGGACGTATTGGTCAGCGCGTAGCCTGATCTTATTGATATCGACCGCATCTCGAGCACGCCTTCTCCGCCATTTACAATTCCCCTCCAGGGCCAAATAAACCTCCCCGGAGTAGCTCCGGGCAAGCCTCTCAAGGAGAGGATCAGCAAGTCCGATGCCATCGGCGGGAGCATGACAGTTCTGACACGTATAAATGAGTTAGGGGATTCTGAGCACCATTGCGAGAGCGTCGCGACGCCATGTTAGTGCGACAACTGTCCCGAGTCTGACAGACGGGGACGTCAGTTGCGTTCTGGTGTTGATCCCATAATCAGACGTAGCACAGCTGCCCTCACTCTACAGCAGGCCTGCCGCTTCAGCTGGAGCATCGCGTTCCTCGCACCGTCGCCGCCATCGGTCAAAACGAGCAAACTGTGGCGCCTGAGCCGCTCGTGCAAGTCGCGTCCCGGTATAGGCAGCGTTCTTTGCTGCCAGTTCAGCGACAACCGGCGGCCACACTCGCTCGCGGACATCGAGTCAATCGCGCCGACGGGCGCCTAGTGTCGCGCGACGATCAGGATGGAAGGCAGCGTCAATCAAGGTGAGAGAGTTTCGCTGGGCTCGTGACGGAGGGAGGGCGTAGCCCGACCGGAGTTACGAGCCCAGCGTCGGCGCGATCCCGAGGAGGACCGCGCCGACTGGTGATCGCGGCCGGCGGGGTTATGCAAGTGGTTCTTCCGCCAAGAGGAATCACTCGCTTGCCCGGCCGACACATCACAGATCACCAGATGAGATGGGATGGTTGCCGCCCTCCCCAGACGGCATCGTAATGTGCCAAGAACGCAGTGTTTGAACCCCGAAGCGAAGAGGACGGCAAATTGATGG
>NZ_JAVTJN010000003.1:0-298374 GCF_032144035.1 Bradyrhizobium sp. WYCCWR 12699
TGCCTGGCATCAAGCCTGGCTTCATGCATGGCATCTGCCATAGCCCACCTCCAAAAAACAGTTCATGCCAGGCTGTATCGCAGCTCATTCGCGCGATGCCCAGGTGGGGGGCTCATGCCGGTTACAGAAGGGCAACGGTAGAAAACCGTTCTACCGCACAACACCGCCGATCGATCGGCGGATCGTGCTCGACACCTCCTGGCTCGCGCGTTGCCGCCCGGTGGTGTCGCTAGAGCATGCATACGAACGCGACTGAGGGGGCGAGTATGATCGTTTCCATCCGAGAGCTTGCCTCGCGCCTTGGTTGACTTCGAGATCCGAAGGCCTCCCGGCATGACATCCTGCGGCGCCACGCGACTGCCGTGACGTGACAGGCCTGCATATTAGAGCCCTACGCCCCGATTTCGGTGGCGTGCTCTGCTACTGGAACGGTAACACTGTCACCATCATCCCTGAGCTGAACAATGACATTGCCAGAGGCGTCCAACGTCATGCGGCTCCCGCGCGGCACAACTAGTGTTGATGATTGCTCATCCAAAAGGGCCGGGCCTTCGATCGATCCTGCAATCCCGAGTTCCGATCGTCGAAGAACTGGGACTTTAACCCAAGCGCGAGTTGCATCATCATACACGGGTCGATAGCGAGATCCCTCCGAGCGAGGAGGGTCTTCCATCCGACCAAGTTTCGCGGGTTCTCGTACTTCTTTCAGGGTTACACGGATGTTCATAATCTCAAGATCAAGATCGGGTATGATATCGCCGAAGATACCTTTATAGGTCTGGATGAACGCAGCGCGAATAGTTTCACGTTCGCTCTCGCTGTAGGGTCCAACGGGCAGTCCTGTTACCAGCTCCGACCCTTGGCCCACAAAGCGAATGTCGGCGCGGCGCTCCATCTGAAGTGTACTGTGCGGAGATCTGGCCTGCGCAATCACGCGCCTTGTGTCGTCTTCCAGGCGCCTGAAGGCTGCTTCGAGTTTCTCGATTTCCATCGATCCCAGCAGGGCGCCAAGCGTTCTCGAGCGATCAACACGCGCGGGTGCAATCAACAAGCCGAGTGCCGACGCGACGCCAGCATTCGGCGGACAGATAACCTGTTTGATGCCGAGACGTCTGGCGACGTCACAACCGTGCATCGGGCCGCCACCGCCCGTCACGATGAGCTTGTACTTAGTTATATCGTGGCCTCGCTCAGCAACATGGACACGCGCGGCGGCTGCCATCGTCTCGTTAACAATGGCCTGAATGCCATTCGCCACTTTGATGAATGGCATCTCTATGGCGTGCCCGACGCCTGTGAGCGCCGCCTCTGCAGCTCCGCGGCGCAAAACCATAGTGCCACCGGCAAAGTTATCAACGTCAATCGCCCCCGAAACAACGTTTGCATCGGTAACCGTTGGCGCAGTTCCGCCGTTCGGGTAGCAGGCGGGGCCAGGTCGCGATCCCGCACTTTGCGGCCCCACCTTGAGCATTCCTAGCTCATCAACATGTGCGATGCTCCCGCCGCCCGCACCGATTTCGATAAGCTCAACAGTCGAGATGTTCACCGGCAATCCGCTTCCTGGGGCGAACCGCTTCTGGCGAGCCGCTTCAAACTGATACGCGATCAGGGGCTCGCCGTTCTCAATCACGCCAAGCTTTGCAGTTGTCCCGCCCATGTCGAAGGCAAGCACATTGTCAAATCCGGAGCGTTTGCCGAAATACGCGGCCACCAATGTGCCAGCAGCCGGCCCCGACTCCAACAGTTCGATCGGCGTACGGCGCGCTTCCTCGATATGCGTCAATCCGCCGTTTGAGAGCATCATGAAAAGTGCTCCTGGTATTCCAAAGGCCTTTAGCTGCACCTCGAGTTCACGCAAATATTTGTCTGCAATGGGCTTGATATACGCGTTCGCGGCGGTCGTTGACGTTCGTTCGTACTCCCGGATTTGTGGGCAGACCTCGGACGAGATCGACAGTTGGACTTGTGGGAAATGCCGCTCGATTAGGCTCTTGGCTCGCAGTTCATTTGTCCCATTGGCATATGAATGCAAGAATGAAACTGCCAGCGAAGTGACGCCCCTGTCGAGCAGCCGGCGTGTTTTTATTAGAAGTTCGTCTTCGTTGAGTGGATGCTGGATGTGCCCGTTGAACAAGGTGCGTTCATTAACTTCAACGCGATCATCCTGCTCAATCAATGGTTTTGGCAATTTCAGAAATAGATCATACAGATCGTATTTAAACTCCCGCTGTAAGTCGAGCGTATCCCTAAAGCCGCTCGTTGTGATCAATCCGGTCCTTGCGCCACGACGCTCGATGAGAGCGTTAGTGAACAACGTTGTCGCATGGACCACGCGACCAATCTGATCGGGATCGGTGCCGCTGGCGTTAACGACCTGCTTTACGCCGGCGAGGGCTCCAATTGTTGGATCATGGGGCGTCGTCAGCTCCTTGTGTGCGACAACGCGACCATCATCAGTGCAATAGAGGACAATGTCGGTGAACGTGCCGCCAATATCGATACCAAGCGAGTACATATCGGATCTAACCCTTCTTATACAAAATCTTTGGCGCCATCGGCTTCGGCCAGCGCTTCCTGAGCGCGGATCGGAACACCAAATCCGCCAGCGCCAGGTGTGCGCAGCAGAACGCGGGCACCAAAGTCGATAGTGTGTTGTATCTTGGGATCAACCCGAACGGTGTTGATCTGGATCTCACCGGCAGCGCCGGGATCGCCGCCTGCTAAGCCATTCGCCACAGCTTCTGGCTTAGTTCGTTCAGCCATAAAGGAAATTATGGTAGGCCCTTTATTTAGATTCTCGAAGAGAAACTCCTGCCCAGCCCCCCCTGTGAACCGACCGCTGCCCGCTGTCCGCGATCGGATTCGGCGGTGGCAAATTCTGATCGGCGCGGTTCGTTCCAGCACCTCGACGGGCGTGGAGGAAATGTTGCTCGGCCAAGACAACACGCTTGCGCCGTCCGAGGCCGCGCTGGCCCCATAGCCTCCGTTCAGGAAGAATAAGTTAGCGAAAGTCTTTCCATCCTCTTTGACGCCGGCCAGGTTTACGCACCAGAGAGGTGAGCCGACGTCGGAGATGACTCTCTCCGGCACGACTTGTGACAGCGCACGCAAGACCATCGCCGGCAGGAAATGTCCGATAAGTGCGCGTGCCCCGCCCGCTGCGGGCGGCTTTGAATTAAGAATTGAGCCAAGAGGTGCATGAATATTGAGCGGTTCCAACGCACCGTCATTGTTTGGCGTGTCGGGCGTAAGAACGGCTTTGATTCCATAGGCAGTGTATGCCGTCGTATAAGCAGCGCAGACGTTGATGGAGCGCTGCACTTGAGGATCTGTACCTCGGTAATCAACCTCGATTTCATCACCATGAACTTTAAGCGCCATCCGCAACACGATGCTATTTTCAAATCCATCGCTGACGGCGGTGGCATGATAGACGCCATCCGGTATTGCGGAAATCGCACGCCGCATCGCGGCTTCCGTCCGACCGCGGATCTGTTGAGACACTTCGGAGAATGAACGGAGCTCCCACTCCTTTAGCAAAGAAATGAGGCGCACCTCCATCAGATGCAGTGCAGAAAACTGCGCATAAAGGTCGCCTACCGTCTGATCTGGCGTACGAACGTTCTGGCGAAGCAGGCTTTCAAATGTGCGGTTCATTCGACCCGCCTCAACCACCTTCATCATTGGGATTTGGAATCCCTCCTCGTACACCTCGCGTGCATCGGCAGAACGGATGCGTCCACCAATGTCAGGAGCGTGCGTGACCGACCCAGCGAACGCAACAATATTGCCATTCAAGAAAATGGGCTTGGCTACCGTGATATCGGGCAGATGGCCGGTGCCAAGCCAGACATCGTTGGTGATCAGGATATCGCCCTCGGAGAGGGTCTCATGTGGAAACTGTTTGAGAAAGCCACGAACCGTCCGCGGAACGGTACCGATAAAGGATGGAATGCTGTTAGCGGGTTGCGCTAACGAGCGTCCTTCGGCATCCATGAGAACGCACGCAAAATCATTAGACTCGCGAACGACGGATGAGAAGGAGGTACGCAGCAGCGTCGTAGCGGCCTCTTCAGTCAGAGAAATCAGCCTTCGCCAAATCAATTCAAGCTGGATTGCATCAAGCACGTGTCAGTCTCCTTGGAGCGCCCGCGGCCTTGCCCTACGGTCTTGCACTCGCCCACGAAGCGCTGCGCGACAGTCGCACCAGCTCGGGCATTCTGCGGGACATTAAGTCAGGCTAAACGCGTCAGCCAATTCTTCTTGCTGCACGCTCTATACGCGGGTGATATAGCATTGGGATTGTTTGGCGGGCACGTCGGCCCGCGAGAGTTGCCTAGCTCGATCCGAAATCCCGCTAGGGGGCTTACTCCGTGCAGTCGCCGCACTTCACGACATGGGGGTCGTTGTGCAGGAACGTTTCCTTCAAGCTACGCGTGAAACGCTGCGACAGCGATGACTTCACAAGATGTCCCGGAAAGATTGCGAACATCTTAACCGAGATTCTCGGCGAAATACGAACAAATCGAACGTTATCGGAAATAAGCGGTTTGATGTAGGGACTTACGACGCCGATGCCAAGGTCGGCGGCGGCGAGCGAACAGAGGATCGCCGAATAGGTGACCTCGATCTCGGACGAGGGTTTCACGCCGTGCTGCGCGAGTGTCTGACGCCACAAATCACTTAGATCGTCTCCACGATTGAGAGTGAGCAGCGTTGCCTCTTGAAAATCAGAGACCGCAACCTCCTTCTTCGAAGCAAGCGGGCTGTTTGCGCAGACCGCACATAGGGCCTCAGATTCGTCACACACCTCGATTTCGAACTCTCCTGTTCGGAAATGAGCTCCGCTCGTCGTCAGGCCAACATCATAAATGCCATTGAGGAGCCCGTCTCTGATCTGCAGCGACCCTCCCGTCTGAAGGTTGATGCTCACACCGGGGCTAGACTGCCGGAATGCCTTCATGATCGTTGGAATAACGCCCATAGCCAGGGACGGAGTGGCAGCGATGCGCAATAGGCCGGTGCCGGATGACCTGATACTTTCAGCGGCTTGCTGTATCGTTTCCAAGCCAAGATAGTGCTTTTGGACGATTTCAAAGAGCATTTTGGCTTCAGGGGTTGGAACCAAACGGCCCCGTCGATAATCGAACAGTCGAAATTTCACAGCGTCTTGCGCTTGCGCCAACAGCCGGCTCACCGACGGTTGCGTTGTATTTAGAATTTCGGCTGCGGCAAGCGTTGTCCCACATTGCATCATAGCCCGAAACGCATCGATCTCGCGGGAACTGAGCGCTCTAGCCATATGCCGCCCAAACAAATTTACATTTTAGATGCATAAGCCCGATTCGAATAAATCAAATGGTATTCTCGGCCATGCGTCAAGTCGTTCGACGGATGAACTTCAGCTCCCACAATAAGAAAGGCCGCGGCGCTTTGTTGCACCGCGGCCCTTTTGTATGCGCATTGAAAGGCTCGACAAAGGCGGCGCGCCACGAGATCTCTTATGGAACGCCTGTAGCTGGACGTTTCGTATTGACGTTTTTGGGATAGCGTAACCCGAGGTTTTCGCGAAGTGTCTTGCCGCGGTAGCTTTTGCGCATAAGTCCGCGTTCCTGGAGCACGGGGACTACCATCGACACAAAATCTTCCAGGCAGGTCGGCATGTAAGGGAACGTTATCATAAACCCATCTCCAGCTTCATTGTCGATCCAACGTTCCATCTCGTCGGCGATCTGGCTTGGAGTGCCACAGAAAATCTCGAATCCGCGTTCGTAGCGCTGTGCAATCTCCCTTAGCGTGAATTTACGCGATCGGATCATGTCCGCAAGTATATTGAAATAACCCTGATGAAGGTTTGAGGAAGTCGGGATCATCTGTTCGGGAACGAGTTCGTCCAGTGGCAGCTTCGACAGGTCGACTTCAAGGTCCGTACTGACATACGCGACCTTGGCTTCAATCGGCATCACACTGTTTAGTAGGCGAAGCTTTTCCTTCGCTTCTGCTTCGGTTGAACCGACCATCGCGCGGAAGCCGGCGAGTACCTTAAGTTCGGAAGGATCACGGCGGTACTTCGCCATCCTGCTTTTGATATCCTTGTAGAGGGACGCAGCCTCCTCAAGAGTTGCGCCCGTTCCGAAGACGACCTCAGCGGTTTCTGCGGCAAATTCCCTACCCACCGAGGACGCGCCCGCCTGGATAATGACGGGTTGCCCCTGCGGAGCACGTGCAATATTGAGTCCGCCTTGTACCTTGAAATGTTTCCCTTCGTATCGAACGTGGTGAAATCGGTTCGGATCGAAGTTCATAGCTCTTGCCTTGTCGAAGATGAAGGCATCATCGTCCCAAGTATCCCAGTAAGCTCGGACCACCTCCAGGGCTTCTCTGGCTCTGGCATAGCGCTCGTCGTGTGGCGGCATCGTCTTATAGCCATAGTTGCGGCATGAATACTGGTTTGCAGTCGTCACAACGTTCCACGCTGCTCGCCCTCCCGAAAGGTGATCGAGCGATGCGAATTGCCGGGCGATATTAAACGGCTCAGTGAAGCTCGCAGATACCGTGGCGCCGAGGCCAAGCTCTTCTGTGCTCGCAGCTAGCGCAGAGAGAAGCGTCAAGGGCTCAAGTACGTTTTGCCCGCGTGGCCATTGCGCCATTGCGTGGAGATTGTCGACATCAACGCCCGGACTGTCCGCTAGAAACATCAGATCGAAGCGGCCTGCTTCACATAGCTTTGCGAGCTCTGTGTAGTACTGAAGACTCAACGCCTTCTTTGGATCCGTATCTGGATGGCGCCACGCGGCACTTGCGCTACCGGCTGCATGTATGAGTGCGGCGAAAGCGATTTCCTTTGCCATTTCGTTCCTCAATTCCTCTCTGGTCGTATGTAGAGATGCTGCGTGTTAATCGAGCACCGCCGAAATGAACTCTTTGGTCCTTGCGCCCTTGGGGTGCATAAGAACCTCTCGGGCAGTGCCTTCTTCTGCGATTTGGCCTTGTTCCATAAAGATCACGCGATCTGCGACCTCGCTCGCAAATCCAAGTTCGTGCGTAACGACCACCATAGTCATGCCGGTGCGTGCCAATTCCTTCATCGCCGCGAGGACTTCGGCAACGAGTTCAGGATCGAGTGCAGATGTCGGCTCGTCGAAGAGCATAAGGCGCGGGTGCATAGCCATAGCCCGCGCGATGGCCACACGTTGTTGCTGGCCGCCAGACAGGCTGGAAGGGTACGCGTTACGCTTCTCGGATAAGCCTACGCGTGCTAGGAGGGCTTCCGCCTCACAAACGACGTCAGCCTTATTGCGCTTTAAGACACGCACGGGTCCCTCAATGACATTGTCAAGAGCAGTCATATGGGGAAAGAGATTAAATCGTTGAAACACCATCGCGGTCTTCGTCCGCTGGCGGGCGAGTTCCGCACCGCCTAGTGGCCGCAATTGCGACCCCACTTGGCGATAGCCCACGATTTCGTCGTCTATCCAGATATGTCCTGAGTCGACGGAAACCAGTTGATTAATACATCTCAAGAGCGTCGTTTTGCCTGAGCCTGATGAGCCGATCAAACACACTACTTCATTGGGCATGACGTCGAGGGAGACGCCGTCCAGAACTTGTAGATTTCCATACCGCTTCTTAACTCTTCTCATTGAGAGCAAAGGCTTGGTCATCGGACCCTCACGACAGATGTTCCCCGCGCGAACCGCCATTCGAGCAGCAACTGAAGCGGCGTGAGAATGGAGACAGCGAGGAGATACCAAGCGCCTGCTACGATCAGTAGCTCAATCACGCGCTGATTGACGAAGTACACGTTCTGTGCGCTGTAAAGTAAATCGGTGTACTGGATCACGCTGGCGAGTGACGTCATTTTTACCATTCCAATAAACTCGTTACCAATCGGCGGAACTATCACGCGCATTGCTTGAGGTAGGACGATTCTCCAGAGCGCGTGTAGACGGGTCATGCCAATCGACTGTGCCGCTTCGTGCTGGCCCGCATCAACCGAGAGGATTCCGGCGCGAATGACCTCCGAGGTATAGGCACCCTGATTGATGCCAAGGCCAAGCAGCGCGGCCCAAAAGGGCGTGATGACATCGACAGTCGGGGCCGTCCACAGACCGGGAATGCCGATGACTGGGATGATTAAGGCTAGATTATACCAAATCAGAAGCTGGAGGATTACCGGCGTCCCGCGAAAGAACCATTGGTAGCCAAATGCGACGATGACTAGGAGCGGATTATCCGACATTCGCATAATCGAGATAGCCAAGCCGAGCGCGACACCGACAATCATCGCCAGCACGGACAAGATCATCGTATGCCAGAAGCCCGCGAGAATTGTAGGCGCCGCTAAGTATTTGGCAACAACGTTCCATTCGATCTGCGCGTTAGCGAAGGCCCTTACAATAAGGACCAACAGACCAAGAACTAGTACGCCCATTATCCAGCGGCCGACGTAACGCGGCGGCACGATCTCGACCAACGACAGATCGGGCCGTGAAAAGAGAGTGGAGGAACCGCTGCTCGATCGTACAGGCTTGTTTGACACCGCGCTCATTTTCGCGGTTCCGAATTTAGATATACTTCCGAAATAGCGAGTTTGCTCAACTGATATCTAGCCAGGATCTTTGCATAAGTGCCGTCCTTAATCATCGCATCCAGAGCGTCGGCGATCGCGTCACGCAGCGCGACATCGCCCTTACGCACACCAATTGCCTTGAATTCTGGCGCGAAGGGCTCGCCGATCGTCTTGTAAAGGCCTTTGGACTCCGCAATCATGTAAGGAACCTCGACGAAGCCCTGCAGTGCTGCATCAATTCGGCCTTGCGTTAGCTGCAGCCGCGTATCTGGCGTTGATTCGGTGCCAATCAACTTCACAGCCGGCATTCCCTTCTGAACGCAGTCCGACTCGCTCTTTGCAAGCATCACTTTGTACCAAACAGTGGACCGAATGGCGCCGGCCCGCTTACCGCAAAGATCGGACAACTCCTTTAGCTGAGAATTGGAAAGTGCGTAGACCTGATAGAAATCCCTGAAGTAATCGACCATCTCCATAATGGAATGACGTTCAGGGAGGTCGCTAAGTCCACCCATGATGATATCGATCCGACCGGTCTGCAGTGACGGGATGTACTGCGCAAATAGCATTTCATTGAATTCGGCCTTGACGCC
This sequence comes from Bradyrhizobium sp. WYCCWR 12699, assembly GCF_032144035.1. Lineage (NCBI taxonomy): Bacteria > Pseudomonadati > Pseudomonadota > Alphaproteobacteria > Hyphomicrobiales > Nitrobacteraceae > Bradyrhizobium > Bradyrhizobium sp. WYCCWR 12699. The sequence goes on from NZ_JAVTJN010000003.1 coordinate 9,166, forward strand.
CAAACGTGCTGCGATTTCCCGGCCAATATCTACATTCATCCCTCTGAATTCGCCCGTCTCCGGATCCTTGAACTGCAGCGGTGGCAATGCATTGCTGAGACCCATGCGCAGGACTCCCGCCGTTTTGACTGCGTCGGGCACCTGGATCTCTGCTGCACTCACTACCCTCCAGGAGGCAATGGAAAGCCCTACAATTGCTGATAGGGCAACAACTTTCGCGATTTGACTGGTGAACCCGTTTACTCGCCACGGTCCCATCTATTTCTCCTCCCTATTGGTAGCCCTTGCCTTCAGGGGCACGTGTTTCACTCGGCCGCGTGCTGTTGAGGGTAGGAAATTAGACCTCAATGACGCGGCACCGACGTCTTCCATTGGCCAGCACGGCAAACCGCGAAGCGTGCTTGGGCTCGACACGGGAAGCTGGGCGGCAGTTTCGCAACTCGTAAAGTGTTGCTTTCCTGCCGCCACAGCTCGACGGTGCTAATTAGCAACGCTAAGGGGCGGGCTATTTTGGATCAAATTCATTCTATCAAGGTCAGTATGCATCCAAGGCATAGGCCGACCCTCAGCACAAAAAATGGCCCATGCTAGGACAAAACGCGCCATCCATTGATTGTGCGTTGCGGGGCCTCGCGAACCGCTGAGCGGCAGTCTCGATGGCGGTCTCCATTATTAGAGCTCCGGAGCGGGAAAGGGAGGTGCTCTTTCCGTGACACCTGCGCGATGGCAACGGCATGGGCGATGTCCTCGGAGTTGAAGTGTATCGAACGCACTTAAAGATGCTTGTCGCCACACGACCGGGCGAGATCTCGGTGACGCGAGCGCGAGATCAGTAAAGAACGGGGCTCAGCCCGCGAACGCGCAATACGCTGGCCTTGGTGGCATGATGGCTAGGGATGAAGAAAGCCAGGGCGTTCTGGAAAGGCGTAGTGGCCAGCGACCGACCAGACGTCAACCACGTAGCGGCGCGCATCGGCATTCTTGTCACGATCAGCCGTTTCACGTGCAGTGCCGCGCGCAGATTGACGTCGAGCAGCGCGTGGATTTCGTCAGACGCAAGGTCTAGGATGTTGCTACGCTGCGACTGACCGGCCTTGTTGACGAGAACGTCGAATGTGGTCGTACGCGCTAGCGCTCCAGGACGTCGAGATCGTTAATCTCGCGCCGACAGCCTCCGCATCCGGCTTGGCCGACAGCCTGGCCAGCGGCCGAACCTCGCGCTAGCGAGTAAATTAGAAGCCCTGAGGGCGGAAGCGGCGCCGAACCGTCGCAGCCCTGACTAACTCTACGCCGCCGGGAGAGCGAAGGAGAATATTGCCCCTCCCTCTGGTGCGTTGACAACAGTCAGTTCGGCACCATGTTCGCGCACGATTCCGTAGCTGATCCAAAGGCCGAGCCCGGTGCCCTCTCCAACGCGCTTGGTCGTAAAGAACGGCTCAAATATGCGACCTATGTTGTGCTGTTCGATCCCGGGCCCGTTATCGGACAAACGAATCAGGATCTCGTTCTGATTGCGGCGAGCCGATATCTTTAGCCGTGGCTCCTGAGTGCCGCGCGTCGCGTCAATTGCGTTTTCGACGAGATTTACGATAACCTGGTGGAGCTGCCCTTCATTCCCGCAAGTCCAAAGATCCGCCTCGATGTCCATGTGAATGTCGAGGCGAACCTGCTTCGTGCGGACTGCCCAGAGCACGGCGGTGTTGATCAGAGGCTCGATGTTGACGCGATCAAACTCCCCGAGCTTGCTGAGGGAAAGCCGGCGTAAGTTTTTTACAATTTCGCTAATGCGCACGGCGCCTTCCATTGTCCCGTCCAGGAGCGGGCCGAGATCCTCTAGAATGGCGTCAATGCGGAGGCTTTTCTTCAAGGCTGCAGCTTCGGAGCTTATCGATGTGCCGTGGACGGCATCAAGGTAGGATGTCAGCGCCGTGCGATAGCGCATCAAGGTGTGCACGTTTCCATAGACGAAGCTGATGGGATTATTAAGTTCGTGAGCGACACCGGCCACCAGTCGGCCGAGACTTGCCATTTTCTCCTGTTCTACCAATTGACGCTGCACTCGCTGTAGCTCCTGATGAGCCGTGTGCAATGCTTCATAGGCTCGGCGAAGCTCGCCGATAGGCCTTCCAGTCAGAACCACGCCAATGAAGCGGCCCCGATGGTCGTGTCGGGGCGAGCTGTTGATTGCGAACAGGTCTGAGCTGCCGCCTTCGGTCAAGAAACGGAGTTCGCCATCCACAACCTCGGACGGGCTCCGAGGCTTGAGGAGCGACATGAGCTTGGCGCCATCGGCAGCGTCAATGATGTCTGCCATCCTCCAGCCGACGATTTCGTCATTGGCGCGGTCAAGCGTGCGCTGTAAAGCGGAATTGACTTGCTGGATCTGGCCTTTCGCGTCGCAAACGATGAGGATATCAGAGACAGATTCGATGACGTTGGTGACAAATGCTTGAGCTTCCTCGAGCTCGGCATTCTTGTGTTCCAGATCGACCTCATAACGCAATAGGTCGGAATAAACCTCATCCATCTTGCGGATGACTTCGATCCAAGCGCCCTCACGCTCGTGGTCGAACTCGATAGCACCGCGATCGCTGATCAACTTGAGCAGCGAGTCGGATCCGTCAGGAGAATGCGTCGCCTTTGCCATTTTTTCTCAAATCATACCTGGACAGCTTGTTCCGCAGGCCTACCCGGGACAGGCCGAGCTCGCTGGCAACCCGGCTGATATTGCCCTCATACTTCTCCAGGGAGTTGATGATAACCGACTTCTCCAGATCCTCCACCCTGTCCTTCAGGCTCGCTGCGCCGTTCAGGTTCTGTATGACCCCCGTGGCGGTCCGCCTGCCGTTGCGCCGGCCGAGCAGCGTGGGAGCCTGCAATTCGTCCGAGTCAGCCAGCACGGCCATACGCTGGATCTCGTTCTGCAGTTCGCGCACGTTCCCTGGCCAAAGGTATTTGACGAAGCCCTCAAGAGCAGCGGAGGCAAAGCGCAGACCTGGCCGGTTGAAGGAAGTCTTGACTTGAGACAGTACTCCTTCTGCGATCAAGGGTATATCCATCGGCCGCTCCCAAAGCGCCGGCATGTGAACCGGGAACGCCGCCAGCCGGTAATAGAGATCACGGCGGAAGCGGCCCGCCTCCACCTCGGCCTCAAGATCCCGATTGGTGGCTGCCACCACACGGACGTCGACTTTCCTTACACGTTGCGCGCCCAGCGGACGGATCTCGCTCTCCTGCAGCACGCGGAGCAGCTTCACCTGAAACGCCGGCGAGGTCTCTCCGATTTCATCAAGGAAGATGGTACCGCCATCGGCAACTTCGAACAGACCGATGCGATCCTGGTAGGCGCCTGTGAAAGCGCCCTTCTTACACCCGAACAACTCGCTTTCGAGGAGCTCGTCAGGCAGCGCCCCACAGTTCTCAACGACGAAAGCCTTACCGGCTCGGGCTGAGCCGTAGTGGATCGCGCGTGCCAGCAGCTCTTTGCCGGTTCCGGATTCGCCCGTGATCAGCACGGAGATGTCGTATTCGGCCGCCCGCCGGCCGAGTTCAATGACCGCATGCATCGGGCTGTCCGGGGCGTGCACAATTCGGTTGAAGTCATAGAGATGCTTAGCTGCGCCGCGCTTGACCGAAACGACCCTCTTGATGTGCTCGGGCGTTGCTTTGACGTCGACCCCTGCGGTCTCTGTCTCCTTCTGAAGCCGATAGAGCTGGACCGCCTCCTTGACAATGTCGATCAGCCGGTCCGGCTGCCAGGGCTTCGTGATGTATTGATAGATGCCCGCCTCATTGAGCCCTGCGATGATGTCGTCCGATTCCGAATAGCCGGAGATGATCATGCGAACCGGATCGGGCCAGAGCTCGCGCACCCGCTTGAGGAAACTGACGCCGGATTCGTGCGGCATGCGCTGATCGCAGATGATGGCGTGGACGATCTCCCCTTCGAGCAGCTTTTCAGCGTCTGCTGCGCTGCCGGCGCAGAGTACCTCAAAATCCTCGTTGAGGACGCGGCGTAGCGCCTCCTGTGACCTGACCTCGTCGTCGACTACCAAAATAGTACCCTGGAAGCTCATATGCGCACCGCCATGCGGGTAGATTTGTCGAGCGCGCGAGGCGACCTATGGGGTGCGATTGTGAGTGGCGTGCGCGACTTCGGCACCTTGTGAATGAAGTTGTAGCGGGCGACGTGGTAACTCGGATCGAATCCGTAGAAATTAAGCCGCATCCGCCGCAGCTCCTCGTCGCGATAGGCCTGCAAGGGCTTGTGGGCTTCGTCCGCTGCGCGACGTCGCTGCTTGTCAGCAAGACGCGTCGCAAAGCGTTCATCCGCCGCCATGCTCGCGGCAAGGCTCATGAGGCGGCCCTCCGCCAGCTCCCCGCCCGACAGAGCACGATCGATGATGCCAAGGCGCCCCGCCTCTGCCACGCCCATCGGCAGGCGGCATTGCGTGATCCGGGTGGCGTTCGCTGCACCCGCGCGGCGCGGCAGCAGATAAGTCCAGTATTCCGAGCCGAAGAGATTGCCTATGTCCTTATAATGTGGATTCAGGACGACCTGATCGCTCGCCCAGACCTCGTCGGCAGCGAGACTTAAAAATACCCCTCCCGCCCCGGCGTTGCCGCGAATGACGGAAACGACGAGCCGATCGGTGGTCTCGATGACAGTGTGCGCAAGATCGTCGATCGCATTGATGTTGCGCCAAGACTCGTCCGCAGCGCTGTCAGCCGCCTCGATCTCGGCGAGGTGAATGCCGTTGGACCAGTAATCACGTCCACCGGTCAGGAGAAGCACCTTGGTTGGGCGGGCCAGCGCAGCTCGGTAGGCGTTCAACAACGCTTCGCAGTCAGAGGTCGCCATGGCGCCATTGTAAAAGGAAAACTGCAACTCGCCGACCTCGCCCTGCTCGCGATATCGTATGGGCGCATAGCCGCAATCGGGTCGGTACGGCAGGCGCATCGCCTGCTCCGCAAAGACCTTTGCTGCGGATCGTTTCAGGCTTTTCGGTACAAGCTGCCGCACATGGCCGATCCAGACGGCACCATCGACCGTGGCCCGGGCCAAGGCTCCATCGCAATGCGCCACAATGGTTCCGGGCACACCGGAGATGCCGCGCGCCTCGTGGGCGTCGAACAGCCTGACATCTTTGAAGAACAAGCTGTCGACCAAGCCCGGCATTCCGTCTGCACTGTGGATCTTGCGCAGGACGGTCTCGCTCGTGTCGTGCTGCCAATCGATCATCCGGTCGGCCTGCCGGCAGGGCCCGCGCACCCGAATGCGGGGATCATCGGCAGGCATCGGCGACGGTGTCGGCTGTCCGGCTTCGATTGCTGCAATGGCTTCGAGCACCGCCGCGACCGCGCACGTCGTGACCTCGTTGCGGTAGATGCTGGATTTAGCCGCGCACCGCATCGGGAAGGTTCTGAAAGCCCAGATCGGACCAGCGTCGAACCCGCCGTCGGCCTGAAGCACAGTCACGCCCCAATTGGAAACACCTTCCAGAATCGCCCAGTCGAGCGCCGCCGGACCGCGGTCGCCGGGCGGACCGGGATGGACGATCAGGCAGCGCACGCTACGCCAGACATCTTCGGGGATTGCGCGCTTGAGGAACGGCGCGATCACCAGATCTGGCTGATACAGCGCCACGCTTTCGCGCGTAACGTCGGGGTGGATATCCAGCTCGACCGAGACCTCGTGGCCGCCCTCCCTGAGCTCGACGTGGAGCCGTTGCGTCAGGCTGTTGAAGGAGTGCGTGAGAAGCAGGATGCGCATGACCGGCCTCAGCAGATCCTCGGCAGTTGTTCGCCCGACAGCCAGTCGACGATCCGGCCACCGCCAAAGCTCGTCGCCATCTGCACGAAATGGTGATCGTCGGCCACGGCCTCGCCGATGTCGGCCGCATCACAGCCGAGCGGATGCGCGCGCATCGTCGCGAGCACGGCAGCGGCCGCCTCCGGGGCCACAATTGCAACCAGCTTGCCTTCGTTGGCCACATAGAGCGGGTCGAGGCCCAGCAGTTCGCAGGCCGCGGCCACGCCCGGCTTCACTGGGATCGCCTCCTCCTGCACACGGAAGCCGAGGCCAGACTGCTGGGCGATCTCGTTGAGCGCGGCGGCTAGCCCGCCGCGGGTCGGATCGCGCATCAGGCGGATGCCCTCTCCGCCTGCGGTGACCATCTTTGCCACGAGATCATGCAGCGAGGCTGAGTCCGAGACGATCTCGGTCTCGAAGGCGAGGTTCTGCCGCTTCGACATGATAGCGACGCCGTGGTCCCCGAGCGTGCCGGAGATCAGGACGCGATCGCCGACGCGAGCCTTCTCGGCGGATAGATCGAGGCCATCGGGTACGACGCCGACGCCGGCGGTCGAGATGAAGAGGCCGTCGGCCTTGCCGCGCTCGACCACCTTGGTATCGCCCGTGATGATATGGACGCCGGCCGCGCGCGCCGCCTCGCCCATAGATTCCGCGATCATCTTCAGGTCGGAGAAGCGAAAGCCCTCCTCGATGATGAAGCTCGCCGAGAGGTAGAGCGGCCGCGCGCCGGCCATGGCGATGTCGTTGACCGTGCCGTGCACGGCGAGCGAGCCGATATTGCCGCCCGGGAAGAATAGCGGCGAGACCACGTAACCGTCGGTCGTCATGACCATGCGTCCGGCTGCGACATCGAAGGCCGACTGGTCATTGCCGCGCGCCAGCCATTCGTTGCCGAAGGCCGAGTGGAAAAGACCCGAGATCAGCTGTGCCATCGCGCGGCCGCCAGAGCCGTGGGACAGGTCTACGCAGCCGTTCTTGATGTCGAGCTTGCGTTGATGGGCCTTCATGATGCCCGCCTCTGCTGATGGTCGCGGAAGCGGCCATAGGTCCAGTGCGCAGCGCAGGCGCCCTCGGACGAGACCATGCAAGACCCTATCGGCGTTTCCGGCGTGCAGACCGTGCCGAACAGCTTGCAATCGACCGGTTTCTTCACGCCGCGCAGGATGGCGCCGCATTCACAGGCCGGATTGTCGGCAACGCGGAGCTCCTTCATGTCGAAGCGCGCTTCGGCATCGTATTTCGCGAAAGCGCGCTTCAGCTTCAGGCCGCTATAGGGTACCTGCCCGAGCCCGCGCCATTCGAACTGGTCGCGCAGCTCGAAAATGTCGGAGACCTCCTCCTTGGCGCGCAGATTGCCGTCACGCTTTACAGCGCGGCTGTACTGGTTCTCGACCTCGTGCCGGTTCTCATTGACCTGCCGCACCAGCATCAGGATCGCCTGCATCATGTCGAGAGGCTCGAAGCCCGAGATCACGACCGGCTTGCCGAATTCTTCCGCGAAGAACTCGTAAGGAGCCGTCCCGATAATAGTCGAGACATGCGCAGGTCCGACAAAGCCGTCGATCTCGACCCGGCCGATGTTGCGAATATCCGGGCTCTCCAAGATGTTCTGCATCGCCGGCGGCGTCAGCACGTGGTTGCAGAAGACGCTGAAATTGGCGAGCTGCTTCTTTTCGGCCAAACGGATCATGACCGCAGTGGGCGGCGTCGTCGTTTCGAAGCCGATGGCGAAGAATACGATCTGGCGCTGCGGATTCTCCTCGGCGATCCTGAGCGCATCGATGGTGGAATAGACCATGCGGATGTCGGCGCCTTTCGCCTTTGCCTTCAGCAACGAGGCGCCTTGCGAGCCCGGCACGCGCATCAGATCGCCATAGACGCAGAAGATGATTTCGGGCCGTTCGGCCAGTCGGATCGCCATGTCGATGCGCCCCGCCGGCAGTACGCAAACCGGGCAACCCGGACCGTGGATCATCCGCACGTTTTTAGGCAGCATGTCCTCCAGGCCATAACGCGAGATCGCATGCGTGTGGCCGCCGCAGAATTCCATGAAGCGATAGGGGCGCTGCGGATCTGCTTCGGACTGGATCGCGTTCGCAAGCCCGAGCGCGATCTCCTTGTCGCGGAACTCGTCGGCATACTTCATGGCATGGCTCCCAGGGCCTCGGCGCTAAGCTCGTGCAGCAATTCCAGCGTCCGTTGCGCCTCTTCCGGATCGATTTTGGTAAGCGCGTAGCCGACATGGATGATCACGTAGTCGCCGATGGCGAGATCCTCGATGAGCGCGACGGAGATCTCCTTGCTGACGCCGTCGATGGACACAATGGCCATGTCGTCAGGCAGGAGCTTTGTCACCTCGGCGGGTATGGCAAGACACATCAGGCGGTTCCTTCTAAGCCTTGGTGTTCGAGAAGTTGCAGCCCCGCGATCCAGGCCTGACCCAGGCTTAGGCCGCCATCATTCGGCGGCAGTTGGCGCGGCAAGAGCGGGGTGAGCCCGGCAGCGATGCAACCGCGCGAAATCCCGGTGCTGAGGCGGGCGTTCAGGAAGCAGCCGCCGCTCAAGGCGACGGTCTCAAGTCCGGTCTCACGAGCCGCTTGGGAGATCCAATCGACGCAAGCGGCAGCGAAGGTGCCGTGAAACAGCCCGGCCCCGTCGGTGGGATCCGGCGCATCGACCACCAGACGGTCGAGCAATGGGAGCAGCGACAGCACGCCATTCTCGATCACCCAGCCGCCGGACACAACGCGCGGCTCGCGGACCCGCGCCTCTAGCTTCATGGCAGCCTCGCCTTCGTAGGTTTGTACGGTGCAGACCCCGAGCAGCCCTGCGGCCGCATCGAACAGCCGGCCGGCGCTGGTCGTCGTGGGCATACCGGGTTGTTCGAGCAGAGCCGATAGGCGCGCGGCCTGCGGCTGTGCCGCAAAGCGAGACGCAATCGCATCGCCGCGCCGAAGCGCGTGCAGCACGCTGGCGGCCATCCGCCACGGCTCGCGCGCGACCCGATCGCCGCCCGGCATCTTCAGCGGCGCCAGATGCCCGAGCCGCCGGAACCGCGCGCCTTCACAGGCAAGCAGTTCGCCCCCCCAATTGCCGCCGTCGCTGCCGTAGCCGAACCCGTCAAGCACTAAGGCAAGCACCGGACCTGCGATGCCATGCTCCGCCATCACCGAGGCCGCATGGGCGTGATGGTGCTGGACCGCGATCAGCCTGGTCCCGCGTGCCTCGGCGAAACGGGTCGATGCCATGTTCGGATGCAAGTCGTGGATCAGGGCGACAGGCTCGACGTCGAGGGTAGACAGCAGATGGTCCACAGTTTCCTCGAAGAATCGGATGCCTTCTGCGGTGTCGAGGTCGCCGATGTGCTGGGAGACAAAGGCCTCGTTGCCGCGCGTCACCGCCACCGTCGACTTCAGCGCTCCGCCGACGGCAAGCAGGGGCGCCACCGAGCGCGCAAGCCGGACAGGCTCCGGGACATAGCCTCGCGCACGCCGAATGAACTGGGGCCGTCCGGCGACCACCGCAGCCAAGGAATCATCGGCGCGGGTGACGATGTCGCGGTCATGCGTGACGATGAGATCGGCGATGCCGGCAAGTCGTTGCTCCGCTTCGCGATTATCGATCAGCAGCGGCTCGCCGCTGAGATTGGCGCTGGTCGCGACAATCGCCCAGCTCTCGCCGACCGGCGCATGCGCCGCATTCAGCGCATCGAAAATCAGGTGGTGAAGCGGTGCGACCGGCAGCATGATGCCGATGCGCGCCAGCTCCGGCGCGATTGACTGCACAAGGCGCCCGCGCGACGTCAGCAACACGATCGGCCGCGGCCGTGACTCGAGCAGCGCAAGTTCGACAGCGTCGGCCTCGGCGAACTCGGCGACTGCCTCCAGCGTACCGACCATGACGGCGAAGGGCTTCTGATCGCGCTGCTTGCGCAGGCGCAGTTGCCGCACGGCCGCATCATTGTGAGCATCGCAGATGAGCTGATAACCGCCGAGGCCCTTGATCGCGACAATCTTGCCGCCCGCGACGGCGGCGGCGATCTCGGCGATGCCATGGCTGAGCCGCGGCCCGCATCGCGGGCACGCAATCGCCTCGGTATGGAAGCGGCGACTGCCGGGGTCAGCATAATCAGCGGCACAGGCTGCGCACATCGCAAAGCGCTTCATTGCGGTGGCCGGACGATCATAGGGCAGCCGCTCGGCGATGGTGTAGCGCGGACCGCAATGCGTGCAGTTGATGAAGGGATAGCGGTGGAATCGGCTTGCCGGATCGAACAGCTCGCTCAGGCATTCCCGGCAAGTCGCGGCGTCCGCGACGATGCGCGTCGACACCCTACCCTGCTCGCTGGTGCGAATCGAGAACTCCTCGGTGGCGGCGGCGCCGATCGGCTGAACCGAGATCTCGTCGATCCTGGCAAGCGGCGGCTTTTCCAGTGGCAGCGCGGCGACGAAATCGGACGCCCGCTCGCCTTCGACTTCGATAAGAACGCCGTTCGGATCGTTGGCGACGAAGCCGCCGAGGCGATAGCGGGTGGCGAGACCATAGACGTAGGGACGAAAGCCGACGCCCTGCACGGCGCCACGCACATGCAGGCGCAGCCGCTGTCCGTCCCGCGCTGTGGCCTTGTCGCTCATCCTCACTCCGCTGCCGTCATCTCGGCCGGCTTCGCCTTCGAAGCCCGCTTGCGGAGCCAGGCATAGAAGGCCAGGAAGCCTTCGCCGGTGCGCGCCGACACCGTCAGCACCTCGATCCTGGGATTGACCCGCCGCGCATATTCGATGGTCCTGGCGAGGTCGAAATCGAGCACGGGCGCAAGATCGATCTTGTTGATCAGCATAAGCGCGGAGGCAGCGAACATGTCCGGATATTTCAGCGGCTTGTCCTCGCCTTCGGTGGTCGAGAACACCACGATCTTGCAGGCTTCACCGAGGTCGAATGCCGCCGGACAGACGAGATTACCGACATTCTCGATGAACACGACCCCACCGTTCAGCCAGGGCAGCCGGTCATAGGCTTCACCGACCATGGCCGCGTCGAGATGGCAGCCCTTTCCGGTGTTGACCTGGATCGCCGGCACGCCGGTTGCGCGGATGCGCTCGGCATCGTTGGAGGTTTGCTGGTCACCCTCGATCACGCCGATCGGGAAACTGTCCTTCAGCTCACTGACGGTGCGGACTAGCAGCGAGGTTTTGCCGGCTCCGGGGCTCGAAACCAAGTTGAAGGCGAGCACGCCGTCGGCACGGAAGCGAGCGCGGTTGTCGGCGGCGAGTCTGTCGTTCTTGCCGAGAATATCGCGTTCGATCTGGATGATGCGATCGCTGCTCATGCCCGCGATCTGTTGGCCGGCGGCGTCTGCACTGCAGTCGAGCAGGCCCGTATCGCCAGGCCCATGATCGTGGCTTCCGTCGTGATGGTGGTGGTGATGGTGACCGGGGCCATGGTGGTGATGATGACCTCCATGAGCGTGCTCGTGATCCTGATTATGATCATGCGTATGTTCGTTGGACGCTTTGCCGTCGCTGCAGCCGCAGACCGTACACATCAGTCGACCTCCAGTTCCTTCACACGCATCTCTTCGCCGCCGGTGACCTGCAATTGATAGCTGCCGCAGGATGGACACGGCTCGTAGCGCTGCTTGATCTCGACGTTTTGCGAGCAGGCCATGCACCAGGCCGTGCCCGGCGTCGCGATGATCTCGAGTCTTGCGCCTTGCGCGATGGTCCGCGCCGCGACGGCCTCGAAGCAGAATTGCATTGCGTCCGGCGCGACATGGCTGAGCGCACCGATCTCTAAACACACCGCCTTCACTCGCAAGAACGAGCGCTTGCGCGCCTCTTCCTCGACGATCCCGATGATGCCCTCGCACAAGGCCATCTCATGCATGGCTGGCCTCGCGGAAGCTGACGCTGAATCCGACGCAGGGGTCGAACGCCCCGACAAGTGTCCGCACCGCGTCTTGGCCCTGCCGGCCGGCGGAGAGGAGCGCGCCCTTGAGGCTTCGCACCAGCGGTCCGCGTTCGTGAAAATTCCACTCGGTCGGAGCGATATATTCGAAGCCGACGATACGTCCTTCCTCATCGAGCTTAACCGCGTGATGGAGCCGGCCTCGGGCGCATTCCACTGCCGCTGCGCCCCGGCGCTCGCCGAGCCGATAGCTCGCAACGACGCCATTATCGGGAGCGTCCCGCCTGGCGTCCAGCCAACAGGTGAGCCGGGCGATCTCGTCGATGCGCGCTCTCACGCGCGCGGCGCCGCTAGCACTTAAGGACAAAATCTGTTCGCGCTGCGCCCGCCGCGCCCAGACGCCCGTTTCCGGAACCTTCCCGCAGAGTTCCGGCGCTTCGGAATAAGCCGTCCCTTCAGCCATGAGGCGCGTCACGATCTCAAGATCGTCAGCGGGGGTCAGAAAGAATTGGTCGGCCGCCGGCAATGACATCACCTCACGATCGCAGCGCGTCAGATAGGTGGAAAGTACGCTGCCTGGCGCCGGAGGCTGGTGTTCACCCGAAACTCCGAGCGCGCGGAGCGCAGCCTTGACGTGTGCAATGACATCGCGGCGCACGGTATCTGGCACGGTTTCAACCGCACCACTGAGAGTGGTGCTCGCCTGTATCATGCTTCGCACTGCGGGTGCGCTCTCCTGATCGAGTTCGAGGCCTGCGACGAACAGGCCGCGTATCAATTCAGTTAAGCGCTCGGCGACAACGGCCGTGAGACGATGCATCGCTATCGGCTTGATCGTCTCCAGCCCCTGCGCCGCCTCGATTGCTGAAAGGAAGGCCACTTGGTGGGCGACCGAGCATAAGGAGAACAGGCGCGGCAGCACAGGGATGAGCGCGCTTGCCGGCTTTCCGGCAAACAGCCTCGTCAGGGGAGGCCGGCTCCGTGGCCGGATAGCAACGTCCGAAATTGTGGTACCAGTGAGCCACACCATTATGTCAATTTCGTTTCGAAAGGGGCGACTCATCCCGGCCGCTCCGTCAAGGTACCGCGCAGGAAGCTCCGACGATCAATCGGGGTCGTCGGTGGTTCGCGCCGGCGGACCGCCTCCTCGCTGTCGGCCGGCAGCATCAGCTCGGCAAGAGCGGCGTCAGCCGTTGCTCGCGCCGATGCCATGTCCGCAAATTGGAACATTGGCGAGAACAGCGAGCAGCTAGCGATGCGGCCCATTTGCACCTCGCTGAGGGTAAATTCGATATCACCGGCTGGAAAGCGAATACGCACGGTCGCGCCCGACCTATCCCCAGCGGCGCTCGCCGGCATCACCACGTTCATGAACCAAGGAGTGACCATGATGCCGACAAACGTTCCCTCGAAGCGACGGAAACCAATGGCCTCAACATCGAGGGCCTCGTTGTAGATTGGCAAATCGCGCATCGCGCGCTCGCCGATCTGGCGATACATTCCTGCCAATAGCTCGCCCCATGTCACCGCGTCGGCGTCGCTGGGAGAGCTTGGCGCGCTGGCAGTCATGTTTCGATCGCCATGAACTTCGATTTCGGGGCGTCGCAGTTGGGGCATCGCCACTCCTCCGGCAGAAGTGAGAACGGTGTGCCGGGTGCGATCTGCGCCACCGCATCACCATCGGCCGGATCATAGACGGTCCAACAGATGCCGCATTCAAGCCGCGCAGCCTCAGTGACGTCTTGGCGCACGCCAAAGTTCTCAAAGGCGCTCATTTGAAATATGCCTCAATGATTTCTTGGAGCCGTTCGGCGGAATCCTCGAAATCTTCGTCTGCAGCAAGCGCAACCGTGGGTACCCCGCCAACTTCCAGCGTGTCGAGGATGATGGTGTCCATGGCGTTGAAAAACTGCACCGACCAGACATTGCGAATGCCAGTCGACAGCACCCGACAGGTGCCATAGCCGCGCGAGACAAGCTGGATCGGCCCGTTCCGAATAGTCTCCTGCAAAAAGCTCATATCCACCGGGCTCATCGGCAACAGAGTGAAATTGATGATCTGCGAGCGGATGCCAGGACGCCAGGCTAGCGCCCGCTCGCGGATCTCGGCGAGCACCGGTAGGACGTTCATGGCGCCTTCAGGGGCCTGTCCGATTTCGAAATCGGCGGCTGTCAGATCGGCTGCTGCGCGTCTGACGATCTCGGGAACAGCGCCTACTTCAATATATTCGGAAGCCGCGTCAGTTTCGATCCTGACACGCCAGATCCCTGCGAGCACCGATTCTTGAATCTGCGCCAGCGATCCGTCCGGCAGCGCTACGACGCCGCCGACCTCCCCCTCGCCGAGAACATCGGCGACGAGCTTGCTTTCGAGATCGTTGAGATTGCCGAGCCGGAACAGTTGCGAGGGTGCGTCCGCCCTTTGACCTGCAATGGCCTCCGCGATGTTGGAGAGCAGCGTGACGGCTTTGGGGCAGTTCTTAGCGAGCTCGACACTGTCTAATGTTGCGAGTCTTGCGAGTGCGCCGGCCGCCGTCAGGCTGCCACTTGAGGCATTGAGACTCTCTTCTCCGATAGGGAACACGCTGACGGGTTGCTCGGCGCCTTCCGGCGCATCCCAGAATCCGACCTTCATAGCTCGACACCTTTTGCGCGATGCTGGGGAACAATGGTAACGGCAATGGCTGCGCTTTGCCCGCGCGGGCGGTCGATCAGCTTAGTGATGCGGTCGACATAGACTGACCAATCCTGGATCTTGGCGATCAGCCCCAGCGTCTCGCCCTTGGCCACGAAGATAAGGGTCGGCTGCACTCGCACCCCGAAACGTTCGCCAAGCGCCTCTTCGGCATGGGGTGCAATGATCGCGGCGCGCAGGCGGCCTCCGAACGCCGTAACCAGCTCAGGCAGCACTACGGCGACATCAATGGCCTCCGGAAAACGGTTGGGATTACCCGCCGATAGCAGCACGGCGACAGCACCGGCTTGGTCGGCATGTTTAAGAAAATGATCGACGGTCGCGACATCGACCTCATTGAGGCCATGCCGACTGAGATCATGCCGTCCTACCTGGAATTCCATTTGACCTCCCAAAACAGACTTATCTTTCTGATCGGGATAGTGTTAGCAAGCTGCGTGCCAGGGACAGTCAGGATTTATGTAGTTGAATTCACTGATCTATTTTCAACGCCATCAAGCCGAGTGGATGCGAATGATAAGCTACTTTCCACTACAAACGAAAGCCTTCTTTCCAGACTAGAAACTTGTCTTCCGGCGAGCACCTCGGCCAGCGGCTGAGGTCAGCCGGCCAAGTCATTCTAGGATGACAACCCGCTTAATCAGTCAGGAGGTGCGCAGGCAATTGCGGTTCGCGGTCGATCAGATCGGCGAAGAAGCAGTCGAAATCGTTGCCGTCGAGCGCTGCACCGAGACCGTCGATGGCAGCCGCAATCAGGCACGCTTCTTCTTTCTCAAGTAGGCGGATCGCCGTGTCGATGTAGACCAGCACGTGGGCACCGGCCGGAGGATGCGAGAGCAGAAGCACGGAGACGCGGCGTTGCTCGCCGCGAAACTCGCACAAAGCCGAAATTCCATCGGTCTCGACGATAGTCATCGGCAGTCCAAGGCACATCCGTCTTCTCCGGCACGCTCCGGCGGTCAGGCCGGCCGCATCTCGTAACTCGCATGGTCGATGTCGTTGGCGAGCAGGCGCTCGGAGTCTGCCAACGGCGTATCGCGCAGCTTCACCTCGATGCCCCACTCGGCCAGAACTTTGCAGGCAAGCTCGATGGCCGGTGCGATCTGATCGCGTACGGACGCCGTCAATGGACCTCCCCAGTCTTCGAGATCGAGCGGTTGGCAGCCGATCAGGACGAGGTGCTTCGGGCAGCGGCCGAGCAGGTCGGCTGCGCTGATCACCTCCTGGAAGCCGGTTTGATGCAGACTCATCTTCTTCGCGCCGGTGAAGCGTGGCACCTCGTCGCCGCGCACGAGCTTCAGCTTGCCTGGCGGCAGACCATAATCGATGGCATCGAACACGAGCAAGCGATCAGCGTCCTCCAGATAGTTGACGAGATAGAGCCCCTGCGTTCCGCCATCGAGAATCGTGACATTATCAGGCACGGCGTAGCGGCGGTGGAAGTCCTCCACCGCGCGCACGCCAAAGCCTTCATCGGCCCACAGGATGTTGCCGATGCCGAGCACCAAGATGTGGTCGTCGTTTGGGGCGTTCAACATCGAGATCGTTCCAGTTTCAGTCACGGAATTGCCGTTCGCCCGAGATCATCGAGGAGATGATACTCTGGCGTGACATGATGTCCTCGCGGATCGCAGCGTAGATGTGTACCATCACGAACACGACCAGCGCCCACATGCCCAGATGATGCCAGGTGTGAACGTCCTGGCTGTTCGGCCAGATCGAGAACACCCAGCCGAACAGTTTGTGCTGCCAGCTATCGATGCCTTCTCCTTCCGAATAGAGCGCAAAGCCGGTCACGATCATGAAGGTCACGAACAACGTGAAGCCCGTGAACATCGCGGTCTGCGCCAGCGGGTTGTGCCCGACATACATCTTCGGCTGACGTTCCAGGAAGGCGTACCAGCGGATCTCGTGCCAGACTTCCTTCCAGAATTGCCGGCGATGCACCGGCAGATAGAAGATCTGCCGGGAATGGTGGTTGCCGGTGAAGGCCCACAGGATACGCGCGAGGAAGAACACCGCGAGCACCTGCCCCGCCGCGAAATGGGCGAAGCGCATATAGCCCATCACGAAGTTGGCCGACGCCTCCCCCTCGACCGCCGGCAGCGGCGTCCCGATCAGAAACCCGGTGACCATCAGGATGATGATCGAGAACGCGTTCACCCAATGGCAGATGCGCACCGGCGCTTCGTAGACATAGACGGTGGGCCGGCCCACCGCATGCTCGCCAGCAGCATCGGCCGCGATCGCCGTCAGGTCCGGCTCGCTTTCCACCGGGGGAGCAATTGCATCCATCATGGCCGCCTCCTACCTGACCTTGACCTTGGCGAGTTCCTGGCCGTCCGGGCTCATGACGTGCGTCGAACAGGCAAGGCACGGATCGAAGGAATGGATCGTGCGCAGGATCTCGAGCGGCTGCTCGGGATTAACCATCGGCGTGTTCATGAGCGAGGCTTCGAACGCGCCGATGTTGCCTTGCGGATCGCGCGGCGAGCCGTTCCAGGTCGTCGGTACCACGCACTGGTAGTTGTCGATCTTGGTTTCCTTGATCTTGATCCAGTGCGCGAGCGCGCCGCGCGGGGCCTCGGTGAAGCCAAAGCCCTTGGCTTCCTTCGGCCAGCTCTCCGGTTTCCACTTGTCGACATTCGCGGTCGAGCTGTCGCCGGCTTTGATATTGGCAACGAGCTTGTCCTGGAAATAGCGCATCTGGCGTCCGGCCCAAACAGATTCGAGCGCGCGCGCCGCGGTGCGGCCGAGCGTCGAGAACAGCGCCGACATTGGTAGATCGAGATCCTTCAGGAATTTGTCGACGGGATCCTTGAACTCCGCCTTGTTCTGCGCATAGCCGACGACCCAGCGCGCGAGCGGGCCGACCTCCATGGCATGTCCCTTCCAGCGCGGCGCCTTGATCCAAGAATATTTGCCGCCTTCGTCGAGCTGTTCGATCGCGGTCTTGGTACCCTTTGCATTGGGTCCGAGTTCGTAGTTCGGCTCCGTGATGCCATCCCAAGGATGAAGGCCCTTGGTTTCGTCGGGATACTTGTACCAGGAGTGGACCACGAACTCCTGGATCTCGTCGGGATTGGCGTGATCGACCGGAAGCACCTCGGAGAGATTGCCGTTGATGATGGCGCCTCGTGGCAGCTTCAGGTTCTTGGCTGAATAGTCGTTGGCATGTTCTGGCACGTCGCCATAGGCGAGCACGTTCTGACCCGAAATGCCTCCACCATAGAGCCAGTCCTTGTAGAACGAACCGATCGCGGCCACGTCAGGCAGGTAGACCATTTCGTTGAATTCCATGATGCGGTCGATGATCGAGGAGATCAGGTTCAACCGCTCCATGTTGATGGCACCGACAGCACCTGTCCCATCTACGTTGATCGGACAGGGCACGCCGCCGACGAGCCAGTTTGGATGCGGATTCTTGCCGCCGAAGATGGTGTGGATCTTGACGATCTCCTTCTGGAAATCGAGCGCCTCCAGATAATGCGCGACCGCCATCAGATTGGCCTCGGGCGGCAATCTGTAGGCTTTGCTGCCCCAATAGCCGTTCTTGAACGGACCGAGCTGTCCGGACTCGACGAACTTCTTGAGCCGGGTCTGCAGATCCTTGAAGTATCCCGGCGAGGACAGCGGCCAGCTCGAGATCGACTGGGCTAGCGTTGATGTCGCGCGCGGATCGGCCGAGAGTGCGGAGACGACGTCGACCCAATCGAGCGCATGCAGGTGATAGAAATGGACGACGTGGTCGTGCACCTGAAGTGCGAGCTGCATCAGGTTGCGAATCGAGTTTGCGTTTTCGGGGATGGTGATCCCAAGCGCGTTCTCGACCGCGCGCACCGAGGTCAGCGCGTGCGTGCCGGTGCAGACGCCGCAGATCCGCTCGGTAAATGCCCACGCATCGCGCGGGTCGCGGTTCTTCAGGATCACCTCGATCCCGCGCCACATCGTGCCGGTCGATACGGCATTGCGGATCACGTTGTCGGCGTCGACATTGACCTCGACCCGCATGTGTCCCTCGATGCGGGTCACGGGATCGACGACGATGCGTTTGCCGGAATTGTCGAGATTGAAGCCGTTGGGAGTCTGGATACCCATGATCGTTTCTACCCTAATGTGTCTTTTGATCAGCTGTTGTGGCCGGCGTCTTCGCGCTTGCTGGCAAGCCGCTTTACCGCAGTGACGGCGGCGTGCGCGGCCACCGCCGCACCCACGGCGCCCGCTGCCGCCATGCCGATCTGATCGGCGTTTTTCTCGATGCCGAACTGCTTGATGTTGGTGAGGCGATCGTAGAACGAGCCCTTGTCCCAAAAGCCGTCCTCTGAGCAGCCGATGCAGCCGTGTCCCGATTGGATGGGGAATGAGACCCCCCCGTTCCAGCGCACGGTTGAGCAGGCGTTATAGGTCGTTGGCCCCTTGCAGCCCATCTTGTAGAGGCAGTAGCCTTTGCGCGCCGCCTCATCGTCCCACTCCTCGACAAACTGGCCGGCGTCGAAATGCGGGCGCCGGTAACACTTGTCGTGGATGCGCTGCGAGTAGAACATCTTAGGCCGGCCCTGGCGGTCGAGCTCGGGCAGCTTGCCGAAGGTGGTGATGAAGGTGACGACGCCGGTCATCACTTCGGCGATCGGGGGGCATCCCGGCACCTTGATGATCGGCTTGTTGGTGATGACCTTGTCGATCGGTGTGGCCTGGGTCGGATTGGGCTTTGCCGCCTGTACGCAGCCCCAGGACGCGCAAGCGCCCCAAGCGATGATCGCCATCGCGTCCTCGGCCATCATCTTCAGCTTTTCGACGAATGGTTTGCCGCCGTCGATACAGAACATGCCGCCCTCGTTGAGCGGCGGATTACCTTCAACGGCCAGAATGTACTGACCTTTATGCTTGGCACGGGTCTCCTCGAGGATCGCTTCCGCCTGATGGCCCGCGGCCGCCATGATCGTGTCATCGTAGTCTAGCGAGATCATCGACAGCACCGCATCCTTCACCAGGGGATGCGCGGAGCGGATGAAGCTCTCGGAGCAGCAGGTGCATTCGAGACCGTGCATCCAGATCACGGGCACACGCGGCTTGGTCTCGAGCGCATTGGCGATGCGGCTCGCCGCCAGCGGGCCGAGGCCGAGGCTCGTCGCGGTCAGGCTGCAGAACTTGTGAAAGCTTCGACGCGTGATGCCTTGCCGCCTGATCACGCTGTAAAATGTTTCCGTCGCCGTGCCCATAAATCCTCCCGCCGTCAGCTTTGGCTTTCAATGACGCTTAGGGACAGCAAGAAGCAGGCCAACTGCGTGGCGCAAAATGAAATTAGAGGAATGTCAAAAGGTTGCGAGATCTGAATTGTGCAAGACGCGAAGATCGAGCGGCACTGCACGAAAGAAGCGGAAACAATTCGATTTGCAGGCGGTAACGAGGTTTACGCCGCCGAGCCCGTTTCAATGCGCAGTGCACACCATGCAAGGATCGAACGAGCGCACGACATGCTGAACCGCAACGGAACGTGCGCCAGCCTCGCCCACATCGGTGCCGACCAGCGCCTGTTCCAGAGGGCCTGCCACGCCGAGGGAATCGCGCGGTGAAAAATTCCAGGTGGTCGGCGCGATGATCTGGTAGCGCTCGATCTTTCCACCGCGCACCGCCACCCAATGCCCGAGGCTGCCGCGCGCGGCCTCGACGAGACCGACATATGCCCCGTCGGGCATCTCCTGCGAGGGAGCACAGAACGGTTCCGAAAGTCGTAGCGCGCGGGTCCACTGCTCCATCGCAAGTGCGATGCGCGCAGTCTCGATCAGCCGGGCGATCACACGGTTGCGGACATTGGTGCCGCTTGGGGCGACGAGATCGGCTATCAGCGCTTGCCCGGCCACGGTCTGGCGCGCAATCGCCCCGACCTCGACCGGCTGGCCCGAAAGCCGCGGCGCCTTGCACCAGCTATAGGCGCCTGCCTTGTCGGGATCAGGTACGGTGTTGCTGTGCGCAGGATCGGAGGAGCAATCCCGCATCCATGCATGGGAAACGTCCTCGCTGATCTGACTCAGCGGCAACGGCTCCACAACCATGTCTGGACCAACAATGCCGCGCGGGAACAGTCCGCAATCGGCGCCTTGATAGGCGCCATAGCTCATCAACACGCCCGGTCCCTTGCCGAGCTCACTGAGCGCGAGGCTGTCGGCAAGCCTGAGGAAATGAGCGAAATCACCGCTGCGCCCCGCGCGCCAGCGGTCGAGCTCGTCTGCGGTCGAGAGCGACAGCATGTTCTCTAGAGTATCGGCGAACACTGTACGTTCAAGGAACGTGCGAAATGAGGTCACGATCGACAACAGCCGTACGCGCTCGCCGAGTTCGATCGCGCGCGTCGCGCCGCCCGGCTGGAAGGCAAGGCTGTGTGGCCATTTGCCAGCAATGATTCCCATAGTCTCGAGCAGCCGCGCCCGCGCCGGCAGCGCATCGCGCGCCGCACTGCCGCGGGTGGCCGCAAAGCGCTCGCGAGTCTCCTGGTACCAATCCTGCGAAGCGTAGGCTTCACGGGCGAAGTCAGGCATGAAGAAGATGTAGAAATGCGTAAGATGATCGGCGGCATTCTCTGCCGCGTGCGCGATATTAGTGGCGAGCAGACCGTTCGGCGCCGCCTCGGTTCCCATCGCATGGCGAAGCGCGGCAGCGGCGGCGACCGACTGCGAGACCGAGCAGATGCCGCAGATGCGCGGCGCCAACACCAGCGCATCAAGCGGTGGCCGCCCCTCCAGAATTTGCTCGAACCCGCGATAGAGCGGCGCCGTCACTTCGGCGCGCTGGACCCGGCCGCTTTCGACGTCGAGGCGGACTTCGAGATCGCCCTCGACGCGGTTGAACGGGCCGATCGTAATCCTCGTCATGGCGTGCGCTTGGCCGTGGTGCGGCCGGGCGGCACCACCACATGATCAGCGGTCGCATTCAGCCTCACGCGCCGCGGAGTCGCCGATTTCGACAACGCCGCGAGCGCGACGAACCAGGCTTTTGGCATGTCGGTCGGCAAGCCGACTGGGATGCCGGCAAGCTTGGCGGTCTCCAGGAAATTCTGCGCGTCTTCGAAGCCAGGTGACGTGCAGGCGATGCAGGCATAACCGCCCTTCGTGCAGGAACCGCCGCCGTTCCAGGAGCGCTGGTTGCAATCGCCGACAGCCTGAGTCGCCTTGCAGCCGAGATGCTCCATGAGGCAGCCGCGCTCGGACATGGTTTCGGCGCTGGCCTTGAACTCATAGAACTCGTTGCGGGAGCAGCCGTGATGAGCAAGATGGTTGGCAACGAATTTCGGTCGGCCATAGGTGTCGAGGTCAGTCGCTGACAAGTCCTTGGACGTCAGTGCCAAAATGGTTTCCATCATCCAGCCCGGATGCGGCGCACAGCCAGCCACATTGATCACCGGCAAGCCGAGCCGGGAGCGGAAGCCTGCGCCGAGCGCGCCGCCAGCATCGGCGCCCTCGAATTGCAGCCCGACCGCGTCGGTTGGATTGGCGCCGGCGGCTGGCACCCCGCCATAGGCGGCACAGCTTCCGACCGCAACGACATAGTCCGCCCGCGGCGCGAGATCTAGCATCCAGTGGTAGATCGAGCGGCCCGTGCCCGCGAGCATGTTGAAGCGGCCGCTATCGTTCGGGCCGCGGGCAACGGAGCCTTCGAGGAGCAGTAGGTCGAGCGGCACCCTGCCCTCGCGCACGGAGTTGAGCACCTCGGCCGCTTCCTCGCCTGTCTCCTCGCTGACCGAGGGATGCCACAGCAGGTTGATGCCGAACTGCCTCAGTTCGTCGAACCAGCCGGAAGAGCCGCTTTCGAGGATCGACATGGTGCAACCGCCGCAGCTCGCGCCTTGCAGCCAGAGCAGGTTGGTCATTCCGTTCGATTGGCTCATCACTTGCCCTCCAGCTCCACCAGCTTCGGCCGACCCGGCTCGAATGGCAAGCCCTCGGCGCGAAGGAACTCAGTCATGATCGCCCGGCGCGCCTTCATGTTTAAGGTGCCTCTGGCGGATCCGGTGCGTGATGATCCAAATTAGACCGACGGCAAATGGTACGAACAATGCTGTCGCGAGTGACGGCTCGACATGCAAGCCGCCGTCATGTGCGCCCTTAGCGAGGTAGCCGAACAGGCTGACGACGTAATAGCCGATCGCCGCCACGGAGAGGCCTTCGACGGTGCTCTGCAGGCGCAATTGCAGCTTGGTGCGCTCGTTCATTGAGCGCAGCAGGTCACGATTCTGCTCCTCCAGTTCCACGTCCACCCGCGTGCGCAGGAGATCGGCGGCGCGCGCTAGCTTGATCGATAAGTTGGCCTGGCGGTCCTCCATCGCGGCGCAGGTGCGCATCGCCGGCGCCATCCGCCGGGCAAGGAAGGACGACCAGGTCGGTCGCCCTCCGATCTCGCTTCCTTCGATCACGCCAAGGCGGGCCTGCACGATGTCGTAATAAGCCCGGCTCGCGCCGAAGCGGAACAGGCTACCCGCTGCGCCGCGCTCCAATGAGGCGGCCAATGCGGTCAGCTCCGTGAGGAGGTGATTGTTGAGCTTGAGGTCCTCGGCGCCCTGCATCTCCTGGAGCACTTCGACCAGCCGCCGCCCAATGTGATCGACCGAGGGCGCGAGCTCGAGCGCGGCCGGCAGGCCGAGCAGCGCCAGCGTGCGATAGGTCTCGATCTCCAGCACGCGCTGCACAAGAGCGCCAAGCCGGCCCGGCGACAGGCCGTCGTTGCAGATGAGAATGCGGACAAAGCCCTGCGCATCCGCACGAAAGTCGGAAGCGACGACCGCAGGGCCGCTGCGGACTGTCGCCATTGCGAGGCTGCTCTTATCAAACAGCTCCTCAGCGCGCGCGACGGCCGCTTCGGTCTGCTCCACCTCGAGCCTCACCGCCACAAGCAGCTGTCCCGTTTGCGGCAGTGCCCGGATCAATGCGGTAAGTTCGTCACCGATGGGAGCGAACGCCAGCGCGGATGCCTCATTACTCCAGATCCAGGTGAAAGTCGTGAATTCGGAATGCTGTTCCCAGCGTAGCGAAACTGCTCCGATTGACACCTGGTGGTGCTTAGCCGACACCTCGGGTGCCGCCAAGCCCTGCGCGGTGCAAAAGCCTACAAAGGCCTGCCGGTCGGCGGCCGCCGCTTCTCCCTGGCCCAAAAAAGCAAATCGCAGCACTGCGAGAGGCGCGGAGAGCCGCGTGAACGGACGCGCATGCACCTCACCCAACACTGCACCGCGTTGCGGGTGCAACGCGAATCCGGCCAGATCCAGACCATGCTCCATCGACGATCCCTAGGATACCGGTTTGCCCACGCGAGGGTGCCGGCTTGTCCGTTGACTAGCGCAGGTCTCTGGCACTTGCGCAATGGTAGTCGCAGGCGTCTCGCATTGCGAGCCAGACTACGCCGCGACGACGTTGGCCATGAAACGGTCAAGCTCCGCGCGCAGGCGGTGGCTCGCCTCGGTTAGTCCGCGCGCTGATTGCAGCACGGCGGAAGCCGCCGAGCCGGTCTCGCTTGCTTCGCGATTGACCTGCTCGAGATTGGATGACACCTGCGCGGTGCCAGAGGCCGCCTGCTGCGCGCTCTGTGCGATCGCCTGTGTCGTCGCGGTCTGCTGGTCGACGGCGGACGCGATCGAACCCGAGATGGCGGAGATATCGCCAATGATGCCGGCGATCGACTTGATCGCGGCAATCGAATCTCCGGTCGCTTGCTGCATACCTTCGACGTGAGAGCCGATCTCCTCCGTCGCACGGGCGGTTTGGCTTGCAAGCGACTTCACCTCGGCTGCGACGACGGCAAAGCCGCGGCCCGCCTCTCCGGCGCGGGCTGCCTCAATGGTGGCATTGAGCGCGAGCAGATTGGTCTGCTCTGCGACCGCTGTAATCAGCTTCACGACATCACCAATCCGGTGCGAGGCTTGCGCGAGCGTCGCGATGCGGGCGTCCGTGCTCTTGGCCTGGGCTACCGCATTACCGGAGATCGCATTCGAGTTGCGGACCTGGGTGCGAATATCATTGATCGACAGCGACAGCTCCTCGGCCGCCGAGGCGACCAAACCAATGCTGCTCGACGATTCTCGCGCGGCGCCGACCACCGCGTTGGTCAGGCCCCCTGTCGCCTCCGCATTGCGTGACAGCGTTGATGCTGCTGCTTCGAGTTGCTGAGCAGAACCCGAAATGCCGTTGACGATGTCACCCACCGCGGCCTCAAAGCCGCCAGCGAATTTAGCGAGCTCAGCGCGCCGCAGCTCGGCCGCCGACCTGTTACGCTCTTCGATCTCCGCAGCTTCGCGTTCGGCGCGCTCAATGGCTTGCCGCTTGAAGCTCTCGACCGCGCCAGCCATCTTGCCGACCTCGTCGTGCCGACCGAGCCCCGGCAGCACGATCTCATAGCGGCCGTTTGCCAGCTCGATCATCGAGCTGCACATCGCGATGACAGGTTTTGCGATACCGCGTCCGATCGCAAAGGAGAGCACGAGGCCAATTGCAATCGAGGCGAGCGCAAGGGCAACCACTACCGATTGACCGTGGATGATTTGCACCGCGGTCTTTTTCTCGGCATCAGCCTGCTCCGCCAAAGCCACTCGCTTCAGAGAGGCGGCCGCCCCGGATAGTCCGTGACGCAGCTTCCACATGTCCGCCATCAAACGATCGATCTCTTGGCCTGCGGCCTCCACTCGGGCGAACCCATCTCGGTAAGACGCGACGAGCTCGTCGAGCGCCTGTCCGCCGACGTCCGGCGAGCGACGCTCTCGCACGATCGCACCTTTAAACCCTTCTATTCTCTGTAAGACGTCCCTCGCGAGGACTTCATCGTGGAGCTTCAATTCTGTCGTTACGAGGCGATCGATCGTATCGAAACGCTCAATGATATTTTCTGCTTGAGCGCCCGGCGCCTTCACCTGATCGAGCGCGGTCCGGATGACGTGCGCCTGTCCGCCCATCGTGGCTGCCGAGCGATCGATCCCGGCGCGCAGCGCCAACACTTTGTTGAAGGAATCGGTATAGGCGCGGTAGGCTTCGAACAGTTCCTTTATCGACTGCTGCCAGCTGAGAGTTGCAGTCTCGGTTTTGGCTGCCGTGATCGTTCGCTCGAGCAAGCGTCGCGCCTCTTCCGCGGCAGCTTCCGCCTCCTTTATGCCCGTCAGGGCGTAATAGCGCGCGTTGCTCTGGTATGCCGAGAGCGAGCTGTCGATTTCGCGCGCATAATCCGATTCCGACATGCTGATACGATAAACGTCGAAGCCGTCGAGGATCGCCTCATAGCCAAACCAGGCGCCCGCCATGGTGCCCGCCGACAGCAGCAGAACGATAGCAAATCCCATCATGATTTTCAGGCGAATTGACAGGTTGGCGATGACTGGCTCGCTTTTCGGCAAGCTCATGGCCGCTGCATTCATCCGGCCCTGTGTCTGGAAGACGCCTGCCCGGCGCGATGCGCCGCCGCGCCGAATGAAGCTCAAATCCATATCGCAAATACCCGGTTCGCTGGAGCTGGAAATGAGCAAACGATGTGCCGTCTCTCCTAATCATCGGTAAATTGCAGCGAGCTGCCGCGCAGCAAGTGTCGTGCGCCGGGTAAGGAAGCTCGCTGCTCATGCAGGGAAAAAGACCGCGAACCCACGTGGATGCAGCGGAAAATAGCAAAGAGGTTCAATAAAGATATGAAAGCAGGATTTCCACCTGCGGTTAAAGCGGGTTTCCAATTCTTCGTTGCGTAGGGCCGCTGAAGCGTGAAGAAAAAAATTGCAGGGCGGTGATTTCGCGCCGGCATGCGCGCGATATTCTCGATGGCATGCGCTGATTCGTTTGTTCGCTGCGTCGAATCACTCTCAATGCAGGAGCATGCGATGACGAAAATCTCGGAGATTCCGGGTACGCTGGACGCCGTCGGCGCCGTCGGCACGGATCGCCAATCAATCTATGTCTATGAGGCACCGGTACGGATCTGGCACTGGTTAAATGCGCTAACGATCTCTCTTCTGGCCGTTACCGGTTATCTAATCGCCTCGCCGCTTCCCTCGATGCCTGGTGAAGCTAGCAATTGGTACACGATGGGCTACATCCGATTTGTTCACTTCGCGTCGGGACAGGTGCTCGCCTTCGCGTTCCTTTATCGCGTCTACTGGGCGTTCGTCGGCAACCAGTATGCCCGCCAGTTGTTCGCGTTTCCGATCTACAACCGGATCTGGCGCTGGGGCCTTTTGTACGAGCTGCGATGGTACCTGTTCCTAGTGCGCTACCCGAAAAAATACGTCGGCCACAATCCTTTGGCCAATACTGCGATGTTCTTGTTCGTGATTGTGATGATCCTGATGATGCTGACCGGATTTGCACTTTACGCTGAGGGCGAAGGTCGCGACAGCTTATGGTATGCGCTGTTCGGCTGGTGGTTCTCGATCTTCCCAAACAGTCAAGACGTGCATACAGTGCACCATCTCGGCCTCTGGTTCATTGTGACTTTCGTCATCCTGCATGTATATGCTGCCGTGCGCGAGGACATCGTGTCGCGTCAGAGCATGCTATCGGCCATTATTACCGGCGAACGGACGTTTCGCGACTCGCGACCTGACTGATATCAGAATGTGCCCGCTAGGGTCACTCGGACGGTCAAGGGTTCGACCGGGTGAAGCACATAGTCCATCACACCAATGGCACAGACTGGCGCAGGGGCGGCATTGGCGGCACAGAGATTGTAAAGTTTGTCCGTCTTCAGCAGGGAGCCATAGGCATAGGTGATCTGGTTCGCCTTGCTGTTGAGGAGGTTGAGCAAATCGAGCTGGAGGCGCCAGCCCTTGTCGGTGCGGTAGCCGATCCGCGCGTTGAAGATGCCGGTAGGTTGCGATCGGAAGGCGTTGTCTTCCGTCAGCGGACTGGAGGCGAGATAGCGCCAACGCAGGGCGCCGAACCAGCCCGTCTTCGCGCCGAGCGAGATGCCGGCGGACGCCATCATGGTCGGTGCGTTAGGGATATAGTTGCCGGGCGCGTTGCCGATCTGCGCGGCGGGATAGCCGGCGAGTGAGGCATAAACCTCCGCCTGGTCGCTGTCGTAACCGCGAAAGCGCGCATGGGTCATCGCGAGATCGGCGTCGACGTCAATCCAAGACCGTGGGCGGTAATGGTTGGTCCATTCGAATCCATAGCGGCGGCTCGCGCGCGCCGTCGTGGTATCGCCGGCATCGCCTGAGAACAGGATCTCGGAATCCTGGTCGAGGACGAAGAGGCTGAGCGAGGTGTCGAGATCCGGGACGATCCTCGAACGCACGCCGACCTCCGCGCCCCTGGTGCGGACCAGCAGCGGCGAGCGCGGCAGCTTTGTCCCGGGATCGCTCGGATCTTCCGTCGTCGTCGCACCCCGCGCGTCGTTCGAGTGCATGCCATAGCCGGCGCCGAAAAAGAACTCGGTCTTGTTAAAGGGACCGACCACGATGCGAAGCTTGGGACTTCCGATCGTAGCGTTGGCATGGCCTGAGTTGTTCGCATCGAACAGCGACGTCACGTCGGCCGCGTAATAGTCCCCGCGCCAACCGACCGTGGTCCTCAGCCAGTCCGAAAAGTGCAACGTACTCTCGGCGTAAGCGCCGATGCTGCCTTCCCCGACCTTATCGCTGCGTACGTTGGACAGGAAACTGCGCCGGTGGGTGTCGGTGAGCGCGAGATCGATGGCGTCGTAACGGGACTGCAGGCCGAAGGTCGTCTGCATCGGCAGCCCAGCGAATGAGCCATCCATCGTCCGTGCGATGTTAGCGCCGGCCATTAGGCGGCCGTCGTGCTGGTGAAATTGGTCGCCGACAACGGGATTGGCCAGGAAATAAGTGAAGTTATTGTAGAGATCGAGCTCGCTCTTGACGACATAAGCGTTCGCCTTCCAGGCCCCGGAATTATCGCTCTGCGCCACGCGCGCCGACAGGGCAAAACGGTTTGCGTTGCCGCCGTCAGTCGGGTCTTCAGATCCAAACCGATCCATCAATCCGTCCGTCATGGCGCGCTGCGGCACCTGATCGGTCGAATTCCATCTGTTGGCGTAAGCCATGCCCGTGACCGACACGCCGTCGGTGGCCGTGCCCTGACTGTAGCGCAAGAGCCCATTGAGCTTGCGGAGGTTGTCCGGGTTGTCCCAGGGGCCGTTGTAGGTCCCAGCCTCGCCGGCGAGGAGCAATGTCCCATCGCCGAGCCTCGTCGAATCCATGCCGAGGAAGCGGCGATATCCAAAGCTGCCGGCGGTCATCTGCGCTAGCCCCTTCACCGTGCGGTCGATCAGGCCGATATGCACGGCGCCGGCCGAGGAGAAGTCGCCTTCATCGGCGAAGTAAGGCCCCTTCTTTACCTCCATGGCGGCGATCGCTTCAGGAATCAGCCAATTGAGGTCGGCATAGCCCTGGCCGTGGGCGTGAGTGCGCATGTTGGCAGGCACATCATCAACATAGATCGCGAGATCCGTGCCATGATCGAGATTATAGCCGCGCAAGAAGTACTGGTTCGCTTTGCCCTCGCCGGAATGCTGCGTCACAATGAGCCCCGGTACAGCTTCGAGCACTTCGCCCGGGCGCATCACGGGCCGCGCGTTGACGTCTTCGCCTGATACTGTGATCTGGCTTGCCATGCTCGACGCGGGAGCCAAGGCCGCGCTGCTCTTGGCCGATACCGCTGAGGCTTGCCCGCCCAGCTGGCTACTGGACCCTATGCCGAGCGCTCGATCCGAGCGTGGCGTTGGAGCTCTTCGCGGTCGCCGTGGGATCTCCTCACGAGTGACTATGACTGCAGGCAAGGTGTAGCTAGTCTGGATATTGTCTCCAGAGCTAGGTTCAGCGTCGATCATGAGGGCGCAGATGCTTAGTGCTGCAATGCTCGTCCAGCGGGCAAAGACGGCAGGCTTCGAGCGGCTCGACAGCATCGCTGCAGCCGCTAAGTCGCGCGTGATGTCGGCAAGGCGGTTCGAGTGGTCTTTCCCTTCCATGCAACGCGATACAGCAGGAGAGATGCTAGCCAGGCGAGAGCGAACAATGACATCACGCCGAAGCCTAAGATGGCTTGTGATCCCTTGAGGCGATCGACGAGGCTCGAAAGGGCACCCGTGAGCTCAAGCTGATCGCTGATCAGGCCAAGCGTTTCCACGCTGCCGATGAACAGCGCAATCGCGACTGAGGCACCTGTGATTGTCAGATTGTACCAAAGCTTTCGGGCCGGATCGACGAAAGCCCAGCGATAAGCGCTGGCCATAAATGCTGAATCCAAGGTATCAACCAGGGACATTCCGGCAGCGAAAAGTGCAGGAAAGACTATGGCCTGCCAGAGCGACAGGCCGCGCGCAGTCTCAGAGGCAGAGAGGGAGAGCAGGCCAATTTCGGTCGCCGTGTCGAAACTTAATCCGAACAGGAATCCGAGCGGATACATGTGCCAGCTTTGCGTCACAATTCGGAAGATCGGGCCGAGCAAATGCGAAAGAAGACCGCTTCCGGCTAGGGGCGCATCGAGTAATTGTGCACCGTAGACGCCGCTGGCCTGCGCTGCACGCATTGTGCGCCACAAGTTTGCGAAGATCGCAAAGTTGACGGCGGCCACGCCGAGCAGGAAGACGGCTGAAACCGAGGTTCCGAGAAGGCCGCCCAAGTTTTTGAGCAAACCCTCTCCGCCGAGGGTCATGACGCCGGCGGCAAGCAGGATCATTGAAGCGAGAACGATCGTGGAATGGCCGAGCGCAAAGTAGAGACCTGCAGTTTCGGAGGCGCGGCCGGCATGCATCAGCTTCCGCACGACATTGTCGATTGCCGCAATATGATCGGCATCCACGGCATGGCGCAGACCGAACACCCAAGCGAGCAGCGCGGTTGCCATTACCGACGGCTGACCGGCGAACAGCGCAACGGCCCAGCCCCAGGCTGCAATGTTGGTCAGCGTCAGCCCTGCCAGCAACAAGACAGTTCTCAACTTAAGGCCTTTCAAGAGGCCACTTCGTGACGTGACCTGCCCCATGCGGCGCCACTCCCCTGGTATGATCTTTTTGTCGAACTCTCATACCCTGAGCAATATTCAGGCCAAGTAAGACCATGGCGTAAAAGGGCGCCAAGCGATTGCACTTGCAAAAGAATCCCTGTCGATAGCGAGTTACGCCTTAAAATAGGCGATGCCGCTCGCAAACTAACTAACCATATTCGGCAAGGTACTTCCCATCCCTGAAGAAACGTATTCGTAGTTCAGCAAAGGCTCGCAAGGGCGCAACTGGCTTGGCCAATGGTCCGCCGTGCTTTGACCGGATTTTCTTCAGCTTTGAGGCTTGAGCGGGCCGCAGCAGAGACTGCTGACAGGTGAATGTGGCTCATCGGTGGTTGCAAAGTTCTCATTTGCCGGCCGCTTCCGCCTCACAGCAGAGTGACGCCAAAAGCAAATACATCGAGAGCTTTTGGGGGGAAGGCGTGTTTTACCAAGGCGAAATCGCGTTCGTGCCTATCGGGCAGCGCGGCCTGAGCGCGGATGGCCATCCCCAGAAGACACTCATCTGTTCGTTCGACAGCCCTCCGACGGTGCGGCAGTCGACGTCCAGCATGGGTAACCGGTCGACGCGCCGAGGCAAAAGCTCCGGGGCCACCTTGGCGGCTTAGGATTGCTCAAATGAAGAGGAGGAAGGCATGAAGTTCAGGACATTGTTGGGCGTGGCCGCTATCCTTGCGCTCACAGGTGTATCGGCTCCTGCCGCTGATAAGGATGCCGCCGACATTGCTGTCGAAGCAGCAAAGAAATATGCGGGCACGACGATCAGTATCGTCTGGGAGGCGGGCCTTCAATCGCTCGACCCGCTCAACTATTCGGGTCCGAAATGGGAGAAGCTCACTGGCATCAAGGTGAAGGTGGTCGAGGTGCCGACCGACCAGATGTTCACCAAGATCATGCAGGATTTCAAGTCGGGCGCCGGGGCCTATGACGCACTGAACGTCATTCCATCCTGGATGCCCGACCTGGCCCGGGCCGGAGCGCTCGAGCCCCTGGACAAATATGTCGACAAGTTCGGCTATCGCGACGAGTTGCAGGACATCGCCGCAGCCTATCGCGACAACCAGATGCAGTATGACGGCAAGATCTTCGGCTTCCCGGACGACGGCGATGTGATGCTGCTCTACTACCGCAAAGACATTTTCGAGGATCCGAAGATGAAGGAGGGGTTCAAGGCCAAGTTCGGCTACGAGCTCGCTCCGCCCAAGGATTGGAAGCAGCTTGACGACATCGGACAGTTCATCACTGACAAGATGGCGCCCAAGGTCTATGGCGCCGGCTTCTTCCGAACTGCGCCTTATCCGCAATACATGTTCCAGGAACGTTTCCGCATGGAGGGCGGCAAGTTCTTCAATGCCGATACGATGAAATCGACGGTGAACAGCGATGTCGGCCTGAAGGTCTTCAAGCAGATGTTGGCCGAGAACAAGTTCATGCCACCAGGCGTGGAGCAATGGAATTTCGTCGACAACTTGGCCGCGTTCCTCCAGGGCACCACCGCCATGACGATCTCCTGGCCCCCTTATGGGCGTTGGGCCGCCGGCTACGGCTCGGGCGAGGAAGCGCTGAAATGGGTACCCAAATCGCAAGTCGCCGGCAAGGTCGGGTATGCGCTCACGCCCCTCGGTCGCCCGGAGCTTGGCGTCGGTTTCGACCTGTCCGTCTCGGCCACGAGCAAGAACAAGGAGGCCGCTTATCTCTTCATCCAATGGCTGAACAGCAAGAAGACCAGCCTTGAGCGCGTGCAGCTCCCCTATACGCTCCGCGATCCCTTCCGCCTGTCGCACTACGCGAGCGAGAAATACCGTGCGCTCTGGCCTGATGCTCCTGCCTATCTCGACACGATCAAGACATCTGGCGAGAAGGGCCTGCTCGATCTCTCCCTGCTGCAGCAGGACAAGTACGACGAGGCGATGACCAAGGCCATTTCGAGCCTCTGGGCCGGCGAAGATCCGAAGACCATTCTCGACCGCATGGCGCAGCAGTTTGATGCCATCACCGAGAAGGTGGGCATTGAAAACCAGAAGGCGGTTTATAAGGTCTGGGCAGCAAAACCAGGCGCTTATCCGCAATAGTTGGCTTGGAGGGCGCGCGGGAGGCACCGCCTCCCGTGCGGCGCGATTCCTGGATTGATGATGACGTTCTCTTTAAGCTTTAATGGCACTGAACATCGCCGCCCGAGCCGGCTCGGGCGTGTGCTCGAGGACCGCCTACCCTATCTCATCGTTGCGCCCGCAATATTGGTTCTTCTCCTCGTCGGCCTCTTTCCCCTCATCTACTCGTTGATCGTGAGCTTCCAGCGCATCACGATGACGGACAATGATACGTCTTTCGCCGGCTTGCTGAACTATGCGGAGTTGTTCAGAGATACCCGTTTGTGGGCATCGCTCGGCCACACCGCGATCATCACAGCAATCGCCCTGCCTCTCGAGCTACTGATCGGCTTCCTGATGGCGCAGCTCTTCATCGACCGCATGCCCGGGCGCCAGCTCTTCGTCGCGCTCTTGGTGCTGCCGACGGTGATCTCTCCGATTGTTGCTGGTGCGACCTGGCGCCTGTTGTTCGACGTCCGCTTTGGTCCCATCGGTGAGATACTCAGCTTTTTCGCCGGCGAACCGATCCGGATCCTGTGGACCGTCAACCCTGCTTACGTCTATCCGGCGATCATCATCTGCGAAGTTTGGCAGTGGTCGCCGTTCATGTTTCTGCTGCTGCTCGCTGCGTTGTCCAATGTCGATCAGTCTCAACTGGAGGCTGCTGAGATCGATGGGGCATCGTATCTGCGCGTGCTTCGCGCGATCATTCTGCCGGCGATCGCGCCCGTGATAGCTGTTGCATGCCTTATCCGCGGCCTCGACCTCGTGCGCATCTTCGACATCATCTGGGCCCTCACCGAAGGCGGGCCGGGCTCGATGACCGAGACGATTTCACTCTACACCTATGTGCAGGGCTTCTCGCAATTCGAAACCAGCTACACCGCCGCGATCTCCTTCCTGGTGATTGCGCTGCTCACTCTCATTACCACGCTTGTCCTCAAGCGCATGGAGATTGCGCGATGAGGCTGATGAAGCTGCCCACCAGGAAGGGGCGCGTTCTGGTGCTACGCTATATCGGCGCCGGCGTCGTCACTTTGCTGTTTCTATTTCCGGTTTATTGGCTGTTTATGATTTCGTTCAAGACGCCGGACGAGATCTATCACGTGCCGCCATTGTGGATGCCTGGGCAGATCCAGTTCTCGAATTATTATGTCCTATTCAAGGATGGTGACGTCATGGCCATCCTGAACAGCCTGATCGTCGCCGGCGTTAGCTCCGCCATTGCCATCATTCTTGGTACCCTATGCGCCTACAGCCTCGCCCGCTTCGGCACGGGTGGCGAGAACCTTGCGATGTGGATCATTTCCCAGCGCATGATCCCGCCGATTGCGGTCGTCTTCCCGATCTTCCTCATCTACGTCTATTTCGGTTTGGTTGACGGCTACTTCGGCCTGATCGTGCTCTATACCGCGTTCAATCTGCCCTATGTCATCTGGATGATGCGGGGTTATATCGTTGATGTTCCGCTCGAGCTGGAGGAAAGCGCCCTCGTCGACGGACTGAACCGATGGCAGGTCATCTGGAAAGTCGTCTTCCCGATGGTGCGCCCGGGGCTCATGGCGACTTCGGTCTTTACTTTCGTGTTCGCCTGGAACGACTTCCTCTTCGCGCTGGTGCTCACGCGTACCGAAGTGATCACTTTTCCGGTCATGCTGACGCACTATTTCGGTGGCCAGTCGAACTTCTGGGCCAAAATCGCGGCGATGTCCGTCCTGGGGACTTTGCCGATCTTCGTCGCAGTTACGGTAATGCAGCGCTATCTCGTGCGCGGCATCTCGCTCGGCGCCGTCAAAGGTTGAGGAGATTAGAGTGGCCGACGTCAAGTTGACCGGAGTGCACAAATACTACGGTAACGTGCATGCCGTTCGGGGACTAGACTTAACCATCAGCGATGGCGAATTCGCTGTGCTCGTGGGTCCGTCAGGCTGCGGCAAGAGCACGCTTTTGCGGACGATCGCCGGTCTCGAAGATCCGGACGACGGCACGATCGCGATTGGCGGCGCTATCGTCAACGATCTGCGTCCGCGCGAACGCAACATTGCGATGGTCTTTCAGAACTACGCACTCTATCCCTATTTAACCGTCAATGAGAATATCGCGTTCGGCCTGCGCGCCCGCAAGACGCCAGAAATCGAGATCAGGAAGCGGGTCAGCGAAGCCGCCGAGATGCTCGGCATCGGCAATCTCCTCCAGCGTTATCCACGTCAGCTCTCCGGTGGACAGCGTCAACGCGTCGCGATCGGACGGGCCATCGTTCGCAAGGCGGATCTTTTCTTGTTTGACGAGCCGCTCTCGAATCTGGACGCCCAATTGCGTGACGAAATGCGAACCGAGATCAAGCGTCTGCATCACGAGATCACCACCACAATGATCTACGTTACACACGATCAGGTCGAGGCGATGACGCTGGCGGATCGTATCGTGCTGCTACGCGATGGAAAAATAGAGCAGCAGGGAGCTCCACTCGAACTGTTCGAGCGGCCGCGAACGGGCTTCGTGGCGGGCTTCCTCGGCTCTCCTTCGATCAATCTCATACCGGCAACCCTGACGGCGATGAATGGCGGGCTTTCTGTCGTTTTCGGTTCCGGAGAGTCCCTGACTGTGCCGCCTGCGAAGGCCACTGCCCTTTCTAGCGTGGCGGGACGTGAGGTCATTGTCGGCATTCGGCCTCAGCATTTCGGCCGAGCCGGCGACGGACCATTGCGCGATGGGGTGGTGCCCTATTCAGCGGTCGCCGATCTCATCCAGCCTACAGGTACTCGTACCTTCACGACCATCAAGATCGGCGGAGTAGACGCAGTCGCGGAGCTGCAAGCACATGATGTTCAGAGCCATGGCGAGCGAATCCAGCTCGCCATCGACCTCAATCGGATGGTGCTGATCGATCCGGCCACAGGCTCGGTCATCGCCTAAGCGCAAGAGTTCGCAAACCCAACAACGGGATGCAGGGGGAAAAGCATGGCATCGAGACTTTTTGCTAGCGGAATCGGAGCGCCCGAGGGGCCAATCTGCCTCCCCGACGGATCGATGTATGTCACGGAGATGTCCGCATCGACGTTGTGCATCACGCGGCTCGATCAGCGAGGCAATCGCAGAGTGGTTCGCGCGACGGGCGGCCGCCCGAACGGACTGACGACGGACGGCCACGGCCGCATCTGGATCGCGGAAGCGGGCCTGCGGGCGCTGATTTGCATCGACCAAGCCGGAAACGAGATCCGGCGCATGCAGGGCGAAGGCGCCGATCGCTTTCTATTTCCGAATGACCTCTGCTTCGGCCCCAACGGACTACTCTACATGACTGATTCAGGCATGGCGGCTGAGGATTTCATCAACGGGCAGGCCTTCGTCGAGGGCTATATGGACCTTGATTGGGACGGCCGCGTCTACGAAATCGATCCCGCGGCCATGAAGGTCCTTCGCGTCCTCGATCGCAAGATCCGATTCACCAACGGGATTGCTTTCGGGCCCGACGACCATCTCTATGCCAACGCATCGTTCACAGGCGAAATCTACCGCTATGACGTACTCGGCAAGCCAATGCCTGAACGTGTTGTTTTCGGCAATGTGCTGCAGCCCGACTCCAATCCTGACTTCAAGGGGCCCGACGGGATGGCTTTTGGCACCGACGGCCGGCTCTATTGCACAGTCTATAATCAGAAGAACGTCACTGTGCTCGACCGCGGCGGCAACGTCGTGGACCGGCTCATGCTGGATGGGCCGCAACCGACAAATTGCGCCTTCACGATTGAAGGCAAGAAGTTGCGCGTGACAGAGGTCGGCAAGGGCCAGGTTGAAGAGCTCGATGTGCCCTGCGAAGGGGTGCCTCTACATCTGCCTAAATTCGGTTAAGGTTGGAAACTCGTTTCCGGTCGGCACGCGGCACTTGGCACAGAGCAACTAGCTGGTGCAGGCCGCAGATGAGTTGGCGGCAGCTCGCGGTCTTAGCATTTCGCGACGGCGCGCCTGGGGCGGATACATACGAGCATGAACAGTTCAAAACAGGAGCTAAGACAAGTGGGGCCGCTGGCTTGCCGAGGATTATGGCCACCGGCCCCGGCGTCAGCTACTTGAAATTGCCCTGCCCCAGGTGCAGTAGCGATAGCTGACAGGCACGAGATGGCCCGGCGGCGGCTCCTCCGCAAATCTCGGCTGCAGTTAACGTAAATGGCAGGGCGCGAGGTGATGTTATGTTTTGTTTTGGTCAGCATGGCGGTGCCGCCAGTTGAAGTGCCGTGATCGTCGCCCACCAGGACGGCCTATGTCGCGGAGCCGCGAACGGAAGTTGGGCAATTACTCGTCCGGCTACGACGCGAGTTGAGTGATTGGTTAGGTCGGAACTCCTTGCGAGCCGTTAGTTGATCGCGAGCGGAGCTCAAACTCTAGCTCTGTCAGCTTTTTGATCAGCTGCTCAATAACCGCCTCGTAATCAGAACGCGTGAGTGAGTTCACGCCACGGGAGGCGAGCTCGTGCTGCAGGATTGTTGCCATCACGGCCTTGACGCTCATAGGACCTCATCTGAAATGATTTCGCATCAAATCTCAAACCAAGGAGACAATCAACAAGGAGGAGGATGGAGCTGGAAGTGTCGCTGCATTCCGATCGATTATCAGCCCCAGGGATGCATACGTACCCAAAAGACTTTGAGCCTGGATATTCGATGCTCCTCCACCAGTTGGCCGATTTGCTGACTCCGCTTCCCGTCTTTGCTTTATGAGCTGGTCAAAAAGCCACCATCAGCTAGCACGAGAGCAGCTCTTGTGGTAATTGCAGTCCATAGGTCCATAGTTTGTTTTTGAAGAGTTTCATTTCGAGGACGATTTGTTCGTGACGATGGTTGCCGTGCTTTGCCAATTTGCATCCGCCGATTGCGTTGATAAGATCGTGACGAGCTCTGCATTCGACAGCACGCTTACTTTCCAGGGCTGCGTTATGAACGGCCAGACAGGGCTGGCCCAGTGGAAAGAAGCGCATCCAATTTACCGCTCAGATACTTGGCATATTCAGCGGCACAAATGCATGCCGGGAGATTACAATATCGCTCACCACAAAGCGTAGAGATCAAAGAAGCTACGCAACGCCCGCCACCGCGGTGTCAGCGAGAGCGTATGCGGTTCATCTAATGTCCCCAGCGCAACGCGCGGACGGGGCTTGCCGGGGCTCTGTTCGCTCGGAAGCATTTGAGCTAAGCCGAGTGGCTACAGGACGAAGAAAGTACAGCGAGAGGCCAGGGTTCCGTTCGCAAATCCTCTTTAATGCGTCGGCCTTGATCCAGAAAAGCTCCAAATCGCTGGCCGCTCGAGCAGATTGCGTGCGGCGGCGTCGATCCACGGCGAACAGCCCAACCTCACCAAAAACCTCTCCTGGATACAAGAGCTTGTCTATTTCGGGAAGCTCGACTTGTCCTGATCCGATGAGATAGAGTGCATCGGCGTGATCCCCTTTCTCGAAGATTGTCTCTCCAGCCTTGATCCGCTGTGTGTGCATGAACGGCTGAAGCCAGTTCGGAGAAAGATCTGTATTAGCGGCGAGCTTGGCGCGGCGTAGTACCAAGACCATGCGGACGAAGTAGGCAGCGTTTAGTGGAAGCAAAATAAAGTGCAGAATCAGCACAGGGTAGATACCGGCGCCAGTGGCATAGACGATGAATGCGAGATTGCTGCAGATGGCGACGGCCCGCAGAGTCAGCATGGTGTGCATGCAGAATGTCACGAGGACGAGCGAAGAGGCCAGATAGCCACAAGCTTCTATCCACGTCATGGCAGCCTACTTTGCTGCTTTAGGCGCAATGAATCACCTGCAAAGCGCGGGCCAAGCGTTCATCAGAAGACGAACGGCTGACGTACCGCCTCAGCCGAGCCGGAGCCTGCTTCGCTCTGTTGGTTATCCAAGGCTGCACGCCGCGCATATGAACCAGTTCACACGCTGATCGGGGCGCTTCGCTTCGCCAGCGTTATAAACTGCTGCCGGTGCCAGCAAGTTCTATCCGCTCGCGTCACTTAAGGTGGCAGCCGATCGCGGTCCGGTCACGGGACCGGATAGTCTTATTTCAGGAAGCCGATAGACAGCCAGGGCACCGCGGCGACGATCAGCGTGCCAATGAGCAGCGCAATCATGTATCCCACGATTGGTCTCATACCGTCGTCCGGGTTAATGCGGCTGATAGCGCAGGCCGCGTAGTAGCCGACCCCAAACGGCGGTGCGAACAGGCCGATGCCCATCGCGAGAACCACGACCATTGCGTAATGGACATCGTGGACCCCAACCTGCCGCGCGATCGGGAACAGGAGCGGACCGAACAAGACGATGGCTGGGATCCCCTCCAGCACGCTGCCTAGAATCACGAAAGTTACGATCGTCACCGCTAGGAAGACGGGGACACCGCCGGGAAGGCTGGTCATGAACTTGGCAAGCGAGGCTGAAAATCCCGACTGGGTCAGCGCCCAGGCCATTCCTGTCGCGGCGCCGATGATGAGCAGAATCGCGCCCGACAGGGAGGCCGTCTCGACCAGCATAGGATAGATGCGTCGCCAGTCGAACTGGCGGTAAATGAGGAGACCGGCGCAGGCCGAGTACAAGATGCCGATGGTCGAGACCTCCGTTGCCGTTGCAACGCCTTCGACGACGGCGGTCCGGATCACGAAAGGCAAGGCGATCGCAGGAAGAGCAATGACAAAGGCTCGGCCGATCTCCCGCCCAGTCGCCCTTTTGACGTGAGAGAGGTCCTCGCGCCGGTAGCGCCACCACACGATCGCCCCGAGCATAACTGCGAGCACCACGCCCGGGAGCAATCCGCCGGTGAATAGCGCGGAGATCGACACGCCCGTCACCGAGCCGATCGTGATCAGAACCAGCGACGGCGGAATCGTTTCGGTTTGCGCCCCCGTGGCGGCCAGCAACGCAACGAGGTCGCCGGGTTTGGCGCCACGCTGCCGCATCTCGGGAAACAGCACAGGGGCCACGGCCGCCATATCTGCCGCCTTGGACCCTGAGATACCGGAGACCAGATACATAGCCCCGACCAGGACGTAGTGCAGCCCGCCGCGGACGTGGCCGAGGAGACTTGCGAGGAAACCGACCATTGCGCGAGCCATGCCCGTCATCTCGATCAGCAGGCCCAGGAAGACGAAAAGAGGCACGGCGAGCAGGATCAGATGGCTCATCCCTTCATCCATCCGCCCGATCATCACTACGTCCGGCGTGCTCGTCGTAAGCGTGAGATAACCCACGGTGGCGAGACCGAATGCAAAGGCAATCGGAACGGCGGCAAAGACCATCGCACCGACAACAAAGACGAAGAAGATCAGAAGGTTCAGATTGCCGAGCGGCTTAAAAACCGGCGCGAGCAGCACGAACGCAAGGATGAGACCGGCGACGATCGCTAGAGAGGCCAACAAGCTGCGTAGATTGGCAATTCGGCAGAGCCGGAGGGCCGCGGCGATCAGCATCAGCCCAATTCCGATCGGTAGCGCCGCCGCACGCCAAGTGTTGATGATCTCCAGCGCCGGCGTGGTGACGAAGGCCTCGTCGGCGGCAAATTCATAGGCCGGCCAAACGACGAGCAAAAGAAACGCCAGCGAGGCTGCGGCCGCCACCACGTCCAAAAACGCACGCACCTGGGCACTGAGCACGCCGACGATGGCTGTCATACGCATGTGCTCGCCGCGCTGGAAAGCAATGACGGAGCCGAGCATGGCAAGCCAAAGGAAGAGAATACCGGCGAGTTCGTCGGACCAGACGATGGGGGAGCGGAATACGTATCTGCCTACGATTCCTGCGGCCAGGATTGCGACTTCGGCCAGGACGAGTAGCGCGGCTGGGACCGCGACGAGGTGGCCCAACATCGTGTTCGCTGTTACCGCCCAATGTCGGGGACCCCGTTCAGTCGAGGCGGTCGCTCCACCGTCATCAGCATGTGGAGCGTGGCTCACGCTGCTCATGACAGCTGACCCGCCGCTTTTTCGAGCTGCGACCACGCCTCCTCGCCGAATTTGCCCTTCCAGTCGGAGTAGAAGCTAGTCTTGGACAAGGCTTGTCGGAAGGCGGCGCGATCGACTTCGATAAATTTGAGACCTTTGGCCGACAGATCGGTGCGCAAGGACTGGCTGAGCTTTGCGATATCAGCCCGCTGATCGACGGCGGAGCGATCTAGTTCGCGGGTCACGACCTCCTGAACATCCTTCGGTAAGCGCTCGAATGCGCGCTTGTTGGCGAGGATCCAGTATCCGTCCCAAACGTGCCCGGTCAGGCTGCACGTGCTTTGCACTTCGTAGAGGCGGGCGGTTGCAATGATCGGCAACGGATTCTCCTGGCCGTCCACGACTTTGGTCTGTAACGCGGAGTAGACCTCGTTGAAGTTAATAGGCGTCGGGCCGGCTCCAAGCGCCTTGAAAAGCGAGGTCAAAAGCGGCGCCGGGGGGACGCGGATCTGGAAATTCTTTAGATCGTCAGGGCTGCGGATCTCACGTCCGGAAGAAGTCACCTGACGAAAGCCGTTATCCCACGCTTTGGAAACCGCCATGATCGGAGTTTTGGCAATCTGCGTCCGGATGTAGGTTCCGAGATCTCCGTCCATAGCTTTCCAAACGCTATCGTAGTCAGTAAACGCGAAGCCGGTGTTCACCAGGCCCGCACTTGGGACCAGGGTGGCGAGGATCGAAGAGGACTGATTA
The DNA here is from genome assembly GCF_032144035.1 of Bradyrhizobium sp. WYCCWR 12699. NCBI lineage: Bacteria > Pseudomonadati > Pseudomonadota > Alphaproteobacteria > Hyphomicrobiales > Nitrobacteraceae > Bradyrhizobium > Bradyrhizobium sp. WYCCWR 12699. The sequence goes on from NZ_JAVTJN010000003.1 coordinate 50,323, forward strand.
AAGAATTCGACGCCGCCGCTGCGGACCTGGGTCATGAGCTCGGTGTCGGACCCGAGCTGGTTGGCCGGAAACAGCCTGATCTCGAGCCGGCCACTGGTAGCCTCTAGAATGCGTTGGATGGCTTCCTGCGCGCGGACGTTCACCGGATGCGTCGGATCCTGGCCGGTTGCAAATTTATAAACGAATTCGGCCGCAGATGCCGGTCGAGTGAGAATTGCGCAGAGAGGTACGGCCGTTGCAGCTTTCAACAGGGAACGCCGGCTGATATCTCTGCGTTTCGATACGCTCATGTCTTCCTCCTCGTTCTATTTACCTAGCGGTGGCGATCTCAGCGCAGGCGGCGCAGCCGTTCCGCTCATTCGTGTGCCCGCGTCTTGAGTGCCGGCATTTGGGCAAAAGCCAGCGTTCGCCGCTGCAAGGTGCGGCGGGCAACGTTGAGTACAGCTTGTTGGACCTCAGCCCAGCGGCGCTAAAGCCACTGTTTGATTTGCCTTGCGACCTCTGCGGTGGAAATCCCGTAACGGTCGTGCAGCGTTGGAAGCGCGCCGGCGTCGAGAAATTCGTCCGGCAATGCGATCTGGCGGAAAGGCGGATGTGCCCCAGAACGCAAGAGGAGTGCGGCAATTGCTTCGCCGAGGCCACCAATGGTCGTGTGATTTTCGGCAACGACGACAAGCCGTGCCGGCTTGCTGGCCTCACGCAGGATAGTCTCTGCGTCGAGGGGCTTGATGGTTGGAACATGCAGCACCGCTGCATCCACGCGGTCATCCTTCAAAGCTTGGACGGCCTCGAGTGCCCGCATGGTCATGATGCCGGACGAGATGATCAGGACGTCCTTGCCATCACGGATCAGCTTGGCCTTTCCAAGCTCGAACTTATAGTCGTATTCATCCAGAACGACAGGCACCTGGCCGCGCAGCAGGCGCATGTAGACTGGACCTTGATGCGCGGCTATGGCTGGCACCACCTGCTCGATTTCACTGGCATCGCAGGGGTCGATCACCGTCATATTTGGCATGGCCCGAAACAACGCGAGATCCTCGGCGGCTTGATGACTTGGGCCATAGCCCGAGGTCAGGCCGGGCAAGGCGCAGACGATTTTCACGTTGCGGTCTTCCTCCGCAATGGTCTGATGAATGAAATCGTAGGCGCGCCGCGATGCGAACACGGCATATGTCGTCGCAAAGGGCATGAAGCCCTCTGCGGCGAGTCCGGAGGCTGCTCCGAACAAAAGTTGCTCGGCCATGCCCATCTGGTAATAGCGGTCTGGAAATTCCTTGGCGAAGATGTGCAGGTCGGTGTATTTGCCGAGATCGGCGGTCATGCCGACCACCTCTGGCCGGCTCCGTGCCAGTTCGACGAGTGCATGTCCGAACGGCGCTGGCTTCGTCTTTTGGCCCTCGGCCGCAATCGAGGCGATCATGGCAGAGGTGGTTAGGCGCGGCTTGCCCGCTTGCGGTGCTGATCTGACGGTCTTCATGCCTGCCTCCCGGCTTCCAGCGCGGCAAGGGCAAGTTGCCATTCGTGCTGCTCGACGCGAATGAAATGGTTCTTCTCGCGCTGCTCGAGGAAAGGAACGCCCTTCCCCATGAGGGTGTCGGCGACGATCATTCGCGGCTTCGGCTCGGGATGCGACTTTGCACGGTCGAATGCTGCGAGCACGGCATCGAGATCATTGCCATCGATACGTTGTACGAACCAGCCGAATGCCTGGAGCTTGTCGACCAAGGGTTCGAAGGCCATGACTTGCGTCGAGGGACCGTCGGCCTGCTGGTTGTTGACATCGACAATGCCGATCAGGTTGTCCAGCTTGTAGTGGGCCGCCGACTGGATGGCCTCCCACACGGAGCCCTCGTCGAGCTCGCCGTCGGAGAACAAGGTGTATACCCGCGCCTCGGACCTTTTGCGTTTGAGGCCAAGGCCCATGCCGACAGCAATGCTGAGCCCGAGGCCGAGCGAGCCACCCGACATTTCCATTCCGGGCGTGTAGGAGGCCATGCCCGACATTGGCAAGCGGCTCTCGTCACTGCCATAGGTCTCAAGCTCTTCCTCGGGGACGATCCCCGCTTCTATCAAAGCCGCATAAAGCGCAATAGCGTAGTGCCCGTTTGAGAGCAGGAAGCGATCGCGTTCCTCCCAGGTCGGATCCTCCGGCCGATAGCGCATCGCGTGAAAGTAAGCCACGGCGAGAACGTCGGAGATATCGAGCGCCTGAGCGATATAGCCTTGGCCCTGAACTTCCCCCATGCGCAGCGCATTGCGGCGAATGTTATAGGCGCGGTCCGCCAGCTTGGGCGTGTTGGTCAACGTTTTGGTCGGCGCTTCCATCGATCTGGACCTTCTCTTGCTGGCTCAGTGGATGAGCATGCCGCCATTGACGTCGATCACGGCACCAGTGACGTACGCGGAGAGATCGGAGGCCAGAAAAGTGTAGATGCCGGCGACATCTTCTGCGGTGCCGAGACGATTGAGTGGAATGCCTTCCAGAATTTTCGCACGCATTTCATCAGTCAGCTTGCCGGCCGTGATATCGGTGCCGATCAGGCCAGGCGTGACGCAGTTGACGCGGATGTTGTCAGGACCGAACTCGCGAGCCATGGCCTTGGCTAAACCAAGAACGCCGGCTTTCGCTGCCGAATAGTGTGGTCCCCCAAAAATTCCGCCGCCACGCTGGGCCGACACCGACGACATGCATGCGATCGATCCGGACTTCCGCGCACGCATATGCGGGATCACGGCCTGGGAGAGGAAGAGAACGCCTTTGAGATTGACGTCTTGAATGCGATCCCAATCGGCGGCTGATATGTCCAGGAGCTTCACCGGCTGGGTAATGCCGGCATTGTTGATCAGTATATCGATACCACCGAATGCCTCGACCGCGCTTGCAACTGCCCGCTCGCAGGACGATTTGTCAGCGACGTCGCAGCGCAAACCGAGGTGTTCCTTGCCAAGAGTGGCTGCTGCCCCTGCCGCGGCTCCGGCATCGATATCGAGGATTGCGACCCGAGCGCCCTCGGAGGCAAACCGCCGGGCGGTGGCGAGCCCGATCCCCCGCGGCGAGGCCGCGCCCGAAATGATGGCTGTCTTCCCGCTGAGCAGCATCAGTTCCTCCCGCAAATTGTTTTCCTTGACAATGCTAGGAATGACCCTCGCTCTCCGCGCCGACAAGCGCACAGTTGTCATGGGTCGATGAATCTGGTTCACTTATGCGATGCTCTCGAATGTTCCGATATCGGCAATTCGCGCCTTTGAGGCGGCGGCCCGCACCGGATCGTTTCGCGATGCGGCGAATGAGCTTCACCTGACGCCAAGTGCAGTCAGTCATGCAATCCGTAAGCTGGAGGACACGCTCCGGACCGTTCTCTTCGAGCGCAGTGCACGCGCGGTGCGGCTCACGCCGGCCGGCGAGAACCTGATGCGACATACCGGCGCTGCATTCGATCAGCTCCGCCGCGGCTTGGAGGAAGTCGCTGCTCGTGGTCCGCAGTTGGTGCGGGTTCACTCCGCTCCGAGCTTTGCAGCGCAATGGCTAACGCCACGACTGGCGCAGTTTCTTGCAGCCCATCCGAAGCTAGAAGTTCGCTTGGCTGCCAGCACAGACTATGCGCGTTTCAGTAACGATGATTTCGATGTCGACATCGTTTACGGTCCGCCGAGGGCGGAGGGCGTCGAGATTGTTCCTCTGCCAGAGGAAACAGTCACTCCCCTATGCTCCCGGAAGCTTGCAAAATCAATCAAGAAGCCGATCGACCTCCTGGATCAGACATTGATCCGTTCAGACGTGAAGCAAGTTCAATGGCATCAGTGGTTCGCCGCCAATGGATTGGAAGCTCCAGCGATTCACGGCATGAGATTCGATCGAAGTTTCCTGGCGATTGCAACCGCCGCCGAAGGACTGGGAGTAGCCTTGGAATCAACGCTTCTAGCGGAGCGCGAATTGGCTAGCGGACGACTGGTTGCTCCATTGGCCGGCCGCGCAACCGATATTCGATACGTCGGTCACAGGCTAATTTATCCGCGCGCCAGCCGGCAACGCTCGGCGGTGCGCGCTTTTGCCGATTGGATCGTCGCCCAGCTCGGAGGCGAAGCTAGCCTTTCCTCCCAGTAAGTATCGCTCGTTGCCGCGATGGTTTGGCTATCCGAAAAAGTGAGGATGGGCCTCGTCAGAACGGCCATGCGCGGTGGCTTATCGCAACAATTGTGTGACTGCGAGAGGGACGAGCAAAGACGTAACCAGCGCGTTCAGGCTCATCGCAATCCCCGAGAACACGCCCGCAACCTCGTCCACCTGAAACGCTCGCGCGGTACCAATGCCGTGCGCGGCGATGCCCGCGGCAAAACCACGCGCACGAAAATCAATGATACCACTCCAATTCATCAATGGCGTGACAATGATCGCTCCCATGATCCCCGTGAGGATCACCGCGACGGCGGTCAGAGAAGGGTCGGCGTGCAGTGTTTCGCTGATCCCCATTGCGACCGCGGCTGTCACGGACTTAGGCGCAAGGGACAGTACAACATCGCGCGGCAAGCCTGCAGCTTTCGCAAGCAGCACAATCGACGCGGCCGCTGTGACCGAGCCCACAACGAGGGCTGCCAGCATTGGCACGATCGAGGCAAGGACGATCCTGCGGTTCTCGTAGAGCGGGATAGCGAGCGCGACTGTGGCTGGGCCGAGCAAGAAATGTACGAACTGCGCTCCGCTAAAATAGACCGGATATGGCGTGCTGGTCACGAACAGAAACACGCCGATGATCCAGACCGCGTGGAGAACAGGATTGGCGAGCGGATGTCGGTGGAGGGCAAGCGACAGCGCTTCCGAGACTGCATAAACCAGTAAGGTGATCGTCAGCCAAAGCAGAGGCGATTGCGACAGATAGACCCAGAGCGAGAATGCATGGTCCTTCATGGCGCCTCATGACCGAACAGCCGGCTGACCAGGCGAAACGTTAGCACGGTCGCGAGAAGGGTCACTACGACGGAAAGGGCAAGAATCAACACAATTGCTATCCCATGAGCATAAATGAGATCGAGTTTTTCCACGACACCCACGCCGGCCGGGACAAACAGGAGAGACAGATTGTTGAGCAGCCCCCTGCTGGCAGTCTCAACGCCGCCGTTTCGCAGCGGTCCTTGAGCGATGATTGCGAAACGGTCACGGACGAGCAGCAAAATCAACAGCAGCAGGAGCCCGACGACCGGACCAGGCAGCAGCAGGCCGAACCCGCGCGTAATGGCCTCTCCGATCAATTGGCAGAGGAGGATAAGACCGAGACTTGCCAGCATGGGGCACCTGAGTAGCACTTTCACACGAGGAGAAGCTGCCGGAAGCTCAATTTTGTTGATTCTTGAGACCGGCGCTGCCCTCCTGCGCTGCAAAAAAGATAACGATTGATAGCCATCTCGATTTGCCGATGGAGCGTCATCGCGGCTGAACACCGGGGCTTGCCTACGACCGGAAGGGTAACTTTGATTCCTGCATCGACAAAGGTCTTTCTCAAGCTTTCCCTCTGCGCGTCGGACATTGGTGTGTCGCTGTACTCCTCGATCCGCCAGATGATCGCCGTGGAGACGCACACCCGCTGGGCCACTTCCTTGACGGACCAGTTCAACAGGCCGCGGGCGGCACGCAGATGCCTGCCGCTGAGGCCCTCATGCCAGCGATACAGCCCGTCTGCTCGCTGCAAGCGGCATTCGACTAAAAAGGCTGTGCGGTTTCGACCGAAACCGCCCATCCGCGCAGAGCTGCCTCGTGGTCGTCAGGCAATGTAAGCTCCTGGCCGGAGTTGCAGCCGGGCTTGGAGCATCTCGTGCACGACCATGCGTAGAGCCTCGCCGCAGTCCGGATCGACATCAAGATGGCTCGACAGACGTTTCAGGGCGAACGGACTGTTCTAGCAGACAGCAACGCGTACGTTGTTTGTCGCGCCTATTTGTCCGAATGGGAGGCCAAAGACCACGACGGCCAAGTCGCCGGACCGCACATAGCCTTCCCGTTGCGCTGCCACGGCCGCGATCCGGGTTATTTCTTCATGGCCGGAGGGATCGCTGGCCACGACACTATGGACGCCCCACAACAGGCACATGCGTCGCGCCACAATGTCGTCTGGCGTCAGAGCAAGAACGGGGATCGGTGGTCGTTTGCGCGAAATGCGGGCTGCGGTCGTCCCGCTCGCCGTGAAGCCGATGATGGCTTTGGCCTCGATCGTGGCGGCAAGATCTGCGCCTGCCGCTGCGACAGCGTGTGGAGGGGTAATCTCTTCGTCGACTTGCGCAGCCCTGATCAAGGAGCGATAGAGACGATGTTGCTCCGTACTCCGGATGATACGATCCATCATGGCGACGGCTTCGGCCGGATAAGCGCCGTTTGCCGTTTCGGCTGATAGCATCACAGCATCGGCTCCATCATAGATGGCGGTCGCAACATCGGAGGCTTCCGCGCGCGTCGGCGTCGGCGCTGCCACCATGGAATCAAGCATTTGGGTTGCGACGATCACGGGCTTTGCGGCCATTCGGCAAGCACGAATGAGCTCTTTTTGTCGGCCAGGCACGTTTTCCGGGGGAATCTCGACCCCAAGATCGCCGCGGGCGACCATGAGGGCGTCGGACAATTTGATGATATCATCGATGTGATCAAGCGCCATTGGCGTTTCGATTTTGGCGACGAGGCCGGCTGCCTCACCGATTAGAGCTCGTGCCTCAATCAGGTCTGAAGGCTTCTGAACAAAGGACAAGGCAACCCAGTCGACGCCCAGCTCTAGGCCGAAGACGAGATCGTCACGATCCTTCTTGGTCAGGGGGTAGATATCAAGCAACGCTCCCGGCACGTTTACGCCTTTTTGATCGCGGATCGTTCCACCGACAATGACGCGCGCTATCATGTCGCCATCGCCTGGCTTTTCGAGGCTTAGGCGAACACGGCCGTCATCGATGAGCAGATTTTGACCTGGATACGCAGCTACAAAGATCTCCGGATGTGGCAGAGGGATCGCCTGCTTTCCGCCTCTTGCTCCGTCCAGAACAAAGCGGACCGTTTCGCCGGCCTGCAGCGTGAGCTCACCCTCTTCAAGCGAACCGATGCGCAGCTTCGGGCCTTGCAGATCTTGTAGCACGCCGATGGGTCGGCCGAATTCGCGCTCGAGCGCGCGAATGGCGGTAAAGGCGCGCGCGTGATCGTCTTTGGTGCCATGACTGAAGTTCAGGCGGAATGTATCGGCACCTGCAAGATCGAGAGCACGGAGTTGGTCGAGCTCGACGGTTGCCGGGCCGATGGTTGCGACGATCTTGGCATGGCGCGAGCGGCGCATCAAAAATCAAACCCCTTGGATGAGCCGCCTTCGAGCCAGCCGCTCCTGGCGAAAGCCAATGCTTCGTCGATCACGCGCTCGCCCCATGCAAACGATGTCAAGCTCCAGAAGCGGCAGCCTTTGTCTTTTGCTGCGTCGCCGATAGGATGGCGTTGACAGCCCGGTACGCGAACACAATCGCAGGCCCGATGGTGATGCCTGCTCCTGGATAGATGCCGCGCATCGGGGATGTCATGTCGTTGCCGCAAGCGTAAAGGCCCGCGATGGATCTTTCCTGCCCGTCTAGGACCTGGCCGCAAGTGTCGGTTGCCAGGCCGGTGGCCGTGCCGAGCGTTGCCGGAACGATTGGAAGCGCGATAAACGGGCCTGTCTTGATGGGTCCGAGATTTGGGTTTTTCTTGCTCACGGCCGGATCGCCGAGCGTGCGATTAAAGGCGGATTCACCGCGTTTGAACAGCGGATCGCGCCCCTCAGCAGCGTGCGTGTTGTGCTCTTCGACGGTCTTTTCAAGCGCAGCCGGATCTAGCCCCAGCTGTTTGGCAAGTTCAGGAATTGTCCGGCCGACCTTGATGTACCCAAGGCGCGCATATTTTCCGATCCTCAAGGTCCAGGGCCAGGGCAGCAGATGTCCCATACCTCTCAACCGTACGAACTCCAGGTCGCAGATGAAGTAAAATCGCTTATCTGCCGGATAGCCGCTGGTGAACATCGCCAGGCAAATGTCGTGATACGAATTGGATTCGTTGACGAAACGCTTGGCATCCGGCCCCACTGCGATGACGCCGGGACGGCCGCGATCGAGCCAGCCATAGGGGACCACTTGGGAGGAGCTGCCGCTCTTGAGAATTGAGACGGGAGTCCAAAAGCCGGCAGAGGCGACATTGTTGTCAATCGCAGCTCCAAGCCTGGACGCCAGGGAAATGCCATCGCCCACAACGTCCACATGGGCCAGCGTGTCATCGTGCTGGTGGGGACCGCTGAGGCTGGCTCTTAACTCTGCGCTGCGAGCAAATCCGCCCGTTGCGAGGATGACGCCATGCGAGGCGCGCACGCGAAGGTCGGAACCGTTCCGCTTGACGACGGCTCCGGTGACACGCCCATCTTCCCTGATCAGCTCTATCAGCGGGGAGCCAGGCCATATCTCGACGCCGTGCTTGCGCAGACTGACGACCAGGCGCGCGATCAGGGCGTTCCCTCCGCTGAGCTCTGTCCCGCGCCTGTGGCCCAGCCGGTCACGCGCGTAGCGACCGACACGCCGCAAGACGTGTCTGAGGGCGGCAAAGGATTGGAAGGGATTGAGGAAGCTTCTGACCTCGCTGGATGAGATCATCATTCCACCAAGCACAACCCGGATGGGATCGCCGATCAGATCGAAATCGGCTCCGAGAAGGCGCCCATCATAGGGAGCCGGGCTCAGTGCCCGGCCCTTGTCGACGCCGCCGATCTGGCTCGAATGATAATCGGGCGCCGAGGCCAGCGTGAAGTTGACCTCTGTCCCGTCCTCAAGGGCGGCAAGTGCAGCTGGGCCGTCCTCGAGATAAGCATCGATGAAGCCTGCCCGGTAATAGGTGCCAAGTTCGTGCTGCAGGTAGGTCCTTGCCTTCGCAAGCGAGTCGTCGATCTTCGCTGAGCGCGCCTGGGGTGAGCAAGGAACCCAGATCATACCATTGGAAAGAGCTGTCGTGCCGCCGAGCCGGGCGGATTTTTCGCAGACAGTGACGCGCAGTCCTGCTTTTGCCGCATAGAGGGCGGCCGAGAGCCCGGCTGCACCACTCCCGACTACGAGAACGTCGGTTGCCCATTCGTGATCCGCCCTTGCGCTTCGGGCGATCGCCACGGTCATGCCCTTGCTTGATTGGCCCATCGGTGTGTCCATTCCAGCCTCGCTGCGATTTCTTGGAACTGAGGTCAGTGATGTTGGGGAAGCGGGACGGCTTTGAATTCCTCGGCTGCCGCCTTTACTGCCCGTTCGATCGGAATTCGTTCGATGGAGGAGGCGCCGACAAATCCGACGCATTGCGTCGACCGGTACACCTCGGCCGTATCCGCGGGCTCTGCGATCGCACCACCATGGCAGAGCAGGACAACGTCGGAGCGCCCGCTCCTGGCCGCGGCGTTGATGTCGTTGATGCGATTGATCGCGTCTTTGACCGACCGCCCTTCCTCATGGCCAACGAGCCCGCCCCGTGTGGCGCCGACATGAGGGATGATGCAGTCGGCCCCGGCGCTTGCCATCGCCTTGGCATCGTCCGGGTTTGCGACATAGGCGAGCGAGAAGATGTTCTTCTTGCGCGCAGATGCGATCATCTCGACTTCGCGTTCGAAGCCGAGCCCGACGCGGCCGCGGCGGTCGCGCCATTTGTCGCCCATGGTCGAGATGGTGGGATAGTTGATCACGCCTGAGAAGCCGGCCGCCCAGAATTTGTCGAGCAACGCATCGAGATCGAGCCGAACGGGATCCCAGGCCTCAACGCCGCCGATCACGGGGATGGAAGAGACAACGTTGCGGATTTCTGCGGCAAGCTCGAGCGTGCGCGCGTTGGAGTCTCCGATCCGGCTGGTCGGAAGCCCCATCAGGCGCGACAGCCCGGTAGAGTAGACCACCAGCATGTCCGCGCCCCCGAGGACAGCGCATTTGGCCACCAGGCCGCAGCTGCTGCCTGCGGCAAGAACCGCTCTGCGCTCGGCCACCTGGCTTGCGATCTTCGCTAGGATTTCGCTTCGCTCAAACATCCGCATCGCAGTCAGCCTTCCTGCGCCAATTGCTCGAGGATCCAACTCGCGGCCGCCTCGGCAAATTCGGGATCGTTGATGTGACAGTTCAATTCGCGCACCGTGATTTTGGGCGGCAGATTGTTCTTGACCGCGTCCAGCCAAGCGCGGTCGGCATTGCAATCACGGAACACGCCGCCGTCGCGGTCGTAGTCGGAGACGCCTTTCGCCGGCCAGAGCACGATGGCTGGCGCTTCGGCCCGCGACAGCCGCTCGGCCGTAAGCCGGCCGATGCTTGCGTTTTCGGACGGAGTTGTGCGCATGAGCGTGGTGTAGCGAGTATGGGAGTAGAACTGGCGGCAGCGAAACTGATCGGGGACGCTGGATGGTGGACCAAAATTGACCATGTCGACTGCGCCTGGCGCGACGACCTGCGGGATTGATCGATCCGCGGCTGCCTTGAGCCGATCCGGTCCGGCGCTGGCGGTGCCACCGACGATTTCGTCAGCAAGCTCGGTTGTGGTCAGATCGATTACAGCGTCAAACTCACCGGCCGCGATTAGCTGTTCCATCTTGCGCCCGCCGGCCCCGTTAGCGGGGAAAACGATCGCATCGAGGCCGGCCTCTCCAAGACGTCTTACGCATTGATTGGCCGCCGGCGTCGTAACTCCGAAGGCCGTGATGGCGACGATTTTCTTCCGTCTCCTCTGACGGGATGGCTCATATTGCATGGCGGCCACGGCGCGGCCGGCATTGTCCAGCACGCGTTGGGTGAAGGCGTTGATCCCGAAGAGGTCGACAAGGGTCGGATAGAGGATGATGTCGTTATGGACGGCCAGTTCGGCGAGCAGTGCGGGCCTGGCGCTACTCACAAGGAGCTTCGGGAAGCCATATGGTAAATCGCGGACGACTTCGCCAAAGACGGCGCTGCCCTTGCCACCCGCAATTCCGACAATTGCGCTGATCGCGCCTGATTGGCGAAGATCATCGACCATTTTGCGGGCCGATTGGGCAATGTCGTTCAAGAGCTCGACGGGAGAAACGGCGCGGCCGCCATCTGTCGGCTCTTTGTCCGACCCTGCCTTGGACGTACCGACGTCTAAGACCACCGTCGTGCGGCCCAGGCCTTCGATGACGTTTCGGAGATAAGATGCTTCTGCGCCCTTCGTATCGAGCGTCGCCACGATTGCAACGGCGCCAGCGGCTCCGACCTTGGGCGAGCGCCCAAGCCTGGCCGACTTCGCGTCGTCGGTGCAATGGTGCGACACGATCTTTCCTCTCCGATCCTGCTTGATACGAATGGTCTAAACGCGGCCGAGACGCTCAATAAGTGCCGCGCCGGGGAGAGTTGGGTAATATTGGGTAGATGTCTCGAAGCGCTCGGGAGCGCACCGGTGGCTCTAGCCAAGGTTGCCTGTCCTGTCTGCGGCGTGTCTTCCCCTCTCCTCTTCCGGCATCTTCTGTCCGGCGTCCTTTCGGGCCCATGAGACGCACGCGGTGCGCAGCAGGCGAAGGTCATCTCCGCCAGCCCTTGGGACGCTGTTTCACCCATTGCAAAAAGTGCCAAGTGGCGGGCGGGTGGACAGCTCGCGCGGTTCAATGCCTGTGAATTGAATTCTAAAAAGAGACCGCTGCTGGAGCTCTCCAACAGCGGCGTAAGTCGAGGGAGGAAGCAGACGAGGCCGGCCTGCCAGCGGATAGATGAGACGTCGTCGGAAGCCTGACGTGCCTAGATGTCGTGCAGATCTCTAGACCGAACTGAAATGCCGTATAAGATCAGTGCGATGTTTAAATGGGTAAGATTGGGTAGAGGCGGTTGAAGCAAAGAGCAGTCGGCGAGCTCATTTCAAGCAGGTCGGACACGCGCGAGGGTTATTGCCTAGCAATCTATGCGCCGGCTTTAGGGAGCCTTCCGGAAGGCTCCATGCTGGTCATGGCGACCTTGCCCGTCGTTGACTGGAACGATTGTCTGTTACGGGATCTGCGCACGTTCCGAAAGGAGAGATCTGCGGGTGTTTACGCCGCGATCGTCATGATCGATCCCTTCGCGTGCTGGGAGGATCTTGCCGATGCGTTGAAAGAGGCCGGGATCAAGGGGATCATCAACTTCCCGCCGGCGTCTCTCATTGAGCGGTCAACGACAGGGACGCCCATTGAAAGCGGACAGGAGATCGAGCTTCGACGTCTGGAATGGTTTGCCAATTTGGACTTCAGGGTGTTGTTCGCGACGGACGACATCTCTAAGACCGCAATGGCCGAGCGGCGCATCGGCTCGCATCTGGCCGGCCTGGTCCAGATGCCGGAAGAAGCGCTCAAGTTCGTGATTGGCGATGGCGTCGATTTGGTAAGCGCCGGGAAGCGAGGAGCGCCGGTGGCGAAGTTCGCGCTTCTGAGCGGCACGAAGCCGCCAGCGCGAAAATAATGAGGAGCAGAGCTACTCCAGGATCCGCAGCTTCTTGATCTTGTTGTAGAGGGTCTTCCTGGAGAGTCCAAGGGACTGGGCAGTTTTTCCGCGGTGGAGCTTGTTTCGTTTCAGCCCTTCGATGATCCACTCGCGCTCGGAGAACACATTTGTCCGTTTCACGGCCGATGACGCGGTCAGCAAAGGCCTTAGGACGTCAGCCGTAATGTGTGACAGTTGCAGCGTCACCAGCTGGTTGACGATTTGGCGCAACTCTCGCAGGTTTCCCGGCCAATCATGCCCGGCAAGCGCCAGGAAGGCAGAATTCTCTATTCCCAACGTCGGCGCGTTTGAATCTCCCTTCGCTTCCACCGTGAAATGCTGGACCAGTTGGGGAAGGTCTTCGAGCCTGTCCGGCAAGGCCGGCAGGGCAATGTCAAGCCCGGTAAACAGGGCAAGAAGCCGAGGACAGAGCACGGTTTGAAGGCTGGCGCTGCGAGCAATTGTCGCTGTTGCAATGATCCGTGCGTTGGACCGCACGACCGATACCCCGTTCAGGGGTGCAAAACCGCCGGTCTCGAGGTAATCAGCAAGACGCTCCTGGCCATCCCGCGGCAGTTGATCCAGATGCAGCAGCAGGACGGCAGTGCCGTTTGCAGCTTCAAGAATCGATAGTTGGCGCTTCCTGGTCTCGTCGCGCTCCGCGCCGAACAATGCACCGATGTTGCCCGCTGCCGGCCCCGCGCGGCACTGGAAGAGCGCAGCCTTTGTATGTTTGCGGTCGCTGAAGCTGTGAACGAGATTCGCTATCCTGCGTTTTCCCGAGCCCGTTTCGCCCCACACGAGCACAGGATTAGGATTGGCAGCCAGGCGTTTGGCGGTCTCGAGCACCCGCTTCATGACTGAGGATTGGGCAATGACGCCGTGCCTGAACCCGCTCAATTGGAGCTGACGCTCGAGCAGATCGACTTTCTCGCGCAAGAGATGAATCGTCTTGAACCCGGATGTGACCTCGAGGACCGACATCTCCAACGGGACCCGGTCCAGCGAAGAGCCGCCTATGAAGCCCTGGACGCCCGTTTCGCGGCAGATATCGAGGAGTTCGTCCGGCTTTGTAATGGGTCCGCCGCCGAGTAGACAGATGACGTTCTTGTCGGTGGAGTGCGCCACCCGTGTCACGGCGCTGGTCCGCGCTGCGAGCTCGGACTGGCTGATCGATGGATCAGATCCGCTTTCGACGCTGCGATTGAGATTGAAGTTGATGCAGATCGCCTCAATGCCTGCCTCGACCATGCGCCGCGCTTCGGCCTGGGAGCGGGTATAGGCAATCGTCATCAAACCGCGTTGACGGGCTTTTGTTAGAAGTTCGATTTCTCGCTCGTAGCCGAGGCCAGATTTCTCGAGCAAGGACCTTCTAAAATCGTCGATGTGGATGACGGAGGGGAAATTGGTAACCCCTGTAAAGCCCCATCGGATGATCCGGTCGAGGAAGCGATCGAGATCGAGGCGCGGATCGAAGGTGCATGCGCCGAAAAAGACCGGCAGTTTGGTGCTGGGCAGGATCTCGGTTCGGCCGAATCCGGCGACGAATTCGTTGCTATCGCGGATGGGCAGGATCGAGGCTGGCGAGGAGCCGCCCATGGCGCGAAAACGGCCAGCGTTGAGCGCAAGGACAAAATCTGCACCCGCCCGTTCGGCCGCCCTTGCGGTCATGCCCGAGCCGATGCCTGCCCCGAGCACGAATGAACGGGAATTGCGGAAGAACTGCCTGATTCCTGCGTTCTTGACCTGCTCTACCCGGTTGTGCATACCGGCCGCCCCTCCTGTGCGGCAGGCCCGAAAATTAGCTCCAATTTGCCGGTGCGTGCAACCGCTGCAGGGCCTTGCCGTTGGCCGTGAACAGGTGGCAATCGGCTGGTGAAGCCGCAAGGCGGACCTTGCCAGATCGTTTGGCTGGCTCGAGCCGTGGCGCTTTGGCGACCACGGCTTCCTTGCCCGCGTTGCCGTAGATGTAGGTGACGCTGCCAAGGTGCTCGACGAAATCGACGTCCAGCTCGAGAGCGATCTCTTTGTCTTCTGCCGGCTGCGAGAAATCATCGGGACGGATCCCGAGCGTGATCGGCTTGCCGACCAGCAATTGATCCGGCCGAACGGGGACCGAGACGGTCGAGCCCGCGTCAAGCCTGACCTCCACCCCTGTCTCGTGCGCGGCCTCGATATGACCGCCCAAAAAATTCATCTTAGGCGAGCCAATGAAGCCGGCGACGAAGCGCGACGCCGGGTAGTGATAGAGCTCGTGGGGGCTCCCCACCTGCTCGATATTGCCGTCCTTGAGCACGACGATCTTGTCAGCCATGGTCATGGCCTCGACCTGATCGTGAGTGACGTAGATCATGGTGTTTCCAAGCTGCTCGTGGAGCTTGGCGATCTGGACCCGCATCTGCACCCGCAGCTCGGTGTCGAGGTTGGACAGCGGCTCGTCAAACAGAAACACCTTGGGCTCGCGGACGATGGCCCGCCCGATCGCCACGCGCTGGCGCTGGCCGCCGGAGAGCTGCCGTGGCTTGCGATCGAGCAAATGGTCGATCTGCAATAAGGACGCGGCCTCAGCGACACGCTTCCCGATCTCCGCTTTCGTCGCTTTGGCCATCCGCAAGGGGAAAGCCAGGTTTTCCCGGACGGTCATGTGCGGATAGAGGGCGTAGCTCTGGAACACCATGCCTAGATTGCGGTCGGCCGCGTCCACGTCGTTGACGAGCTCATTGTCGATGAAAAGCCGTCCTCCGCTAATCGGCTCGAGACCGCCGATCATGCGCAGCAGGGTCGACTTGCCCGACCCTGAAGGCCCGACGAAGACGACGAATTCGCCGTGATCGATGGTGAGGTCGATATTGCGCAGGATCTGGATAGTGCCATAGGCCTTGTTGAGGCCTTCCAGGCGAACATTGGCCATCACGCTCTCCTCTGCCGTACGGTGTCTACACCAGCCTTCACGGCGATTTCTGAAAGGCTGGACACGGTAAAGTCGGCTGGCAGCAGCGCGGCGTCCTTGCGAGGTGGGACGCCTGTCGTGACGAGCACGGCAGGAAGGCCGGCGCGCTTGCCGGCCTGGATATCTGTCTGTATCTGGTCGCCGATCATCAATGTGGATTGACGTGGCGTTCCAAGCCGCGAAAGCGCGGCTTCGATCATGTGCGTCTCGGGTTTGCCGACGATCAGAGGCTGGACTTGAGTTGCGGCTGCAACTGCCGTGATCATGGCCCCTGCCCCTGGTTCGAAGCCGTCCGCAGTCGGCAAGAGAAGATCAGGGTTTGTGCCTATGAACACGGCGCCGCCCAGGATAGCCGCAGCAGCAATTCGCAGCTTGTCATGCGTAATCTGGCGGTCGAGCCCCATCACCACGACTTCAGGCTTCGCATCGGTGACTTCGAGGCCCGCCTCCTCGATCGCTTTGGCAAGGGATGGCGCGCCGATGACAAAGGCCCGTGTCAGTTTCGGGTATTGGGCGCGAATGAGCGCCGCGGCCGTGATGGCGCTCGTCACGACCTGCCTCGGGGAGATCGAAAGCCCGAAACCTCCGACCTTGCGCACAACATCTTCCGGCGTGTGGGTCGAATTGTTAGTGACGAAGCAGAAGGGAAGTTTTGCCCGCTGCCAGCTCTTGAAGGCTTCGATGGCGTCCGCGATCGCGGCGTTCCCCCGGTAGACCACGCCATCCAGATCGGAAATGACACCGGCGATCTCGGGCCATTGAAGCTGAGTGCCGGACTTAGCCATTCATCAGCATCCCGCCGTTCACGTGAACGATCTGGCCGGTCATGTAGGAGGCCGCAGGGCTTGCGAGAAACACGGCAAGGCCGGCAATGTCGTTCGGCAATCCAACCCGTCCCAATGGGATTCGGCCGCTATGGCGGGCTTCCGTCTCCTCACGCGGACGGCCATGCATGGGGGTGTCGATGATCCCCGGTGCGATTGCATTCACATTGATCTTGAGCGGCGCGCATTCATAAGCAAGGAGCTTTGTGATGTCGTGAACGATTGCCTTGGAGAGGCAATAGTCCGCCCCTCCGGCCTGATAGTTGAATACGGCGCCTTGCGAAGACAAGGAGGAACCGACATTGACGATGCGGCCGCCCTTGGTTGTCATGAAGCGCTCGATCGCGAGCTTCGAGCAGCGGAGGATTGCGACCGAGTTGATCTGGATTGTGCGTTCGATCTTGTCGGCCGCCCCGCTGAGGAGCGGCTGGGCAGATTTAACGCCGGCATTGTTGACGAGCACGTCGAGCCGGCCGAATCGTTTTCCGATCTCCTCGAGCACGCGCGCCACGTCCTCTTCGCGCGAAACGTCCATGGCCATCGGCAACACGCCATTGCCATGGGGAAGTCCTACCAATGTCTGCCTGAGGCTTTCGAGATTGGCGTCGGTGGCAACGACGTTGGCCCCTCCTGCCCGAAACGCATTCACAATGGCAGATCCGATGCCGCCCCCTGCCCCTGTCACGAGCACCGTTCTGTCTGAGACTGAGAACTGTTCGGTCATTCCAACTCCAAGATCGTTTGTGATTTGAGGAATTCATCGACCTCTGCTGCCAGCGGCATTGAGGCCTGCGCCCCGCGGCGCGTTACGCACAGGGCAGCAACGGCTAGTGCTCGTCTGACCGAATCCCTCAGAGGCAGGCCTTGAGCGAGCGAAGCGGCAAAAGCGCCATTGAAGGCGTCCCCGGCGGCCGTGGTATCGACGACTTTGACGGGAAAGGCACGCAGCGCAAACGAGTGCGCCGCGTCGGCATAGAAGGCGCCCTGCGCTCCCAGCGTGATCAGTGCGGCTTTGGGTCCGAGGTGCAGAAGCTTGGACGCCGCCACTGCGGCGCTGTCGAAATCGGTCACCTCTACCCCGGTCAGCTCGAAGGCCTCGGTCTGGTTGGGGGTCACGTAATCGACTTGTCGCCATGCCGCCGGCGAAAGCCCGGGTCTGACCGGCGCCGGATTAAAAATGAGTTCGAAGCCCTTCTCGCTTTTCATTTCAAAGAGCCGGTTGAGGGCGGAGATGGGCAAGCCCATTTCGGCAACAACGAGCGCGCCTGGCGCGATGAATGCGGCCGCGCTCTCAACCATGGCCGGCATCACATTCAGATTGGCGCCCGGATCGATCACGATCATGTTCGAACCGTCGTCTCCCACCAGGACGAGGGCCGAGCCGGAGACCTCACCGGCACAAATGGTGATGGCCTCAGCACGGACTCCGGCTTCGCGCAGTGACTGCAAGAGGGACTGGCCAGCCTCGTCCCCGCCAAGACGGGTGTAGAATAGGGGCTTCAGTCCAAGCCGTGCGGCCGCTACGGCTTGATTGGCGCCCTTCCCTCCAGGATTGCGGTTCAATTTGCCCATCAAACTTTCACCCGGCGTTGGCAGCCGCTCGACATTGAAGCAGAGGTCGAGATTGGTCGTTCCAAAGAACATCAAGGGCCTGGGATTCATTTTACTGCCCCGAAAGTGAGACCACGTTCGAGGTGGCGCTGGCCCATCACGATCAAGATCACCGGAATGATCATGGTAACGACCAGTCCTGCAGCCATGACGGGATAGAACTGCACCCCCGGATTGAGCAGCTTGAGTAGCGCGACGGTCACCGGCGCCTTGGTGGAGCTCAGGATCAAGCCGAGCGCGAAGTTGTGCCAGGCCAGCAGAAAGATCAGCAAGGAGGCGCCGATCAGGCCGGGCTTGAGAAGCGGCAGCACGATATGCAGAATGACCCTGACAGGTTTGGCCCCGTCCATCGCTGCAGCCTCCTCGATGTCCTTTGGAATATCCTCGATGTAGGAGCGGCTCAACCACACGATCATAGGCAGCGTGACGACCTGGTAGACCCAGATCATGCCGAGATAGGTGTCGTAGAGTCCGATGGTCTGGAACACGTTGAAGAGCGGGATGACGACGAGCAAGGCCGGGGCGAACCTGAAGCCAAGAATGAAGAAGGCGATGTCCTCCTTCATCGGGATGTCTCGCCTTGCCAGAACGTAACCGGCGGGCACGCCAAGGAGCATTGAGACGAAAACAGATCCGAGCGCGATGGCGACGCTATTTGTCACTGGCGTGAGGAAATCAACCTTGATGGTGCCATAGCTTGTCGCGCCGGCCTGCGCGGCGTCGAACAGCACCCGGAAATTCTCAAGCGTCGGCGAGAAGATGAACTTGGGCGGCCAGGCCATGACCTCGCCCTGCTGTTTCAACGACATCAGCAGGATCCAGATCAGCGGAAAAGCGAGAGTGAGCGCGCAGATGCCAACCAGCAGATTGAGAGCGATATTTGTCGATCCTGAGCGATTTAGGCGCATGTCGCGTCTCTTCAGCTAACGCGTTGTCGGACGTATCGCCACAACTTGACCGTGAGGAACGCTCCGGCCAGGACGATGATCCAATTGACGACCATGAGGGCCGCGCCCCGGCCGAAGGCGAGGTTCTGGAATGCGGTGATGTAGGCGCGCACGGAAAGAACGGAGGTGCTGTTGCCGGGACCGCCTTGCGTCGTTCCGAAAATGATGTCGAATTGATTGAGAGATTCGATCAGACGGAAGACCGCAGCAATCAGGATGTAGGGCGCGATCAACGGCAGCTCGATGTAGAGGAAGGTTGCCCAGCCCTTTGCACCATTGACGCGCGCGGCCTCCCTGATCTCCTCATTGATGCCCTGGAGGCCGGCGAAGATGATCAGCGTGAAAAAGGGGGTGTAAGTCCATATGTCGATCAGGACGAGGGAAATCATCGCTGTCGCGGGATCAGAAATCCATGCAAACCGGCCCATTCCTACAAGCGACAGCAGATAGTTCAGGATGCCGCTCTGCGGATCCATCATCGTCGTCCACATCAAGGCAACGCTCATGGGCGGAAGCACGAGTGGCAACAGAATGACCGGCCGCATCACGCGTGCCAGGAACACTTCGGTGGCAAAGAGCTTGGCGAGGGCAACGCCGAGCACGGCTTCCGCAAGGACCGCTGAACCAGCGTAGACAAGTGTTGCTCGGACGCTATTCCAGAAGTCGTCTGTCTTGATCAACGCGGCGTAATTGGTAAGGCCAATAAAGTGGACCAGTGGCCGGCCGAACTTGAGATCCGTCAGGGACTGAAATACGCCGTAGAAGAACAGGAACAGAAAGCCAAGAAGGATCAAGACCGCCGGCGCGATCGCGGCGATGCTCCACCAGTCAAGGCGCGGCGGGCTGGCACTCTTGGCCGCGCCGTCTTGCGCCGAAGCGAGTTGGCTCACTGAAGACTGCAGCGTCACGATTGCGTCTAATCCTGAAGAATACATTTCAACTGACATCGAAATCCAAGGGGGCGGCATGCAAGCCTACCACCCCCTTTGGGACTTCACATCGACGAACGGATCTCGGAGGCAAGGTCGGTCAGCGTTGCCTTCACATCCGCTCCATTGACCATCTTCTGCATCGCCACCGCCCAGGCATTCATTGCCTCGGCGAAGCCGACGCGGGCCGTAAAGGCGAGTTGCGCCTGGTCCTGCACAGTCTTGAACGTCTCGACGAAGTTGTTGAATTCAGGCTTTGCGGCGTATTCGAGCCAGGCCTTGTCGCTCCAGGTCGATGCGCGCGGAGAGTTGACGAGCTTGCCCGCAACGGCACCGTTCAGCTCGACCTGCTTGGAGGTCGCCCATTGGATGAAGAGCCAGGCCGCGCCCTTCTTCTGGGAGGCGGCGTTCATGGCCAGAGACCAGATCCAGATGTTGGATTCGAAGTTCTTGCCGTTCGGTGCGCGCAACGGTGGTGCAAAGGCGATCTTGCCGGAGGCGGGCTTGCCGGCGACGTCGTTCCAGAAACCGAACATGTTGGAATCGATCGCCATGGCGGTCCGCCCTGAATTGATCCCTTCGACCACCTGGTACCAATTGTCATTGGCAAAGGAGGGAGCAGCGCATTTCTTGATCATGTCGACATAGTCTTTGTGGAAGGCGATCGACTCTGGCGAATCCAGGCCCGTGTCGAGTTTGCCGTCTTTGACGACGAAATCGTGCACGCCATAGGACCTCGCAATCGAGATCGCAGCCGTGTGGATGCTGCTCCAGAACCTTACGCCGCGAACGCCGAGAGGCGTGATGGTGGGATCGGCAGCTTTGAGTTTCTCACAAGCGGCCGACATCTCCGGCGGGGTGCTCGGGACTTTGATACCGTGCTTGTCCAGCACATCCTTGCGGTAGAACAACTGGATGTTCTCGAAGCCATGGGGGATCGCCCAGACCTGCCCGCTGCCGGCCTCGATCTGGCCCTCCTTGACCTTCCATGTCAGCGCTTCGCGCAAGGCTGGGAAGAAGTCCTTGTAGTCGTAGGCTGCAGAGGTGAGCTTTGAATCGTTTAGATAGCGATCGAGCGGTTCGAGCAGTTGGCCCGGGGCAAGGTCCCAGGCGGGCTGGATGCCCGTGCCGACGACATCCCAGCTTGGCGATTTCGTGCTGAGCTGGATCGTTAGCTTATTCCAATAGGCATCATCCGGATAAAGCTCCGGCGTCACCTTGATGCCGGTGAGTTTCTCGAACTCGGGCAGTTGAGCCGCAACAGCGTCAGCATAGGGGTGAATATCGTAGGCCCAGACGATGGACGTGCCTTCGAATTGCCGCCAGTTGATGTCTTCTGCGTAGGCCTGGGTGGCAGCCAGTGCCGCCCCGGCGCACACGGTGGAGTTAATGAGAGCTTTTTTGATAAGTTGAGCCGAATGACCGCAAACAACGGCTAGCGTCCTTGGCATGATTCCCTCCGATGGGCTCTTTGGCCCGCAAACCACGCGCCCTCTCCTCTAGCAGAGGCCGTGGTAGGCGAAGGCTATGCGCCATTCTAACGGGCTAAGCGGCTTTTGACACAGAGTTTGGGTAAGGTTGGGTAAGAGCCAGAAATCGGGGTTTCTAAAATAAGATCGGCTGGCCGCGACGAGGCTACGCAATGCGAAGCGCCAGTGGACGCTTCAACAGCACTTTTGCAGGCATACGAAAACGATCTGAAAAAAGCCTCCGCCAGACATTTGGTCTAGGCAGAGTAGCCTCTCATGCTTGCAATGCTGGCCCGATGACGCTGTTCTCAGTATAAATTGCTTTCAGTCTGGCATTGCCAATTGGAGTTGCAGGATGATCGCGCAAATCGCAAGAGTCGTTTCCAGCACGGTCAGAAAACCAGCTGAGGACGGCGATACTCTCAAGATTCTTGGTATATTTTGTGGAGCAGGCCTTCTGCTCTCTCTACTCGTCGCAATGGCTTTTGCGCTCGACTTGACGCCTTTGTGATGGTTCAGCGGTTCATCACGATGAGGTCGAGCCGAGCAGTTCCCACTAAAGCGCACGGCAGAGGAATTCACCGCGACGGCCCCATCGTCCCTCCGGCATAGCGCCTAGCCGCCGCGTCCTGCGTGTTTGTTGACCCATGCCGAAGTCTAACTCGGGGACCGGCCAACCCTAGTTGCCATTCGTAGGCCCGCGATATTGGTGGCGTACTCGGCAGCGATATTGCCGCCAAACAGGGCTGAACCCGCCACCAACGTGTCGGCCCCAGCCTCCACGACGGCGGCAGCATTGTGGCACGTGATACCACCATCGACCTGAAGGCGGATCGGGCGATCGCCGATCATGGCGCGAATGCGCCTGATCTTGGGGATCTGGCACTCCAAAAACGCCTGGCCACCGAAGCCCGGATTGACGGTCATGACAAGCACCAGATCCAACCTATCGAGCACATATTCGATTGTACCCTCCGGCGTCGACGGACACAGGCTTACGCCCGCTTTCTTGCCGAGCGCGCGAATAGCCTGCAGCGAACTATCGAGATGTGGACCGGCTTCCGCATGAATCGTGATGATGTCGGCACCGGCTTTGGCAAAGCCTTCAAGATAAGCGTCGACGGGCGCTATCATGAGGTGAACGTCAAACGTCTTCGTGGTGAACGGCCTCACCGCCTTTATCACGTCCGCACCGAAACTGATGTTCGGCACGAAGTGCCCGTCCATGACATCGCAATGGATCCAGTCAGCGCCGGCTGCGTCGATCGCCGCGACCTCCTCGCCGAGACGCGCGAAATTCGCCGCCAGGATCGAGGGAGCAATGACGATATCCCTGGTCATGGACATTTGCTCCCGGTCGCCTGCTCGCTGCCAGCTCCGCCGCTGAACACGCGGCTCGCCAATACGTCGGAGGGATCGATGGTTTCGAGATCAGCGATCTCGAGCATCCGGTCGAGATCGGAGACCAGCCGATCGGCCTGGCGCAACCGGATGCGATCGACAGCGTTGCGGACCGAGCGCGCATTGGAGAAGAACGGCTGAGTCCGGCGCAGCACAATGTATCTTTCGAACGACTCGCGTGCCGCGGCCGAGAAGCGGTAGCCGCGCTCCCTCAGCATAAGCTCGGCAATGTAGAGCAGCTCCGCCTCCGAATAGTCGGGAAACTCGATGTGGTGGGCGATGCGTGATCGGAAGCCTGGATTGGAGGCAAAGAAACTGGTCATCCGTTCGCCATAACCCGCGAGAATGACGACGAGATCCTCGCGCTGGTTTTCCATGACTTGCAGCAAGATCTCGATGGCTTCCTGACCATAGTCGCGCTCGTTGTCGGGCCGGTGCAGGTAATAGGCCTCGTCGATGAACAGTACGCCGCCCATCGCCTTCTTCAGGATCTCCTTGGTCTTCGGCGCAGTGTGACCGATATACTGACCGACAAGGTCGTCGCGCGTCACCGAGATCACCTGTCCGCGCCGCACGAAGCCGAGGCCGTGCAAGATCTTCGCCATGCGCAGGGCGACGGTAGTCTTACCGGTGCCGGGATTGCCGGTGAAGGACATGTGCAGCGTCGGGGCCGAGGAGACGAGCCCGGCCCGCTGCCGGATCCGCTCAATCAACAGGAGCGAAGCGATCTGCCGCACCCGCTGCTTGACGGGCTTCAAGCCGATCAACTCTTGTTCGAGCTGGTGCAAGGTCTCCGTGATCCCCGCCGCCTCGGCCTCCTTGCGCAGGTCAAACGCAGTAGGCACCTCATTGACCTCAATGGTCGTCGTGTGCGGCACATCCAGCATCTTGGACCTCGAATAAAGAGGCTTCGCCGCCGCAAATGACGGCGAAGCAGTTGTCCGCCAGGGAGTCGGAGCGGGGAGAAAGAGTCGCTCCGAGCGGAAAGCGACTAAGAGGAAGCCGGCTGAGGTTGCCGGTGTACGGTGGTGTAACGTACCGAGCGTACGGCCATCTCCTGGCGCACCAGCTCGAACTCAGCCTCCTTCGCGGGCCGGTTGACGAGGAACGAGATGCGCACCGACTCCCAGCCATGGCTGGAATCGAATCCCGAGACGCGGATGTAGCGGTCGCCATACACCCTGCGGCATTCGGCGAGCTCCATCATCACGCCGGCAGCGTCCGCGAGATCGAACATCGGCAGACCCCACATCTCCCAATAGGTGTTGCGGGGATGCGGGTCGTCGGTGAACTCGATGTTCACCGCCCAACCCTTGCTCAGGCAATATTGCACCTGCTTGGTAATCTGCTCGTCGCTGAGATCGGGCAGGAAGGAGAAACAGCCTTGGGTCAGTTTCATCTTTGCTCTCCTTTAGACAGCGGCGAGCGCCGTCGGCACGAAGTCCGGCGTGTCGGTGGATTGATAGTTGAAAGTGACGTCTTTCCAGGTCTCCAGCGCGGCCTTCAGCGGCGTGCAGGTCGCTGCGGCCTTGGCCAGGATCTCTGGGCCTTCGTGAACGTAGTCACGTCCCTCGTTGCGAGCGAGGATCATCGCTTCCAGCGCCACCCGGTTGGCGGTCGCCCCGGCCTGGATACCCATGGGGTGGCCGATGGTCCCGCCGCCGAACTGCAGCACGACGTCCTCGCCGAGCAGGTCGAGCAGCTGGTGCATCTGGCCGGCATGGATGCCGCCGGAAGCCACTGGCATTAGCTTATTCAGGCTCGCCCAGCTCTGGTCGAAGAACACGCCGTGCTCGAGCTTCATCGGGTTGAAGTCGTCGCGGCAGATGTCGTAATAGCCGCGCGTGGTGTTGGGATCGCCCTCGAGCTTGCCGACGACCGTGCCGGCGTGGATGTGATCGACTCCGGCGAGCCGCATCCATTTGGCGATGACGCGGAACGACACGCCATGGCTCTTCTGGCGCGTATAGGTCGAGTGACCGGCGCGGTGCAGATGCAGGATCATGTCGTTGCGGCGCGCCCATTTCGCCATCGACTGGATCGCGGTGTAGCCGATCACGAGGTCGATCATGACCACGACCGAGCCGAGCTCCTTGGCGAACTCCGCACGCTCGTACATGTCCTCCATGGTCGCGGCCGTGATGTTGAGATAGGTGCCCTTCACCTCGCCCGACGCCGCCTGCGCGCGGTTGACGCCTTCCATGCAGTAGAGGAAGCGGTCGCGCCAGTGCATGAAGGGCTGCGAGTTGATGTTCTCGTCGTCCTTGGTGAAGTCGAGCCCGCCCTTCAGCGCCTCATAGACCACGCGGCCGTAATTGCGGCCCGAGAGGCCGAGCTTCGGCTTGATGGTGGCGCCGAGCAGCGGCCGGCCGAACTTGTCGAGCCGCTCGCGCTCGACCACGATGCCGGTGGCCGGCCCCTGGAACGTCTTCACATAGGCGACCGGCAGCCGCATGTCCTCGAGCCGCAGCGCCTTCAGCGCCGCGGCGCGGGCGCGATAGAGGTCCTTGTGGAACGTATCGAGCGTCGGCTGGTCGCCGGTGTAGGAGTGGATCGTGGTCATGAACCCCTTCTCGATCCCGACGGCGTCGTCCAGCACCTGAGCGAGCGGCGCGAGGCAGTTGGTCGAGCACGAGGCGTTGGAGACCACGATGTGATCGCCGGTCAGGGCGAGATGATTGACGCCGAACACGACGGTGAGATCGACCTCGCTTGCCGGCGCCGAGACCAGCACGCGCTTGGCACCGGCCTGGATATGTGCGGCGGCTTTCTCACGCGAGGTGAACAGACCGGTGCATTCCAGGGCGATATCGACACCGAGCGCACGATGCGGCAGCTGCGCCGGGTCCTTGATCGCGGTCACCTTGATCGGGCCGCCGCCGACGTCGATCGTATCGCCGTCGACCTTGACTTCGCCGGGAAAGCGGCCGTGGACCGAGTCGAAGCGCAGCAGATGCGCATTGGTCTCGACCGGACCGAGGTCGTTGATCGCGACCACCTCGATGTCGTTGCGGCGGGACTCGGCGATCGCACGCAGCACGTTGCGACCGATCCGGCCAAATCCGTTGATGGCGAC
Source organism: Bradyrhizobium sp. WYCCWR 12699 (assembly GCF_032144035.1). Classification (NCBI taxonomy): domain Bacteria; kingdom Pseudomonadati; phylum Pseudomonadota; class Alphaproteobacteria; order Hyphomicrobiales; family Nitrobacteraceae; genus Bradyrhizobium; species Bradyrhizobium sp. WYCCWR 12699. The sequence continues at coordinate 75,992 of NZ_JAVTJN010000003.1, forward strand.
ACGCAAGCTCATGCTGTTCTTCCCTGGTTCCGACGTGCGACCGAGCGCCTGGCCGCTTCTGCGATGCTCTGCGGTGTGATGCCGAATTCGCGGTACAGCACGGGCGCCGGCGCCGAGGCACCGAAGCTGCGCATGCCGACGAACTCACCGTCGGCACCGATCCAGCGATGCCAGTCGCCGACAACCGCTGCCTCGACGCCGACGCGCGGCGCCGTGCCGAGCACGGTGGCGCGGTAATCGTCCGGCTGCTCCTCGAACAAGGCGAAGCAGGGCGCGGACACCACGGCCGCGCGGATGTGCTCGGTCGCGAGCAGGCGGGCTGCTTCCAGCGCAATCGAGACTTCCGAGCCGGTCGCGATCAGCGTCACGTCACGGCCGCCGTCGGGCGAGACGACGAGATAGGCGCCGCGTGCGACGCGGTTCTTGCCGCGGGCATCGCTGCGGAAAGTTGGCAGCGCCTGACGCGACAGGCACAGCACGGACGGGCGATGCTCGGAGCCGAGTGCGCAGTCCCAAGCCTCCAGCGTCTCGACCGCGTCGGCGGGACGGAACACCAGCAAGTTCGGGATCACCCGCAGCGCGGCAAGGTGTTCGACCGGCTGATGCGTCGGGCCGTCCTCACCGAGCCCGATGGAGTCGTGCGTCATCACGTGGATAACCCGCAGCCGCATCAACGCTGCGAGCCGGATCGCGGGACGGCTGTAGTCGGAGAAGGCGAGGAACGTGCCGCCATAGGGAATGAAGCCGCCATGCAGCGCGAGGCCGTTCATTGCTGCAGCCATCCCGTGCTCGCGGATACCGTAGTGGATGTAGCCACCGGCGAACGCACCGGCTTTAACGGGGGTCTGCGCCTTCGCCTGCGTCAGGTTCGAATGCGTCAGATCCGCCGAGCCGCCGACCAGTCCGGGAATGGTGCTGGCGATGCCGTCAAGCACCTGCTGCGAAGCCTGCCGCGTCGCCAGCTTCGGCCGTTCGGATGCGAAGCGCTCGCGCAACTTCGCCGCGGCGAGCACATAGGCAGCAGGCAGGGCAACCGCCCTACCTTCCACGAACAAATCGCGCTGCTCGGGCGTTGCGCGCTCATAACGATCGAGCCAGGCGAGTCGCTCGACCTGCCCGCGCTGTCCGATCATCCGCCACGCCTTGAGCACCGGGATCGGCACCACGAAAGGCTGATAATCCCAACCGAGCGCGCGGCGCGCCGCCGCGGTCTGCTCGGTGCCGAGTGGCGCACCATGCGCCTTCTCGGTGCCCTGCCGATCAGGCGCCCCATAACCAATGATGGTGCGGCACGCGATCAGCGACGGCTTGGCGGTCTCCCGCTCCTCCGCGATCGCCTGGGCCACGGCTTCTGGATCGTGTCCGTCGACACGGCGCACCGACCAGCCGGAGGCCGCGAAGCGCGCGAGATGATCATCCGATGTCGCGAGCGACGTCGGACCGTCGATGGAGATGCCGTTGTCGTCGAACAGCACGATCAAACGGCCGAGCCCGAGATGACCCGCGAGCGAGATCGCCTCCTGGCTGAGACCTTCCATCAGGCAACCGTCGCCCGCGATCACGTAGGTGAAGTGATCGACGAGGCCGTCGCCATGCCGCGCATTGGCCATGCGCTCGGCAAGCGCCATGCCGACCGCGGTCGCAATCCCCTGCCCCAGCGGACCCGTCGTGGTCTCGACTCCCGGCGTGTGGCCGTATTCGGGATGGCCCGGCGTCTTCGAGCCCCACTGCCGGAACGCCTTGATGTCATCGAGACTGAGGTCGCCGCCGGTCAGGTGCAGCAGCGCATAGAGCAGCATCGAGCCGTGGCCCGCCGACAGAACGAAGCGGTCGCGGTCCGGCCAATTGGGATGCGCCGAGTCGAATTTCAGGAAGCGCGAGAACAGCACGGTCGCGACATCGGCCATACCCATGGGCAGACCTGGATGGCCCGACTGCGCGGTCTCGATGGCATCGACCGCGAGGAAGCGGACGGCGTTGGCGAGATCGTTATGCGCGACTGCCGTGATGTCGGCTTCGGCGTGGACGGAGATATTCATCGGTGTCTCTCCTCGTTCACTTCAGGCTGCGCTTGCGCTCGATCAACTGCATGATCAGCGGCGTCAGAATCAGCTGCATGGCGAGATCGAGCTTCGCGCCGGGACAGACGATCGAATTGGCGCGCGACATCCAGCTCTGCGGCAGCATCGAGAGCAGATAGGGGAAGTCGATGCCGCGTGGATTCTTGAAGCGGATCACGACCATCGATTCGTCCGGCGTCGGGATCCAGCGCGCGATGAACGGATTGGACGTGTCGACCGTCGGCACACGCTGGAAGTTGATGTCGGTCTCGGTGAATTGCGGGCAGATGTAGTGGATATAGTCGGGCATCCGCCGCAGGATGGTGTCGGTGACCGCCTCGGTCGAATAACCGCGCGCGCTGCGGTCGCGGTGCAGCTTCTGAATCCATTCGAGGTTGATGACGGGCACGACGCCGATCTTGAGATCGGCATAGCGCGCGACATTGACCTTGTCGGTGACGACGGCGCCGTGCAGGCCCTCGTAGAACAACAGGTCGGAGTTCTCCGGCAGCTGCTTCCAGTCGGTGAAAGTACCGGGCGCCGTGCCATGCAGCGCGGATTCCTCGGCGTCGTGGACATAGTGCCGCGTCACCGCCGTACCGGTCTCGCCGTAGTCGCGGAACGCGCGCTCCAGCTCCTCGAACAGGTTGGTCTCGGGACTGAAATGGCTGAAATGCTTGTTGCCGCGCTCGGCCTCTTTCGCCATCTGCGCGCGCATCTCGGCGCGGTCGTAGCGGTGGAAGGCGTCGCCTTCGATGTAGGCGGCATTGACCTTCTCGCGGAAAAAAATCTGCTCGAAAGTCTTCTTGACCGAGGTGGTGCCGGCGCCGGAGGAGCCGGTGATGGAGATGATCGGATGCTTCCTGGACATGGGACACCTCGCTCAGAGCCGGAAGAATCCGCGCCGCGCGAACAGCGGCGCAGAGACGCTGGCGACCAGCACTGGATCGCAATGAAGCTCCTCGACGCGCCGCACCTCGTTGCTCGAGCCCATGATCAGGGGCACGCGCTGATGCAGGCTCTGCGCGGAGAGGTCGAGGATGCGCTCGCGTCCCGTGGAGGCGGAGCCGCCGGCCTGCTCGATGATCATGGCCATCGGATGCGCCTCGTAAGTCAGGCGCAGGCGGCCCTCGCCGTAGCCGGGGCGCGCGTCCGAAGGGTAGAGGAAGACGCCGCCGCGGGTGAGGATTCGGTAGGCCTCGGCAACCAGCGAGCCGACCCACCGCATGTTGAAATCATGGTTGGCGGGGCCTTCGACGCCTGCGAGGCATTCGTCGATGAAGGCGCGCACCGGCGGATCCCAGTGCCGACGGTTCGAGGCGTTGATCGCGAACTCCTCGCAGGCCTCGGAGATCTGCACGCCGCTGCGGGCGAGACGGAAGCAGCCGGCCTTGTGATCGAGCGTGAAGATGTCGACGCCTTCGCCGAGCGTCAACACCAGCGAGGTCTGCGGCCCGTAGGTGACGAAGCCCGCCGCAAGCTGCACTGATCCGCGCTGGTGAAAGGCGAGCGAGAGGTCGTCGGGTGCCGGCAGGATCGAGAAGATCGTCCCCACCGTCATGTTGATGTCGATGTTGGAGGATCCGTCGAGCGGATCGATCGCGATGCAGACGCGGCCCTCGCGGTCGCCGATCTGGGGTTCGCGCATCTCCTCCGACGCCAGCGCCGCGATCGGCAGCTTGCTGAGGCAGCGGCGCAGGATCGCATCGGCCTGGACATCGAGGTCGCGCTGGATGTCGCCGTCGCTGTTGCGCTCCGTGGTCAGGCCAGAGGCGTCAGCGAGATCACCTGACGCGATGAGGTCGGCGATTTCGATGGCCGCCGCCGCGATGGCATCGACTGCGGCCGCCACGGCCAGCGCATGCGGCGCGGTCTCGGAATACCGTTGAAGGTGATCGTCCAGCCTGAGTTGCCCAGTCATCTGCGTCCATCCCCTTGGCCGGCGCCGCAGCCATGCCCTCCCCTCTGAAGGTCGGTCGCGGTCAGTCCCAGCACCAGGAGATTGACAGGGACAGATTAATAAGGAAAATTTCTATTCGTAATGAGCACCAAAGAATTTTCTTATAATTGACCCGGACAGGCGGCTGCACAGCTCCGGCATCTGACGATCAGGCAGCTGCGCTCGCTCGCGGCGCTGTCGGCCAAGGGCAGCGTGACGGCGGCCTCCGGCCATCTTGGGCTGACCCAGCCGGCCGTGACCCAGCAGCTGCGGCAACTTCAGGACCTCGCCGGCCTGCCCTTGGTGCAGCGGACCGGCGACGGCATGCAGCTGACCGCGGCGGGCAAGGAAGTGTTGGCGCTGGCCGAGCGGGTCGAGGCCGCGATCGCGGACTGCCAGGGCGCGCTCGACCTGCTCGCCGGACGGAGCGGCGGCGCGGTGCATCTCGGTGCGGTCTCGACCGCTAAATATTTCGTGCCGCATGCGATCGCGGCGTTCTCCAAGCGCTACCCCAAGATCGAGATCAAGCTGACGATTGGCAATCGCGATGAGATCCGCGCAGCCATGCACGGTTATGATCTCGACTTCGCGGTGATGGGCCGGCCACCCGCCGACGTCCACGTCGACGTGCGCCAGCTCGGCCGCAATCCGCACATCATCGTCGCCCGCAGGGGACATTGGCTGGAAAAGGACCGAGGACTCAGTCTGACCGACCTTGTGCACGAGACCTTTCTCACTCGCGAGCCGGGCTCGGGCACGCGAACACTAATGGAGGGCATGTTCCAGAAATCGGATCTCGAGCCAATCATCGGCATGGAGATGAGCAGCAACGAGACCATCAAGCAGGCTGTTATCGCCGGGCTCGGCATCGCCTTCATCTCGGCGCACACCGTCGCGCACGAGCTCGGCGAGGGCCGCCTCGTCGTGCTCGACGTCGCGGGCCTACCAATCGTGCGGCAATGGTACGTGATCCGCCGCAGTGACAAGGTCCTGCTGCCGCCGGCGCAGGCTATGTTCGATTTTCTTGGCTCTGAAGGGTCGAATTATTTGCCGTACCTACCTGAACTCGGCGGGCGCTAAAGCAAGATCCGGAAAAGTGTGAAGCGGTTTTCCCAAAACTCATGCTCAAACAAAGAGCTAAAGCGCCATGACGATTCAACCCATCGCGCTTTTTTCTCGACTTCTTCCAATGTTTTATTGCACGTCGACCAGGCATTGACCCACCGCGTCCAGGAGCCGACGCCGTTTCAACCACCAAGTCTGTCCGGGCCGGTTCTTGGAGGTGTGCCCCGGTGCACCGGTTACGGCAACGGCGTGAACTTAAGTTGGCCGAGCGGCACGACTTTGTCGGTGCGGGTCATCTTGAACTCGGTGTTCGGGCCGAGCCACTTGTCCCAGAGCTGGTTGATCTCACCTGCCTGGTCGAGTGCGAGCAGTGTCTCGTTGATCTTGGCGAGCAGCGCCGGCTCGTCCTTCTTCATGCCGATGCCGATCGGTTGCAAGACCATGGGCTCATCGATCATCTTCAGCGGTTGGCCAGCGGACTTCGATTCGTTGACGAGCTTGGTGATGGTCATGGTATTGGCCACCATTCCGACCGCCTTGTTCTGCTGGACGGCCATGAAAGCCGAGCCGGTGTCGACGAAAGTGAGGGGATCCGACTCATTCAGCTTGATCGCGAGCTCGGAGGTCGAGCCCTTGGTCGAAGCCAGACGTTTACCTTTGAAGTCGGCCTTCTTGGTTCCTGGATCCGAAGCCTTCACCGCCAACATCTCCTTGGCGAGATAATAGGGGTCGGAGAACTGGATCTGCTCGGCGCGGCCCAGCGTATAGGCGAGATTGGCGACTGTGATGTCGACGCGGCCGAGCTTGACCTCGGGCACCCGCGCCTCGACCGAGAGCGGGCTGATCTTCGCCTCGACGCCCCAGCGCTTGGCAATGGCTCTGCAGAGGTCGACATCAAAGCCAACCATCTCCCGCGTTTTCGGATCGGGCGCGGCAAACGGGGGTACGTCGGCGAAGGTGCCGCAGCGCAGCTCTTTGCGCTGCATGATATCGGCCAGCTGATCAGCCATGGCCACGCTGGCAAAGCAACTCAGGCCCGTGGCAACGATGGCGGCGCGGAGCACGCATTTTCCAGTCTTAGTCCCGATCCCGATCGACATTTCGAACTCCCTGTTTTGCAATGATGGCAGGCGTTGTCATCGTGCCCGCAGATCCGACAAAAAGCGCTGCGCACGCGGATGCTGCGGCGAGCCGAAGAACGCGCTCGGCGACGCCGATTCCAGCAGGCGCCCGGCATCCATGAACCAGACACGATCAGCGACATCGCGTGCGAAATTCATCTCATGGGTGACGCACATCATGGTCATGCCATCGCGAGCAAGTCCCCGCATCACCGCCAGAACTTCGCCGACCATCTCCGGGTCGAGCGCGCTGGTCGGCTCATCGAACAGCATCGCCGGCGGCTCCATGGCCAGCGCTCGCGCGATCGCGACACGCTGCTGCTGGCCGCCGGACAGCTGCGCCGGATAGTTCTGCGCCTTGCTGGAAAGGCCTACCCGGTCGAGCAACTGAAGCGCGATCTCCCTTGCCTTGCTCCGTTTGATGCCGTTCACCTTCACAGGCGACAGCATCACATTGTCCAGCACGCTGAGGTGTGGAAACAGATTGAAACTCTGGAAAACGAAGCCGATACGGCTGCGCAGGTGGTTCATTGCCAAGCTGCTAATCTTCGCATGAACATTCTGTCCGTCGAAGCGCAGCACTCCGGATTGGATCTCCTCAAGCCGGTTGACGGTGCGGATGAGCGTCGACTTGCCAGAGCCCGAGGGGCCACATACCACGACCACCTCGCCCTTTTTCACCTCCGCGTTGATGTCGACGAGGGCGGGCAGCGAACCGTAGAACTTGTTGATGCCAATGAATTCAATCATCGGAGTTGCCGTACTGTTCGAGGCCTGGTTTGACATGATCATGTCCTCGATGCGGCTGCCAAAGCCGGCGCTGCAGCACCATCCATCGACCTGGCGCGCCGAACGGCAATCCGACGTTCGAGCGTGCTGGCCAGCTTAGTGAGAGTCCAGCAGACGACGAAATAGATGATGGCGAGTATGAAGTAGACTTCGAACGGCTTGGTCAGAAGCCGGTTGTTGATCTGTCCCGCCGCGAAGGTCAGCTCTGGCACGTTGATGATGTAGCCCAACGTCGTCTCTTTGATGGTGGAGACGAACTGGCTGATGATGCTCGGGATCATGTTGAACAGCGCCTGCGGCAGGATCACGTAGCGCATCGCGCCGAGGTGGCTGTGGCCGAGCGCCCGCGCCGCGTCCATCTGCCCTCGCGGCAATGCCGTGATTCCGGCTCGCACGATCTCACTGAGAAAGGCCCCCTCGTAGATGACCAAGGTGGCGAGCATGGTCACGAAGCCGGGAACGCTCTCGCCGATCAGGAGCGGCAGCAGGAAATAGACCCAGAGGATGATCAGCAGCAGCGGAACGCCGCGCACGACATAGACCAGCGCCGTCGCCGGCCAGCGCAGCACGGGCCAAGGCGATAGACGCGCGAGCGCCATCGCCACGCTGAGCGGGAATGCCAGCGCAATTCCAAGAATCGACAGGATCAGGGTCGCGGCGATCCCGCCGAGCGGGCCGTTCGGAAACTGGCCGACCAGCAGCAGCAGCCAGTTGTCGCTGACGATGCCTATCATGTTGAACAGGAGCGTCATGTCAGAGCGCTCCCGCCATGCGGCTGCGCCGCTCGAAATAATAGCCAAGCCACATCAGGAGCAGCGAGCACACGAGGTAGAAGACGGTCGCGATCAGGTAGGTCTCGAAAGCGCGGAAGCTCTGGTTTTCGACCTCCTTCACCGCATGCGTGAGCTCGGTGACGCCGATCGCCATGGCAAGACTGCTGTTCTTGAACAGCGACACCGTGTGGTTCACCAGCGCCGGCATCGCATTTCGGACCGCCTGCGGCAGCAGGATGTAAGTCATCGCGCCGAGATAGCTGTGACCCAGCGCGCGAGCGGCCTCCCACTGGCCCTTGGGCACGGCGCGCAAGCCCGACCGATGGTCTTCGCTGAAATATGCGGCCTGACACAGTCCGAGCGCGATCACCGCGAAGATTGCCTCGCCGTTCTGATCGGACAGCCAGACCTGGAGCCGCTCGGGCAGCAGGCTGGAGACACCGAAATACCAGAGCATCAGCTGCACCAGTGTCGGCACGTTGCGGTGATAGGCAACGTAGGCCTCGACCAGGGCGTCGGCGATCCGGCCCGGCAGCATTCGAATTGCAAGGAGGGTGATACCGAGGCTCATGGCGAGCAGCCAGGAGCCTGCGAAGATGATGAAGGTCATCTTCACCCCGTGGACGAGCATGCGGCTGAACTCGGGGTTCAGCAGGATCGCCATGAGGTCGAAGCCCTTCATCGCACCCTCCGCTCTAGGTGACGGCTGGAGGGCTGGCGGGGTGCTCGGGACGGACCGTCGACAGTCCGCCCGGCACCTGCAGGGTCGGTGTGATCTCGATATGGCCGATGTTTACCGCCACTGGCGCGGCAATGGCGAAAGCGATCGTGTCGGCGATGTCCTCCGGTTTGGGCAGCTCGAATCCGTCGATGAAGGCAGCGCGGGTCGCGGCGGAGTCGCCGTGGACGTGAGCGAAGATATCGGTCTCGACCCGCCCCGGGCAGATCTCGGTGATGCGAACACGCTTGCCGAAGGCATCGATCCGGAGCTGACGGGACAGCATGCTGACCGCCGCCTTGGTGGCGTGGTAGGTCGAGTTGCCGCCGAAATTATAGGCGCCGGCGATTGAAGTGATGTTCACGACGTGACCGCGGTCGCGCGCCACCATGCCGGGCACGACGAGGCGGCACAGATGCAGGACGGCCCCCAGATTCACGCCGAGCAGTAGCTCGATATCCTCGGCATCCGCCTGCAGGAATTTCTTGGGCCGGTCGACGCCGGCGCAGTTGACGAGAACGTCGAATTCGACGCTGCCGGCGAGCTTGGTAAGCGCAGGCAGATCGCGAACGTCGACGGCATGGGGAATGCAGCCGGTGCGATCTGCCAGCGCCTTCAGTGGATCGGCGCTACGCGCCAACGCGTGCACCTGCAGTCCCTCGCGCGCCAGGCGCTCGACGACGGCGAGGCCGATGCCTGACGAGGCGCCGGTGACGAGAGCCGTCCTGTAGTCGGAAAATGGCATCTGAGTCCTCGCTGTTCTCCAGAGGCTACCGACGGAGCAGTTCCGCCGCCAAGATGGAATCACTTTGGCGGGATAAGGGGCGCTTATGATGGGCCACGCCCGGGGCCGCCGGCGATCAGGTGCGACACCGGCGCGATCTCGCCACCGGCGGTCTCGATCGCCGCACGGATCGTCCGGGCGAACTCGACCGCGCCCGGGGTGTCGCCATGCAGCAGGATCGATGTGGCCTGCATCGGCAGCGCCCGGCCGGTCGCGGTGATGACGACGCCGTCGCAGAGCAGGCGCTGCACCCGTTCGAGCACGAGCGCCGGGTCGTGAATGACCGCGCCGGCCGTGCCCCGTGGCACGAGCAGTCCGTCATCGTCGTAGGCGCGATCCGCGAGGAAAGTGGTGGCGACGCGCAGGCCGCAGGCCGCCGCCGCCCCCTCGATGGCGCGGCTGGTCGACGATACGATGAGGAGCTCTCGATCGAAGGCGGCGACAGCGCGGACCAGCGGTTCGGCGAGTTTGGCGTTGGCGGCCACCATGTTGCCCAAGGCGCCGTGGAAACTCATGTGGGTCATGCGGTAACCGGCTGCGCGGACGATCCCTGCAAGCGCGCCGAGCTGATAGGTGACCATCGCCGCGAGCTCGGTAGGATCGATGTGCATCGCCCGGCGGCCGAAGCCCTGGCGATCCGGGAAGCCGACATGGGCGCCGACATCGACACCCCGCGCCTTTGCCGATTCCACGGTGCGCTGCATGATCAGCGGGTCGCCCGCGTGAAAGCCGCAGGCGATGTTGGCCGACGAGACGAGGCCGAGCAGAGCGTCGTCGTCGCCCATGGACCAGGGACCGTAGCCCTCGCCCAGATCCGCATTGAGATCGATCTTCATTCGGCGTCACTCCCGTGCGGCTGCAATCCGATCAGCGGCGCGCCGTATCCCACCGTCGCGCCATGCTCGGCGAACGTCTCGACCACCATGCCGTCCTCCGGGGCCGGGACCGGAAGCAAGAGCGGTCCGATCTGGAGAAAGGCGAGCGGCGTGCCGGCCGCAACTTCGTCGCCGACGGCGACCGATGGTTGCGAGCGCAATGGATGGCGGTCGAGGTAGAGACCCGGCACCGGTGCCCGAATGATCTGCGTGGGGGAAGAAGACAGCGCCGCCGTCGCAGCCTCGATCATTTCGACTTCGACTCGGGCGCCGTCATGCCGCAGGCGCAGCACCCCGGCTGGGCCTTTCAGCTCGAGCAGGCCGATGTCGGTCGCCGCGAGGAAGGCGCAGAGCTGGTCGACATGGTCGAGCGGGTTGGTCATCGCACCGCTCCCTGGTTGCAGTAGAGCTCGACCAATCGGCGGGCGTTGCTCAGCCAGCGCCGGGTCGCCGCCGACGCGTCCAGCGCCTCGTCCCAGCTGCACAGCACGAAACGAATCCGGCTGCCGATGGGAGCCTGGCCGAGGCGCCAGAGGTCGGCGTCGATGACGGTGCCGATCTTGGGATAGCCGCCCGATGGCTGCGCATCGCGCATCTGGATGATCGGCTGGCCGCCGTGGGGGACCTGGATCACGCCTGGGACAATGCCGTGGGAGCGCAGCTCCATGGGTCGCTGCGGCCTGAGTTCGGGGCCGGCGAGACGATAGCCGTAGCGGTCGCTCTGTGACGTAATCTTCCAAGGCTCGGACCATAGCGCCTCGTGGGAAGACGGCGTGAAGCTATCGTATTCGGCAGCCGGCAGCACCCGCACGGCGGTCAACCCGTCCACCTCCAATGGCAAGGCGAGGCCGGGCGGCGTGATGCCGAAGCCTGTCTTGGCGCGACCGGGGGGCTCGGCAATTGGCAACCGATCGCCGTCGCGCAGCGGACGGCCCTCTAACCCGCCGAAGGCGCCGCGCAGCTGGGTACTGCGTGAGCCGAGCACCGAGGGAACATCGATCCCGCCCGCGATGCACAGGTAGACGCGGCTGGCGCGCCAGGTCGCAGTTGAGGGAACGGCGAGCGAGAGGACCTGGCCGGCATCGGCGCGGTGCGCCCACCATGGTAGCACTGGCGCCTCGTCGAGCCGCGGCGCGCAATCCGCGCCGGTCACGGCGAACACCGTCGAATGGGTGAAGCGGACGCGGAACGGGAACAGCGGTATCTCGAGGGCTGCCGCATTCTCCTCGTTGCGCAGCAGGATGTTTCCAGCGGCGAGCGCCAACGGGTCCATCGCACCCGATGTCCCGACGCCGAGGTTGAGCGCGCCGGTGCGGCCGAGATCTTGCACCGTGGCGAGCGCGCCGGCCGACAGCACCTCGATCATCGCAGCACCCGGATGGTTTTGAAGCGGATGCAGTCACCGGGCTGCAGCAGCGCTGGCGGCGTGCGCTCGACATCGAAGAATGCGACCTCGGTGCTGCCGATCGTATTCCAGCCGCTCGGCCCATCGGAGGCAGAGACGCCGGTCTGACTGCCGCCGATGGAGACGGCGCCGCGTGGGATGCGCAGCACCGGCACCTTGCGCCGCGGCGTCGCGATGCGCTGGTCCATGCCACCGAGATAGCAGTACCCGGGATGGCTGCCGAGGGCGTAGACGGTGTAAGTCGGTGCGCTGTGGATCGCGACGATATCGTCGACGCTCAATCCGGTGTGGGCCACGACATCGGCCATGTGCGGGCCGCCGTCGCCGCCATAGACCACCGGCAGATCAAGGCAGCGCCCGGCGACAGGAAGCGGCTCGAGGGCGTGCCACAGCTCGATCAGTCTGTGCTCGATTTGTCCCCGGTGCCGCGGCGGCTCGGCGAAAGCGATCATGAGGTTGTTCATGCCCGGCACGGCCTCCCGAACGCCGGGCAGACGGCCCGCCTCCAGCGCCAGGGCCCAGATGCGGCACTGCGTCGTCAGCGAGGTCTCGCCCGGAGCTTCGAACAGCAGCGCGGTCGTTCCCAGCAGGCTGAGTTGTGGCAGGTCCGTCGTCATGCCTTGCCGCTCCCGCACAACTGCTGCTCGAGATGGTGAATGCTGACGCCGCCCCTGATGAACGCGGCATCCCTGACGAGCCGCCGGTGCAGCGGCAGGTTGGTCGCGATTCCTTCCACGCGCATTTCGTCGAGGGCGATGCGCAGCCGGTCCAGGGCCTCGGCGCGATTCGCGCCGTGCACGACGAGCTTGCCGATCAGCGAGTCGTAATATGGCGGCACGCGATATCCGCTGCTGGCATGGCTATCGATGCGCACGCCGGGGCCGCCGGGGAGCTCCCAGGCGGTGATCACACCGGGGGACGGCACGAACGTGTCGGGATCTTCGGCGTTGATCCGGCATTCGAAGGCATGACCGCGGCAGACGATGTCGGCTTGCGCGAACGGCAGCGCCTCGCCCTGAGCCACACGAATCTGCGCCTCGACGATATCGATCCCAGCGGTCATCTCGGTGACGGGGTGTTCGACCTGCAGGCGCGTATTCATCTCGATGAAGTAGAACGCGTCATCCTCGACGAGGAACTCGAACGTGCCGACGCCGCGGTATTCGAGCTGCCGGCAGGCCTCCGCGCAGCGCTCGCCGATCTGCGCCAGCACGTCCTGGTCCAGTCCCGGTGCCGGCGCCTCCTCCAGCACCTTCTGGTGCCGTCGCTGCAGCGAGCAATCGCGGCTGCCGAGCCAGACGGCATTGCCATGGGTATCGGCAATCACCTGGATCTCGACATGTCGCGGCCGGCGCAGGAATTTCTCGATGTAGATCGCGCTGTTGGCGAAGCCGCGCCGCGCCTCTTCCCGCGTCACGGCGATCGCATCGATGAGGCCAGCCTCGCTCTCCACCATGCGCATGCCGCGTCCACCGCCGCCGCCCGCCGCTTTCAGGATCACGGGGTAGCCGATCTGCCGCGCGGTTGCGCGCGCGAGATCGAGGTCGTCGCCGAGCGCCGCATCCGGACCGGGTACGCAGGGAACGCCGGCGGCGCGCATCGCCCGCTTGGCCGCGACCTTGTCGCCCATGACGCGCATCACCGCGGCCGTCGGGCCGATGAAGGTCAGGCCGGCAGCTTCGACCTGCTCGGCGAAGCCAGGGTTCTCGGACAGGAACCCGTAGCCCGGATGGATCGCCTCCGCTCCGCTGACCTCGGCGGCGAACAGCAACGCCGTCTGGTTGAGATAGCTCTGCGCTGCCGCGGCCGGCCCGATGCAGATGGCCTCGTCGGCATGATGCACGTAGGGCGCATCGCGATCGGCCTCCGAATGGACGACGATGGTGCGCAGCCCGAGCCGCCGGCAACCACGCTGGATGCGCAGCGCGATCTCGCCCCGGTTGGCTATGAGGACCGAGCCGAACATGTGCCTACCTGATCCGCATCAGTTCTTGCCCGGCCTCGACCTCCTGCCCGGTGGAGACGAGAATTGCGATCACGGCGCCGTCCCGATCGGCACGGACCTCGTGAAACATCTTCATGGCTTCGATGACGCACAATGTCGTGCCGGCGGTGATCGCCTGGGCCACCGTGACGAAGGGCGGCGCGTCAGGATCGGGCTGCAGATAGGCAACGCCAAACAGCGGCGCGACGACGCCATCCGCCGCGGCGTTGACCGGTGCCGGTTGCGCAGGCTCGGGACGGCTCGGGGGGCGCGCCGTGGCGGCGACCACTGGCACCGCCGGCCGCGATTCGGTCGGCTGCGGTCGGCGCACCAGCCGCAATGACATGCCGCCCTGGCTGAACTCCATCTCGGCCAGATCGGAAGCCGCCATGGCGTCAATCAGTGACTTGATACGATCGAGATCCATGCTCCGGCCGTTCGTCGAGGTCGGCGCCCGCGGCGTCGCTACCTACCGACGAACGCTACCGCTGGCGGTCTTCCCCGACCAAGACGGTTTGGCTTTGCCCATATAAGAGAGCGCTATGACGCTTTCTGCGCCCGCTCCTCGGCGACGACGAGATTGCCAGGCAGCCCAGCAACGAGCTCGAGCAGGATTTCCTTGATGGCCTGGGCCGGCTCCGATAGCGGCAAATGATCGGACTGGCACAATGCCAACGGCGCCTCGATGATCGGATCGACGATGCGGGACTGCCAGCCGCCGCAGGAGCCCGCCACCTGTCGGGCCATCGATTCCGGCAGGATCGTCGCGCCGAGCCCGTCGGCGATCACCGCCGTCAATGTGCTCGCCGATTCGATTTCCGCGACGACCTTCGGCGCCTGACCGATCGCCGCAAAGGCTTCGTTCACCATCTTGCGCACGACGTTGTAGGGACGGGCGAGATAGAGATCCATGTCGGCCAGCGCTGGCACGCTGATCTCGCCCGGCGGGGCCATCATGCTGGCGGGGCCGACCACGTAGAGCTGTTCGCGCAGCAGCGGCACGAACGAGAGGCCATGAACGGCCGTCTTGCCGCCGTAGAGCACGGCGAGATCCATCCGGCCGTTCATGACGAGCTCCGAGAGCGTCGTTCCGTAGGTCTCGTTGAGGTAGAGCAGGATGCCAGGGTGGCGGGCGCGCACGGTCCGCAGCAGCGGCAGCGCGAGTCCGGCCGCGGCCGTTCCAGGCGCAAGTCCGACGGCGACCGCACCGGAGATGCTCTTGGCCGCCGCGCTCATATCGGCGCGCGCCTGCTCGCATTGACGCAAGATGAGCTGCGCGTGGCGATACAGCACCTTGCCCGCTTCCGTGGGCACGACGCCGCTTTTGGTGCGCACCAGGAGCTGCTGGCGGACCTCGCCCTCCAAGGTCGCGAGCTGCTGGCTGAGCGCCGGCTGCGCGACATGGAGCACATCGGCGGCCTGCGTCAGGCTGCCGACGTCGACGATCTTCACGAAATACTGAAGACGCCTCAGATTCACCTTGTCCCTCGGATCGATCGGCGCAGCGGCCTTCCCGGCTGCGCGGCATTCAACGGGGCGCCGAGGAGGAATCCAACCATAAGATATGCCTATCAGGCCAGATTGAACTCGTGTTGGTCAGCGCCGGCGGCTGTCTTTAGCGTCGCACCTCTCCAGACCGGGGTCAATTGCCATGAACCGTTCTCGTATTTCCGCGCGCGTCAGACGCATCAAGCCTTCGCCCAGCACGGCGGCTGCGGATCGGGCGAGCGCGCTCAAGCGCGAGGGCAAGAGCATCGTCAGCCTTGTGGTCGGCGAGCCGGATTTCGACACGCCCGCGCATATTCGCACTGCCGCCGTCTGGGCGATGGAGAAGGGAGAGACGCGGTACACGGTGCTTGCCGGCACGCTGGAGCTGCGCCAGGCGATCGTCGCCAAGCTGAAGCGCGAAAACGGCCTCGTCTACGATCCCGCGGAGATCGTCGTCACCAACGGCGCCAAGAGCGCCATTTACAGCGCGCTCGAAGCGACCCTCGAGGCCGGCGACGAGGTGATCATCCCAGCGCCCTATTGGGTGTCCTATCCGGACATGGTGCTCGCCTGCGAAGGAATACCTAAGATCGTGGCCTGTCCGGAAAGCCAGAGCTTCAAGATCTCGCCGGCCCAGCTGGAGGCGGCGATCTCGGAGAAGACGCGCTGGCTGTTGATCAACTCGCCATCGAACCCGACCGGCGCAAGCTATTCCGCAGCGGAATATCGCGGGATTGCCGAGGTTCTCGCCCGCCATCCGCATGTGCTGGTCATGACCGACGACATCTACGAACACATCCGTTTCGACGGCGAGAGTACGCCGCATCTGCTCAACGCAGCACCCGAGCTGCGTGAGCGCGTCCTCGCCATCAACGGCGTATCCAAGACCTATGCGATGACCGGCTGGCGCATCGGCTGGATCGCCGGCCCCGCGGACCTCGTCGGCGCGCTGAATACGCTGCTGTCGCAGGCCTCGGGCAATGCCTGCTCGATCAGCCAGGCGGCGGCGGTCGCGGCGCTCACCGGCGACCAGAGCTTCGTTGGCGAGACCGTTGCGACTTATCGGGCGCGTCGCGATCGCACGCTCGCGCGTATCAACGCGATCCCCGGGCTGAGTTGCCGGCCGCCCGACGGAGCGTTTTATCTCTACGTCAATTGTGCAGGCCTGATCGGCCGGACAACGCCGGCCGGGACTCGCCTCGAGAGCGACAGTGACGTCGTGATGTACTTGTTGGAGGCGGCCGGCGTGGCCGTCGTCCAGGGCACCGCCTACGGTCTGTCGCCATTCTTCCGTGCCTCGATCGCGACATCGCAAGCGGCGCTCGACGAAGGCACGGATCGCATCGCCCGTGCAGTTGCCGAGCTGCACTAACCTGAAATTGATCGAAAGCATCCTCCATGACCAATCCCGGAATCGTCAGAAACCCCTCCGCTCCCCAGGTCGACCCGTCCACCGTCGCCAAGCTGCGGAGCATCGCGGTGGCGCTGCTGAGCGATCAACTGCACCGCAACTGCGGCAGCATCGGTCTTCGCGCCTACCATTCGCCCGCCCCCATGGCCGGCACGGCGGTGACCGTGAAGACGCGTGGCGGGGACAACCTCGCCATTCTGCGCGCCTATGATTTCTGCCGGCCCGGAGACGTCATGGTGGTCGATGCCGGCGGAGACACTACCAACGCTCTGGTCGGTGGCATCATGACCTTCGCCGCCGCTTCGCTGGGTCTCGCCGGCATGGTGCTCGATGGCGCCATTCGGGACGCGGCCGAAATCGGCGCACGAGCTTTTCCCGTTTATGCCCGCGGCGTGAACCACCGCGGCCCCTACAAGGACGGTCCAGGGGAGATCAACGTGCCGATCACGGTCGGCGGTATGGTGGTCAATCCGGGAGACGTGATCGTCGGGGACCAAGATGGACTTCTCGCCTTCCCGCCCGGTCTTGCCGCAAGCGTGATCGAGAAGGCGATGGCTCAACATCAGAAGGAGGAGGCGACGATGCAGGCCATTCGCGAGGGCCGCTGGGACCGTTCCTTTGTCGACGCGCTGGAAGCGCGCTGCGCCAATTGAGCGCGTTTCTGCCTCTGTTAAAGCTTGCTGCGGCGTCTTCACGCCAGAACAACCGCAGAGCCAGGTGAACTCTTGAGATAAGGACACCGGGCGGAGTCACGGATATGCGCTCTTGAGATCATGGCTCGCGGCGCAGCCCGGACAGCGAAATCGCAACCCCGGCCGCTACCAACCAGCCAGTTCGCAGGTACTTCCTGCAGGCTGGAAACGCCGCACCAAAACGTGAAGCGTGCCAATGTCCTGGTTACTCGGCAGCGCTCCCTACTTCACCAACGCACAGCCGCCCTCCACCATTGGCCGGAACGCCTGGTCTGCCGGGATCGTCGAAACAAGCTTGTAATAATCGTACGGATATTTCGTCTCCTCCGGCTTCTTGACCTCGAACAGGTACATCGGATGCACGACGCGGCCATCCTGACGGATCGCGGTATCGCCGAAAAGCCTATCGTGGCCTTTGAACGTCTTCATCTGCGGCACGACGTCCTTGGCGTTGTCGCTGCCAGTAGCGGCGACCGCGTTGAGGTAGGCGAGCGTGGAGGCGTAGACGCCGGCTTGATTGCCGCTCGGCATTTTGCCGTTCATGCCGGGGCGTGCCGCAAAGCGTTTGGCGAAGGCACGGGTGTCGTCGTTCATGTCCCAGTAAAAAGCCTCCATGAGTTGCAGTCCTTGAGCGACCTTCAATCCCATTCCGTGGACGTCGTTGATGAAGAGGAGGAAGGCAACGAGCTTCTGTCCGCTCTGCTGGATACCGAACTCAGCCGCCTGCTTCACCGCGTTGATGGTGTCGCCGCCTGCATTGGCAAGCCCGATCACCTGGGCTTTCGAGCCCTGCGCCTGAAGCAGGAAGGAGGCGAAGTCAGAAGTGCCGAGTGGATGCTTGGAGGAGCCGATCACCTTGCCGCCATGCGCCTCGATATATTTCTGCGCTTCCGCCTCGATGCCTTTACCGAGCGCGTAATCGACGGTGAGGAAGTACCACTCCTTGCCGCCGTGCGACATCATTGCCGCCGCCGTGGTGTTGCCGGTCGCCCAGGTGTCGTTGACCCATTGGATGGTGTTGGGCGAGCAGGCCTTGCCGGTTAGGTCGGCGCTCGCGGTGGAGGACGCCAGGAACGTCATCCGGCTGTCGCGTAGCACATTGTTGATGGAAAGGCCCACCGCCGAGTTCGGCACGTCGACGATGGCATCGACACCTTCAACATCGAGCCATTTTCGCGCAATGGCCGAGCCGACGTCCGCCTTGTTCTGATGATCGGCGTAGACGATTTCAACCTTGACGTCCTTGCCGCCGCCGGCGAAATCTTCCGCCGCCATGCGTGCGGCTTCGACCGAGCCCATGCCGTTGGTGTCTTGGAATATGCCGGAGATGTCGTTGAGCACGCCGATACGCACGACGCCATCCGAAATCTCCGCGTTCGCGGCGCCGACCCAAAAGCTTGCGGCAAGCGCAATGGTCCACCCCAGGTGCTTCATTCTTTGTCCTCCCTCACTCCCGCGAGTCGGTCGTTGCCGAAAACTGGAACCTAGACCTGCCGCTCCGGCAGACGCAGCACGAGACCGTCGAGCTCAGACGTGATCCTGATCTGGCAGGACAGCCGGCTCGTCGGCCGCCGCTCCGCGGCGGTGCCATCGAGCAGCGCGTCCTCGTCGTCGCGGACGGCCGGCAATCGCGCCAGCCAGGGCGTCGTCGACATAGACATGGCAGGTCGCGCACATGGCGTTGCCGCCGCACTCGGCGAGGATGCCGTCGAGGCCGTAGCGGGTTGCCGCCTGCATCGCACTCTCCCCGTCGCTGGCGTCGAGGTGATCGCTATTGCCGTTGGAATGAACGAAAGTAATGGCTGGCATCAAAGGTCCTCGTCAGGCCGGGGTGATGGATATCGGCAGGCTCTCTAGCCCGCGCAGCGTGTTGTTGTAGCGGCGCTCGACGGGACCGGAGATTTCGATCGATGCAACCCTTCGCGCGATCGCGGACAGCACCACCTCACCTTCGAGCCGCGCTACCAACTGGCCAACGCACATGTGAATGCCGGAGCCGAAGCCGACATGGCCCGAAGTCTTGCGGGTGATGTCGTAGCGATCGGACTCGATCCAGCGGCGCGGGTCGCGGTTCGCCGCGCCGAGGAACATCAGGACCTTCTCGCCCTCGCCGACGCGCGTGCCGCCGATCTCGACCTCGCGCGTCGTGGTGCGGAAGAAGGTCTGCACCGGGCTTTCGAAGCGAACGGCTTCCTCGAAGGCGTTGCGCGCCAGCGACGGATCGGCCCGCAGCCGCGCGAATTCCTTCGGAAAGCGTGCCAGGCAATAGAGAGCGGCTCCGATGCCATAGACTGTGGTGTCGAGGCCTGCGGACAGCAGTGAGCGCACGAGCAACGGCGCCTCATCCGACGTGATCTCGCCAGTGTCGGAGAACGCATGGATACAGGCGCCAAAGCCGCCAGGCTTAAGATTCGGTCGCTGGCACTGCTCGGCGACATAGGCCTGGTGCGGCGCCGATCGCTCGATTGCGGTCTGACGTAGCTCGTTTGGCGGGCCGAAGGCATTGAAGACGAGACCAGCATAAGGAATCAGGTGCTCGCGCCCTTCCGCCTTCAGTCCGAGCGCATCCGGAAATACAGACAACGGATAGGCCTCTGCGAGATCGGCGACCGCATCGAATTTGCGCCGCTGCAGCAGCTCGTCGATCTTGGCTTCGGCCGCCAAAGCGAAGCCGTCGCGGATCCGCTTCATGGTCGCGGGCGACAGCACCTTTGACAGCACGGCGCGGGTGCGGGTGTGCGCGGGGGGATCGGCCTCCAGGATCAGGCTCGGCGGCCGCCAGGGCTTTTCCTTCTTGAAGTCGGAAAGACCGACGCCGCGGCTGGAACAGAAGGTCTGGGGATCGTTGAGGACTGAATAGACCTCGGCATAACGCGCCACGCCGTAGACGTTCCATTTATCGAGATAGACGACAGGGCCGGCCTCTCGCAGCCTTTCATGGGTCGGATAGGGATCGTCGAAGAACGAGATCGCGAAGGGGTCGACGTCAAGGTGTGGAATGGCCATTGGACCGGCGGTCGAAGCACAGGCGCTCGGTACAGTCATTGCAGTCCTCGCAAATTTGGGCTTGTGAAGCGTTCGCGCATGTCCTTATTTCTGGAGCAGCGCATGAAGCGAGCCCCGACGTGATGCAGCCACCGACCAGCAAATCGAGACACAACACCGCGACTGAAGGCGATGCGCCGCTGCTCGATCTCGACCGCTACATCCCGGCTCTGATCACCTTCATCGCCAATAAATTGTCCAAGAGCGCGAACGCGTTCTATCAGCCCGCGTTCGGCGTCAACGTCACCGAGTGGCGCATCATTGCCCTGCTCGCAATCGAGCCAGGCATTCCGGCCGCCCGCATCTGCCACGTCATCGGCTTCGACAAGGGGCCGGTGAGCAGGACGCTCGCCGCCATGGAGAAGCGAGGCCTGATCGCGATCCGCATCGACCCGAATGACGGCCGCACCCATTCGATCTCCCTGACAGCGAAGGGGCGCACCACCCACGACAAGGTGATCGCCGTGGCGCTTGGGCGCGAGCGGCGGCTGCTGTCGTGCCTTTCCAGGGATGAGCAGGAAATACTGATCGGGCTGCTGCGCCGTTTGCATGAAAATCTCGGCGCGGTGACGGATACCGATAGCTAAGCCAGGGCGCACAGCACGATGTGCACGCAAGGCTTCGTTACCTTCACGCTTGCGCCGGCGTTTGCTGGCGATACCATCCCTGCCGAACATCGGTCCTCCCAGGAAAGGCGTAGCGGTTGTCCCGCCATCTTCCCTTGCGCGAAGGTTCGCATGAATTAGTTGCCTAGGCAACAAAAAACCTTTGCCTCCGGCTTGAACCCTCCCTTCCTTATTCGCGAACCTCTCCTGGTTCGCGGATAGGCGGCAACCGCTTATAGACCCTTTGTCGATTGCGAGGGGCCGACAATCCGCCGTCTGGCAGAGCATCCTGGCAGCGCGCGCGGCGAGATGCTCAATGTCGAGCCATCGGAAAGGATCGCTACTAACATAGAGGCCAAGTTCGAGACGGCGCTAGCGGTTTAATGTCAACCCGGGACTGCCGAGAGGATGAAGAGATAAAGTCCGTAAATGCGAGAGCGAAGGGAGCCGCCGTCATTGGGAGCTTGCTGGCTCGCGCAGCGTATCTACCGGGTCGCACCCAAGCGGCACGACCGAGGAGAGCAGCGCGCTGCTAGGGGCGGTCGAGACACCCCCGGTATCGATTCTCCGGACCATCCTTAGAAAAAAGACGCATTCAAATGGCGAAGGGTAGCTGACCTCTCGCTAGCCAGCGGCGGCGACTGTTCCATAGATGGTCAAGAGGCCAAGTCCCATCGCGATGTTTCCGATAACGAACTGCAAAGACCGGTTGACCCAAGTTAAGGTTCGGGCTGAGATGACTAAGGGAACCGCAATCAGCGACGACAGTGCGGCCATCCCCATCATCGAGCCCATACCAAATAGTAACACGTAAAGTATCCCCGCTAGATGGTTCGGCGCTTGTGAGACGGTTAAGACGAGGAGCGCGGCTGAGCCTGCCATCCCATGCATGAGCCCGACCGCCAGCGTCCGCCAGCGCGCACCATGGTCATGATCATGCGCGCGCGCCTCAGGGCGCCAAATTTCGCTCTTGTGACTAGGAGCACGAAAATCTGAGATGTGATGGTGAACATGGACACGTTCGCGCCATAAGCGCCATATGACGTTGCTTCCTAACAGAATCAACATGAAGCCGACGGCCGCCTCTAGCGGTTGCGAAACGCCCGGCGGAATTGCATATCCGAGCACCAAAGCCGCCCCGGAGAACAGGAACAAAGTGATGGTGTGTCCAATTCCCCACGTCAACCCATGCTTGACGATCTCGCCCACATCGCTGCGGCGCGCCGCAATGCTCGATACCGCCGCAATGTGATCGGCCTCGAGCGCGTGCTGCATGCCCAGCAGCAGTCCCAGCCCCAATATTCCGAACATGGCAAGATCCAATCATCAAGAGGGAAATACGGTGTCCTTCAGCAACTTGCTTTGCCGTCGTATCCAACCGTACCACTCCTCAAATCCTGCGCCGTTTCTGGCCGAGACCTGCAGAACCTCGATGGCCGGGTTGACGTCTCTGGCGTATGCCACCGCGCGATCGACATCGAAATCCACATGCGGAAGCAAGTCGAGCTTGTTCAAGATCATGAGGTCAGCCGACCGGAACATGTGAGGATATTTGATCGGCTTGTCCTCTCCCTCGGTCACTGAGAGGATGACGACCCTTGCATGTTCGCCAAGGTCGAACATCGCAGGACAAACTAGATTTCCGACATTCTCGATCATCACGATCGATTCCGGCGGTGGACGCAGCTCTGAAAGAGCGCGCGCAATCATGTCGGCCTCGAGATGGCAACCCGTGCCCGTATTGACCTGGACTGCTGGGGCGCCTGCGCGTCGAATTCGCTCCCCATCATTGGCCGTCACCTGGTCTCCTTCGATGACGAAGAGATTGACCTCGTGATGAAGGTCGCCAATGGTTCGCTCCAGCAGCGTGGTCTTGCCGGCGCCGGGCGAGCTTGCGAGGTTCAGGGCCAGGATTTCGCGACCGGCGAACCAGGCCCGGTTCCTTGCTGCCAAAACGTCGTTCTTGGCGAGGATCCGGGCTTCCAGATCGAGCACCAGGCCCGCAGCTTCGTCATGATTGGTATGCCCGTGTTCGTGGGCATGGTCATGCGAATGTCGGCGTCCATGATGTCCGTGATCATGATGGTCATGATGATGGTGATCATGGCCGTGTCCAGCGTGAGAGTGGACGTGGGCGGGATCATGGTCATGCGAATGGGCGTGAGCAACGCCATCCGCGTGGACATGGAAATGATCATGCAGGTGCTCACCGGTCTCCCCACCGCCCAGGCTCGCTTCATGTCCGGTCTGGAGATTGATCACCGTGGCACCCGCCTTGGCGCCGCAACCGCAATGTCCGCACATCAGGCAGCCTCCCCTTCGATCTCCATGCTTCTGATCTTCAATTCCTCGCCCTGAAGGCGCGTAAACTGCCGCGAGCCACAAGGGCACGGCGCAAACAGGCTCGCCTGCTCGAATTCCGAACGACACGTCGCGCACAGCGCTCGCCCGGCCACGCGCCTGATGTCGAGCGCTGTGCCGTCAAGAGGCGTCCCGCGGGCGACGGTCTCGAAGCAGAATGCGATCGCCTCTCCCATCACGCCGGAGAGATCTCCAACATCGACGGTGATGCGGCGGACCTTGCGGCCCTTGGCGGCATCGCTGACGATCGCCACGATGTTACGGGTGATGCCGAGCTCGTGCATGGGTCCTCTCAGCAGATCCGAGGCAGCTGTTCGCCGACGAGCATGTCGACCATTCGGTGTCCGCCAAAGCTCGTCCGCATCATGACGCGGCTATCCTGGTCCGAGGTGATCCGGCCGATACGGGCGGCATCCAAACCCAGTGGATCTCGCCGCATGGCAGCCAGCGCGGCTTCGGCCTGATCGGGGGGAACGATCACGACGATCTTGCCCTCATTGGCGAGATAGAGCGGATCGAGCCCAAGCACCTCGCAGAACGCCTTCACTTCCTCGCGGATCGGCGTCATGCCCTCCTCGATCTCGATGGAGACCCCCGAGCCGTCCGCGATCTCGTTCAGCACCGTCGCGACGCCGCCGCGCGTCGCGTCCCGAATGAAGCGAGTGCCCGGTGCGGCGGCGAGGATCGCGCCGATCAGCTCGTGCAGACAGGCGCAATCGCTGGCGATCGGCGTCTCGAGCGCCATGTCGCCGCGGGCGCACAGGATGGCGGCACCGTGGTCACCCAGCAGTCCGTTCACGAGGACGGCGTCGCCGGCGCGGGCCTTGTCCACGCCGAGCGCGAGCGAGGCAGGGATCGCGCCTACGCCCGTGGTCGTGATGAAGATCTTGTCGCACGCTCCCCGTGGCACGACCTTGGTGTCGCCCGTGACGATCTGCACCCCCGCTTGCGAAGCCGTTCGCGCCATGGAAAGCGCGACCTGTCGCAAGAGATCGATCTGCACGCCCTCCTCGATGATGACCGCGCAGGACAGATACATGGGCACCGCCCCGCCGACGGCGAGATCGTTCACCGTGCCGCAAACCGCGAGCTTTCCGATATCGCCGCCCGGGAAGAACAGGGGATCGACCACGAAGGAGTCGGTCGTAAAGGCGAGCCTGTCGCCATGGGCTGCGAAGACCGCCAGATCGAACCGCGCCTGATCCTCGAGCGGCTCACAGGCGTGCTCGCCGAAGGCCGTCAGAAACACGTCGTCAATCAGGTCCTTCATGGCTTTGCCGCCGCCGCCATGAGCCAGCGTCACCGAGCTGACATTGACTTTGCCGCGCGTGCGCGTCTTGACGAAGGGGACGAAATTCATACGACCTCCGCTTGGCGCTTTTGGCCGCCATACTGGTAGTAGGCAGCACAGGCTCCTTCGGAGGACACCATCAGTGCTCCGAGAGGCGTTTCCGGCGTGCATGAGGTGCCGAACACCTTGCATTGCCACGGCTTGAGTGCGCCCTTCAGCACCTCGCCGCACTGGCACGATTTCGGGTCGGCGATCCTGACGTTGGGAATCGCGAATTTGCGCTCCGCGTCGAAATGCACATAAGCATCGCGCAGGCGCACGCCGGAATGATCGATCGATCCAAGCCCGCGCCACTCGAAGAACTCGCGCAATTCGTATACTTGGGCCACCGCGCGCAGCGCCGCGTTGTTGCCCTCGCTCGGCACGACGCGGGCATACTGGTTCTCGACCTCGACCCGCCCCTCCGCGATCTGCTTCAGCAGCATCCAGATAGACTGGAGGATGTCGAGCGGCTCGAAGCCGGCGACCACCATCGGCTTGCGATAGAAATTGGCGATGAACTCGTAAGGAGCCGTGCCGATCACCATCGACACGTGGCCGGGCCCGAGGAAGCCGTCGAGCTGCAGGCCGGGACTGTCGAGGATCGCCTTGA
The DNA here is from genome assembly GCF_032144035.1 of Bradyrhizobium sp. WYCCWR 12699. NCBI lineage: Bacteria > Pseudomonadati > Pseudomonadota > Alphaproteobacteria > Hyphomicrobiales > Nitrobacteraceae > Bradyrhizobium > Bradyrhizobium sp. WYCCWR 12699. Next base: position 101,050 of record NZ_JAVTJN010000003.1, read on the forward strand.
TGGTCGGAACGATCGTGATGTGGTTGCAGAACACGGAGAAGTTCCGGATCCCCTCGCTCTCCGCCTGCAGGATCGTCAATGCGGTCGACGGCATGGTGGTCTCGAAGCCGAGGCCGAAGAAAACGACCTCGCGAGCGGGATTGCGCCGAGCGAGCTGGAGCGCGTCCATCGGCGAATAGACCATGCGCACGTCGGCACCATCCGCCTTGGCCTGCAGGAGGCTCTTCCGCGAGCCGGGCACGCGCATCGCGTCTCCGAAGGTTGTGAAGATGACCTTCGGGTTCTCCGCGATCGCGACGCAATCATCGACCCGTCCCATCGGCAGGACGCAGACCGGACATCCCGGACCATGAACCAGCTCGATAGCCTTGGGCAACATGCCCTCGAGCCCATAGCGGAAGATCGAATGGGTGTGCCCGCCGCAGACCTCCATCAGGTAAAGCGGCCGGCCCTCCGGAAGTTTCATGCCGGAAACCAGCGACTCGATCTCGCCGATGAGTACGCGCGCCTTTTCGCCGTCGCGGAATTCGTCGACATATTTCATGCCACGGCTCCCTTCGTTCGCGCCGATCCCCGGTCGTCAGCCAAGAGCGTGTGAACGAGATCCCAGAGGATGTGGTAGGCGGTTACATGGCACTCCTGGGTGCGATGGATCGACGTCGTCGGGACGACCAGGCAATGGTCGACGACACCCGCGGTTTTCATCTTTCCGCCGTCGCCGCCCGCAAGCCCAATGGTCACGAGGCCCATCTCCTTCGCCTTGGCAAAGGCGGCCATCAGGTTCGACGAATTGCCGCTGGTGGAGATGCCAATGAGCGCATCGCCTTTCCGCCCCTGGGCCACGATCTGGCGGACGAAGACGTGATCGAAACCGAGGTCGTTTCCGACCGCCGAGATCATCGCCAGATCGGCGACGAGGTTGGTTGCGGCCAGTGCGGGCCTGCCCGCCGTGATCGGGTGGACGAACTCCACGGCGACATGCGAGGCGTCGCAGCTCGAGCCGCCATTGCCCATCGAGAATAGCCGTCCGCCGTTGCGATAGACATCCGCGACCGTTTTCGCCGCGGCGATCAGCACCGCGGCGTTCTCGGCAAAGAAGCGCGCATTGGTGTCGCGCGAATCGCGTGCCTTCTCTTCGACCGAGAGCAGGAGGGCGGCATCCAGCCGCGCCGGCTCCTGCTGTCCGCCATGCAGAAACGGATAAAGTTCCTTCAGGTCGCTGTTGCCTGACATGGCGCTACCCTCCCGGCTCAGCTGCCGAACGCTTCATGGCTTCGATTTCAGCCTGTGCTTCACCCAGTTCTGTGAGAATCTTGAGCGTTTGCGCGGCTTCTTCCTCGTCGATCCGGCTCATCGCGAATCCGACATGGACGAGCACCCAGTCGCCGAGGCAGGCCGACGGCGGATGATCCTCGCTGACGATGCAGGCGATGTTGACCTGCCGCTTGACGCCGCTGACGTCGACGGTCGCAAGCTTTCTCGCTTCGTCGTCGATCCTTACGATCCGCCCGGGAATACCGAGACACATGACGGCTTTCCTTCCCTGAAGTCTTTGTTTGATTTCATCAGATGCGCAGCTCCAATGACGGCTTGGCCGAGAGCAAGTCCGCCATCGTTGGACGGAACGCGCGCATGTGACAGCACAGTGAACTGCTCGCGCTCCAGCCGGCGCACCACCTCCTCGAATAGGATGCGGTTCTGGAAGCAGCCGCCGGTGAGCGCGACGGTCGAGAAGCGTCGCTCGCCGTCCTCGGGGGAGCCGGCGAGCTTGCGTGTCATGGCGGCGATGGACTTGGCCAGCCCCTTGTGGAACCGTGCAGCCATCACCGGCGCCGGTGTCTTCAGGATCAGGTCACCCAGCACCGCATGCCACATCGCGAGCGGCTCGATATAGGGCAAACCCGTGCCGGCGAGATTGGGGATCGTCAGCGGATAGGCCAGCGCCTCGTCTTCATCGGCGAGAGTTTTCTCGTCGACCATGGCTTCCAGCCGCGCCGCCGCCTCGCCCTCATAGCTCTGCGCGTCCCGGCAGACATCGAGGGCGGCGGCCATGGCGTCGAACAAGCGCCCGCAGGATGATGCTGGCGGAGCGTTGATGCGGTTGCGCGCCATCGAATCCAGCAGCGCGCGCGGCTTTGCCGCCAAATATGAATGGAGCTCGAGCTCGGCGAAATTCATTGTCAGCTCGGCCCAGCTCATCTCCGCCATGAGATGCGCATAGAGATTGCGCCAGGGCTCGCGCACGGCCTGGACGCCGCCAAGCATCGGGATCGGCTTGAACGTACCGGCCCGCGTGTAGCCGACATAGTCGGCGAGCATGAACTCGCCGCCCCAGAACGTCGCGTCCTCGCCCCATCCGAGACCATCGAGAACGATCCCGAGGACCGGACGGCCGTCGAGCGCATATCCGTTCTCGGCAAGACAGGCCGCCACATGGGCGTGATGATGCTGCACCTCCATCAAAGGCAGCGTCCCGCCCGCCAGGTGCTCGCGCGCGAGCTTGGAGGACAGATATTCGGGGTGCATGTCGGCGATCACTGCCGTAGGCTCGTGCTCGAAGAGCGCGGCATAGAGCGATAGGTTCTTCCTGTAATCGTCGAATGTCGCGACATCCTCCAGGTCGCCCTGATGCTGGGACAGGATCGCAGCGCCGTCCTTGAGCAAACAGAACGTGGCCTTCAGCTCCCCGCCCATGGCGAGCAGATCGGGCGCTTTCGCGAACCCCCTGGGCAGGGCGATCGGCGCCGGTGCGTATCCTCTGGCGCGACGCAGGAGCCGCGGCCCGCCCGCCACCACCCGGACCACAGAATCGTCGACACGGTTGGCGATGCGCCGATCGTGGGTGAGCGCGAACGTCGCAATCCCCGCGAGGCGCTCCGTCATCTCCGTATCGCCCGTCACCTGCGGCTCGCTCGACAAATTGCCGCTGGTCATGACGACCGGCCGGTCCATCCGCCGCAGCAGCAAGACATGCAGCGGCGTCGTCGGCAGCATGAAACCGAGCGTCCGCAATCCCGGTGCAATCTCGTCAGGCAGGTGCTCCGGCCCATTCGCATGCAGGAGCACGATGGGGGCCGCCGGGCTTGTCAACGCGACCAACTCGTGTTCGGCGAGATCGCAGAACCGGCGGATAACGTCAACGTCCCTGGCCATCAGGGCAAACGGCTTGCCGTCCCGCTGTTTCAGTTTGCGCAGCCTCCTGACCGTGTCGGCCTGGGTGGCGTCACAGGCGAGCTGGTAGCCGCCGAGCCCTTTGACGGCGACGATTTCGCCCTTCTGGATCAGGCTGCACGCCGCATCCACATCGTCAAGCATGGAAAACTGCTCGAAGGTAAAGTGACGCCCGTCGAGCCTGACCAGCTTCGCCTTGGGCCCGCAGGCATGGCAGGCGATCGGTTCGGCGTGAAACCGCCGGTCGGAAGGGTCGCGGTATTCGCGGGCGCAGTCGGCGCACATTGCAAACGGCGACATCGCGGTCTTGGCGCGATCGTAGGGGATGCCGTCGACGATGCTCAGCCGCGGCCCGCAATTGGTGCAATTGGTGAAGGGGTAGCGGAAGCGGCGCGCAAAGGGATCGGTGGTTTCGCGCGCGCAATCGGCACAGAGCGCCGCGTCAGGTGAAATCTCGGTATGAGCCCCGCCATGTGCGCTCTCGACTATCGCAAAATCGTCGCGCAGCACGCCCGCATAGGCGGTGATCTCGATTGCCTCGATCTGGCTCAGCGGCGGCGGATCGCCAGCGATGCGGTCGACGAGCATGTCAATGATCGCCCGTTCTCCCTGCACGCGAACCAGAACGCCTTCTCCGTCATTCAGCACCTCGCCGCCAAGCCGCAGTTCCCGCGCGTGGCGCCAGACCGCCGGCCGGAAGCCGACGCCCTGCACACGTCCGCGAAACCGGATTTCAACGACCTCGACAGGGTTCTGCGGCGCGGCGAGGTTGAGCCTGCTCATGGTGTTTTGTCCCAGATCAGGATCCGGTTGTTGCCGGTGTCGGCGATCGCCAGAGTCCGACCGACTGCCGAAGCAGCATAAGGCCAGCACAGGCTGTCGCGACTTGCCGCGCGCCAGCGATTGTCACCTTTGTCGGCAAAGCCGTTCTGGGCCGCCAGCCCTGTGGCCGGCGCATCCATGGCGAGGTCCTGGAGATGGAAGCCAAGCAGCCGCGAATTTGCGGTATCGCAGACCACGAGCTGGCCATCCCAGATGACGAGACCATAGGGCATGCTCATCGCGCTCGAGGATGGATCGTACGAGCTGCGATTGTGATCGACGCCCGCGAAATCGTCCTGGCCCAGCACGAAATCGCACGGCGTCCCGCTGACGGTGGGGAAATGGCGCCATACCATGACGCGATTGTTGCCCGCGTCCGAGATCGCGAGTGCGCCGTCATGGCAGGCGATGCCGTGCGGCCACCGCATGCTGGTGGCACAGACGTCGCCGCCGGCATTGTCATCACGGGTGACGAAGTCTCTTTGGCCGAGGACCAGATCGGCCGGCGTGCCGTTGGCGGTCGGAATGCCGTTCCAGATCAGAACGCGGCGATTTCCGGTGTCGCAGACGATCAGCCTGCCCTGGAAGATCGCGACCCCGTAGCACCAATTCAGTGTGTCGGAGCGAGACACCGCTCTTCCGCGATTGGCTAGGCCTGAGACGAAGTCCGCCTGACCTAGAACCACATCGGCGGGCTGGTTCGAGGCGGATGGATAGCGATTCCAGATCAGGATCCGGTGATTCCATGCATCCGCCACGGCCAGGATGCCGTCTGCGGCAGCGACGCCGGTCGGGAAGTTGAGCGTGTCGGGGCCGATGTCGCGCTTGGCGTTGCGGCCCTCGCGCGAGAAGTCGGATTGACCGATCAGAATATCGGCGGGCGCTTGATCGGAGGACGGACAGCGGCTCCAGATCAGCAGCCGATGATGGCCACTGTCGCAGACGAACATGGGCCCGTTCTTGTCGAGACACACCCCACGCGGGCCGAACAACGTCTGGGCCGACGGAACGATCGATTGCACAAGTCCGTCCGGCGTGACCTCTCCACCCAGAATCACGCGGGCGCCGGCCGGCGAGAGAAACCGGCGTGGCACGTGGTTGTCGCGCATCCTAGCGCGCGGTCGGTCCAAGCGAATGGTTGCGGCTGAAGTGATCATGGCTATGCCGTTATCCTCACTTCAACCCTGGTTCCGATGATCCTGACCGCGTGCGGCTGCAGTTGCACCTCAGGCGCGGTCAGGCATTCGCCACTGGCGAGGTCGTATCTGAACCCATGATAGGGACAGGTGATGATGCCGCCCTGCACCTCGCCATCATGGATCGGAAGGCCGAGATGCGCGCAGGCATTCTCGAAACAGGAGATCGATTCCCCACTACGTGACAGGATGATCTTGCGTCCGCCCAATTCCATCGCGCGGACCAAGCCCTCCGGAAAATCCGCCCAAGCTCCCGCCGGTATCCACTGTCCTTCCGCATTCAGCGCGAAGGGGCTGATGAACCGAACGCCGCCTTCGCTCGCCGCGGCCAGCCCCTTGACCTGAATAACGTCGGTGATCTCGGGGCAGACATCCTGAAGCGCCTTCTTCACGCCGGCATGGAATGTCAGCGCCGAGGCGGGACAGCCGTCGCAGGCTCCCTTGAACCGAACCTCCACTGCCGGCGGGCGAACCGAGACGAGTTCGACATCCCCACCATGCGATTTCAGCATCGGCCGGACGCTTTCGAGTGCCTGCTCGACCCGCTCGTTGAGGGCCGCCCTCAAGAGGTTGTAGCGCCGCAGCACCGCGTAGACGAGCTCGTCCGAAGCTGCGCTCTTCATGGCGGCCAGCGCGGCGGGATCGGCCTTCAAGGCACGTATCAGGCGCCGGAACGCTTCCGCATTGAGCGCTTCGATCGCGATCTTGTAGGCGGAAACGACGCCCCGCTGCGTTTCATCCCAGGTCGCCACGACCGTTTCCAACCGCTCGATATCGCCGACAAAGCCGGCGAGATCCTCCCGAAGTGTTGGTGTCGATTCGTGAGCGTTCATGCGATCTCGCGCCGGCCGCGCTCCTCACCTATAGCGGAGGTTTCGGAAGAGATAAGGCTGCAAGCCCCCACCAATTGCTGCTGCCAGGGCTGAAGCCGCCCATATCGGCGCCCCGACCAGCGTAAGAATGATGAGCAGCATGGCTGTGACCGCCACCCCGATCGCAATTTGCCGGTAAGCCTTGGCTGGGTCTGCGAAAAGCTTTCCGCGGAAGAACAACAAGATGGAGTTCTGTGTCATTGCCCACATGTCATCTTCCTCAAGCGATGATCGAAAGAGCGATAAGGCCGACGAAAACGCCGGCAATTCCAGCCAACGGGCCGTAGAAACCACCGAGCAGCGCTGCGAGCTCATTTCCGAGCACTTTTCCGCCGACGATGAGGCCGCCGACCATTCCTCCTGCGATTGATGCAATCATCGCCAGACCGAGACTTAAGGCGAATATTGCCGGAGTAAGTGACACGCTCATTTGCAAGAACTCCTTCGATCCAGATTTGCTAGGAATGCAGGGTGGTAGGTCGATCGAGAAGCGCCGACAGCTCCATCAGCTCGCGCTCGATCTGCATGGAGGCCTCGCTGACGATCTGAGCGCGACCGGGATCTCCATGGGCCAGGAATATTTCGCGCGCCTCTCTGTAATAGACGAGGGCCATTGAGAGATTGATGCCCCTGCCGGTTTCCGAGTTCGAGGCATGACCGGGCAGATTCCACAGGCAGTTTGCCTTGTTCGAGATGGTGTTCGCGTACTCGATCGGCATCGTCTCGCGGGTGCGGACCTTAAGTGCCTCGTCATAGGCCTCAAGCGCGCGAAGATTATTCTCGAGCACGTGGCTCGAGGCGACATATTGGAGGGCATTGCCGAGGTTGTTCTGCAACATCGCGTATTCGACAGGATCATCGACGAGAGTCACGACTTTGAGCGCTTCCTCGAAGGCTTGAACAGCAAGAGCCTCTCGCATTTTGCCGCGCTGATCGGTCATCGGCATGGAGAGAAAGGCCGTCGCCAAATTGTTCTGAAGAATGGCGTACTCTTTGGGGTGGCTCGTTCGAGTGAAGGTACGAAGGGCGCGTTGATAGGCTGCTATCGCCTCAGAGATCTTTGCGCGGCCAACGGCAGCGAGGCTTTGGATGCACAGCCCGAGATTCATCTCGGCTTCCGCGGTTTCTTCAAGCGTTGCGAGTTGAGTGAGCTCTGGCATGATGGCTTCGAAGATGGACCGAGCGAGCTCGATTGACTTTGTGCCCTGCTCGGGCATCGCCTGCAGCGCCGTTGCTTTGCGCGCCAGAATACGAGATCGCAGCAAAGCCAGCTCACCGGGACAGACGGTCAGGGCTTTGTCGTAGAGTTCTATTGCGGAGTTGATCTCATCCGGCGACTTGGGCCTCGTTTGCAGCCCTATTCCGATCTCCATGAGCATCTCGGCTCGCTCGGCCGGCGTAGCCGTCTCGGCCTCCGCTGCTTGCAAGGCTGCGCGTACCTGTTCGCTCAGAAGGCCTGCCGCCAAGGTGTCCTCCCGGACCGAGCGCTTGATTTGCCGCGCGTCATTGATGCGGATCAATCTTGCAGCCAAATTTTCAGTCTGTCTACTCAATAAGCGAAATGTAAAGAAAGTTTACAAATCGAACGCATGCGCGATGATGAGAGCTTGGTCAGCGGAGGACCATTCGGCTGCGAACTCGCGGACGTCTATCGGGACATTGTGCTCGCTGAAGAAGTCGGGTGCATGCACCACGCGATCACCAGCGATGTTGCGCATCTTCAACAGATATCCACCGCCCGCCTGGTGACGGACTGGCAGGATGCAAAGATCGTTGTCTCGTCGGAGCAGGATGACGCATTGAAGGCCATCGAAGAAGCGTCTGCAGAGCGCGGCAGAAAAGTAGAGCGAGCCGTCTTTGATGGTGACCGCAAGATTTGGCATCAGCCCACCGGCACGGCCTCCTGGGGCGTTCGCAGCAACTCTTCGATCCTAGCGGCGACCTTCATGACCGCCTGCGATACACGACAAGATAGCGACAGACCAAGATCGAGTTGCTCTGCCTCGATCAGAAATACGATGACATCGTCGGGAAACGCATCGCGAAATATCGCCTTTCCGGCGAAAAGTGCGTGCTCCCAGCGAAAGTCGTGCAGATTAAGTCCACCTCCATAAGGTTTGGTCAATTCGTGTCCTGGGACCTCGAAGATTGCGCCCGGCTCGGAGCCGGATCTGCAGGCATCGACGATAATCAGCGTTCGGCAGCCCCGCGCAGCGAACATCGCCGCCATCCCGTCGGTGCCAGCGTCGAGCAGACGAATGTCAGCATTCTGTCCGAACCCCCGATCTTTGAGCTGCCCGAGAACAGCAAGACCGGCGCCGTCGTCGGAACGATTTGGATTTCCACAAGCAACCACGGCAATCACGGCGTGCCCTTTCCATGAGGCGCATCAGATGCGCCAGAGCTTACAGGACCAATCGGGTTCGACCGGCACATTCAGTTCCGGCAGCTCGCAGAAGCGCTGGTGCACCTTGTAGTACATGCAAGTTTCGCAAAGCTGCGTAATGCCGGCGTGCTCAATCGGATATGAGGTAAACCCCGCGAGCTTGAGCTTAGCCTCCAGATCATCGCCTGCAAGGCGAAGGTCGCAGACAAGCCGCTGAACTTGCTCATGGCTGTCTGCGCGCGGATACACGTCCGTGGCAAGACCAGAGGTCAGGAGACCGATGATGCGGGAACGTAAGCTTTCATCGCTGGCGGAGGCCATGACGAGCGCCTCGGGTGAGAAGCTAGATGCGCCATAGCCGGCACCACCAGTCCGGCTCGACAGGCACAGACAGCTCTGGCAGATCGCACCATTTGCGGTGCACGAGATAGTACATGCATTCCAGGCAGCGTTGCCTGTCAGGTCCGTAAGGATGGTCGAGGAACCCCGAGATCACGAGTTTGGCCTTGAGGTCCTTCGTATCGAGCTGACGCAGCTGCAGCAAAATTTCCGCAAATTCCTTGTCCGTCTCGGGAAAGGGCTCGACTTGCGTTTCGAGCCCATCCGCAAGCATATCGGCGATGGCTTTCAGGGTAGCCCCGTTTTCGGACGCCATTGTGCGACGCGCCTTTTGACGTAGTGATCCACCGTGGTTCGCTCGGCCTGCGAGAATGACCAAACGAAGCCTGTTGATGCAATCCAGTGACTCGAGCGAGTTTGCGGTCAGGCTGTTCTAAAGCGCGCCAGTTCCTCTCCTGTCTTTGCGTCGTGCGCGTGGACCGTGCAAACCAAGCACGAATCATAGGAGCGGCAGACATGGCCGACTTCAACGGGATCGCTCGGATCCTTGATAGGCGAGCCGATCAAGGCCTGCTCCATCGGTCCTCGGGTGCCGTCCGCCGCCCGCGGTCCAACATTCCAGGTAGTCGGCGCAATGATCTGGTAGTTCTTGATCTTGCCGTCCTTGACGTCGATCCAATGGCACAGCGCTCCTCGGATTGCCTCTGTGGCGCCCCAGCCGCGCCCGTCGCGCTCGTTGGGCTTGATATACCACGGGTCGTTCAGCCGAAACTCACGAAGCGCGTGTTCAGCTTGCCGGTATAACTTGACACCTTCGTGCATGCGGGCGAAGTGCCTGAGCATGACGCTGGCGCCCCCCAGCTTCTTGTACATATCAAGGACCAGCGGATCGTAATGTTGCCAGCTCTCGCCGTGCTTGCCGCCTGCGATCAGCTGCCGCGATAGCGGCCCAGCTTCGAGCCGGCCGCTTTCATCGTGACACACGGCGGTGGCCCAGGAATACTTTCCACCCATGTCGACGGCGTTCTTCTGGGTCGGTACAGTCTTGCGGTCAAACGGATGCAGCCCACCCGGCTCATCGTACCAAGCATGGGCTGTGTCTTCGCGCGTAAAGTTCTGGTCCATGAGCTTGAACGTATCGCTACGGCCATCGTAGACGCCGCTCTTCATGATGACCGCGGCGTTGCGGCCTTCGATCGTCGGTTTCTGATACTTGTCCTCGTGGGGAAGGTATCCCCAGGACACGAAGCGGCCGTGACCTTGACCATACTTGTCCATGCCGCAATCGATGCTCATCCGCCAGAACATGCCCAGATCAGAATTGGCGTGGTGCGGCGTTTCATCAAGCCAGGCCATGAAATCGTCATAGCTTTTGATTTGTTCGTACCGCTCGAGCGAGCAGCCTAGCCATATCTTTTCCATCCATTCGCGGCGGAAATACTCGAGGATCGACCAGGCGCGCGTCACGTCGGTGAGCGTCGGGGCACACATCACCCCGCCCGGTACCATGTAGCTCGAGTGGGGCCATTGCCCGCCCAGCAGAGCATAGATTTCGACGGGCTTGCCAGAAATCGTCACGCCGATTTCGTAATTTGCGCCGGTGAAGGGAGCGTAGCGCCTCACCGCCTCTTTATAATATTTCGAGCTCGAATAATTCTTGTGAGTGTAGTCGATCATGAAGAGCCCGTAGTGATGGCGCGGAAGGCTCTGCAGACTCTCGACGAGCTGGCCGAGATTTCGGGCCAGGATGGCGTTGCGTGGCACCTCGGTCTGCCAGGCCGTATCGAGCGCCCATGCGGCGCAGGTCAGATGCGAGGCGCCGCAAATGCCGCAGGCGCGCGGTGTGACAACGAGGCCGGCTTGGGGATCCTTGTCACGCAGAATGATTTCGAAACCGCGAAACAGCTCCGCTTGGGTCCAGGCGTCGACCACGACCCCATCCTGGATGTTGACACGCACGTCGAGATCGCCTTCGACCCGGCCGACCGGCGAAATGTCCAGAGTTTGCACTGCGCTTGGCATGTGAATCGGTTCCTGATGACTGATGGTTGAGCGACAGGTCTGTGAGCAGGACACTCGTCAGACGACGAAGATGTCTTCCTCGGCCCATGCTGGTGAGGCGGCTTTCGCGGCCGCGGTCAGCTTGACGTAACCGGCTTTGTCAACGCCGGACGGCAGATCCTTGGGCACGCCCATCAGAGTCTGGGTCTTGAATACCGTCCCGGGGGCCAGCTCAAAGAACGGAAATTCCGGCTCGGTACAGCCCATGCACGGCATGCCTGCTCGGGTCTTCGACGATTGCCGATTCCAGAGAATGCGGTTGCAGGGTGAATGCGTCATCGGTCCACGGCAGCCGAGATCGTAGAACAGGCACCCCTTTCGCTGGCCATATTCCGTGGCTGAGACCTTATAGGCAAAATGCATGTTCCGCGTACAGCCGGTCTGGGTGAAGCTCGTGAAAAACGTCTTTGGGCGTTGAAACTCGTCGAGCGAGAGTTCAGCACCTCTGCCGGTCGCCACCGCGACGACAATTTGCGTGATCCAATCCGGATGGGCTGGGCATCCCGGTATGTTGATGACGGGCAAGCCTGCCTTTGATCGGTAGCTTGTGCCGAGATAGCCACCTTGCTGACGTTTGAGAAATTGTAGTCCTTGGCTTTCTGACGGATTGGGAGCAGTCGCGGGAATACCGCCATATGTTGCACAGTCGCCAATCGCGACAGTATAGCCGGCGACCTTGGCAAGATCGGTGACCCAATCTTTCATCGGGCGGCCCGCAAAGCGATTCCATTCGCCAGTGCCATTCGGCGCGTTGACCACCGTGCCCTCGAACACGAAAATATCGAGCGGCATCTGTCCTGATGTCAGCGCGTTGAGAAGCTTCTTCAGATTCTCGCCGAGCTCAAGGCCGAGCGATGGGTGCCATAGGACGTTGATGCCGAAATCTGTGACGAGATCACAGGCGCTTGGCTCCTCGGCATTGAGAAACGACATCGTGTTGCCGGAGCACGCTCCCCCCTGGAGCCAAAGAAGATTAGTCATCTATTTCCTCCACCAAATCAGACGCGCTGGCATGGCATCTTTGTCGGAAGGAGGTAGCAAGGACCATGCCGAGCGGCTCGTACCTTGCAATTTTCAAAAAGCTCAAGGATTCTAAGCGTCAGCTGACTTCGCAGGGCGATCTACGGTGTGTGACGCCGCGCATACTAAGTTTGCTATGCATACCAGCTTGTCAATGTAAGCAATGATCGTTGCAGCGCATCAAATATTGCAAGGGTTGGCATTAGTCCTTGTTACGGGGTGACGGTGCCCAAAGCTCCTTCCCTGAGGCAGGCTGAAGTATCGCTCGTTCGGTGCTGATTTTTTGAAGACGAGCAGCGGTACTCAGCCGTGACGATTGCCACATGCAGGACAATCGACCTCGAGCAGATAACCGTACCAGATGCCCTCGCAGCGGCTGCACCAATGTCCAGTCAATTGGCGCTCCGGCAGACCGAGCCTTCTGGAAAGCAGGCTCAGCCCGAGATCCTTTGCTGGCGTCCTGCGAGCAGGCGAAACTCGCGACTGGGGGAAGCGCACCAGGTTGGGTGAGGGATCCCTCTTAAACTGATCTTCGTTGCGTACCATCGGCTGTCTCACTCTGCCTCATCGAGGCTATAGCGCTTGATCTTGTTGGAAAGTCCAACGCGCGAGAGTCCAAGTTCGTTCGCAGCCTTGCTTTGATTCCACCGATGCCGCGACAGCACTTCGGCGACAACTTGCTTTTCGAGGCATTCGACCTTTTCTTTCAAGGTGGTGCCCCGCAGCTCGTACCCGCCGGCTGACTTGAAGCGGGAGCGCGGCGGGGCCGCCAATATAGCGGGCGACATGTGCGTGGTGGTGACGTACTCCCCCTCCTCCGTCAGTGACACCATGCGGCGGATTTCGTTCTCAAGTTCTCGAACGTTTCCCGGAAAGTCGTAAGCGGAGAGCTTTTCGAGAACGGCTGCAGAAATTCCAAGGATCTTGCGCCCCATCGCCTCGCTGTGCTTGGCGGCAAAGAACTCCGCTAGCACCGGGATATCCTCTCGGCGATCACTCAGCGAGGGAACTTCCAGCTCGAATCCCCGCAGGCGGAAATAGAGATCCTGTCGGAATTTGCCCGCGGCGACCAACGCGCGGAGAGGACGGTTGGAGGCAGCGATAATGCGGACATTGCTGGTGACGATCTTGTCGGAGCCGAGCGGCTTGACCTCTCCCTCCTGCAGGAAACGAAGCAGGCTCACCTGAAAAGATGAAGACACCTCGGATATTTCATCGAGGAATACCGTTCCCCGGTCCGCGGCGCGAAAAAGGCCCAGCCGGTCTGAGACAGCGCCCGTAAAAGCGCCGCGCTTGTGCCCAAAGAGCTCGGATTGTAAGAGCTCATCGGACATCCCCCCGCAGTTTTGGACCAGCAACGGGCTGTCGCGGCGGCCAGAGTTGTAATGAATGGCGCGAGCGAGAAGCTCTTTGCCCGTCCCCGTTGCCCCCTGAATCAAGATAGGCAGCTCCGTTTTGGCTGCTTTTCGCGCGAGCTCGCTGAGGTTGTGTAGTTTTTCACTGACGTAGACGAGCTTTTCGAAACGGCGGCTCTCCGGCTGCATCGGCAGAATGGGCCTTGCGTGAATGCCTGTGGCATTCGCTGGAAATTTGAACTCTCGTGTAAGAAGGCGATGTCGACGGGCAAGTTCACGGGCCTCAAGGCCACGCTCCACCATAAGTCCAATCTGGTTGGCGTCCAGCGGCTTACGGATGAGCTGATAGATGCCGGCGGGCGCCATTTCCCGTTGGCCGATCTCGGTCTTGGCCTCGAGCGCCAGGATGCGGATCACGTCAGGATGAGATACTCGTAGATCAACGAGGAACTTCAGACCTTTGCCTTCGCCATACTCGACGAGAGCAATGTCTACTTGGGCGTCGGCCAGGGATGCCCTCGCATTTTCGACCGAATCGGCGGAAAGAACGCGGTAGTCGTATTGGTCTGACAAGGTGTCTGCGATGGCAGCCCATTCAGGGCCGCTCCGCGCGATGATCAGCACTGTTTGCAGGTCGCGCATGCAACATTCTTTCCAAAATGCAAAGCAGGTTAGCAATATCTGCAAGATAAATCAACTTCGCGAGGCTTGCGCTGTCCATAGTGGTTCGGCAGGTCCGTGAACCCGCAATTAACCCCGCCGCAATTCCCCAAAGGCCGGCAACCTTTTCGCAGCTTCCCCCACTTACTATCGCGGCCTCGCTGTTTGGGGGCAGTGCAAATGGCATTTCCGGTCAACTTTATCGCGGCGGCGCTTGCAAGCTGCATGAACGATGTCCGCTGTTGGTTGACTGCAGCAAAGCCTAGCCCGCTAGAATCATGTCGCTCTGGCGAAGCCGGCCCGCTCGAGCAGCTTAGATTGGACAATGACCGTTTGAGGCGCGAGCTCAAACGCCTGAGCGATTTCCTTGATACCTCTTCGGAGGTCGTCTGGGAAACCGATGACCAGCTGACGATTACAAGCGGCAAGGAAGACCTCGGGCTGCCGGCCGGCCAAATTGGAATCAAGTTGGCGGAGGCCTTGGGGATCAATCCGCTCGCGAGCAAATCCTGGATCGAATATCTGCAGGCTCTTTCCAATCGAAAGCCATTTCGGGGGTTCGAAATCTGCTTGGACGGACGTGCGGGGGACGAGCTTTGGCTGGAGATCAACGGCAATCCGACATTTGCGAGGGGTAAATTCCAGGGTTATCGAGGCACCTGCCGGAATGTGACCGAGCGCAAGCTGCACGAGGCGCAAATTGCATTTCTGGCGGCCCACGATCCCCTCACAAGACTGGCCAACCGGCGCAGCTTTCACGAGCTTGTGGAGCGCGCGGTTGGAACACGAGGGCGGCACAAGCGCATTGCGATTTTGTGTCTGGACCTTGATGGCTTCAAAAGCGTCAATGATACGCTTGGACATGGCGTTGGCGATGCCCTGCTGCTTGAGGTGGCGCAGCGATTGAAATCTTGCGCCAAGACGACAGACCTCGTCGCTCGGCTTGGCGGGGACGAGTTCGCGATTCTGCGGGTTGATGCCGCCGATCCTGAGGACGCCAGCAGCCTCGCTGAGAGAATCCTCGCATCCATTGGCGAACCCTACTTCCTCGATGAACACCGGGTGATGATTGGCACGAGCATTGGCATAAATATCACGGCATGCTCCGAAAACGGAACAGACGAAGTGATTAAGAATGCCGATGTGGCGCTCTATCAGGCAAAGTCCGATGGACGCGGCACCTATCGAATATTCCAGAACGAAATGAACGTCCGTTTGCAAGAGCGCCTGCAGCTCGAGGTAGACCTTCGCCAGGCTTTGCAACGATCTGAGTTCGAACTGTTTTATCAGCCCATCGTGAATATCGAATCCAAGCAGATTGTCACGTTCGAAGCGCTCTTACGCTGGCATCATCCGCAAAAAGGGACGATACCCCCTACGACCTTTATTCCCCTCGCCGAAGAGACAGGGCTCATCGTTCCGATTGGTGATTGGGTGCTTCAGCAGGCCTGCCGCGATGCCGCATCATGGCCGCAAGACGTAAGAGTTGCGGTCAATCTGTCGTCTGTTCAATTCAGGCGCGGAGCCTTGGAACTGTCCGTGACCCGCGCCCTGGCTGCTGCGGGCTTGCATGGGTCTCGTCTCGAACTGGAGATTACCGAGAGCATTCTGCTGCACGACGAAGAGATCACGCGCGACATTCTCAATAGGTTGCGGGTGCTAGGAGTTCACATCGCCATAGATGACTTCGGCACAGGCTACTCCGCATTGAGCTATCTGCGGAGCTTCCCATTGGACAAGATCAAGATCGACCGATCCTTTGTGCAGGATCTCAGCCGCGAGACGAGCGCGGCGGCGATTGTCAGGGCAATTTCCGAGTTGGGGCAAGCCTTGGACATGACCATTGTCGCTGAGGGGGTTGAGACAGCTGAGCAGCTTAGGATTCTTGGTGACCAACGCTGCACGCAAGCCCAAGGCTACTTCATCGCTTACCCCCAGCCTGCGGCGCAGCTGATCCGCGTCATTGAGGAGCTGAAAGCTGTTGCCTAATCTGGAGCTGCCCAAGGTTCGAGAACCCCTCGGCTATTTTAAAGCGGAAGCCACCCGCTGAGGTCTTGATGCACCTTAACACTTCGAGCCGTTCGCGCCAACACCGCGGCGGGCCGCTACTGATGTAGCCATTGGGGGCAAAGCTAGTCTACATGCTGGCAGGAGAGACTCAACGAGGAGATCAGGAGAACAAAACAGCCCTCAGGCAACAAAACGCCTTGCCTACTCCGATCATGGCTTTGAAGCTTTTCACGCTATTCTAGAAAGCCCGAATGCCTGAAAGGACCTCCCTACACTCTTGTGGCGGCCAAGTCAGGGAGGGGGCAGACAACCGGTCTTTTGGCGGAGCTCCCTCTCGTCTTTTTTGACCTGACACTGCGCCTTTGTATTGCTCAGGCCGCATGCATCGCGAGCCCAATTCGGGACAAGTGCGTGATCGTCTCGCTCATTGTCGTTTGGCACCAACGCTGAAATTCTGCCGATTGTCTGTCCTTGACTTGGCGCCTCCTGAAAACGGTAGTCTTGCGACGTTTCAAGGCCTGAGAGGCTACGCTGTTGAACAGGGCAGCAAACCAACTGCGGCTTGCCCGCCTCGCGGCCGACCCTAGTTGGTAGCATGGGAATTGCTCTGTCGATGATGGTGGTCTCAAGATCGGACAGTGCCACCATTGGTCGCTCAGGCAGCAGTCACGCGGACTGGCATACTTTTGAGCCCCCGAAGGGTGTTATTTAGCATGCGCTCGGGTTCGGCAATGAGTTCAATTGATTTTACCCGCTTCGCAAGTTCCGTTAGAACCAACTCACCCTCCAAGCGTGCGATCATCTGGCCCACACAAGCATGAATGCCGGAGCCGAAGCCCACATGTCCTGTTACAGGTCGCTCCACATCGAAGCGCTCGGGCTCTTGCCAACGAGCCGGATCACGGTTGGCGGATGCCATGAAGACCAGCACTTTGGTCCTCGCTGGTATGATATCGCCCGCCATTTCCACTTCACGCGAGGTGGTGCGGAAGAAGGTCTGCACAGGTGAATCATAGCGTAGCCCTTCCTCAAACGCATTGCGGGCGAGTGCCGGGCGCTCGTGTAGTTTGGCGAATTGCATTGGATGGCTTGCGAGTGCAAGCAAGGTATTCCCCAGTCCATTGATCGTCGTGTCGACACCCGCAGTTAGGAATGGCCGGACCAAATGCGTGGCCTCGTGTTCAGTAATCTCACCTGCATCAGCAGCTTCGTAGATCATCGTTCCAATGCCATCGGGTCTGAGCGCGCTGCGTGCGCAACGGTCCATGATCCATTTCTGCGCGGTCAGCCCTGGATCACGAGATCTGGCGAGAATGTGATTATCCGGTCCGAAGCTGTTGAAGACGAACGTGCTCCAGGCAAGCAGGTTCTCGCGTCCCTCCTCTGAGACGCCAATGGCGTCGGGGAACACCTTTAGGGGATAAGCTATGGCCAGATCTGTCATCGCGTCGAAGGTCCCCCGCTCGACGAGCTCGCCGATTTTCCTCTCGGCCTCCTTCTGAAAGGTGTCGCGCAGGTTCTTCGCTACGCCCGGTGACATGGTCCGGGCGAGGATTCGGCGTCCCTTCTCGTGATCGGGCGGGTCGATCTGTAGCGTCATCGGCCGGGGCAGCGCTGGGTTCATACCCTTTAGGCCGACGCCCTCTCCGCTGATGAAGGTCTGCCAATCCTTGAGCGTGGAATCAACCTGCTCATACCGCGCCATGGCCCAGATGTCGTACGGCTCGATCCTGAACACCGGTCCCAGTTCGCGAAAGGTCTGGTACGCCGGATACGGATCCCTCAGCACCTCATCAGCGAACGGATCGATCCGAGTAGAAGCAAACTGGCTCATGGCGGCCCCTCGACTTATTGTTTGCTGAGAGGACAATTGCCCTCGTTCTCGGGTCTGAAGGCATCTTCGCCCTTGATGATCCCGACAACCTTCAGGAGGTCCCACTTGGATTTCGACTGGTCGGGCGATTTGACCTGGAGGAGATAGAGCGGATGGATCTTACGTCCGTCCTTGCGGATGAAACCTTTGCCGAACAAGGAATCGTCGGTCGGAAGCTCCTTCATGGCGGCAACGACCGCCCTACCGTCTTTCGCGCCACCGACCTTGTCGACGGCCTTCAGGTAGTGAATGACGCCAGCGTAGACGCCGGCTTGCATGTCGTTGGGATAGGCCTTGGATGGGATGCGCTCCGAGAAGCGCTTGGCGAAGGACCGGGTGGCCTCGTTGAGGTCCCAGTAGAACGGATTCATGATTTGGGCGCCTTGGGCGAATTGCAGCCCGAGAGACGGAATGCCGTTCATGCCCAGAATCAGACCGACCAGTTTGTGATCTTTGGTCAGGCCGAACTCGGCGGCCTGCTTCATCGAAGTGATCGTATCGTCGCCGGCGTTGGCGATACCGATGATGTCGGCGCCGGAAGCCTGCGCCTGCAGCAGGAACGAGGCGAAGTCGGCCGTCCCGAGGGGATGACGGACGGCTCCGAGGACCTGTCCCCCGGATGCCTTGACCGATTCGGACGCCTGCTTCTCCAGATCGTGGCCGAAGGCATAATCGGCCGTGATGAAGAACCACTTTTTGCCGCCCTGCTCGACGATGGTCTTGCCGAGCCCGCGGCCATAAGCATAGGTGTCGTAAGTCCAGTGCACCGTATTCGGCGTACACTTTTCTCCAGTCAACAATGCCGTACCGGCGCCAGAGCCGACGAACACCTTGTTCTTTTCGGCGCTCATCCCCGCGACTGCCAGCGCAATCGCCGAGTTGGGGACGTCGAAGATTGCATCGACGCCCTCATTCTCATACCAGCGACGCGCGATGTTGACGCCGGTGTCCGACTTGTTCTGGTGATCCGCACTGACGACTTCGACCTGCCTGCCGCCAGCCTTTCCGCCATAATCCTCGACAGCCAATTGAGCCGCGATGACGGACCCAATGCCCTGATAGCTTGCAAATGCTCCGGACTGGTCATTGAGAACGCCGAGCTTCACCGTTTCCTGCGCATCGGCCGATCCGCAAATCAGCGCAAGCAAGGAGACGCACGTCGCCAATAGGCTTGTCACCCTCATGGATACTCCTCCCGGCTACCGTTGCGGTCTCAGCCGCATAATACTTATATTTTATAAGTATATTGGGCGATGTCAATTCGGCATGCGTCATGATAGATGCGAACGTGGATGACCCAGGGGAGCTAATGACAATAGCAACAACGGCGGCAGAGAAGCAGCTCGATTTGGCCGCACTTCGCAACGTCCCGGGCTTCGTGATCCGATTGATCCAGTTGAAGTTCTTCGACGGCTTCTATGAGACCTTCGCCGAGCTCGGACTGACGCCTGCGACCTACGCAATCCTCATGCTGGTGCGGGACAACCCGGGGGTCGTTCCGAGTAGCATCGCAGCACTGTTGCGGCTTCAACTCCCGAATTTGACAAAAATTCTGCACCAGCTCGAGGACGCGGGTCTGGTGAAGCGAAGCCGGTCCAAAATCGACCGGCGTGCGATTGAGATCACATTGACGTCGAAAGGCGAGAAATTGATGAGGGACGCCGTCCGGCTCACGGCGCCCTATAACCGCCGAATGCTTGCTCCCCTTAATGAAACGGAGCGATCCACTTTGATCGGCCTGCTAAATCGGATCTGCCCCTTTTAGACTCTTAATCAAATCTTGACCGTATCGTTTACAAGGAGAAGACATTGGCCATTCGCAATCAGGCGGCTGATGCGCGCGCATCCTCGCGCCAAGTTCACCAGGATGCCACGACTGGCCTTAGCGCGAGCTGATGCGCATGCGCCTCGACATCGAAGTTAGTCTGCTGCTGGAACGAAGCCGCGTGCCAGGCGGTCGAGAGCGAGGTGCACCTCACCGCTTTTTCGCTCGCTGCGCTTCATCGAAATTCAAACAGACTGCCTATTGAATTTCGGGTGGACCGCGGCGCCGGTCTGGACTAATCGTCGGCATCACAATCAGTCTGCTCGTCAACCCCGATATGAATGTACTTGCGATCGTTGCTCCGACCTTTGGGCTCATTGCTGTGGGCTACGCCGCAGCTGTTAGCGGACTGGTTTCAGAAGGTGCGCAGAAGGGCATTTCCGAGTTCGCATTCTCGATTGCAATACCAGCGCTTCTCTTCCGGACCATCGTCATCTCGCAATTTCCTGCTATGAATCCTTTGCTGGCATGGGGCGCCTACTATGGCGCTGTCGCCCTCACCTGGATCGCCGCTCTAGCTCTGTCGGCACGCCTGCTTCGCGTGACGCCCGCGGCCGGCGTTGTCGCAGCCACGAGCGCTGTGTACGGCAACATAGCGATGCTCGGTATTCCGCTCGCGCTCACGGCGTTCGGTCCGAAGGCGGCGGGGCCAATGGCGCTGATCCTTGCCATTAACACACCGTTGTTATGGCTCAGCGGAACACTTCAGATCGCCTGGATCGAGCGGAAAGATGGCGCCTCGATTTGGGCACTTGTGCTTCGCCTCCTGTTAGATCTTTTGCGCAATCCGATCATAATCGCGATTGCAGCTGGCTTCTTTTGGCGAATGACCGGGGCAGGACTGAATTCGCTGGTAGATCGGACTTGCGAGCAACTCGCTCAAGCCGGGTCTCCGGCAGCTCTGATCGCGCTGGGGGTCGGCCTTATGCGATTCGAACTCCGCGGAGAAGCACTGAGCCTCGCGGTCATGTGCTTTCTGAAGCTCATCATCATGCCCCTTGTTGCCTGGACGCTGGCCTTTCCCGTTCTACATCTGCCGCCCTTGGTTGGCGACGTCATCGTTCTATTTGCGGCCATGCCGGCAGGGGCCAATGCGTACCTGTTCGCCACGCAGTACAAATTGCTGGCGAACTCAACGTCTGCTGCGGTTGCTTTAGGCACGCTTTTGTCGGCAGTGACGCTTCCTTTGCTCATTACGATCTTGCTGATGAATCCACTCGAATAGCAACCCCGCGTTCAGCCGCCGAAGGCCTCATTGCGCACAGCCTCGGTGAGCGCTTTAGCGATCGCCGGGACCTCTAAACGTCAGCCAGGAACGCTGCAATTTGCGTCCACATGGCGATCGGATTGGAATACATCGGGAAATGGCCGCACGCCGGAATCTCGGTAAGGCGTACGCCATTTGTGCGAAGCAGGCCGAGATAGGATAACGTCGCATTCTGTTCGCCGTACATGAACATCTTCGGGCAGCGAAGGCCGATAAACTTTTGCATCAACTTTCCACTGTCCGACAGATCGACCATCGAGCGGAATATTCCAGGTACCGCAGCCGCCCTCACTTTGTGATGAAGACTGGAAGCGTAGAGCGCGCTGGCATAGGCTGGCATATGCCGGGTTCGGTCGATAAAATCGGCGAAGAACCGCTCCACGTTCTGCTCCGGAAATTGCAAGATCTGCCTGCTGAGGAAGCAGTCCTCGGGCGCAATGTTTCCCTCGATATTGACGAAGCTGAGTACGTGTTGGGGATACTTGTGCGCGAGCAGAAGTGCCGTCAGACCACCCATGGAGTGGCCAACGAGATGAAATCGGTCGAGCTTAAAATGCTCGATTACGCGCTGCGCAGTCTTTAACAAGAACGGAATTGAAATGTCTGATAGATCCGCGCAATACGTCTCTCCGCAACCCGGTGCGTCATAGGCGAGAAACGGATGCGCCGCGAGAGCTTCGTGGCGCACGATGTCAGCGTAGTCTTCTTTGGTAGATCCGAAGCCGTGCAGGAAGACGATTGGCGCCGCTTTTCCGGCGCGATGAATCGCTGACAGGTTCAATTCGACGCCATCAACTTGTGACGGCAACCGAACCAAGGCCAGTTCACGGTTTTCCGGCACGGCTTTCCCTTTGAAGCGTTAACGGGCAAAGCTGGCTCTCGCTTTGCAGCAAGAGCCAGGCCACTGGCTAAGTCTGTCCGAACCCGGATCCCGGCTTCTTATATTCGGGCCGGGGTGGGCTGAAGATGTCGAGCACACGGGCGCCCTCGGGACCAGCTCGCATGGTGTGAGGGACGTTGCCGGGCGTACGCCAGAAGTCGCCCTTGCGCACAGGGATCTCCTCCCCTCCCTGAATCCTAATGGCAGTGCCGTCCAGCAGCACGCCCCATTGTTCCTCAGGATGATGATGGAGCACGCCTTCGGCGTGCGGTGCGAAGCTCACCACCGAGAGCATCGCGTGTTCGCCCGAAAAGATGCGCGTGGTGAGTCCGGGCGCCAGCTCGCGAAGCAAGCCGTCATCCGGTGTATCAAGATTGTGAAATTCCTTTTTCTGGTCAGTCATGTCGTCCTCTGGTTCTGGTTACTACCGTCCGTAAGAGCCCTCGTAACGCCCCTCGCGAATAGCCTTCATGGTCTCCTCTTCGCGCGCGATCTGGGCACGAACAGCCTCAATCAGGGAATCTGCCATCGCGGCCGGAAAGGATACAACGCCATCCTCATCGCCAACGACGATGTCGCCAGGGGCGATCGGTGACCCACCGATCGACACTGGCACGTTGATGCAGCCTGGGCCACTTTTATAGGGGCCGCGGTGGGTCACTGCGCGGGCAAAGCAGGGGAAATCCGAACCGCTGAAGGCCGCGACGTCTCGGATGGCGCCGTCGATTACATAGCCGGCAGCTCCCCTCTCTTCTGCGATATTCTTCATGATCTCACCCACCAGTGCCCGCGTCTCGTCGCCGCCTCCGTCCACGACGATGACATCCCCGGGGCCGACCAGTTCAAGCGCCTTGTGAATTGCGAGGTTGTCTCCAGGACGCGTCCGCACGGTGAAAGCCGTTCCGACCAACCGTCCGGAACGATGGAATGGCCTCAAGCCAACAGCACCCGCCAATCGGTCGAGATTGTCCGAGATGACCGAAGTGGGGGCATCTTTGAAGGCTTCAATGAGAGCGGAAGGCGGCTTTGGCACGCTGGCAAGCGCGGTTTTGACGTTCATGGTTCACATCCGGTCAATCCGGCGATCTGGCGCCGCATCGCAAATGTGCGGCGCCAAATCGCACAAGGTGGCTAATCGATCTCGCGGCCGGCTTTTTCCGTTGCTGCCAACAAAGCAATGAGCGTGATGACGAGGGCTCCGGTCACGTAGGCTGGAATCGCATACGTGTCGGGATACTCTCTCAACAAGGTGGCGAAGATCAGCGGGGCAAAACCGCCACCGAGGACACCTGCGAAGGTGTAGGCGAGCGAGGACCCCGTGTATCGCACACGTGTTGGAAACTGCTCAGTGACGAAAGCACCTTGCGGACCAAACATCGCGGCTTGAAACACCATGCCGACTGAAACTGCGGCAATGATGATGGCTGGTGATTTTGTATCGAACAAGCCGAACAGGAGGAAGCTGCCGATGATAGATGCCAGAGCACCGAGCCCATAGACAGTGCGTCGACCAATCCGGTCAGAGAGCGCCGCAAGCAGGGGAACGGATATGGCATGCACGCCGGCGCCGATCAGAACAGCGGTCAGGGCCAATGTGCGGCTCAAACCCAGCTTCTGAGTGACATACGTCAAGGTGAATACGGCAAGCAGTCCATACACCACGTCCGAACCGATTCGAACGCTACCGGCCACTAACAGGTTGCGCCAATGGTCCCTCAGGACCTCGGCAACCGGCGCCTTGGTCGTCGCATGGCCGGCCTGCAGCTGATGGAAGTGGGGTGTTTCCTCAACGCTCCAGCGGATCCAGAATCCGAAGAACACCAGCACGGTGCTGGCCAGAAACGGAAGGCGCCAGCCCCAGGACAGGAAATCGGCCTCATTCAGCAGCGTCGTCGTGACGGCGATGGCCCCTGCGGCGAGAAGAGTACCGGCAGAGGGGCCGACTTGCGTCCACGACGCATTGAGCCCGCGATTTTGTGGCTTGCCATGCTCCACGGAAAGAAGGATGGCGCCAGCCCACTCGCCACCGAGCGCGATGCCCTGAATGGTCCTGAGACTAACGAGCAGCAGGGGCGCGGCGATTCCGATGCTCCCGTACGTAGGCAGCAAGCCCATCGCCAGGGTAGAAATGCCCATCAAAGCGAGCGTATAGACGAGGACGGCACGACGCCCGACCTTATCTCCGAGGCGACCGAAGATAATTCCGCCGATGGGACGCGAGATGTAACCTACGGCATAAGTCGAAAACGCAAGAATTGTACCGACAATCGGATCAAATGACGGGAAAAAGAGCTTATTGAAGATCAGAGCTGCCATGGAATTGTAGATTACGAACTCGTACCATTCCAGCGAGGTACCCACCATGCTGGCGAGTGCAAGCCGCGTCATCTTTCCTGCCGTGCTTGGGCCGACAGTGTCGAGCTGCGGCGTCAATGTCGTCTCTGCGCTTGTCGTCATCCCTATCTCCTGCGCGTTATCATTTGATCTGCCCGTCGTTGGCGCCCCGGCAAGCGTCACGACGTTTGATTGGTGATTGTGCTCTATGGGCTAGTGGATTGCCTCTGATAGACAGCGTGGTGCCTATTGCGGGTATGCGGCCTCACTTCGCTTGCCCATCTGCCCGCCTCGACTGCCTTTGCCCATTCGGCGCTCTTCAAGACGTCCGGATGGTCAATCTCATAAATGGCCGTATAGATCGGCTTGGGCGCCGGCATATCCTTGATGCCGTTGGCAATGGCGAACGCGAAGGGAACTCCTTTGACGCGCGTAACGCTGTGAACCCCTGGCACTTTCAGGAGATGCGGGACATGTTCCCCATCGTACACCTCGTTGAAGAGATCTTCGTGCGCAGGATCGACGTCCATTGAAGCAATCAGGACAAAGCGGGATTGGATCGGCATCAAGCGCTCCGTTGCTACTTGTGAGGAGGAGTGTATTCAAAGCCGTAGTCACGTTTCGCCGCCTCCGGCGTTACGTAACCGTCCAGCACGTCGTTGAGGATCGCCTCCCGGTCCCGACGTTTAACGTCACCGAATCCGCCGCCGCCGGGTAGCGAGAGCGTTAAAACCGTATCTGGCGGCAACATGCGGCTCAGCTTGGGGCGGACCTCCTCGCCATTCGAACTGGCGATCGAACCGGTCGCGCCGGATTTGCCATCGTACAAACCTGGTGCTGGATAGTGACATCGATCGTACATGCCTGAGAAGAGATAGGGCTTCTCGGTCAGAACCTCGACTTCCATTGTCTGGCCCAAGCCACCACGATGTTCGCCGGCTCCGCCGGAGTCAGGTCGAAGCGCTCTTTGCCGTACGACCAGAGGCGTCAAAGCTTCGATGATTTCCACGGGCACACCGGCGACACCGCTTGGATAGGAGGTGGCCGAGAGGCCATCGAGTCCCTTGAGGGCGCCAGTTCCGCCGGTAGAGAACCAAGTGTACGAGAAGAACTGATTGTCGCGCTTATCGAAGCCGCTGATATGCGTATTCCAGAGACTGTCGGCGCCGGGTGCCATCACCTTATCCGGCAGGATACCTGACAACGCGCCCATGATGGCTGAAGGGAGGAAGTGACCGACCGTATGACGGCCAGCGACGGCAGCAGGATGCTGAGCGTTGAGGATTGACCCGACGGCGGCGATCGTGCGTATCGGCGTGAACGAACCGGCGTTATTGGGCACGTCTGGCGCAATTGCGCACTTCACGCCATAGGTGGTGTAAGCAACGGTATAATTGAAACCGACGTTGATACCGAGATCAACCGTTGAGGAAGACCCTTCATAGTCGACGATGACCTCATCGTCCTTGATAGTGACCTTGGCCTGAATCTCGATCGGCTTGTCGAACCCGTCAATGGTGATCTTGAACGGATGCGATCCGTTGGGCAGAGCCGTAATGGCGGCTCTCATCGCCCTTTCGGTGCGCGCGACGATGGCGTCTGCCACCCCTTCGATATCCGCAAGATCGAACTCTTCGAGGAAAGACTTGAGCTGCTTTGCTCCGACTTCGTTCGCGGTGATCTGTGCATGAATATCGCCAATCACTTCATCGGGGGTCCGCACGTTGGCCGCGATCAGCCGATAAACGGCTTCGACGGGTTCTCCTTTCGAATGCAACTTCATGATCGGGATGAAGAGACCCTCCTCATAGACGGAGCGGGCATCACACGACAGCCCCCTGCCGCCGATATCGAGCGCGTGACAGCAGTTTGCAAAAAGCGCAACGACTCGCCCATTGTGGAATACGGGCGTTGCAATCGTGATGTCGTGAAGCTGAGAGACCGTAATCCAAGGATCATTCGTGATGATGACGTCCCCGGGCTGGAGCGTATCCAGCGGAAACGTCTTCAAGATGTGTTCCATTCCTGTCGCCATGGAATTGATGTGCCCCGGCGAGCCCGTGACCGATTGGGCCACCATCCGGCCGCGGCGATCGAACACGCACGCAGAAAGGTCTTCGGCGTCCCGGACGATGGACGTAAAGGACGAACGCATCAGGGCCGCGGCCTGCTCGTTCACGGCGGCAATGAGCCGCCCCCACATGATATCGAGCGTAATGGGGTCCAGTTCCTTGGCGCTCATCGGGCCACCTCGAGATCGACAATGAGATTACGGTTCTGATCGACGCTAATTTCGCCGGGTCCGTTGATAACAACGGTCGATTCACGTTCTTCGATGATGGCTGGCCCCTGCAGGCGATCACCGGCTCCAAGGCGATAACGGTCGTAGACCGGCACGTCGATGAGTCCTGCGTCAGGGACGTAGATCTTTCTGGAGCCCTTGAGTGGACCGTCGGACTTCGACGTATTGACCGGTAGCTTGAAGTCAGGCTTGGGCCCCGATGCGACCACTCGCCATGACATCACGTCGATTGGCGTGTTGGGTACGGTATGTCCGTAGAGTTCGGTGTAGACCCGCTCGAACGAAGCGGTGATTTCCGCGATGCTGTCTGGCCCAAGTTTACCGGAGGGAATCGGCACACGGATGTCAAAGCCTTGCTTGCGGTAGCGCATATCGGCCCAGCGACGGAACGAGACCTCTCGATCACCCATTGAATGAGCAAGACGGCTTCGCCCCTCCTCCTCCATTTCTTTGAGAGACCGATTGACTGCGCCCCAATCCAGTTGTTCCAGCCGTGCCGGGCTTGATCGCACAAAGTCAAATGCCAGTGGCGCGGTGAGGAAGCCGACGGCCGACATGACGCCCGCACCGAACGGATAGATGATCTTCGGCAACTTCAGGACGCGCGCGACGCCGTAGGCGTGAACCGGCCCCGCGCCACCAAACGCAAACATCGGAAACTGGGAAATGGTGCGCCCCCGCTCGATGGCGTGGATGCGTGCAGCAGAAGCCATTGCTTCGTTTGCCAGTTGATGGATTCCCCAGGCTGCGGCTATCGTGTCGAGATCAAGCGAGGCCCCGACTTGTTCGTTAATGGCACGTTCTGCGGCGGTCTTGTCGAGCTTCATATCTCCGCCGAGGAAGAAGCCTGCATTGAGGTAACCGAGCAGCAGATCGGCATCAGTGACCGTTGGTCGTTCCCCGCCCGCCCCGTAGCAGGCAGGTCCTGGCACGGATCCGGCGCTATGCGGCCCGACCTTGAGGCGGCCGAGTGCATCGATCTGCGCGATCGAACCGCCGCCCGTGCCGATCTCGATCATTTCGATGACGGGCACCTTGACTGGGAGACCGCTGCCTTTCTTGAACTGATATTGCCGATCGACCTCGAATTCCGGGGCCAGCAGAGGCTCGCCATCGACGATGAGGCAGGCCTTGGCGGTGGTGCCGCCCATGTCAAAAGAGAGCACGTCTGAAAGTCCGAGTGACTTGGCATAATGTGCCGCAGCCAACGCGCCGGCCGCAGGTCCCGACTCAACAAGACGGATCGGCGCTTCGATGGCTTGGCTGGCGGTGAGCAGACCGCCATTCGATTGCATCACATAAAGACCGGCTGCATCGCTGAGCTCGTCGCGCGTACGCGCTTCGAGCCGCGTCAGATATTTCTCGGCGATGCTCTTGACATAGACATTGCAGAGCGCCGTCGTCGAACGCTCGAATTCCCTGATTTCCGGGGAGATGTCGCTGGAGAGAGTTATCGCAACGCCGGGGAGCTTTTCCCGTAGGATGCGGCCAACGATGCGCTCGTGATCCGGACAAACGTAGGCGTTGATGAGACTGACGGCAACCGCTTCGATGCCTATTCTGCGCATCTCCTCGGCGATGCGCGCGACGTCGTCTTCGTTGGGGGCCTGGCGGATTGTTCCATCCGACAGAATTCGCTCGGCAATCTCAAACCGGTGACGCCGCCGGGCAATCGGGGCGGGACGACGCAGCCGAAGGTCGTACATGTCGTAGCGGTGCTCGCGCGCAATTTCGACGGCATCGCGGAATCCGCGGGTCGTGACGAGAGCGGTCAGCGCCCCCTTTCTCTCGATCAGCGCGTTGGTGAAAAGCGTCGTCCCATGCACAACATGCGAAACTTGGCCTGCATCACCGTTGATGACCTGCTTAATTCCATTGATTACGCCATTGTCAGGCTGATCTGGAGTTGTCAGGACCTTACCGAGCCGAAATAAACCGGTCTCATCGTCGACCAGGACGATATCTGTGAAAGTTCCCCCAATATCGGCGCCTAAACGCATCCGCTCCTCCAAATTCAGGATTTGGTAGGATTAGCGACTATGGGGTGACAGCCGAATTACCGTTTGGGCAATCCAGCTTTAAGGGAGCATTAGTCCTCCGCCCGCGGCTGCCTGCTGCGGCGGCGGCGTGCCCGACGCCCCCTTCTTGATCATCGTGTGAGAAGAGTTCCTCCCGTTCCGTGCCCATCTAAGCAGCCTCTTCTCCAGAGTCTTGATGCGTACGGTGACAAGCCTGGGAGGGCCAATCTGTCACGCGACAAAGTCAGCAAGGCCGTATTTCGCGAGAGATCCGGAGACGATGGCGAAGCCTGGATCTCTGCGACTGATTCACGGACGCGAGCGTCTGTGCCGGGAGAAGCGTACGCGGCCTGCCTTTCGTTTCCAGCAAATCGGAAGGAGCGGCGGGAGCTCGTCTCGTTTGTGGAGTTCGGGAAAGACCGATTGCTGGAGAAGGGGTTCGCAACGCGCAGCGTAGTCGCGCTCGAGCGCTTCCGTCAGCCGTTGTCCAGTGGATCAGACCGACCGGTCGGTGCCTGCGCAGGGCTGGGACCAGCAACAACATTAGTGCTTCGCACCTCCTTGACAACGCGCGTGACGATCTCGGAGGTCAACTCACGCTTCATCTCGCATCAGCTCCGCTATCCTTGCCGTAGTCATCGACGCCGAGTTGCCTTGCCCGGCACGGTCGTGTTGGTTGTCCTTGCAGATGCGCGAAAAATGATCCGCGCAGATTTCCTCGAATTTGTCCCAGCTCGGCGGCGGACGAAGCTGTTCGTTGTTGGCTCCAGACATGTTTCTGGATTCCGACCCGCCTGGTTAGTCGTGACTGGCGGCACCCTCGGTGCTGGTCCCAAATGGCTGCCCCTGACGAGTCAAAGAGCTTCCCAAATAGATTATCATAGGAACTTTCACAACTAATAGCTGCATATTTTGGTTACATATCCCGTTGATATATTTACGGCACTAGAAAATGGAATAAGTGCTCTTGAGAGCAAATTATCGCACATAAAGCGCTCTTAAAAGCAAAATATGGCAAACTGCAGGAAATTGCTGTATGCTCTTAAGAGCATAATAATCTGCTTAATGGCCTTCAAGAGCATGGTAGCAACCAACAAACTTCAAAAGGCGCCCCCTTACCCGGTGTCACGGACGCTCACGCAATTGGGAGCGGATCTGCGTACTGCACGCATCCGCCGCAACATGACCATGCAGGACGCAGCCAGCAGAATTGGAACGGGCGTGCGCGCTGTTATGGACGCCGAAAAGGGCAAAGCATCGACGGGTATCGTGGTGTATGCCGGGCTGCTGTGGCTCTACGATATGCTCCAGCCCCTCGAAGAACTCGCTGACCCCTCAAAGGACAGGGAAGGGATTGCTCTGCAAGCGACGCGGGAACGCAAGCGGGCGCGCAAGTCCGGAGGGCTCGACAATGACTTCTAAAGCAACACCGAATGCTTCGTCTACATCACGCTGCCGTGTCAGACCGAACCGATAACCGCCGGCCCGATTCTAGCTCGCTAAGGATCGCCGTGGCAATGCATTGGCTCGCTTCGTCTACGGCAAGTTGTACCTCTCAAACGGAGATGCGGTCGCGATTGATCCTATCGAGCTTGAATTATCGGATGAGACTTACGAAACAGGCCGACTGAATGGCGGTCTTTGGCGCGTTACGCGATGCAAGCTCGGACTATTGGGGTCGCCGCGTCATCGAGAAGCATGCCGGGGTTCCCCAGCTTGGCGAACTCGACTATCTGCTGAATTCAGCCGACGACGGCGTAGGGGCGCTTGGTTTGGACTTGGTCAACAACCTCCGGCACCACGTCGCAAATTCAACAAGACGCTCGAACTTGCAAAGCTTCAGGAAATCGCCGAAGCCTTGATGCTCTAGGAAGATGTAAAACCGAGGAAGGCGCCCAGGTTCGAGACTGGATGCTGCTCGGCACCTCCATGGGCGGAGCCCGTCCGAAAGCTGTCGTCGAAGATGACCACGGATTCTGGATCGCAAAGTTCAATCGTCCGGACGACCGCTGGAACAACACTCGCGTCGAACGCGCGATGCTCGAGTTGGCCAAGGTTTGCAGCGAAGGACGTTCTTCTCGTCAAGCGCTTTGATCGCACGTAGACGGGCAAGGGATATTTGCGTTCGCGGATGATCAGCGGGCTAACCGGTTTGCGAGCTGATGAAGCCGTCGAGATGCGCGATCGCTGGTCCTATGTGTTGATGGCGGAAGAGATGCGCCGGGTCACGGAGGAGCCGGGAAAGGATGCGAAAGAACTTTTTCGACGCATGACGTTCAATGCACTGATTTCCAACGTCGACGATCAGCCGGCCGCGTGCATCACTACGGACGCGACCGACTTCGTTCAAGGAGTGCAATGAGCTCGGCCATTATGGCTTGCCTTTCTTGGCTTTCGCCACAATGGCATCCAGATCGACGGCGGACTTCGGGGCGGCGTGGCCCGAGGAGAGATTGCTGTCTGCATCGAGCTTGATGCCGAGAGCATCAAGGACGCGAAGGATGAGCCCGAGTTCTGCGCGCTGGTGGCCATGCTCGACTTCGATGATCCATTGGCGACTGACACCAACCTGTTTAGCTAGCGTCGACTGATCGAGCTTGAGGCGCTTGCGCCGGTCGCGGATGACGGCGCCAAGATCGGCTGCGGTACGTGTGAGCATGGAACATCCAAATGTCAGCGATCGCTTACATTACCGTGTCGCCGTTCGCTGACAATCGGAAATGTCAGCGTTTGACAACATTTTAGAATGTCGCCGATCGACGACATCTGCGCCGGGATGTCCAATCATTTGAGACGCCGACAGCGGCTTAGTTTGGCATTGACCAAGCAAGCGGCGACCCCGCTCGACCGCAGCTGGGTTTTTTCCGCTTTTGGTTTTCCGACCGTTGCCAGGGACCTCGCCCGTTGAGAATCGACTTGGGGAGTTAAGTTGGGTTATGTGAACGTTTCGGTTGATCCATTGGTCACTTATGTCCTCTTCGGCCCTTTTTTGGATAGTTTCTTCGGAACCATTCGAACCGTGTTGACATTGTGTACACGAATGCAATATAACGCTTCATAAGAAGTGAGGAGTAACCGCAATGGAAGCAGCACTACAGCGCCCTGCGGCGCGAGTAAGGTCGCGCCGCGTCCGGAGCGAAACCAATATCCACATTCGCGCTACCGCACAGGTAAAGCACTTGATCGATACCGCTGCAGTGGCGGTGGGCAAGACGCTTAGCGAATTCATGCTGGATAGTGCGCGGCAACATGCCATCGATGTGCTTTTGGACCAAAGGTTATTTGTCCTTGATCCAGAGAAGCACGATGCCTTCTTGAATGCACTTGATAACCCGCCTCCGGCCGGGACCAAGTTGAAGGCACTGATGAAGCGTAAGCCGCTTTGGCAGAAGTAATCGAACATCCGAGGAAGCGTGCGGGCATAACCTCCCCCACGCTTCTCAAGCCGACGCATGACTTTAGCCGCTTTGATTGCGGTAATGAAGCCCTGACCGATTGGTTGAAGAATCGCGCCCTCGACAGCGAGGGCAAGACTGCTCGCACCTATGTTGTTTGCGAGGGCAATTCGGTCGTAGGCTACTACTGCATCGCCTCTGGAAGTGTTGAGAGGGCTGCAATTCCCAAGCCGCCCATAAAAAGGCACGGACTCCCAAATCCCGTACCTGTAGCCATTATAGGCCGCTTGGCGCGAGATCTTACCTACAAGGGCAAGGGGCTCGGCCAAGACCTGCTTCAACATGCCCTCCACCAAATCGTTCACGCATCTGAAACGATCGGTATTCGCGCCATCCTGGTACACGCGATCGATGAGAAGGCTGCCGCTTTTTGGAAAGAAGCGGAATTCATAGAAAGTCCGATTGGGTCCCGAACATTTTTCCTCCCTATCGAAACTGCCATCGACGCACTCTAATGGCGTCACAATCCAACTGCCCCAGTACCGAATGGCCGAGCCGCTCCTGGACCACCTTAGGCGCCGCAATTCAAGCCCGCCATCAACCTTGCGGTTTATATATCAGCTCGCAAAGAAGTGCCGAAAGAGAGTGAAGCCCGGATATTTTGCGGCGTCCATGGCCTTCTCGTTGGAGCCTTACCTAACTTGGTGATACCGGCGGCGATTTGCACCGGTCACAGGGCCCCGTTTGACCATGTAATCGCGGGTGACGATCTCGACGTCCTTCACCGGACTGGAAACACCGATCCGAGATCGGGCTTGGGACATTGCAGCCTCCATTCACGCAACGCATTGAATGCGATCGGCGGCAATGGGACGAACGCTCCTCCGAGCCTGATTTCGGGCGGCCGAGCTGATTGTATTCGTCGGCGCGCTCATGAACATGAAACTTACGCTTGGTGAAATCGACATTGACCCCTGCCTGCCCCACAATTCCGACGCGGAAAGGCCAGTGAAGATCACGGTCTGGGAAATTGAGCCTTGGCTGGAGTTGCTGCCGTTCACGGCGGCCGGAATCCGTGCGACGGTTTGGCGAAGGTCAACCTCAGACGCCCCATCTCAAACGCGCAGAAACAGTTAGGCCGACAAAGGGATCACGCCTTCATTGCGAAGTCGCCAGCGCTTAACACCCATGATGGCCTTTGGCTCCGGTACCATTGCCTCGTTTCGAGTGTTGCGCACCGGCCTTTACGAGCAGTGGACACTATCGAGCTATGTGGGCACGCGCTTCTGGCTGTCGGCGATTTGGCTACGTCTTTGCCTTGCGGCGGACGCTGGCGCGATGCCGGATCTCGACGAAACCATTCGGCTCCTTTTTGGAAACGATCTGGCGTAGGATTTCCAGAAGCATGTCGATCACCTCGGATGCCACTCGCGTTGGCGGACGATCGGCAAGGTAAATGAGGTCCAGATCGCTTCTGATTTCGGGGGTGACAATGGGGCTGGCGCTCAAGACGCCAGTCTCGAGCTCGTATTTGACAGCGCCGAAGGGGAGGACAGCGGGAGCAAGGCCCTGTCGCACGAGGTCTTTCAGAAGGGTAACGGAATCGATCTCCAGCACCGTGGATACGGAGAGATTGAGGCCAGCGGCGCCCGCATCCAGCAAACTTCGGATCGGATTTTGAGCCGACGGAAGCAGCAGAGCATGTTCAAGGAGGCTCGCAAGGCCGACCGGATCGCCAGCGAACATCCCTGGTGGCCCGATGGCGAACAGCCGCTCGACGGCAAGGCACTCACTGACGAGGCGCGGGCTATCTGGCTGAAGGCCGTTGACTAATGCGACATCGATCGAGCCGGTCAGCACCCAGTTTTGCAAATAAGCGCTATATCCCTCAAGTAAGCGCGGACGAACGCGAGGCAGACGTTCGCGACAGGCCCTGATGAGCTCCGCTCCCGCCATGGCGATAACCGACGGCGTGGCTCCGATAATCACGTCGCCGGTCAGGTGTTTTCCTTCGGCCATGACCTCCTGACGAACAAGCTCCACGTCGCGCAGGATTTGGGATGCGCTTCGGTGCAGCATGAGGCCTGCTTCCGTCATCTGCATGCCTCTCCCGTCTCGGTCGAACAGCGGCGTTCGCAGTTCGTCTTCGAGAGCACTGATTGACCGGCTGATGGCAGGGCCTGCTACGCCGAGGTGAGCCGAAGCGCGGGCGATGCTCTTCAGATCCGCGACGAAAACGAAGTACCGAAGCTGTCGTAGGTCCATGGCTTATGAACGGGCGAATTGATACATAGCAAATGCCGTTCGGCTTGTGCGGACGGGACCGCGACAGCTCTGCAACCAACCGTCAAACCGAGCTTGCCGCATGAATTTTTGGCCCTCACATGTTAGCCACTCAGCTTATGCGAGCCTGGCAGAGCGCACCAGTAGACGTTGGTTTCTTCCTCGCCCATTCGCCAGCTAGCTTGGGCAAACGCATCGCAAGGGCGGCGGCTGCCGAGCTCTCCGGCATCGTAGGTATGAATGGGTCTGCGGGGCCTGAACGGCGATCTGCGAAAAGGACCGCGAGAACGTGCTTCGTTGAGCCGCAATCCGCAGGACCCCTTTCCGACCTTGACGCCTGGTGAGCAAGGATGGCAAGGCGCGTGCGGCGGCAACTCTTTCGACCGCGGCTCGTTCTCGCCCAGTGCAAGTTGGATATTCGGCAATGTCAGTCCGAGCGTCTCAAGCCTGAGGAGACTAAATCGCAGCTAGGCAGCAGGATAATCAACTAGTATTGTATGATACCAATTACCGAATTAGTACAAGGAATTACTGCGTGAAGGTTTCCAAAGTCCAGCGCGTACCGGCCAAGGCCGCACCGCTCCGGCAACAGGTCGCAAGCAATCTGCGCACCGCCATCATTGATGGCCGCTTTCAACCAGGCGAGCGGTTGAAGGAAGGCGAGCTGTGTGCATGGACCGGCGTCAGTAGGACTGCCGTCCGTGAAGCCCTGCGGCAACTGGAGGCCGAGGGCATCGTCGACAACATCCCCAATCAAGGACCCGTGGTGGCGCGGGTATCCCCCGACGAGGCGCGGCAACACTATGAAGTCAGGGGTATGCTGGAAGGGCTGACGGCAAGGACCGCCGCCGAGCGGATCTCTGAGCGCGAAATCAAGGACTTGCACCGGCTCAAACGAGATTTGGACCGCGCCTTCAAATCAGGTAGCGTTGCTAAGGTGCTCGAATGCAAGAATCAGCTCGACGAATTCCTGATGAGCGTTTCGGCCAACAGCGTCGTCAAGGGCTTCGTGAGCGTCATTCGCGCACGTCTCAGCTATCTTCGTCCCATTGTTCTGTCGCAGCCCGAACGCCTGAAGGAAAACGCTGTCGAGGTCCATGCGATAATCGACGCGATCATCACACGGAAGCCGCAGGCGGCGTGGCAGGCTGCCGTCAATCACGTCAACATGGGCGCGAGAGCAACCCTCAAGGTGCTGGAGCAGCTGGAGGTGGCGGCGGAACACCAGGCCGCGCTGGACGCGGAAGCCGCGCTTCGGGCGAAACGTCCGCGGGGACGGCCGCGCCGTGACGCGGCACCAAATAATCCGGTCGGTAGGGTGACGATGTAAAAACCGGTCCGCGCGATGGTCTATCTGCTATCCACCCTCGGCCTGGAGACCGTTGTCTCGAACCACCTGCCCCCAAATATGCGCCTGCTCCGCGTAAAAGTTGCGCATGTAGTCCGGATCGCTCGCAGCGACCGTCAGCCCCATCGCGTTGATCCGTCCCGTCACGCTGGCGTCCTTCAGAACCGCGCGCATCTCTGTATTGAAACGCGCGATGATCTGTTTGGGCGTCTTCCCGGGCGCATACAGTCCCCACCAAGGCGTCGCGACGAGATCGGGAAACCCGCTTTCGGCGAGCGTCGGTACGTCGGGAAGGGTCGGGTGGCGTGTTGCGCCGGTCTGAGCGAGAGGGCGCAGCAACTTGGCGTCGATCTGGCTGTTGAGCACCGTGGTCGCTGCGATGATCAGGTCAATATGTCCCGCAATCGCGTCGTTCACCGCGGGGGCTGCTCCCTTATAGGCAACGTGGCTCCACTGCGCGCCGGAGCGTTTGGCAAGCAGCAGCATCGTGAGATGGCCAAGACTCGCCGTTCCAGCCGACGCAAATGCGAAGCCGCCCTGCTTGGCTTTCGACGCAGCGATCAACTCAGCCAAAGTCTGGTAAGGGCGTGACGGCTGACAGGCAATGATGTTCGGCGCCGTACCGACCAGCATGACCGGATCCAGATCTGTCTCGGAATTATATGGCAGGCTCGGCTGCGTCACCGGGTTGGTCGCGTGAGTATCGAATACGAACAGCCACGTGCGGCCATCTGGCGGTGACTTCGCCACTGCCGCCGCGCCGATGCTGCCCGCTGCGCCCGGACGGTTTTCGATGATGATCGTCGTTCCCAGTCTCTGCTGCAAACCCGGCTGAACCAGACGGGCGATAGCGTCCAGCGTTCCGCCGGCAGGAAACGGGATGATGAACTTCATCTGACCCGCAGGCCAGTCCTCTGCCCTGGCAACAAAGGGGGTGGCGAGTGCGCCGGCGAGCACGGCACGTCGTGTCAGTTGTCCCATGTGTTTCTCCCGAGGTGATGATCGAGAACAAGACTTCGGACCAACAGTTCGGGGGGTGGCCCAGGACGGCATGCAAGCGTCGCCGGCCCCGCCCATTCTCCTTATCGCTGCGCAAACGTTGCGATCGGCCCTGCAACAGGTTTTCCGCGGTGCCAGACCGCCGAGATCTTGTGGACGTTGGCTATGTCGGCCGATGGATCGGCGTCGAGCACGACGAGATCGGCGAGCTTGCCAGCTAGCAGGACACCGCGGTCATCCAGCTTGAGCAGCTTCGCCGCGCCGCTGGTCGCGATGGTCAGCGCCTGCATCGGCGTGAGGCCGGCTTCAACCATGAGATCGAGCTCACGATGTTCGGCAATGCCGGGGAAACGCAGGCCCACGCCGGAATCGGATCCGAACCCGATGCCGATACCTGCCTTGTAAAGCGTCATCAGGTTCTTCTGGTTCATCGCCAGCGCCTTGCGGGCGCGCTCGGAAGCTGGTGCGTCATGGACCTTCTGCTGCCAAGCCGGATCCTCCAATTGCGTCTTCACGGCGGGATCCAGTGCCCGGTTCACGAACGGATCCGCCGAGACCTGCGGCTTGTCGGCAAAAATGAAATTTGAATCGTCGAGCGCCAAGGTGGGAACGTACCAGGCGGCATTCTTCTTCATCAATTCGATCGTCGGCGGATCGATCTCTTTGTCACGGATGCCGTGCGCCAGAATGTCAGCGCCGGCCTTCAGGGCGGCCTGAGCATCTTCGAGGTCGTTGATGTGGAAGGCGACCCGAAGCGCGTTCTTGTGGGCCTCGTCGACGGCGGCGGTATAGACCTCCGGCTTCACTTTGACTGGCAGCAGCTTGCCGAAGTCGTCAAGCCAGATCTTGATCAGGTCGGTCTTGCGTCCCGCCATCTCCCTCACCGCTTCGCGCGCTGCGTCGGGCGTATCCGGGCGATAGATCTGGTTCGGGCCGACGGGAACGATCGCCACGGGCGGTGCTCCCATCGCAACCCCAATGCCGCGGTCGGCGCCAAAGATGTCGGCCCCTGGCGCCTTGCCGGCATGTAGATCCGCTCGCAGATCGTAGAATTCAGGTGCGTTCAGGCCCAGCGACGTGATCGTGGTGACGCCATAGGCCTCCCACTGTCGAAGTTGGGACAAGATGTAGTCGCGATTATAGTTGTCCGGACTCGCCTTGAGGCCCCTGACGATACCCACATGGGAATGATCCGAGATCATGCCGGGGATGATGGACTTGCCCTTGAGGTCAACGACATCGGCATCGGATGGCACCGGCACCGCCGTTACGGACCCAACGGCCGCGATGCGTCCGTCGCGAATGACCAAGACGGAATCGGGAAGCGGCTTTCCACCCGCTCCGTCGATCAGAGTGGCTCCCTTCAGGACGACTGACTTTGTTTGCGCCTGTCCCGGCATGCCCGATAGACACAGGCCCGCGATGGCCAAGATGACGACCGATGCGGCTCTCATGCGGCGCTCCTCCCTGTTTCCTCGTTCCCCACGGGTTGGTCCCAGGGGCCATTAAATCTTATAGTACTATATTACGAGCAATTAGCAATTGATCCCGAGACGATGCGCCCTGGATCACCTAACTCAGCGATTTATCGCAGCACGAACGGATAGGGCTCGTCGCCGCTGCTCATCCAGACGGTCTTGGTCTGCATGTATTCGTTGATGGCCTCGATGCCGTTTTCGCGACCGAGACCGCTGCGCTTGTAACCGCCGAACGGGGCCATGTAGCTCACCGTGCGGTAGGTATTGACCCAGACCATGCCGGCCTTTAGCCGGTCAGCCATGACATGGGCGCGCTTCATGTTCTGCGTCCAGACGCCTGCGGCCAGACCAAAGAGGATGTCGTTGCCGATCTCGACGGCTTCCTCCTCATCGCGAAATGGGATCACGGACAGGATCGGGCCGAACACCTCCTCCTGCGCGATCCTCATGCTGTTCTTGACGCCGGTGAAGACCGTGGGCTCGACGAAGAGACCCTTGCCGCATTCCGGCCGATGGGCACGATCGCCTCCGAGTGCCAGATGCGCGCCATCCTTCTTGCCGATCTCCATATAGGCGAGGACCTTGTCGAACTGCGGCCGGTTGGCGACCGGCCCGACCTGTGTTTCGTTCTGCATTGGATCGCCCATCTTGATCGTGGCCGCCGCCTTCAGGAGCTTTTCGACGAAGGCGTCGTGGACAGATTCCTGTACCAGCATTCGCGAACCGGCGATGCACGCCTGCCCGACGGCCGCGAAGATTCCGGCAATGGCGCCGTTGACCGCATTGTCGAGATTGGCGTCGTCGAACACGATATTGGGCGACTTGCCGCCCAGCTCCAGGCTGACGCGTTTCAGGCCGCGCGCAGCGCCCTTGTAGATCTTCTGGCCGGTGGCATCGGAGCCGGTGAACGCGACCTTGGCGACCTGAGGATGCTCGACCAGCGCCGGCCCGACCTCATTGCCAAAGCCGGTAACCACGTTGATGACCCCAGGGGGGAAGCCCGCCTCCTCCACCAGCGCCATCATCTCGAGGAGCGATGCGGAGGTGAATTCCGAGGGCTTGAGCACCACGGTATTTCCGGCCGCCAGCGCCGGCGCAAGCTTCCAGGCGACCAGCATCAACGGCGAATTCCAGGGGATGATACCGACGACGACGCCGACCGGCTCGTGCTTGGTGTAGGTGAACATGTTGGGCTTGTCGATCGGGATGACCGAGCCCTGAATCTTGTCCGCGAGGCCGCCGAAGTAATAGTACCATTGCGGAATGTAATTGAGCTGCCCTCGCATCTCGCTGATCAGCTTGCCGTTGTCCCTCACTTCGATCTCGGCGAGCCGCTCTGCATTCGCCGCGATCAGGTCCCCCAGCTTGCGCATCAGCGCGCCGCGCTGCGTTGCATTCAGCTTGGGCCACGGCCCCACATTCATCGCCCGATGCGCCGCCTGGACTGCGCGCGCGGCATCCTCGGCATTGCCGCGCGGGATCAACGCCCATGGCTCGGCGGTGTAGGGATTCATGGTCTCGAACCACTCGCCCGAGGCCGGATCCTCCCACTTTCCACCGATATACATCTGGTACTTCTTCACGGAACGCCTCCCTGCAGCATAAATATCTGGAATCATAATATCGTATTATTGGCTTTTAGTGAGGTCAAGCTATTGCTTACTACGCGCCCTGAGGGAGGTTTGACAAAATATCTTTTGCAATAATACGGTATGACATACTTTATTGACGTTGCAGGTCGACGAACCCGCGCGGGGAGGACTAGAATGACAAACAACGTGGCCACCGACATCACCGCTGCGCTAAAGCATGCCGGTGTCGAGAACTTCTTCCTCCTCACCGGCGGCGACCAGCCGTTGTGGATCGCGCTTCGCGATGCCGGAATTCGAATGGTGGTCGCACGCAGCGAGGCCAGCGCGGTCTACATGGCGGACGGTTATGCCCGCGCCAGCGGCCGCGTCGCGCCGGCCTATGGGCAGGCCGGGCCCGGCGCCGCCAACGTCGCGGCCGCACTGGCAGATGCCGTCTGGGCCCAATCGCCGGTATTCGCGCTGACAGGAGCGACCGCGACGCAAGCCCTGCACATGAACGAGTATCAGGACCTCGACCAACATGTCATTTTCCAGCCCGTCACGAAGTGGAACGGTGCCGTCGCCGCTCCTGAGATGACTGGGAGTCTCGTCTCGCAGGCGCTTCACATCGCGGCGACACCGACATGCGGACCCACCCATCTCGACGTGCCGAAGAATTTCTTCGCGCTGCCCGGGGACCCGCAAACCGCGAACCGGCTAGAACGTTCCTACTCAAATGCCGCCAGCAAGGTGCGTGCGCTCGGCACCGAGGTTGCTACGGCGCTCGACCTCCTCAAGCGCGCGGAGCGCCCGGTTCTGTTTGTCGGCGAGGGCGTGCGGCTTGCCGGCGCGTGGGCCGAACTGGCACTGCTGTCGGACCTTGCGGGCATCCCGATCGTCGCCACGGCTGGCGGCAAGCCGGCCATTCTGACGTCACACCCGAATTTCTGCGGCATCGTCGGACGCTATTCCTCGGTGAGCGCCAACAAGCTCGTGGCAGAGGCCGATTGCGCCCTCGCTCTCGGGACCCGATTGGGCGGACTGGCAACCAACGGCTACACTTTGCCGAGCCGCAAGGCGACCGTGATCCAGATCGACCATGATCCGGCTTCCCTCATTAACACCTACGCGCCACGCCTCGGTGTCCGCGCCGACATCAAGATCTTCCTCACCGACCTACTTGACCTCGTTAAACAGCAGAATTTGCGGACATCGTCCGCCTGGCTGGACCGCTGCCGCCGCGATACTGATAAATGGACAGCTAATCACCGCGAACAACTCGCTGCGTCAGGTGGCAACACGGCCCTCTCCCCGCTTTCGGTGCTCGACGAGCTCTCCCGCTATGGCAGCGAGATCACGCTGGTCGCAGACACAGGTTACATGGCTGCCTGGACCGGCGTGCTGTTCCCGACGCTGCGTTACGACGCCTTCTTCCGCGCAGTCGGATCGCTCGGCTGGGCGCTCCCCGCCTCGCTCGGCGTCCAGATCGCGCGATCGGAGAAGGTGGTATGCATTACCGGCGACGGCGGCGCCGGCTATCACCTGGCTGATGTCGAGACGGCGGTTCGCTACAGGCTGCCGGTCGTGATCATCGTCATGAACAACAGCGCGCTCGCCTTCGAATATCACGAGAAATATCGCTGGAAGGGAAATGTGGTTGCGGAAGCGAACGATTTCGGGCGCGTCGACTTCGCCGCGGCCGGAATCGCGCTGGGTGCAAGGGGCGCACGCGCCACCAATCGCGAGGAATTTGTGGCAGCCATGGCGGTCGCAATGAAGGCATCCAATCCGTTCGTGATCGACGTCGTCATCGACAAGGAAGCCTTTCCGCCCGTCACCAATTTCGATGCCGTGATGGAACGGAAGCTCTAGATTGGCGGACGGCGCGCCGGAGGAGCGGGCACGCCGTCAGCGATCCAACCTACGACAATCAACAATCATAAAGAACCAGGGTGGAACCATGAAGACCCGTCGAGCTATTGTTGGAGTTGCCGCGGTCGGCCTGTTGCCGCTGACCGCCCCCTCTGTCGTCCGAGCGCAAAAGGCCACGATCCGCTGGCGCCTGGCGTCCAGCTATCCCAAGAACCTCGACACCATTCACGGTATCGCCGTTCGCCTTGCCAAGCACGTCGAGGAGATGACGGATGGCGGCTTCCAGATTCAGGTGTTCGGCCCCGGGGAAATCGTGCCAGGCCTGCAGGTACTCGATGCCGTGCAGAGCGAAACGGTCGAGATAGGACACACGGCATCGATCTACTACAGCGGCAAGAACAAGGCGTTTGCGATCGACACCGGGCTGCCGTTCGGAATGACGCCACGCCAGCATCTGTCGTGGATGTATCGCGGCGGCGGGCTCGAACTGTTCAGGGAGTTCTTCAAGTCCTACGGCGTCGTGAACTTTCCCGGCGGCAGCACGGGCGTGCAGATGGGCGGTTGGTTTCGCCGCGAGGTCAATACGCTCAATGATCTGAAGGGCCTCAAGATGCGCATCCCCGGCATTGCGGGCGACGTGGTCGCACGCCTCGGCGTCGTTCCTCAGAACATTGCCGGCGGCGACACCTATGCTGCACTAGAAAGAGGCACGATTGACGCGGTCGAATGGGTCGGCCCCTACGATGACGAGAAGCTGGGCTTCAACAAAGTCGCAAAATATTACTATTACCCGGGCTGGTGGGATTGCACGGGGCAGTTGGCCTTCTATGTAGGAGCGAAGGCTTGGTCGGCCTTGCCTGCTCATTATCAGCGGGCATTCGAGGTGGCCGCCGCGGAGGCCTCCTGGGACATGCTGTCGCATTACGACGCCAGCAACATGGCGCCGCTGCGTCGGCTGATCGCAAACGGCACCGAGCTCAGGCCATTCTCGCGCGAGATCATGGAGGGCGGCTATCGCGCGGCATTCTCGCTCTACGCCGAAGAGACGGAGAAGAATGCCGAGTTTCGCAAGATCTACAGCGAATGGCTGAAGTTTCGTGAGGACATCGTGACCTGGTTCAGGGTCGCAGAAGCGAGCTTCGAATCCAATCTGTATAGCTTGTACAAGACGTGACCGGATCGGTCTCTAGGGCTCGGGGGCCCGCGCTTCGCATCGGCAACTCAGGCGACTTCCAGCAGCCGCGTTCAAACGATGCCCAAGAAGTTTCGTGCTGGCTATCCTTCTTGGACTGGCTGCGGCCGAATATGGATCGTGAGGGTCTTACCGCGCACGCTCCGTCATCCCCTCGAACTGTGTGCGGTAACACAACTCTGGGCCCTGACGCGATATATATAGTGCTACGCCGCAGAGTTCTTACTCGGCAACGACGCCCAGTAACGAATTCAGCACGAACACAGGACAGCCCGAGCCGGCGCATGCGGAGTAGGTTGGTGCCGCCGGAAGGCGATGCAATCATGTTGGACGGATTGGGAC
This sequence comes from Bradyrhizobium sp. WYCCWR 12699, assembly GCF_032144035.1. Lineage (NCBI taxonomy): Bacteria > Pseudomonadati > Pseudomonadota > Alphaproteobacteria > Hyphomicrobiales > Nitrobacteraceae > Bradyrhizobium > Bradyrhizobium sp. WYCCWR 12699. Next base: position 143,921 of record NZ_JAVTJN010000003.1, read on the forward strand.
CGCCAAAACCGCTCGGCGCCGGGGCGGCAACTCCGGCAGACCTTGTCACCCGCCCATGGGACTGACTTTCCGCATTTTATAGCCAAATTGCCGGGCTGGCTCCACGTGAATACGCAAGCAAGGCGTAACTTAAGAAGGCACGGCAATGATCTGCTCGCTGTGAATTTCGCTATTCCGAGCGAAGGAATTGAGCAGAAGGCGCGCAAGACCGGTGGCTCGTGCGCCGAACCCGAGCAGATCAGAACCGACGTCGACCGCCACGCCGCCGAACCGAGAGTCTACAGATGCATCCTAGCTGCGCCGCGAAAAGCGACGGCTAGCACCATTCGCACATGATCGAAGAAGGCCTGGTCGGAACCTCGAAAAGTGGGATTAAGGTGCCGTTCCGGGCCGCCATTGAATGGCTAGCCATTGAGCTTGGCTGAGTTGTGCAGGCGTGAGATTATTGGCTACCGCGTCTCTTGTTCGAAGGTAATACGGGCGCCGTAGCTGAGGAGCGTGGGCGGCAGCCAAATTCAGCCACATGTACGCAAGAACGCCATCCTGCGCAACGCCATGCCCCTTATCGTAGGAGAGGCCGAACAAATATTGGCCTGTCGGATCACCGCATGCGGCTGCCGTGTGGTAATACGCCGCGGCTATCTCGTAGGACTGCGGGACATTGAAGCCATGTTCGTGCCTGAAGCCCAAGACAGCTGCGGCTCGAGCGGACCGGCATGCTTCAATCGCACCGCCCGCCGCCGAAACATGTCGCCGCGCGAATGAGCGCCCGTTTTCGGAGAGTTCGGCGCCGAACACGTTGCCGATAGTCCACAGTGTGAGGAACAAAGTTCCGATCAGGGGGCGTGCATTCTTCATAGATGTTCCCGAGTCGATTTGCAATCTGCAACGATCATTCGAACCTCACCAGACCTTCCATATCAGCCATGTGACCCAAATGGCTGGCGCGAAGAACAGACCGAACGGCAGCCGGGTGATGGCTTGGATGCTGTCGCGACGGAGAAGCGCCGCAATTCCGCAGGCGATTAAAGCTGATCCGGCCGCGACCTCGATTGCGATTGGAATCAGATTCCAATCGAGCCAGACTCCAGCAACGCCGGCGAGTTTGACGTCCCCCAACCCGATGCCGTCGCGCAGACGGACGGACCTGTAGGCGATGCGCAATAGCCAGAACATCGCGGCTAATGCCGCTCCGCGCGATGCTGCCGTCGCGAGCGTCGGCACCATCCAGTCTGGAGGTTGCACGAACACGTTTGCCAATCCGAGTACAAGCGCCAGGATGGTCAGTTCGTCTGGTATTACGAAGAGTCGCGCATCTATAACGGCGATTGCGATGGCAACGGCGGAGAATGCCGCCCCGAGGAGGCCTGCGGAGCTCGGATCCGCTGCGACGCTCGTCGCCATGCAGACGGCGCAGAGGACGAATGCCGCCGTGACCGTGACGTGGGTCGGTGCTCGGAACGTGAGAAACTTTTGCGAGCAACGCGAGAGGCGTTCCGGCATTTTCCTCGTTGCTCCTTCATTGAAGTAGTGGCGGTTGTCTTCCCTTGGAAGGAAGGGACTCGACCGTTCCGCGCAGCTTTGCCCGAAACTCCTCGGCGACGTAGTGGGCGGCAATGCTGTCCCGAATGACTTGCGGACGGATGAAGATAATGAGCTCGGTCCGGGTCGTCGTCTTGTTCTGGTGCGACAGGAGGTCGCCAATTTTCGGTATCTCGTCGAGAACCGGAATCCCACCACGATCGACTTCAGTGTTTTCCTGAATGAGGCCTGCCAAGAGTACGGTTTGCCCGTTCGGCACGGCGACAGAGCTCTTCACTTTGCGTTGCGAGACGGTCGGCGTGAGCGAGTTCGCGGTCGCGTTCGTCGCCTGACTGATTTCTTGCTCGATATCGAGGCGCACGTTGCCGTCGGGACTAACCCGAGGAATGACGCGCAAGATAATGCCGGTGTTGCGATAGTCGATTGAGTTGATGATCGTGTTGTTGGTGCCGGTCGCCGAATTGAGAACGTTGCCGGTGCCGGTCGATACCGGGATCTCGTTCCCAACGAGTAGTGTGCCGACCTGATTGTCGATCACAACCAGCGAAGGGTTCGATAATATCTTGACATCTGTCACCGCGTGCAGCGCATCTATGATCATGTTGGGCTGCGCCTCAGGGCCGACGAGGAAATTAAAGCCTGGGAAGGCGCGGTTAAGGAAAGCGGATGCGACGCCATTGAGGACGCTCGACTGCTGTCCTGGGGGGGAGCTTGGGACGTTCAGGGCGGAGCCTCGATCGGGAGCCATACCGAGGTTTTTGCTTTGGATGAAAAATTGAACCCCGTAGCTCAGATTGTTGTTGAGCGTAACTTCAGCGATGGTCGCATCGATCGCGACTTGAGCCTGCGGTTGGTCGAGCTGGCGTATGGTCTGTTCGACGGTCCGGTAATTCTGAGCGTTCGCATAGATAAGCAGGGAGTTCGTGGAAACGTCGGCTGCGATGCGAATCCCCTCCATCACGGGCCTGCCGCTAAGGCCAGCGCTCTGTAGCTCCGAGCCGCCAGTGTCGTTCCCTGTTCGCGATCCGCCCCCGAGTGCGCCTCCGCCGAAATCAGTATTGCCTTTTGTGCTTGTGGAGGAGCTGGAAGTCGTTGAGATGGCTGGTAGTCGGTCGGCATTGGACGATGTCCTCACCAAACCGCTCCCAGGCGCGACCTGTCCCGCCGCGCTGTCGGTTGCATTTGAGCTGCCTCCGCCGAAGATTTCGCCGAGCACTTTCGCGAGCTGCCGGGCGTCGCCGTACTTGACCCGGCGGACATGTACAACAACACGGGCAGGATCTGATGCGTCGAGTCGGCCAATCCAAGTCTGGACCGTTCGCAGGAGCTGCGGCTTGGAGGTTACCGCCAAAATCGCGTTGCGGCGCTCCATTACCTGAAACTTGACAAGATCGTGCCCAACGTCGCCTTCCTTTGAATTCAAGATTTTTTCGAGTTCTGTCAGGACAGGCTCAGGAGCGCTGTTCTGGAGTGGAAAGATACCGACTGACTGCCCCCGCATCCAATCAACGTCGAAACCAACAGCCGTATCGACGACCGTGCGACGCTCGGGCCCTGTGCCCTGAACCAGCAGCATGTTGCGAGCCTTATCCACGCGAACCGCACCGGGCTTCGTAGCAAAACTATCCAGGAGCTGCATCAGCGTCCCGGCCGATATGTATTGAAGCGGCACGACAGAGACGCCAAATCCCGGCTCCACGTTTGCAGGCTGCGAATCAAGACTGCCGGCTGCGAGTGCCTCTGTCTGTGGGACAATTCGATAAGCGGCGCCGTCGCGGACGAGCGCGACTCCTGCCAATCGGAGCGCACTCTCGAACACGAACAGCAAGTCCTGCTTCGGAACCGGCCTTCCCGACGCAATATTGATATTGCCCTGAGCACGCGGGTCGATTGTGTAGCTCGTCTTCAGGATGTCGCCGAGTACAGTTTTTGCAACCGACGCAATCGTGGCGTTTTCGAAATTCAGTTCATACCCGGGACCGGTGCCGGTACTCGTCGCCGGGGCCACGATTGCCTGCATAGAAGAGACCGGCTCGGCCGAAAAGAGTTGGGCGCGACCTGGCCGGACAGTGCCTTGCAGATCGGCTTCTGCGGTGCGTTCCGGAAATCGGGGAAGCAGATCCTGATTACGAACCTCATCCATTACGTCAGGTTTGGTGTGAGTGTCCTGCCACGTGAGTGGCGCGCCGCATCCCGTCAGAGCCCCCGCGGCAACTAGGGCAATTGTCTTCTTCAGCTTCGCGCCACATCGCAAACGGTGCAGGCGTGTCAACATAGCGCGTAGCCTCTCACTCTCTCGCGTCTTCATTACAAATGCGAGCAGATCGTCGAGCGCGTGAACCGCGCGGCGCCCAATCTTCTCAATGATTGACGTTACTCCTTATGTTGTTGTCGCAACGGCTAAGCCGCATGCAACAATATCGCTGCACCGACACTTTCGTTTCGCCCGTGACAATTCTGCAAAGCAATGTCTCCGCGCGCGAAATCGCTCATAAGACAGCTTGTTCAGCGTCGAGCGGCGACTTCATTCGGTTGAGCAAGGCTGTAATTGCCTCTAACTTAGACATCGCACCGAAACCTTGTTTGAGTATTGCGCATCCCAACCGACCGGTTGAACGTTGGGATTGAGATAAGCATCGCCGAGAAGTTCCCGTTGAGCGGCGGCATCGCCTGGCCGTGCGACGACGAGCGCGCAGTCTTTGGGTGCCTTCGTCATGATGACGGCGTCTCCTTCTTGGAAATCGAACTCGATCTCGTCTGTTTCATCGAAGAGCTCGAGCGTGAAATTGCTGTTGCTCACGGGCTGCTTGAAGTTGAGAGCCATATGCAATGTTAGCACCGATCCATCCCACTCGAGCCATGAATCGGATGCGCCATCGAATGGCTGCTTGGTGCCATTGACGCGCGCGAACGTATAGAAGTCAGACGCGCGCAGCGAATTAACCGTCGCCCTGGCCAGCGGATCAAGCTGGTCACGCCCGAGGTGTGGGGCGCTTTCGTTGAGGCCGCTACTTCGCAATGCCGTCACCGACGTTTCCCTATCGTAGGTCCAAGATACGCGGACGCCGCTGATAGAGCCATTTCCATCAAAGATAACCGCATCATGCATGTGAACCAATATATCCGGATGAGCGTCGACGTGCCTTGCGTGGATGCACACACACAGCGTTGCGACGATTACGAACCAAATCAGAGAGCGTTTCATTGCATCATTTCAGTTGCATCCGGCGCGCGGATCGTGGAAGGGCGCGACGGCTCCTCTTTTCGAGCAGCCGTCGGCGCGGTGGTCACGGCTTCCCGTGGTCGTCGTGGTGGTCGTCTGGATCAGAACCGCAATAATGCTTGATGGCGGGCAGCTTCTTTGGATTGTCCCAGCGCGGGTCCCGAATGTCGTAGACGATGGGCTTTGCGTAATCTTCGGGATCAACGAGCCATCGTGTGTCTGGCCATTGATCGAGTGTCAGGCCGAGGCGCTTAATTTGATCCAGGTATCCGCCGTAAACGGCGGGCGAGATGGATTCCTTGAAGGTCGACCCGGTGGTCAGATGCAACGGAATGAAGATCTTCGGGTTCAGCGCTTGAATATACGCGAAGGGATCACGATAAGAATTGTTATCGAAATTGGCTGTCGCAATCGTACCGGCATCCACATCGGTGGCCGGTAAACTCTTCAGGATGTTCGTGATACGCTGGCCGTCAGCTGGCGTGCCGTTGGGCCACCCGCTTCCCAATCCTTCTTTGAGTGCTCCCGACGAGTTATACCAAGCAAAGGTGAAGTGACGACCTTCGCGCAACACAAAATCGAAAAACAGCGGAATAGGGCCACCCGGACCACCACTGCCGCTGGTAGCAATGTTGATCTGCCCAGGCAGCGTCCCACTTTTCCCGGGCGCAAGCGGCGTTCCGGCCGGAAACAGCCCCGGATCGCGCGGGTCAACCGCATAATAAACGGACGGATTAGGTGCCCGCGGCCAGGTCGGGTCGACCGGGACTGCAACCGAGTGCAAGTGTCGGAAGGCGATTACGCAGGCGTCCGGTTCCAGGAAGTCCAGTTTGACAATTTGGGTGCCGGGAACCGAACCGGTCGTCGTGACCGTGTTGCAGGAGATCGACGCCTTGTGAGGAAACGCCGTAGCCGGATTACCTTGAATCGCCGGGTCGGCCTGCTCGCGCGCGAAATCGGCTTGCAGGGCAACGCAGGTTTCCGCGGTGGCGTAGAGTTTCGCGCCGGTCATCGCAGCGATGTAGGCCGCGTTGTCCGCGTGATCGAAGTGACCATGCCCGATTAGAAGGCCTTCTGGTTTGAGAGCAACCAAATCGCCGATAACGAAGGGCGTGCGGCCCGGCGAAACTTCGAGCCGAGTGACGTAAGTGTCCAAAAGCAAAACGTGGCCGGCAATGGAAGCCGCCAGAGTTGAATTCGAGAGCCACGACAAGATGACCTTGTCGGGACTGACCCGCCCGGACTCGGGATCGACGTTCTCGTCGCCGAAAAATTTCTGACGCGCTGCGATCAAGTCGCCATTGTTTGCGTGAGCCGTGGTCGACAACGCCGAACCTGCCATGAGCGTCGCGGCCAAAGCCAAGGCACACTTGGTTGGGATTGAGTTCCTGCGTAACATATAAAGGTTCCTCTTTCGGTTGTTCAATCGTTAGAGTGAAGGTCGCCATCTCGAAAAGCCTCGCTCGTGTTTCCGAGTAGATAGGCGACAGATCGGATCGGGCCATTGATGTTTGAAAGTCCCCCGCCAGCCGCGCCAAACGAAAAGCGGTTCATAAGGCGCTTTCTCGCGATGCTAGGGACTGAATGACGGACATCAATATCTGAGGTGTGTTGTCGAGCGACACGAAGTGTTGCTTGTCAAGATGAATTGCCTCTGTGCGCTGCAACGTAGGGTCTGCGGCATTGCACGCAATGGCACGAGCGGCTACGAGATCGTCGTGTCGGTGTACCTGAAGGCGACCCATCGCAGCGCGGCACACTTGGCGGTTGCGATTGATCCGCTAACATAATCGCATTTACCCTTAACGCTTCGCAGGATGCCGTATTGAAGCGGTGCTGGCTTCCACAGGCGCCGGATCTGCGGTCGTGCCGGGCAAGGCGAGAGCCAGAACCTTGATGTTCTCGCCGTTCGAAAGCGTGGCTTCACGCGCTCCGATGTCGCGCAACGTCCATCCTGATTGAACTTCATCCTGCCGCAACTTCACCGTCTCGCCAGTCGCGCGATTCACAAAGACGGCGATGCTGTCGGCGCCCCCAGTTATCGTGCCCACGAGTTCAAATGGCGGAAGCTCAGGCTCGAGCGGCTTGGGAGCCGCGACGACAACGGGGATAGTGGGCGCGTTCGGCGGCGGCAGAGACGGAGGGCGGCGTGACGGAGAGAATAGCGGGCGCTCTTGCGTTTTATTGAGCTGCGCAAGGGGGACTTTGGCAATGGGATTATGCTCCGATCGGGTAGCCTCGAATGGCTCCTTCGCAAGCAGGTACTCCATTGTGGGCGACACTGGCGGATTCAGGCCAGTAGCCGTTGAAGTCTGACTCGCCTCGGCAGGCCGCCTCCCCGATTCGACTGCCAAGATCAGGAAGGCCAGCGCGAGAGCTTGAATCGTGAGGGGGCACTTCATTTGACACTCCGCCACCATCCGGAGACGACAATTGCGACGCGCACCTTCGTCGCGGCGTGTCTTGTCGACGACTCGGGTACCTGTATGACCAATTGATCGATGAACAGGAAGGGCGATCCCGCCTCCAGCTCGTAAAGGAGGCCTTGAAGGGCCGGCTGCTCGATCTCGAGATCGACAGAGACTCTGACGATCCCGTGTTGTGCTCCTGCGTCCTGCAGATCGACCTGCGACGATAAGATGTTGCTTCCCATCCGCGTCGCTTCTGCAGAAACGTGCTGCAGCACCACGGCGGCCGCGACTGTGACCGTGGGACCTTCGACAACTGGTGGACTCACAGCGAGCGCCCCGTCGTTCGTGCTGCGGGCCGCCCGCTGTTGTGACTGCAACCTGTCGAACATTTCGTTCGCGTTCGCCAGCGTACGATGCTGTTCCGCCAGGTCCAACGCCGTCCAGCCCGTGATCAGCAATAGAAATCCCGTCATTGCCGCGTAACAAATTGTGGCAACGAACGGAATGGCGCTGACGTAGCGTCTAATGCGGTAGGTCTGGTTCATGGATAGCGGCGAATGCGGGGTTGATTTGAGCCTCGACGTGGAATTGCTCTTTGGTTGCTCCTTCAGACCGTGTGGTTGGAGCGAAGAAGATCGCGTGTGAAAACTGGGGCGACTGCTCGATCAGGCGGATGAGCGATGCGGCGTCGCTCGTAAGGCCCGCTATCTGTAGTTTCGCGTGATCGATACGCAGCTCCGTTAGGAACGTGTTGTCTGGCAGTAGATCCGACAGCGCCTCAATCGCCATTACGGGCGAAGGAGTGTTGCGCTTCTGTTGTTCGAGCTCTCGCAAAGCGGATTCGGCAACAACATTCTGCGACGCTCTTGTGAGCACCGATATCTTTCGAGAGAGTTCTTCCCGTCTCAGGGCCAAACCGTCCGAAATGAGCGCTGAAATGCAAAGCGACGAAGTGGCAGCAAAGCCGCTTAACAGCAGAACTACCATCAGGCACGTACGAACACGACGGAAATCGGTCGGTCCGTGTATTTGTGTCTCAACGATCCTAATTGGCACGTTCGAACGTGACGTGGAGACCAGGATTGACCAAGTCCCAAGCGATCCGATAGCATCGAGCAAGGGCGTTAGCTTAGCGCGAGGCGTGGCAGCGATTGTCAGCTGAATGCGGTCGCCAGTCTCGTCAGGTGAAGCACTCCAACCATAGACCGCTTCTTGCACATCCCACGGGGTTAGTCGGTCGATTTGGGACCTCACGACACCCGCCGCATATTCGGCAGCGCGCCTCGGCAAATCCAGCGGGCGAAACAGAAATCGCGCCGGGTGAAGGACAAGTTCAAGCTGACTTCCAGTCAGAGCTAACTTCCATGCTGGAGGGATTGGGCTAGCAACCGCTCCCTCCAGGACCGCGAGCGCGTGGTCAGGCGCTTTCGCGTTTTTGGGGTCGGTCACGAGATGAAGGGTGAATTGATCCTTCTCGAATTCCACCATCCGAACCTGCGAGCGTCGGCGCAAGCCGTTCGAGAGCGATGAAACTTCGGACGCCACGGCTTGTACCCACGAAGCGAGGCCTGCCGCTATCGAATTAAACAGGATCATGGCGGGTTCGCCGTTGCCATGCCCTGACGACAGTCACCGCGCAAACTGTCATCCCAGGCAAGGATATGAAAAGGATCGTCCGGACCCTGTAGCAAGATGACCGCTTCCGCACAGCTATTCCATCCCCCTGCGCCCCCTATTTTTATGTCCAGCCGGAACGCGTCACTTGCATCGGCGGTCGCGGCGGTTTGATCTGAACCGAGCAGTCGGACTAGAGCGTCCTTACTGGGAGCCACGAGCTGCCGTTGGCCAAGAAAACCATTCAGACGATCTAGGGTCATGCCAGGCAAAGCCGCAACAAGCTCGGGCGGCGCGTCGAAGACGTTAATATCGGACCTGCCGCTGTAAACGGTCACCAGAGGCAACATTCGTTCTATGATGACCTGCGGCAGACCTTGAACTAACCATAACTCTCCTACATGTGCGAAGGGAGCGCCTCGCGGTCCATAGCCGCGGCCGGCGGCGCGGTAAAGCTGCGCTTCATTAGCGCGATCGGATGGTCTTAAGCGCTCTCGCCAACCAACAATCCGCGCAGCAAAACGCGGGGCATCCTCCTCCGATGCGCCGATCGCTATGAAGAAACTCGATAGTAGTTCGCGCGGGGCCTGATTGAGATCGAGCCGGGCCGCTTCGGAAACGAATCTGACCGATGCGTTGGCTTGGCCTAGCCGGAAGCTGAAGTGGCCATGCGTAGGTCGATCGCGCTGGTCTGCCACAGCAAGGCGTTGGGTCGCGAGATTAAGGCTGGCTGACACCAATTGATCGGCTTGCAGACGGCGCTCGATCACCGAACTCGACCAGGAAGAACTGCCTATGTAAATCGAATAGATGGACGCAAGTGTCGCGAGTGCAATCAACATCCAGAGGACCGCAATGAGGATAAAGCCCTCCCGCCCCCCAGATAAGTGTCCTTCCTGCGGATTGCAAAATATCATTGTGGCCTCAGGTCCGACGGCTCTCGAGAGAGTCCGCTGCGGGAGCCGTATCGGGACTAGTGTCGGGCTCTCCCGTGCAATCCGTGCTCTTTCCGCTGATGCATAGTGCAGGCGCGTCAACATGAATAAGCGTCGTGGTCGAGATTACCCTCGCCTCCCCAAGGGTGTGATCTTGGACCGTGAGGCGGATGGCGGCCGGCAAGTGGCCGACATTCAGCCAGTTCGCCTTCCACACGCCGCCGGGTCCCGCATAGGCGAACTCGGCCCGATAGGGCGATCGCAGCAGGACGACGGGATTACCAAAGCCAGACGGGTCAATCGCACCTTCAAACAAGACGAAGGGCCTCGAAGAGCGTATGAGGACGAGACCAGTAGGGTCCTTGATTGTTTCGATTTTAACGATCTCGAGGCCCGACTTGGCGTTGGGGCTTGTAACCGTGCGCACAAAAGTGACAGATCCTTCTGTGCCGTTGAACAGCGGCTTTTTGCTTCCGCCGTTGGCGGAAATGAACTGCGATGCCGCAAGATCGGCGGTTAAACGGTCAAGGGCGATGCCAATAAGCTCGGCGCGTTGCGCGCGCGCCAGGCCACGATCCCAGCTGGGTAGCCAATGCGTCGCGATTGTGCTTAGACAAAAAACAACAATCCCCATAAGTACGATCGCCGCGAGAGCTTCGAACAGCGTGAACCCCGCGATACTCGCGCGGTGCAAGGCTTGGGAGAGGTGATCCCGGGCTATCACTGCGACCTCCGGCCCAGACGCGCAGTTTCCAGGGCGAAGCTCGTACCTGCTGAAGATTTAACCTGGATCCGGACCCGTTTCGGCACCCATTGCTGCTTGTCGGACGCTGTCCTGAGCAAGGGCGATATATCGACGCGCCAGACAATGCCGTTGAGTTCACCCGACGTTACGCCCGTGGTTGCGTCGCCGCGCGGCGGCAATGCTGCCGCCAGAGTGCGCGCCGTCTCCACCAAGACCATGCGATCATCAATCCTCCGCGCGCCTTTTATGCTGGTCGACATGAGCGAGCCGATCGCCGCCAGCATGGCGGTGGCGATCGCGAGAGCGGCCAATGCCTCGACGATCGTAAACCCCGCGACGCTGCGGGAGGCATTACACAGCCGGAACGCGCACAATCTCGATTCCCCCCGTAAGCCAATTCACACGAACTTCGTAGACAGTATTCAGACGCGAGAGTCTAAGCGTGCCACCGCACGAGAACCCGCTCGGGAAAAAACTTATGGTCGAAAGGGCGGGTCGTCCTTCGCAATCCCGTGGCAATAGTGCGTCCAGCGTCACATCGTCCGGTACCACGAGAACGCTGCCGTTCGAACCTGATTGCAGGCGCCGGGTGCTCGCGTCGATTCTGGTCAGCACGCGCATCCCGCTCTTAACTGCCGCGTTCCGGTCGATCTTCAATAGGGACGCGATTTCGAGTGCCGATGCCTCGAGCCGCGGCCGCGACGTTCCAGGCGAAAGCCGTGGCAGAAGGATACCGACCAGCATTGCGACGATGGACAACACGCAGACCATCTCAAGCAAAGTAAATCCGTTTTGTGCTTCCGGGCTATTTCTCATTGCTGTTTGACGAGATATCGGCGGCAGAATCCGCACCGCCCTCATGCCCGTCAGCCCCGTAGGACATGATCTCAAACTTGGCGTTCCCACTGGGCGACCGGTAAACATAGGGCCTACCCCACGGGTCGTTCGGTAGGCTATTTCCATCGATGTAGGGACCGTGCCATCCGGCCATCGAAGCTGCGGGTTTTACCAGGGCGTTAAGGCCTTCCGAAGATGACGGATAGCGTCCCGTGTCGAGAAACATGAGATCGAGCGAACTGGCGAGGCTGCGGATTTGTATCTTGGCCGTCTTGACCTTGGACTCAGCGAGATAGTTCAACACGCGGGGGCCGATCAGTCCCATGATCAGCCCGATGATCGTAATGACGACCAGCATCTCGACCAAGGTGAATCCATTCTCGCCCGCTGCGAACGACCGCCGCCGCCAGGCCATTGCGCGGGATGAGATAAGCGTCATTTGCGCTCGCTGTTTTGAGATCACGATACGAGTTGAGTGATAGACAGCAGGGCCGTCATAATGGAAACGATGAGACCGCCGACAACCACGCTAATGCCGATCACGGCCGCCGGTCCGATAACGGCGACGAGCCGGTCAAGACTCCTCTGTAGCTTGGCTTCGTAGAACTCCGCGATGCGCCCGGCGAGTATTGGCAGCTGGCCGGTTTCTTCGCCAATGCGGATCATGCGGATCGCCATCATGGGCAAGACCGTTGACTGGGAAAGGGCGTCAGAAAGCTTCGCGCCGTGTCGTACTTGATCAGCCGCGGTTGTCCAGGCGGGAACATCGCCCGAAAAGGACATGATATCGACGAGGATGCGCAGGGTGGTGGTCAAAGGTACCTGACTGCCAGCAAGGATGCCGAGATTGCGGCAGAACACCGCAGTTTGGTAGGCCCGAAAAATCGAACTGGGGCCCGGCAATCGCATCAGTGTTGCGAGCAGCCGGAACCGGATCACGGGCCGGCGGAGGACGGCATAGGCTGCAAAGATGGCGGCCCCTGCGACTCCAAGAATCGCCAGACCGTTGGAGCGCGTCCATTCAGAAACGCCAAGCACCGTGACAATCAGCGAGTCCTGCTTGGCGCCGAAATCGCGCAACACAGCTCCGAACTGTGGCAGTACCACGAGAACAAAAAATGCCAGCACGCAGGATGCAGCGAGCAACACGAATGCAGGATATTGCAGCGCATCAGTAATTCTTCGGCGCAAGGCCTCCGTGCGCGCGCGCTCGCTTGCCAGCATATCGAGAAGGTGGCCGAGCTTCCCGGACGTTTCGCCGACTTGCACGAGCGCCGCATAGATAGGCGGAAAGCAACTCGGATATTTGCCGACGGCTTCAGCGAAGCTTTCGCCCGCAAGCACTGCGACGCGGAGTTTACTCACAATCGGGCGCAGGCGGCCGATGTCGTCATCTGAGCACAACAACTCCAGTGCATCGTCAAGCCTCGCGCCCGCCTTGAGCAGCAAAGAAAGATCACGTGTAAAGATGGTCACGTCTTCGGCGCGTGGTCGCCCAAGAAAACCAGCAGCGATATGAGCGACCGCAACCTTAGTGTCCTGAGCGACTGTTTCGATCGGAACGAGACCGAGATACTCGATACGCGCGAAAACTTCCTTCGCGGTGGACGCGGAGATCATACCGTTTACGAGCTCACCGCTCTGGGTCATAGCTAGATAGCGAAAGGTTTGCATCACGTTATCGTATGGTCGTTACGCGGAGAACTTCCGCGGGCGACGTGACGCCGGCTCGGCATTTCGCGAGGCCGTCTTGGATCATGGTGGTCATTCCAGATCGAACCGCTGTTCGATCAATCGACACGGCGTCGCAGTGCGCATTCATCAGCTGACGAACCTCATCGGCCACTTCAAGGACCTCGAACAGGCCAACGCGGCCGCGGTAGCCCGTTCCGCCGCAACGCTCGCATCGGCCTGCCTTGTAAACTTCATCACCAACCCGAAGGCCGATCGCGGCGTACCGCCGATCGGCCGCAAACTCCGAGTGCTCGAGCCGGCTCGTTGTTTTGCACCGGTCGCAAAGCTGCCGCACCAGCCGCTGCGCGATCACGGCACGGAGGGTTGAACTCAACAGAAACGCCTCGACGCCGAGGTCCAGCAGTCGCGGCACGGCGGCCGCAGCGGTTTCGGTGTGCAGCGTGGTCAGGACGAGGTGCCCGGTCAGGGCAGCGTGGATCGCTACTTCCGCTGTCTCGGCATCACGGATCTCGCCCACCATGATGACATCCGGATCTTGCCGCACGAAAGCGCGCAATGCCTTCGCGAAAGTCAGGCCGATAGCAGAGTTTACCTGGGACTGATTGATGCCCTTGATTTCGTATTCTACCGGATCCTCGATCGTCAGTATCTTCCGGGAGGATTCGTTGAGGAGGCCGAGCACGGTCGCAAGCGTCGTGGTTTTACCGCTGCCGGTTGGTCCGGTGACCACGATGAGACCGTGCGGGAGCGTCAGGACTGCGCGGAGCTTTGCTTCGTCGTCGGGCGCAAAGCCGAGCTTCTCGATCGCAAGGAGTCCCCGCTCCTTGGGCAGAAGCCGAATGACGGCAGACTCACCATGCTGCGTCGGCATGATAGCGACGCGCAAATCCATTTCAGCTCGCCCAAGTTGGACACGCGCGGCGCCATCTTGAGGCAATCGGCGCTCGGCTATGTTGAGACCCGCCAGGATCTTGATGCGGGAGACTATGGCCTGTGGGAGTACATGGGATGGTGAGGGGATATGGCGAAGCAGGCCATCAACCCGCATACGCACTGCCAGTTCCGTCCTGAAAGGCTCAATGTGTATGTCACTGGCGCGAAGCTCGGCGGCCTTTTCGATCAATTCGGAGACGGCACGGACGACCGGCGCGCCGCTAGCTAGGTCGCGGAGGCTTTCGATATCCTCCTCGCGGACAGCGATGGTATTATCCCTATTCGCTGCGGTGGTCTCGCCTTCGCTAAGGCGCTGAGAGAGCGCGGTATCAATGTCCTCAAACGACGCGATGGCGACCTTTACCGCGGGGCCGAGTACAATCTCCGCGGCGCTGATCGCTGCCGTGTCCGTGGGATCGAACAGGGCAATCACGGCGCGTCCATTCGCGAGCTGATACGGAAAAATCGTCATTTCCCGGAGGAAGCGAGGCGAGAAGTGTTCGACCAAGCTCGTCCCAGCCAAGAGGTCGGCTAAAGCCGCACGGTCATGTTTGAAAAAGGCTGCGACCGCGTCGGCAAACTCCTGGGCCGACAGGTCGGACGATTCGAAAAGCTGGCGCAGCGTGAGCTTTTCGGCGACAAGGCCGCCCATGCCGGCTGCGACATGCGCATCGCCCCGAAGGCGCTCTGCAAACTCAGTCACGGTTTCAGGCCTCATGAAGCGCGGGAGCCTCCTCAAGTGTGAGCTCTGTTTCACCTGGAGTCTCGGGCCATCGCTTTGTGGCAAGTGCGAATGGCCCGTCACGGAGCCGCTCGCGAATATAGCGGACGCAAAGATAATATCGGTACACACTGCTTGAGCGGACTTTGGTGACGGCAGATATATCAGCCGGCTGCCACCAGAGGGGAAGCACGTGGACTAATTGGCCATTCGCGAGCCCCTTGGCCACGTCCCAATAAGAACGCAGCATTATCCCACGGCCGGCAATCGCCCAATTGCGGATGATATCGCCATGGTTGGTGGAGAGGGCAGCGGTGACGTTGATGGTGCGCATCCCGATGGGACCATGCAAAGTCCAGCGCTCGAACACCTCGTCACGTTCGCGCATGACCAGGCACGAATGTCCAGCGAGATCGCCGAGTTCCTCCGGCATGCCGCGTCGATTGAGATAGCTGGGAGCCGCGCAGAGAATGCGTCTTCCCTGCGCAATAGGATGCACGAGCAAGTGAGGCTCGCGTACCCTGCCGACCCGAATGTCAATGTCGACATTCTCCTCAACCAGATCCACGCTCCGATCGACGATTTCCAGCCGAATATCCAATTCCGGGTGTAGGAGCGCCAACTCCGATACAAGTGGTGCGACATGATTGCAGCCAATACCCGAGCTTGCCGTAATTCGTACGCTGCCGCGGGCGACGGAATCGGTCTCAGGACCGTCAGCTACAAAATCCGCATAGGCATCGAGAACGCGCTGCGCTTTGGACAGCAACACTTCCCCATCGCTGCTGAGCACCGCTTGTCGAGCGGTACGCAGGAACAACACGCGTCCGAGTGCCCGCTCAAGTAGCGCGACGCGCTTGCTGACGTAGGCAGGCGACGCACCTAACTCTGTCGCCGCCGCAGCAAAACTTCCCCGCCGCGCCGCAACGATAAACACCTCAAGATCTTGTGCTAATGGTTTCACCCCGACGTTTCCCGATTGCAAAACGGAACTTATTCGCCCGCTAATCTATAATCTTAAGGTCACTGGCTCGCTGACCTCAATGCTCATTATAATATACAAACGATTAGAATAATTTCTTGCGAGGACGTGATCTGCTGGGCAGTTGCGCAAGGTTGGGCCGGCAAACGGCATAGGCCGCGCTGCGACGTCAGCTGGTTAGAGGAAGGGGGCGGCCAGGATGGCGGCGAAGCGCTTAAGCAATCGTCACCACGCGTAAATTATTGGTTGTGCCGGCATCGCCGAAACGTATGCCGGCCACGGCGACGATGACATCGGCATTCTCCGCAAAAGTTCACGTTGAGAGCGGTTTGCGTCGCGCGTTCGACCATCTCCTCGTAGGAGCTTATGTTGGGGGACTTCATGCCGTGGGCGCCCCCACAACAGGCATAGTTGGCGCGAGACCCGTTCCTCCGGTGTGATCGCGAGGATCAGTACCTTGGGACGTTTGCGCGCGATGCGCGTTGCAGTCGTACCGCTCGAGGTGAAGGCGAGGATCGCTGAGGCTCCGATCATCGTTGCGAGATCCGCAGCCGCCGCGGTCGGGGCGGTCTGCTCCTCGTCCGGCTCCGACGCATTGACGATCGAACGATACATTTTATGTCGCTCGGTGCTTTCGATTATGCGGCTCATGTTGGTGGCGGCCTCGCACGGATATTGCGCGGTCGCAGATTCCGCGGACAGCATGATCGCGTCGGCTCCGCCATAGATCGCTGTGGCCGCATCCGAAGTGTCGGCGCGTGTCGGCGTCGGCGCAGCAACCATTGAGCGTCGAGGCGGCACGATCGGATCAATTCCTTTTGTCGGCCGGGAACCTCCGCATGCGGAATTGCGACGCCAAGATCAACGCGCGCGATCACTATCCCATCGGAGAGGCGCACGATGTCATCGATATGCCCGGACGCCGACCGACGGAACAAAGCGAACGGCGTCACCGGCACTGAGGGAAAATCTGCCATTCCTTATGGTACCAACCCGGATCTTTGGCCCCTGCAAGTCCTGAAGAATACCAATAGGGCGGCTGAATCTTCGTTCGAGTTGACGAATTGCGCCATGACGCCTTGCGTGATCTGCCTGTAAGTCGGAACGTATCCGCCCGCCTGGCCCAATGCCGCGAGCATCTCTGGCGAACGGCTGGCGGGTCCGACGGTCGCAATAATCTTGGCTCGCCGACGATGCATGTTTTACCTCGCGAAATTGCGGGGCCGCCCATCAAACAGCCCTGACATTGCCGACGTTCGTGCGTATCGAATCGATGCGAATGAGAGCGCCGACGCGATCAAGAAGGCCGTTGCTATCGCGGGCCGCGAGGCAAGAGCGGATCGAAGTGTGCCGCATGTGCCTGGCCTAGCGCGCTCGGCGCACGATCGTGCCTGGCGCACTCGGCGTCTCCGTCCCAGCCAAGTAGAGCAGCATCACTTTCGCAAACCGGACCTCCAGATCGTTCGTCAAGCCGGATGGGCTCCTGGCCCGATCGGCGTTTGATTGTTCTGCGCATCGACGGCGCTATCGAGAAAACGCTGCAATCAAGGCAGAGCGGATTCAATCTCCAATCGTTTATACAAAAGAATGACATAATAAGACCGGCGTTTTTGATGTTATCGTCGTCGTACGGAGGAACTGATGGACCTGCAACAACTGCGCTGCTTCGTAGCAACAGCCGAAGAGCTTCACTTCGGAAGAGCGGCGCAACGAATGAATATGCTTCCCTCGGCCCTGGGGCGGTTTGTTCGGCTGCTGGAGGAGGATCTCGGCACGCGGCTTCTGACGCGCACGACGCGAAACGTCGCGCTGACGGACGACGGTGTTGTCTTGCTTAAAGATGCGCGTGCGCTGCTGACGCAAGCCGATGCGCTTGCGGTCAGATTTCGGACGCGCTCGCGCAAAGGGGCAACAATCATACGCGTTGGTGCCATCGACAGTGCTGCCGCCGGACTTATTCCGAAACTTCTTAAAGACTTTCGCAAGCGTCGGCCTGATGCAACGATTCAACTGGTCGAGGATAAGACCATTCGTCTGTTGCCGCGCCTTTTGACCGGACGGCTTGATCTCGCCTTCGTGCGCCCCCCAAAAGACGCCAACAAGCGGCTGGAGTTTCTATTTCTCTTCTTTGAGACAGCCGTCGTAGCCCTTCCGCACCATCATCGACTTGCGTCGAGGAAGATGGTCAAGGTTGCGGATCTCAAGAACGAGCCACTGATCGTTCCCGAACGGCGGTCCAGGCCTCATAGCCACGATCTAACGATGAAGCTCTTTGCGGAAGCCGGGCTAGACGCCCGGATTGCTCAGATTGCGGAGGAAAAGCAAACGATCGTCAACCTGGTGTCGGCCGGTTTGGGGATCGCTATCGTACCTAGCTGGACGTCGCGCCTGGCGAGCCGCGGGGTTCGCTATGTCCGGCTCGTGGCGTCGGACATGAACAAACTTCCCCTTGCGGCTGCTTGGTCGCGCGGGACCAGGGATCCCATCCGAGACGACATATTGAAGATGCTGCGGGCCGATCTTGCAGCTTACGCAAAGGAAGCTTGAGTCGCACCCGATCGCACTACTCTCTCCCGCAGACTGCCCGCCACCTATGGCGGGCGTTTTTTTGGGAGTTAGGCAGACTGGGAAAACCACCGGGCCGGAAGGCTACATCATTTCGGGCCACTCGAGGTAGATTCGGAAGAAGCCCATGGGGTTCAAGCGGCCGCGTTATAGACACCGCGGATCTTGGTTTTGTTGTGCTTCCAAAGTTGGTGGAGCGCCGCCTCATCGCGCCATCGCTGTATATTTAGGGGCCTACTATCTTAGGCGGTTATCGGATCGACGAAACCGTGTCCTCTCTTTCCGGAGACGATCTTGCGCAGGATATACCGAAGCGGGCAATCAGCTCGGAGGCGACGCGCGTCGGCGGCCGGATCCGCAAGGCAGATAAGGCCCAGATCCCTTCTGATTTCGGCCTGACGATTGAGCCGGCGCTCAAAGTTCCGTCACGAACTCATGTCTGACCGCGCAGAACGGGAGGACGCCGGGGCAAGGCGCTGCCGGACGAGGTCTTTTAGAGGAATCATCGTGTCGATCTCCAGCACAATCGACACCGACAGATCGATGCCCGCGGCACCGGCGTCGAGAAGGCTTCGAATCGGATTTTGAGCAGAGGGAAAGAGTATAGCAAGCAGGCTCGCGGGGCTGACCGGATCGCCGGCGAACATTTCTGGCGGCCCGATTGCGAACAGCCGCTCCACTGCGAGGCGCTTGCTGATTAAGCGTGGGCTTTCTGGTTGAAGACGTGGACCAACGCGACGTCGATCGAGCGCGTCAACGTCCCTCTAGCAAGTGCGGGCGTACTCGGGCAGACGCTCCCGGTAGGCCCTGATCAGCTCCGCGCCTGCCAATGCAATGACGGACGGGGTAGCACCGATGATGACATCACTGGTGAGATGCTTTCCGTCGGCCATGACTTCCTAACCGGCAAGGTCACGCAGGATCTGAGATGCGCTCCGGTGCAAGAGAAGGCTTGCCTCGGTCATCTGCATTCCTCGACCGTCGCGGTCGAACAGAGGTGTTTGTGAAACGCAATAGTTACGGCTCGGGGGCTAGCAGCGGATCGCACCCCCGATCGGTCGTCCAACTTGGATCGCGCTGATGAACATCGAAACGCACGCGAAGTGGGCTTGCAGGATGCCTCGACAATCGACGGCTCATGAGTATTCGTGCTCCTTGCCTCCCTTTCCAGATGCGCTCAACGATGACCATCGGTACCCGACCGAACACGGTTCAAACACTTTCGGACCGGCGAGCTTGACATTTGCGCTCGCATCGGAGCTCGGCGCCTGGCTTTCTGCAAGAATCATCAGGCACCTTTGGCATAAGACCGCAACCGCTTTTCGAGGACCGTCAAAAGCGTATCGCGAATAGGATCGCGGGAACCACGCAGCCAACTTGCAGCGAGCGGAAGCCGTCCAACTGCTCCAAAGCGCTCCAGCTTGAGCGGAACAAAGCGAACGCCCGCAACAGCCATGCGAGAGGTCCAGCGGGGGACGACGGCCAGTCCCAGTCCAGCCGCAACCATGTTCACGATCGTCTGCTTTTCATCGGCGAGCTGAGCGATGCGGGGCGTCAGCCCGGCGTCCTCGAACAGCTTCATGGTCAAGTCGTGGCTGTGGGGCCGAGATCGCCGATCAGGAACGATCATCGGTTGATGAGCGATCGCCGAGAGCGACAGACATTCGTTACGTGCAAGCGCGTGCCTGCGGGGAAGGGCGACCACTGCGGTTTCCATGAGCAGAGTTTTACATTCGAGCCTTCGGTCCATCTTCTCCGGAGGACGGATGAAAACGAGATCGAGCGCTCCGGAAAGGACCTTGGGAAGCAGCCGGAACGTCTTTTCCTCCAGAAGATGAACGGTGACGTCGGGGTATTTCGCGCGGAAGTCTCGCAACAGCTGCGGCATAAGCCCGGCCGCAGCACTGTCTATGGCGCCTACCTTGAGATTCCGGGCTCCGACCGAACGCGAGCGACCGCGCAAGACGGCCTCCACGGTCGAGACCTTTGAGAGAATGATGCGCGCCTCCCGAAGAAGTAGCGCGCCGTCGTCGGTCAAAGAGACGGCTCGCGTGGTCCTTGCAAACAGCCGCGTACCAAGATCCTCTTCCAAGAGTTTGATGTGGCGGCCGAAGGCGGAAGGTAGCATCTGCAGGTGTTGGGCCGCGCGGCCAAAATGCAGCTGCTCGGCGGCGGCGACGAAACATCTCAATTGACGCAGCTCCATGAGCAGGCCCTTTTGTCGAATCCGAGCCATTATACCATTTTTTTGTACAAATAAGGGCGTATTGAGTGACGCCGTCTCTTCCTTCTAGGCTGGCCGTAGATAAAAGGCATGGCTGCCAGCCGGGGCGCCAGCCGAAAAACGAGGAGGCCCAAGGTGGTGAACGAGGTTCAGAAGCGCACGATCCGTCGAGTAGCTTACCGGATCGTGCCATTCGTGATGCTACTCTACTTCGTCGCGTTTATCGACCGAGTGAACATCGGCTTCGCAGCGCTGACGATGAACAAGGATCTTGGTTTCTCCTCCTCCGTATACGGATTTGGTGCGGGCATTTTCTTCTGGGGTTACTTCCTGTTCGAGGTGCCCTCCAACATCATTTTGGACAAGGTGGGAGCCCGACTGTGGATCGCTCGGGTCATGATCACCTGGGGCTTGATATCCGGGGCAATGGCGTTCGTCCAAGGGCAAACAAGCTTCTACGTTCTTCGCTTCTTGCTCGGCGCGGCCGAAGCTGGGTTCTTCCCAGGAATTATCCTCTATCTGTCCTATTGGTTTCCCGCGCGCCAGCGTGCCGGGATCACCGCTCTGTTCATGGCAGCGGCGCCTCTTTCAACGGTCCTCGGATCGCCCGTCTCGGCCGCTCTTCTGGAGTTGCACGGCTTGTTCGGCCTTAAGGGGTGGCAATGGCTATTTCTCCTCGAGGCGCTACCCGCCATCGTGCTTGGGTTCATCGTGCTCGGATTCATGACGGATCGGCCGGAACAGGCGAAGTGGCTTGCCGATGATGAGCGGGCCTGGCTGGTCGAGGCCATGAATGCGGAGCGGGCGGCCAAGGCAGGGTCGGCGAGCCATAGCGTCTGGCGGGGACTGACGGATCTACGCGTTCTGGCTTTGTCCCTCGTCTACTTCGGCACGTCGGCGGGACTGTACACGCTGGGGGTATGGGCGCCGCAGATCATCAAAGGCTTCGGCCTGTCGAATATGGCGGTTGGATCGCTCAATGCGATCCCGCCGACGATCGCCGTGGTGGCCATGTATCTGTGGTCAAGGCATTCGGACCGCACCAACGAACGGACGTGGCATGTAGTCATCGCTTGCCTCGTTGCGGCGGCCGGGCTCGCGCTGGCAGGCATGTCGACTGGCGTTGCTTCAGTTATCGCTGCGCTGGTGCTGGTGAACGTCGGCATCAGCGCCGCCAAGCCGCCGCTTTGGAGCATGCCGACACTGTTCCTGGCCGGTCCGGCCGCGGCGAGCGGCATCGCAACCATCAACTCCATCGGCAATCTCGGCGGCTTCGTCGGTCCGGCCATGATCGGATGGATCAAGGACCTCACCGGCAGCTTCGAGGGCGGGCTCTATTTCGTCTGCGCACTCTTGTTGTTGTCCGCCACGCTGACGTTGCTGCTCGCGCGCTCGATCGGCCGCCATCAGGCGGCCGTCGCGCACTAATCATACGGAAGAGGAAGGATATCTCTCATGAAGACCTACAACGTTGCGGCAATCCCAGGCGACGGTATCGGCTCCGAAGTTGTGGATGCCGGCGTCGAAGTTCTTAAGGCGCTGGCGAAGCGCGATGGGGCATTCACCTTTCACTTCGACCACTTTGATTGGGGTGGGGAATATTATAAGCGGCATGGCCGCATGATGCCCGAAAACGGGCGCGATCTGATCCGTAATCACGATGCAATCCTGTTTGGCTCCGCAGGGCACCCAGAAATTCCGGACCACATCACGCTTTGGGGCCTGCGGCTCGCGATCTGTCAGCCGTTCGATCAATATGCGAATGTGCGTCCGACCCGCATCCTTCCCGGCATCACCTCGCCCTTGCGTGCCGTCAAGGACAAGGAGCTCGACTGGGTCATCGTTCGGGAAAATTCGGAAGGCGAGTATGCGGGCGTCGGCGGACGGGTCCATCAGGGATCTCCTTTGGAGGCAGCAACCGATGTCGCTATGTTCACGCGCGCCGGTGTGGAGCGGATCATGCGCTTTGCCTTCGGCCTTGCACGGTCTCGTCCCCGCAAGTTGTTGACCGTCGTGACGAAATCCAATGCACAGCGGCATGCAATGGTCATGTGGGATGAAATTGCAGCGGAGGTCGCGCGCGAGTTTTCTGACGTGACGTGGGACAAGATGCTGGTCGATGCCATGACGATGCGCATGGTCATGCGCCCGCAGAGCCTCGATACGATCGTGGCTACCAATCTCCATGCTGATGTGCTGTCCGACCTTGCCGCTGCCCTTGCCGGTTCGCTTGGCATCGCCCCGACCGCCAATCTCAATCCCGAGCGCAAATTCCCATCGATGTTCGAGCCCATCCATGGCTCCGCCTTCGACATCACAGGCAAGGGCATTGCCAATCCCGTCGGGACATTCTGGTCGGCGGTTATGATGCTTGAGCATCTGGGGGAGAATGCAGCCGCGCAGCGGCTCATGAAGGCAATCGAGCGCGTCACCGCCAACCCCGAACTGCATACGCCAGACCTTGGAGGATCGGCGAACACCCGCAAGGTGACAGACGCTGTCGTGAGCGCGATCCAAGCGGAAAACGCGTGAAGCCCCCCAATGTCCGCTGTGTGGACCGACGCACGGGCTCGCAGCTTGCTGCGGCAACTCTTTGATGCCGCAATCGCGAGCGCTGATCCGCGCATAGCCGTCACGACGCATCTGCCGCCAAAGCCCAGCGGACGCTGTATTGTTGTCGGAGCCGGCAAGGCGTCCGCGGCAATGGCTGCGGTGGTCGATGCGGCCTGGCCCGACGTCGAATTGTCGGGGGTCGTTGTGACGCGGCACGGGCACGCGGTGCCGGCGGGCGGGATCGAAGTCCTTGAGGCGTCGCACCCCGTCCCGGACCACTCGAGCGAGGCCGCGGCGCTGCGGATGCTGGATGCGGTCAGAGGGCTGACGAAGGATGACCTGGTCCTAGCGTTGATGTCCGGTGGCGGGTCCGCACTGATGGCCCTTCCCGCCCCTCCGATGACCCTCGCGGACAAGCAAGCGGTAAACCGGGCATTACTCGCGAGCGGGGCGACGATTGCGGAGATGAATGTGGTGCGCAAGCACCTGTCGGCGATCAAAGGCGGTCGGCTGGCGCTTGCAGCGCGCCCTGCGCGCCTCCTCACCCTCGTGATCTCAGACATTCCGGGGGACGATCCGGCTGCGATCGCCTCCGGCCCGACGCTGCCGGATGCCAGCACGAAGGCCAATGCGCGCGAGATCGTTCGCCGTTTCGGGATCAAGCTGCCCGACTCTGCGCAAGCCGTTCTAGACGGCGGACAAGATACGGCGAAGCCTGGGGACATTGCCGAAGATGTCCGTATTATCGCCGCGCCACTCACGGCCCTTGATGCTGCAGCGCAGCTCGCCAAGCGCGAGGGATTGAGCGCTGTTGTACTTGGGGACGCAATCGAGGGGGAGGCCCGAGAGCTCGGTACCATGATGGCCGGAATTGCCCGGTCGGTCGCTCAGCACGGGCATCCTGTAAAGGCGCCGGCCGTTCTGCTTTCAGGAGGAGAGACGACAGTTAGCATCGGTCATGGCCGAGCAGGTCGTGGTGGTCGCAATACCGAGTTCTTGCTCGGACTTGCGGTGGCCCTTGATGGAGCGGCGGGCATTTGGGCCATTGCCGGGGATAGTGACGGGATTGATGGAACGGAGGATGCCGCCGGCGCTTTGGTGACGCCAGATACCTTGCATCGCGCCGCTGCGAGCCAGCTCGATGCCCGCGCGCTTCTGACGGCTCACGATAGTTACACCTTTTTCGAGCGTCTTGGTGATCTCGTTCGAACAGGTCCCACTCTCACAAATGTCAATGACATTCGGGCCGTTCTGATTGCGCCGACTAGGCAACAGACGTCGTAAGCTGGCAAAGCTCGTTCGTTCGCCTACATAAGGCGCCCGCTCGTGCGAGAGCTCCCGCGAGCGCGTCGTGCAGAGCTGCATGCTCAGAGAGCAACCATTCCACACCAGAACATCCAATCTTTGCCGATATCGACCTCGTATTTGCGAGCGAAGTTCAGTTTGCCATCGTCGGCGACGTCGAATACTGTCAACCCTGCTGGAACCGTCCGAACGGCGCCACCGTCGCGAACGTCAAGCGGCGCAACCGCAGCTGTGACCAGCATTCGTCCGGCCGGATGGATTGAGAATGTCCTGCAATGGAAGGTCAGGGTATCAATGGTCTGGATGAGCGTCGGCTCTCCGCTTGCGGGATTGATCGAAAACACGGCGACAGTATTTTCTCCCTCCCCATGGACCTTTCGGCCCGCGAAATCGATCGTTCCGTCCGAGCGGTTGGCAAGATAGACGAACCGGCCGTTGGGGTGCACGTGGATGGGGCCGACGAACTGGACCGGTAGCCTAGCTTCGTGGTTTTCAGCAGTATATCTTTCGAACAGCGGCTTAGGATCGATGCCTTCGTCACTCGTCCCATAGACCAGCAGCTGGTTGTTGCGTTCCATCGATACGAACATCCACGGTTTTTCCGGATGAAAGTCGACGTGCCGCGGGCCGAAGCCAAGTCCGTTTCCTTTAGTGATCGAAGTCTCATGCGAAAGCTGCCCCGCTTCAAATCGGAAGACTTTCAGGGCTCCGGGATCTTCGGGCTTGCCGGCGCCCGGATCGTTGCCGCGCGTCGGAAGCACGACGAGCTTGCCAGACGGTGAGACACGGACTTGGTGAGCATAGATGCCGGCATCGATTGAGCCGGACTGCTTGATTTCAACTCCGATGGAGCCGTTCTCCCCGAGCGCATGGACGGTCAGATCTGACGGCATGTTGTAAGCAACAAGCAGATAGCGCCCTGCCGGATCGAGCGTGAGGTTAACTGGGCGGTTCTTGAGAAAGACAGGCTCTCCAAATTGCTGCAGCCGCCCCGTGTCTTGATCGATCGCATAGACCGCGACCCCGTGCCGGTCGTCAGCCTTGGAGGTATACCGGTTGCTAAAAGCCACGTAGAGCAGCGGCTTTGATGGATGCTTCCAGGCGTACTGAACCGCCTCTGGCACGCGAATAGTGTCAATTTTCTGCAAGGCGAGCTTCGTGTCGTCGGCCTCGTAACACATCAGCTCGGACCCAACTGCGACGTAGAGGACCGCGCGAGCTGTGTTCTGCGCAGCAACTGCTCGTGGCGATAGCCCCGCTGCGGCAAGGAGGCCTACAAACGTACGGCGGCTGAGTGACACTGCGCGGTTCATGCGTTCAACTCCTCGTAACGTGCTGCTAAGTCTACTCGGCCTCAAAAGGCTGGGCCGGCGGGGCCGGACCAGCCTTCTGTTTATTAGGGCCGCTTTCCGGCTTCGTGAGTGGCGCGAGTCCATGCCCGAGCCTGATCCGAGAGGCTGAAGCCGAGGCCCGGTCGGTTTGGCACGATCATGCGTCCATTCACGACATGGAGTTTCTCGTTGAACATGGCTTCCGACCACTCGAAGTGCTCGACCCAGGGCTCGCGGCCGTAAGCCGCCGTCAGATGAAGGTGGATCTCCATGCAGTAATGGGGAGCGAGCTGCAGCTTCTTATGGTCGGCAAGCGCGAGGATCTTCAGGAAGGGGGTGATGCCCCCGACGCGGGGGGCGTCTGGCTGAATGAAGTCGACCGAATTGTGCCGGATCAGCTCGTAATGTTCATCGACGCTTGTTAGCATCTCACCCGTGGCGATCGGGGTTGCAAGCTCCTTGGCGAGCGCGGCATGCCCTTCGTAATCGTAAGCATCCAGCGGCTCTTCGATCCAGGTCAGGCTGAACTGCTCGGCAATGCGACCAAACCTCAGTGCAGTCGTGCGGTCCCATTGCTGATTGGCATCGATCGCCAGCGGTACGTCGCCAATATGTTTGCGCACTGCCTCGATGCGGGCGAGATCAACCATCGGGTCGGGCTGGCCGACTTTGAGCTTGATGGCGCCGATGCCCTTTTCGAGCGCCATCGAGACGCGCTCCTTGACCTCCTCGATGGGCATGGAGAGATAGCCGCCGGATGTGTTGTAGCAGCGAACCGAATCTCGGTGGGCGCCGAGCAATTTGGCCAGCGGCAGCTTCGCTCGCTTGGCCTTGAGATCCCACAACGCAATGTCAAAGGCGGCAATTGCCTGGGTTGACAGTCCACTACGCCCGACGGAAGCGCCGGCCCAGACCAGCTTGTCCCAGATGCGCGCGATGTCATTGGGATCCTCACCTATAAGTTCACCGGCAATTTCCTTGGCATGAGCGAACTGCCCGGGCCCTCCCGCGCGCTTCGAATAGCTATAGCCGATGCCACTATGGCCCTGCTCGGTTTCGATCTCCGCGAACAGGAACGCGATCTCCGTGAGCGGCTTTTGGCGGCCGGTAAGCACCTTCGCGTCGCTGATCGGTGCGGCAAGTGGAAGGAAAACCAGCGATAGCTTGACCCATGCGATTCGATCGGTGGTGGCTTCGCCGGGCGCAAGTCCCGCAGCTAGCGGATTGGCAATGATGCGTGTCGTGTTTTGCATAAAGTTCATCTGTTCGTCCTCTTTCGTCGTTGAATACTCTTCTGCGGCCCGGCGTCTATTCGGCTGGTATTGGCGCAGCGCGAGGAAGCTCGGGCCTTTCCTGAATGACGGCACGTTGAATCGGGCCCACGATGACCCAGTAGCTGATAATGGCGAGTAGGCCATGGAGGCCGACATAGAGCAGCGCGCCATTGAAGGATCCGGTCGCTGCAAGGATGTAGCCGATCGCAACCGGGGTCGTGATGCCGGCAGTATTACCGATCGCGTTGAAGACGCCGCCGGTCAGCCCGATGACTTCTTTTGGCGCGGTATCGGCCACTACGGTCCAACCTAGCGATCCAAAGCCCTTGCCGAAAAAGGCGGCGCTCATCAGGACTAGGATCAACGTGGTGGAGTCTGTGTAATTGCAGCCGATGATCAGCATCGTCATCAACAGACCAATCGTAATCGGCGTCTTCCTCGCGGTGCTTAGCGATCCGGTCCTGCGAAGAAGCCAATCTGAGAAGAAGCCGGTCATGACGCCGCCAACGAAGCCGGCGATGGCCGGGATGGTCGCCACTAAACTTGCGTCGAGTACCGAAAAGCCGCGGGCCTTGACGAGATAGCTCGGAAACCAGGAGACGAAGAACCAGGTGATGGATGTAATGCCGTACTGCGCGAGGAAGATGCCGACGAGCATGCGGCTGCGGAAGACTTCGGCCAGATCCGACCATTTTGGACCGCGCTCGGCGGAGCGCACAGGAGCTGCGCCGAGGTCGACAAGGCCGCCACCAGAGCGAATGTGATCGAGTTCAGCTGGCGCGACTTTTGGATGTTGAGCAGGCGGATAGTACGTGACGAACCAGAGGGCGGAGAATGCGAGCCCTAGGACGCCCATCACAGTGAAGATGTGCTCCCAGCCGAAGCGATGATCTAGATAGCCCATCAAAGGCGTGAAGATCACGAGGGAGACATATTGCGCGCTGTTGAAGATCGCGCCGGCAATGCCGCGCTCGCTCGATGGAAACCAGGCAGCGATGATGCGCCCAGCAGCCGGCCCGACTGGAGATTCGAACACGCCAAGCAGGAAGCGCAAGGCGAGCATGGCCAGAAACGGATAGGCGAGCCAGGCCACGCCGCTCATCAGGAACGTGACGACCGACCAGAGGATCAATCCGACCAGGATGCTGAGCTTTGCGCCGAGCTTGTCCGTGATCCAGCCAGCGGGCACCTGAGCCAGCACGTAGGCCCATGCGAAAGCGGAAAACATCCAGCCGAGTTCGACCGGGCTGATGCCAAGAGCCTTGGACATATTGGGGCCCGCGATCGAGAGCGTCGCTCGATCGCCGCTGCTTAGTGCCAGCAACATCGTGATGAGTGCCAAGATCACGAAACGAAATTGGAAGCGCGCCACTCTGCTCCCTGACATACGATCCTCCCGTCGAGGTTTTCCCGGATCGATCTCTCGCCGATCACGGAGCCCAACCTAGACGCAGGATCAATTCACGTCTAAACTCAATTTTGGATCGAGCTAATACCTTAAAGTTATCAATGATCGAATTTGCACAAATTCGTGCCTTTGTTGCGGTTGCCGACGAGCTTCATTTCGGGCGAGCGGCCAAGCGCCTCAACATGACTCAGCCGCCACTCAGCCGGCACATCCAGATGCTCGAGCAACAGCTCGATGTGACGCTGCTTGAGCGAACGAGCCGGTCGGTTGAGCTGACCGTCGCTGGAAGGGCGTTTCTCTCTGAAGCGCGAGGGCTGCTTCAGCAACGGGAGAATGCGGTGAAGGCTGCGCGACAAGCAGCCTTATTGGCTGGTGGTGCCCTGACGATCGGCTTCGTGGGTGCTACAACTTACGGGTATTTGCCTTGGCTTGCCTCGTGCTTGCGCAGCGAACTACCGCACATCGAAGCAAGCTTTGTCGAGCTGACCTCGCGCGAGCAGCTCGAAGCTCTCAAATCAGGGCAAATCGATTTCGGCTTGGTGCGCCCATTGCAGACGGCCGAGACGGTCAGAAGCGCATGCGTGTTCCGCGAGGAGCTGGCGCTCGCCCTGCCACTCGATCACCCGCTCGCGGGGCGGCGCCGGCCCGAGCTTGAGCAGCTCGATGGGCAACCCTTCATCATGTATTCGAGCGCTGGCCCCTACATGAACTCGCTGCTGACCATGGCGTTTGGAGCCGCCGGCATCCGGCCGAATGTCGTGCAGTCGATGAGCCAGGCACAAGCCATCCTCGCGCTGGTCAGCACGGGGTTGGGTCTTGCGATTGTTCCCGGAGAGACCCGCAATGCCTGCTTCGACAATGTCGTGTTTCGGCCTATCCGCTTTGGGCGCTCTATCTTTGCTGAATTGCACGCCATCTGGAGAAGTGACAATCGCAATCCTGTTTTACCGCGCCTGCGCGAGCTTGCCTTTCGGGACGAGGGCAGCGGTGTCCGCCGGCCCTTGCAGCTGCAGCCCTAGAGGCCACTAACCAGAACGCGGACCCGGATTCGGTCCGCCACCGCCGCCCTGGGGTGGCTCGTCGCTTACTTCTGCAATGATGTTAAATGGTTGACGAAAGGTCGTAGTGAAGGCCCTGCGTCACTTCGATAAGATTTATCTTATTGTCAACCTTGTGTATTATAAGAAAAAGCTTATTACCGCGGGAAATATTAATATGGTATTCCTTATAGATTTATCAGCTCGTTATATGGTATATCTTATCGGATGAAAGACGCTATCCGGCATCTCGACAGCCGCTTTGCCGCGCTCCGAGCGCTCTCGCACTCCCAGCGCCCTCCCAAGGGCTGGATTCGCGCGATCCGCGACGCCCTCGGCATGACCACCGCCCAATATGCCAAGAGGCTGGGGGTTTCGCAGCCACGCATCGTGGAACTCGAAAAATCCGAGCAAGGCGGCAGCGTAACCCTCAATACGCTTCAACGCGCGGCCGAGGCCCTCGGCTGCAGGCTGGTCTATGTGCTTGTACCCGACCGCCCCCTCGCAGAAGTTGTAACCAAGCGAGCTGCTGAGGTCGCCGAGCGGCAATCACGAGCTATCGAGCAAACGATGCGGCTCGAGGACCAAGCGGTGGAGGACAATCAGGCTGCCCGCGCGCTTCGGGAACAAGCGATCGAGGATTTGTTGAAACGCCCCGCGCGCCTCTGGGACGACGAATGACTGAGACTGATCTGCATGCCGCCGACGATCACGCGACACCGCTGACCCCTCAGGAGCGCGAAGATCTTATCCCAACGCACATTACCTTACGTAGCGAGTTGAACGAACTGGAGCAGCAGAACATCGCGACGGCAAACCGCTGGGCGTTTGGCCGCCGCAAGGTTCCGACGCGGGAAAGTTTTCTCAAGAGTTTGCATCGGCGCATGTTCGAACGCGTCTGGCGCTGGGCTGGAAAATTTCGAACGACGGAGCGCAATCTTGGTGTCGCGCCACATCTGATCGAAATTTCGCTGCATCAGGTGCTCGACGACGCAAGGTATTGGATTGAGAACAACACCTATCCACCGGACGAACTTGCGGTTCGCTTCCATCACCGCCTCGTATCCGTACATCCGTTCCCAAACGGCAACGGTCGCTGGTCACGATTGGCTGCTGACTTGTTGATCGTGCAGCTTGGGGGCCGGCGCTTTACATGGGGCGCCGCCGGCTTGCAGACAGCCGGCACCGCACGCAGGGCCTACATTGCAGCGCTTCAGGCTGCCGACAACCATGATTTCGGGCCCCTCATCGCTTTCGCGCGATCATAAAATGCCCGGCCCACCATCGGGCAAACCCTAACTAAACCAAGGCGCTTTCCTTAGCTAACTCGGTCTACGTCGGAATCAACAGCAGGGATCCGCAGATTTCGCCTGTAGAGCAGCCGTTCGAACGCATACTGTGTGAGCAAGAGATCGAAAGGCTCGTTACGCTGTTTGCAAGATTGAGCAGGCGGCCACGGATGGATGCTCCGACATTCGTCAGCGGCCTACGCATTCAAGGTCAGCGTCTCAAGGCGCGGCTGAACGATTTTGTCCCATATGCCGGCTTCGGCGGCGTATTTTGCGATTTCGGAGGGTGTCGCTTTGCGCAGTCTGATCGCGTCTTTCATCGCTTGCGTGGCGTGCGCAAGGCCTGTGGGGACGTTGTAGAAGGCTTTTTGACGTTGGCCGCTCTTGAAGAGATCGACGATAGTTTTGGCCGGTGTGTAGATCGGTACCGAGATCCCTTCGATGGTGTAATGCTTGATCCCCTTGTCAAACTCCTTGGGACCAAAGCGCGTAATTTGAATGCGAGGCCGCGCAATCTTGGGCCGCCAGTCGCGCGGACCGATCGCCATCCATACATAGGGCGGGATGCGGTCTGTCAGCTCATGGAAGGCGAGCGCAGACTCGTAACAGATGACGCCGTTTCGAATGAGTTTCGCAGCAACTGCGAGCGAGTGGTTACTGTCGAGCAGTGCATCGGGTAGCTGGTAAAGGCCGCGGCTGAGCTGATTGAGCGTGCCCTTCTGTTCCATTCGGGAAATGGTTGCGGCCGTGATCCCTTCCTGGAGAAATTCAGAAAGGCGCATCATGCCCCGCTTCTGAAGAAGCGAGATCGCCCTATCCCTCTGGCGTTGTGGTTGCTTCCTCATGGAAACCCGCATGATACAAAACCTTGCAAGTGTCAAGATTTTGCACAAGGAGTTATATCAATGCGACGTTCCCACAAGACAAATGCCTTTTTGAAACCAAGCACATAACCCCTCGCTTCACTGGCTCGGAATCTGCCCCTCCGGGTCTCACCATGTGGGCAACCCGGCTGGATGAGGCGCACCAAGCCTGCGACAGGCTGGATGGTCTCGTCTCGTGAACCTAAAATTGGGCCATGTCTGAACACGAAGTCGAGTGGTCGCCGGAGCTGATCCATCCTAAGAATGTCGCCGGGACGGCGCTTCTGGGAAAGGCCTGCGATATTCTCGAGCTGATCGGCAGATCACCCGGCGTCCTCGACCAGGCGCGTCTTGCGGACCAGACGGGCATCCCCAGGGCGACCCTGTATCGCATCCTTGCGGCGCTGATCTCGCGTGGACTGATCCGGGCAGATCCGCGCACCCAGGCCTACACGCTTGGTTTCAACTTTCTCGATCTTGCACAGAATGCTTGGTCGTCGTCTGACCTTGCGTCAATTGCGTCCGTAGAGTTGAGGCGCTTACGCGATTTGACCGGTGAGACCGCCTATCTCGCGGTTCAAGACGGTCACCACGTGCTCTCGCTCGGCCGCTTCGAGAGCGCACATTCCGAGCGATCCAATGCGAGGCTCGGCGCGCTTAAACCGATGCATTGCACAAGCCAGGGCAAGGCGATCCTCGCTCATCTCTCCGACGCGCAACTCGACTTGGTGGTCCGCGACGGGCTTGCCAAGTTTACCGAGAAGACGATTTGTGACGGCGAGCAGTTGAAGGCACATCTGGCCATCGTCCGTGCGCGCGGCTATGCGATCGATGACGAAGAGATAGTTCTCGGCACCCGCTGCGTCGGAACGGCTATTCTCGATCCCGCCGGCAAACCGCTTGCGGCCATCAGCGTGGCCGGCCCGACTTTTCGCATCACCGCCGAGCGCGCCGAACGATTAGGGCAAGAGCTCGTTGATGTCGCAAGACGGATTTCGAGCCTGCTCGCACCTGCCATCAAGAGCGCTCGGCATGATCCGGGAAATTACAAGGTCTGGACGAAGAGCACAGCCTTTGTGGGCGCGGCGCCGCGCTGGGATGCGCGCGCGCAGAACTTGGTTTGGGCCGACCTGTTGGCGCCTGCTATCCGCGCCGACGGCGGGCATCCCTTCACCGTCTCGCTGCAGGCGCTCTCTGAGGGCATCAACTCGCTGTGCCTTGTCGAGGGCGGCGTCGCCTATTCAGTTGGCCATGACATCGTGATCGACAATTTATCGGGCGGCCAGGAGCGCATTGAAGGAAAGCCGGGTATTTCCTTCAAAGTGCTGCGCGTCTCGGAGGCTGGTGAGATCTGGGCAGCAGCCTACAGCGCCGAGGCCAACATAAGCCTGGTTGGACCGTGGCGACGGCAATCGGGGATGGAACCGGTGTTCGAAGTGCAAGGCCAGGTGAGCGACATCGCCTTTTGCGGTGATGCCGGCCTGTTCGCGACGGAGCCATCGCGTCAATGCGTCTATCTGCTTGAGCGAAAGGCGGCGCGAAAGCGAAAATTCGCCGATATTCCGAAGGTCGCGGGCGCTCCTTGCGCCCTCGCCGTCGACGAGCAATTTAACCCATGGGTTGGATTGTCGGACGGCTGGAGCGTCGTGAAGCTTAATGAGAGCGGAGAGATTGAGCGAACCGTCGCCCTCCCCGTGCCAAGACCAACCGGTATCGCGTTTGGAGGAGCCTCCCTGTCCGAGCTCTTCGTGACCAGTGCCCGCACCGGCCTGTCGCGCGAAAGCCTCGCCAATGCTCCTCTTTCGGGACACCTCCTGTCGATCGATGTCGGCGAGCGCGGCCTCGCCGATCCAGTCGCAAGGCTTTGACCCAGGCCACTCGCATTATGCCCCAAAGCAACACCGTACCCAAGATCATCTCACTGCAAACCTTTCCGGTGCGCATTCCGTTCGCCGATGGCGGCCCGGGCACGGGCGGCACGCCGTCCCGCTGGCATCGCCTCGACATGGTGCTGATTCGTATCGAAGATGAGGATGGGCATGTCGGCTGGGGCGATGCCTTTGCCTATTTCTGCTTGGAGGCGGTGCGCGCGGCCGTCGATCACATGATCGCGCCGTTTGTGACCGAGGCAGCCATCGACGATATCGCTGCCTGGAACCTGGAGGTGCAAAAGAAACTTCATCTCTTTGGACGCTACGGCATAACCATGTTCGCGCTGTCAGGGGTCGACATCGCGCTGTGGGACTTGAAGGCGAAACGGCAGGGCGTGCCGCTATGGCGGCTTTTCCGGGCGAATGCGCCGACGCACCGGCCGGCCTATGCGAGCCTCGTCAGGTATGGCGACAAGGACCTCGTCGCTGAGCAATGCAAGCGGGCGCTCGAGCGCGGCTACCGGCACATCAAGCTTCACGAGATCGCCCCGGATGTAATCAGGCACGCGCGCGAGGTCATCGGGCCCGGTGTCGCGCTGATGGTTGACGCCAATTGCGCCTGGTCCATGCAGGAGACGATCGCTTTGCGAGAAACGTTCCGCGCCTGCAACACCTTGTGGGTGGAGGAGCCGGTATTCCCGCCCGACGACTACAAGAGTATGGAGGAGATTGAGAAGGCCGCAATCCCCGTTGGCAGCGGTGAGAACGCCAGCACGGCCTTTGATTTCATGCGGATCATCAACGCTGTTACCTATCCACAGCCGAGTATGACAAAAGTCGGCGGGATCTCCGAATTCGTCAAGATCTTGGCCGCATGCGAGCGACACGGTAAGAGCGTCATGCCACATACGCCTTACTTCGGGCCGGGATATCTTGCGACCCTGGCGATGCTGCCTTTGATGCAGGAGAAGACGCTGATCGAGTTCCTGTTCGTCGACCCTGAAGTGTGGCTCGCGAGCACACCGAAGCCGGTGAAGGGGGTTGTCAGCGCATCTGATCGCATCGGCATCGGCTTTGAACCAGATCTCGATGTCCTCAAGCGCTACGCTCCCCGCACCTGATCTCAACATGTGAGACGGCGCACTCGCTGCGAGCTTGATAGGCCTTCCGCCGAGCACTGCTGCCGCTATGGTGATGCCTGAAGGCAAGCATTGCACTGCTTGCGCTGGTTTAGATTCCGTTCTTGGAGGTAGATACGCATGGCTCCGATTGCTTCCCAAACCCTCGAAAAGCTGAAGGCCTGCTCGACAGCGACGCTGACCACGCAGCTCTTCAAGCGCAACTATCGTCAGCAATTCCTGGTTGGGATCACGCCGCTCAATCCGAGCGCTGGTGCGTTTGCCGGGGAGGCTTTCACCTTGCGCTTCATTCCCTCGCGGGAAGACAAGGACTGGGATCTTTCTGATCTCCGCAAGCGGGGTGAGGACAATATGCAGTGGGAGGCCGTGGAGGCGATTGGTGCAGGCCAAGTCCTGATGATCGACAGCCGCAACGACCCGCGTGCCGCATCGGCCGGCAACATGTTGATGACGCGCATGATGCGCAAGGGCGTTGCGGCAGCCATTACCGACGGCGCATTCCGCGACGGGACAGAAATCTCAAAAATGGCGTTTCCCGCTTACTGCAGGGCCAACACGGCCTCGACGCGCCCTGCCTATCATCGCGCGGTTGACATGCAATTGCCAATCGGCTGCGCCGATGTTGCCGTTTACCCCGGCGACATCATCGTCGGGGACAGCGATGGCGTCGTCGTCATCCCACGTGCCATCGCCGAGGAGGTGGCGGAGGAGTCTCATGAGCAGGAGCTGCGCGAGAGATTTCTATTCACCAAGATCGATGCTGGCGCGCCTCTTTGGGGCACCTACCCGCCGAACGAGGCAACGCTGAAGGAATACGCGGAATGGCGAGCCCGGCGAGCGGCGGAGTAAAGCGATGGGTGCGCTCACGAAAGCCGCGCAGGCGGAGGCCTTGATCCGCCGATACTTTCAAGCCTGCAACGATGCCGATCACCAGGCGCTGCTGGACTGCTTCACGAGCAATGCTGTCCACTATTTCCCACCCGGCCTGCCTGGTGCGCCCTGGCGCGGCGCTCAGGCAATAGCCGACGGCTGGGTCTGGTGTGTCAAAACGATGGGATCGCGCTGGACCATTGAGAAGGTTCTGGCCAGCTCGGACGGCCACGAAGCGGTGATCGAATGGACCCATTGGAAGACGGCCCTTGGTGAGGTGCTGCGCGGCGATGAATGGTACGTCTTCAACGACGACGTCACACGGATTGCCGAGATCCGGGCCTACTATGCCTCTCCCGTCAACAAGGCCGAGACAGTCAACAAGCTGCATGACTTCGACTATGAGGCCAGGGGCTATGCCATGGCGCCGCCCTCGCCTCCGCCCAAATTGTCCTGAAGCGCCCGGGCCTGTTCATGACCTCACTGACCGGAAAGACACGCGTTCATGCGCTAATAGGCTCGCCTATTTCGCAGGTGCTGGCACCGGGCTGGCTGACCAAGCGAATGGAGGATGCCGGATATGACGGTGTGCTGGTGCCGCTGCAGGTCGAGAGAGGCAATCTTGACACGGCTCTGGCGGCCCTCAAAGCAATGCTCAACATCGACAGTATTCTTATCACGCTGCCACACAAATTCGGGGCGATCGCGCATTGCGACCGCCTGTCTGATCGCGCCAAGGTCCTCGGGGCGATCAACGCCATGCGACGAGAACAGGACGGCCGCTGGCTCGGCGACAATTTCGACGGTGCCGGTCTGACTGCCGGATTGAAGAAGGCGGGCCATGCCATCGCCGGCAAAAACGTGTTCATGGTCGGCGCGGGCGGTGCAGGCTCCTCGATCGGCGTCTCCATGCTCGAAGAAGGCGCCCGCCGGTTGACCTTCCACGACCTCGACGCGTCAAACCAGAACAGCCTGTTTGACAGGCTTAGTAAGGCATATCCAGGCAAGGTCTCCATCGATACTGCCGTTCCTCGCGATTGCGATATTGTCGTCAATGCGACGTCGGCAGGCTTGCGGGACGGCGACCCGCTACCAGTCGATCCCGCTCAACTTGCGCCGCACATGATCGTTGCCGACGTTATCACCGATCCGGTCCCGACAAGGCTCCTGTCGGAGGCAGCCAAGATTGGCTGCGCCACGCGAGACGGCACGCACATGCTGGATGGACAGATCGCGCTTCTGTTCTCCTTCATGACCTCTGGTCATTGAGCATCAGACCGCTCACTAACGGCGACAGTCTCACGAAGTGAGACGATCTCTCGCGGACAATGAAAGACGGGCTTCACGTTGAAAGCCGCGCTCGCTAACGTTTCGCGCAATCATAACAACAATACTTGGCACTCTGGAGGAGACACTTGCGAACGCCATCGAGGCGGTCGGGCCAAAGGAATCGATCGCCGCCTGCTCCCTGAGTGGTCGCTCTGCCTGGCACCGCCGCGACGAGAATAACGCCGGGGCGGAAGCGGATGCGCTCCGAATACCGAGTCCGAATCGACCTCTTCTAGCCGAAAATCTGGGCGTAGCTCTAATTCGAACAGTCAATTGCCATCGGGAGGATTGAAAATGAAGACTCTTGCTAGAGTTTTGACAGCTGCTGTTGTCTCGCTGGCCCTCTTGGGGCAAACAGCGACAGCCGGGACGCTTGAGAAGATCAAGTCCGCGGGTATCATTCGCATCGCCGTCGATCTCAGTGTCCCTCCCTGGGCATTCAAGGACGAAGACCTCAATCCCACTGGCTCGGAAGTCGAAACAGCTAAGCTCTTGGCTGCCGATCTCGGCGTGAAGATGGAGATCGTGGGGACGAACAGCGCCAATCGCATTCCTTTCCTGATGTCGCATCGCGCAGACGCAGTCCTTTCGGCCTTGTCGATCACTGATGAGCGCAAGAAGCTGATCGCGTTCTCGCTGCCATATTCTGGAGCGACGTCCTATGTGGCAGCACCGAAGAGCATGCAGATCAAGACGTTCGCTGATTTGTCGGGAAAGCGCATTGCCGTCACGCGCGGCACGACGAACGATGCGGATGTGACTGCGGCGGCCCCGCGAGATGCGGAAATCGTGCGCTTTGAGGATGAAGCAACGACCATGACGGCGGTCGTGTCCAACCAGCTTGACTTGGTCGCGCAGGTGCCGACCCTTGTCGACCTGATCAATAAGAAGAACCCGGCCAAAGAGCTTGAGCTGAAGCTGCCGCTTCGGACCGCGCCTATGGGTGTTGGCATGCGTAAGGAGGATACGGATCTGAAGGAATGGGTCGACAGCTGGGTGAAGAAGAACATCGCCAACGGAAAACTCCAAGCGATCTTCAAGAAGTTTCAGGGCGCCGACCTGCCCCAGGAAGTCATCGCCGCGTCTCAATGACATGGCCTACGGCCCTTGAAACGAGCAAAGTCCTATGACTTACAATTTCGACTTCGCAGCCGTGCTGGCTTATTGGCCGCTCCTGTTGGAGGGTATCTGGACGACGCTACGGCTCACTTTATTCTGCACGGTGTTCGGCATCCTTTTAGGTGGTGCCTGCGCCGTGGTCCGGACCGGCGGGCCAACCTGGGCCCGTTGGATCGTCTCCTTGTATGTGGAGTTCATCCGCAATACGCCGCTGCTCGTGCAGTGCTACTTCCTAATCTTTGGCATTGCGAGCATGGGAATTCGGTTGCCCATCCTGGTTGGTGCGACCATCGCGCTGACGGTCAATATCGGAGCTTATACGACTGAGATCGTGCGTGCGGGCATTGAATCGATCCATCGCGGCCAGCTTGAGGCGGCGACCTGCCTTGGACTGTCGCGCACCCAAACCTATCTGCATGTGATTATTCGGCCAGCGCTGGAGCGCGTCTATCCGGCGCTGTCGAGCCAGTATGTTCTGTTGATGCTGGCCTCGAGCATCGTGTCCTCGGTTGGCGTTGAGGAGCTATTCGGGATCTCTAACCGTATCCAGAGCGAGACTTATCGCAATTTCGAAATCTTCGTCGTGCTCGGCGGCATCTATCTAGGTCTCGCCATACTGGTACGTGGGGGTTTTGCTCTCCTCGGGCTTGCGATGTTTCCTCGCCGCCGCAAGCTCGGAACCCCGCTGTGAGCATGGAGATAGCAGATGAATAGCGCCTACATTCTCTCGTTGCTCCAGGGGCTATGGGCGACGGTCGTATTGAGCCTGTTAACTTTCCTGTTTGGCGGCATCGCCGGCTTCATCGTCGCTCTGGCACGCATCTCGCGGAATTGGGCGATTTCGCGCGGGGCGGCGGCCTATATCGAGATCATGCAGGGACTTCCGTTGCTCGTCCTCATGGGTCTGTGCTTTTACGGGCCGAGCATTTTGGGCTACGACTCCTTATCTCCGCTGACGGCAGCGACCTTCGCGCTCACACTTTACAGCAGCGCCTATCTGGGCGAGATCTGGCGCGGCTGCATTCAGGCGGTGGCGAAGCCGCAATGGGAAGCCGCAGAGTGCCTCGGCCTGACGCGCTGGCAGCGCATGAGGGCTGTCATCCTGCCGCAAGCTCTGCGCATTGCCATTCCACCGACAGTCGGCTTCTTGGTCCAGATCGTCAAGAACACATCGATCGCCTCACTTGTGGTCGGATACGCCGAGCTCTCCTACAACGCAAAGATCATCAACAACGCAACATTTGAGCCGTTTCTCTACTTCGGCATCGCTGCCCTGATGTACTTTGCGATCTGCTATCCGCTGTCGGTTCAAAGCAGAGCCCTCGAAAGGAAACTCAATGTCGCCAATCGTTGAATTAAAGGACGTGCGCAAGAGCTTTGGCGAGCTGGAAGTCCTTAAAGGTGTCACCTTTGAGGTGAACAGGGGCGAAGTCGCCGCTATCATCGGCCAGAGCGGATCGGGCAAGAGCACGGCGCTACGTTGCATGGATCGCCTGGAGACCATCCAAGGCGGCTCGATGCTGATCTGCGGCCACGAGCTCCATGATGACGACATCGACTTGAAGTCTTTGAGACGCGATGTCGGAATCGTTTTTCAAAGCTATAACCTCTTCCCGCACCTGACCGTGGCCGAAAATATCATGTTGGCCCCGCGCATGGTAAAAGGCATGAAGCAGCGGCAGGCCCGCGAAATTGCGGATACTGTGATCGCCAAAGTGGGGCTGCGGGAGAAGATGGACTGCTATCCGGAACAGCTTTCCGGCGGGCAACAGCAGCGCGTAGCCATTGCCCGCAGCCTTGCCATGGAGCCTAAGTTGATGCTGTTCGATGAAGTGACTTCAGCGCTCGACCCGCAGCTTACGGGAGAAGTGTTGCGTGTCATGGAGCAGCTCGCGGCCGACGGCATGACCATGATCCTGGTGACCCATGAAATGGCCTTTGCCCGCAAGGTGGCGGACCGCGTCATTTATATGCGCGATGGCAAGGTGCACGAAATGGGATCGTCGGACATCCTGCGGATGCCTGCGACGCCCGAGCTGGCGGCGTTCGTCGCCGAATCAGCTGAGCATTAAGCTGCGGCAGTGAACGGGCGCTCAAACGGTCCATCTCAAATGGTTTGAATGGCGTTCTATGATCACCAACCAGCTTTTGACGGCCGGTGCGGCTCGACTTGGCTTCTCGGCGTCCGCTGGCGGACGCGTGACCTCTCTCGAGCTGTGCAGCAGCAAGGGTAGCGGCTTGCCGCGACGGGTCTTGCGTCCGTTCCCGGCCGGGGTAGAGCCCGCTCAGTTACTGCGCTGGCCCAAGGGTGGTATCTATCCCCTCGTCCCCTATAGCAACCGCGTGAGGGATGGGGTTCTTCTCTTCCAGGGTAAGCGGTACGAGCTTGCGGCCCATCCCGACGCGCTGCCGCATACGTTGCACGGGCATGCGCACAGGATGCCTTGGGAGACGATCTCGCTGACGCCATCGCAGGTGACGATGCGATACTCGCACAAGGGAGGCGCCGACTGGCCTTGGGCGTTCAGCGCAACTCTTAAGGTCGAACTTGAACCCTCGCGTGCCATATTTTGTCTCAATCTTCGAAACGAGGCGCAGACGCCGATGCCGGGTGGAATCGGCCTGCATCCCTATTTCGAGCACCAAGTCGATGACAACATAGAGTTTGACGCACCGATCGACTGGGCCGTGACGACGGACTATCTCGCCGCGCTGCCGGATGCCCATTCTGCCGGGCCCACAGCAGATTCATTGCCGCCCGGTGAGGTGACGCTTTATCGCAGTGGATGGCGCGGGCTCTGCGTTATTCACCGCTCGAATGGTGATCGGATTGAAATGCGAGGGGATCCTGCATTTTCGCATTTTGTGCTGCATCGGCCCGCTGATGCCGCACATCTATGCGCAGAGCCCGTCAGCCACGTTGCGGACGGGTTCAACCTGTTCGCTCGCGGTTGTGCTGACACTGGAACTGTGATTCTGGAACCCGGAGACGAGCTGAAGGGCTCTGTTGTGATTTCCATGAGTTGATAGCCGCGGATGGTCAAAGCTGCGGATGGCGTCGGACATTTGGTCTCCCTTTGCAAGCGCCGCGCCCCGGCAGGGATGGACCGTTCAGGCGAGCATTGTTCGAAAGTGCCAAACATTGCGAGACCCTAGCCTGCCAGTTGCATGCATTACCGAGAGATTCCGCTGAGCGGACGAAGTAATTCAGGGAACATAGACTGATGTGAATAGGGATAGGGTGCTGGCGAGGCGCTCACTTGGTTCAAGCGCTCCACCTCCTTGATGGAAAGTTGCCAGTCGAGGGCTGCGATGTTTTCAACGAGCTGTTCGGCCGTGCGGGCGCCAATGACGACACTTGAGACGGTTGGCCGGGCGAGTAGCCAATTGATCGCAACTTGAGACGCGCTTGTCCCGCGCTCCTGCGCGATATCGTTGAGCGCATCCACGATGTCAAAGAGCTTGGCGTCGCGCTCGGTCAGGCCTCCGAATTTCGCCGCTCGGCTGTCGGCCTGCGGCGGCCGGTCACGGCTGATCTTGCCGCTAAGCTTGCCGCCGGATAGCGGGCTCCATATGATGGCGCCTATGCCCTGATCGAAACCCGCGGGCATCAATTCGTGTTCATAGTCCCTGCACAGCAAGGAATAGTGGACCTGATGCGAGATGGGGCGCGGCAAGCCAAGCCAGTCAGCGGTGGTGGCCATCTTGGCCAGCTGCCATCCGGAGAAGTTAGACGCCCCAATATAGCGGACCTTCCCGGCCTTGATCAGTTCCTCGAAGGCGCGCAGTGTTTCCTCGATCGGTGTATTTTCGTCATAGCCGTGGAGTTGCAGCAGGTCGAGGTGATCGCAGCCAAGTCGCTTCAGCGAGGCCTCGCACGCCATTATGATGTGCTGCCGGCTCGCCCCCATTCCGTTCGGCCCGCTATGCGAGCGGTAGCCGAGCTTGGTGGCGATCAGGGCCTGCGATCGGCGTGAGCCCAGAGCCTTTCCGAGGATTTCTTCCGCCGCGCCCATCGAGTAGACGTCGGCGGTGTCAAAGAGATTCAGCCCCGCATCGAGGCATATGTCGACGAGCCGTCGGGCCTCCGATAGATCGGTCGTGCCCCACTTGCGAAAGAACTCGTTCCCACCGCCGAAAGTCGCTGTCCCAAAGGCCAGGGCTGGGATCCTCAGCCCTGAACGGCCGACACCCCTATGTTCCATCACATTGTCCTAGCCATAAGCACCCTGTGCTTGCCTCGTTGCAAAGCGGCTCATTTTGGATGCTCGATCTCGGGGGAGCGTCATCAGACTTCATCAATCACAGCGCCCATCTCGATCCGGGTCTGGCTCGACACAAGAGCACGGATCCGAGCCTTGCGGACGGGAGCGTGCCTGGAGTTACGGTGCGCCTCGACGGCCTCGTAGTCGTCGAAGAGTTCATTGGACATGAAAGTATCCGGCAGCACCACGCCATCAGGATTAACCGCCTGCAGGATTTCGAAGCGACGACAGCCAGGCTCCTCCGCCAGGGCGATTGCCGCAGCCTCTAGTAGTGTAGCCCTCAATTCCTCCTCACAACCCGCCTTCGCGACAAAGCGCGCGACGATGGCTAAAGTTCCTGACATGGCTTTCTACCTCAAGAGCGGAGAGACGGTCGCGGCATATGCCGACCGATAAGAAACAAGAAATAAGCCGCCGGTCGTCACGGGCGCGAGCGCTAGAAATCGAAAGGATCGCGCTCGACGAGACTAACCCAACGAAAGCCTCCCCTGGCGCACTTGGAAGGGGCTCAATTTAGCCGAAGGCGCAGGTCAAACCGGCAGCCCAGAGCTTCTCAGAAAGGACTGCCTGGCTTGGATCGCATCGGTTCGTGCAAACCGATGCGCTAAGATGCAAAGAACCGCTAGTCAGTCATTGAAGGGTATACCAGGCGCCGGTGTCGTCGGAAGCCCCGGCTCGGTAATGCGCGCGCAGTTGCTTGGCGTCTTTTTGCCTTCAAGTGTCTGTTTGAAGAACGCCAATGCGTCCGGGAAAGCGGCAATCAGGCCCCCGTTGTGAGTGGCACCAGGATAGGTGTTCCAAACGACCTCGTTTCCGGCCGAGCATAAGGCCGCCACGGCTGCATATTGGCGACGGGGCGGCAGTACTGAATCGGCCAGACCCGTGCCAAGCAGAACGGGCACCGGCAGCCGCACGGGCTTCATGTCGGTCGGAGACGCAAGGCTCGCTTCGATGTTCGCGATCGGTTGGACATAGGCGTTGTCGGCGGTGACAGTATCTTTCTGCGCGATCGCGCGCATCTCGCCGGTGCAGCCTTCTCGTGCTGCGCGTAAGACGAGCCTTCCCTTGTCAGTCACGAGGTTGTCTACGGGGGGTGCCTCATCGGGAAGCGAACCGCCGAGCATCATGAGGGTGAGGTAAATCGGCGAGCCAACCTTGAATGCCTCCGCAGGCCGGTAAGGGCCGTCGGGAAAGGTCGACACGACCCCTGTGGCGACTGTGGCGAGCAAGGGTACATCTGGCGCATAGTTCGGTGCGACCGTTGTTGCGCCCAAAGCTGCGCCTGAGCCTTGCGACTGACCACTGATGAAGACCTTGGGAGCGAGCTTGTCGCCATGGGCGGCGCGCGCTGCCCGGACGGCATCGAGCACGGAATGCCCTTCAGCTTCCCAGATCAGGTAAGGATGCGGGCCGGGACCGCCGAGACCCTGGTAATCGGTGGCAACGACCGCAAACCCATTCTCTAGCCATTTTTGGATGTAGGTTGCATCGCGCGGCTTGTGCCCGGCCCAGGACGGCGCGCACACGTCCGCAACGCCCAGCGTGCCATGAGCCCAGGCCACGAGGGGCCAGCCTCCGGCCGGCGGTTCTCCAACCGGCAGATACAGTGTCCCGCTCACCGGTACGATCCCGGCGTGCCAACGTACATCCGTCGAACTGTAGAGAATGCGTTCGGCGAGAGCCGCTTTCGT
The DNA here is from genome assembly GCF_032144035.1 of Bradyrhizobium sp. WYCCWR 12699. NCBI lineage: Bacteria > Pseudomonadati > Pseudomonadota > Alphaproteobacteria > Hyphomicrobiales > Nitrobacteraceae > Bradyrhizobium > Bradyrhizobium sp. WYCCWR 12699. Next base: position 187,692 of record NZ_JAVTJN010000003.1, read on the forward strand.
GATCTCCGGCTGGGCCTTCATTGGCTCTTCACGCAGCATCACGCCCGGCCTTGTGGGCAGCGGATCGGTCCAACGATAAAAAGCCGATAGGTTTTGATCGCCCCATTGGGGGCCAGTCGGCAGCGCGGTGTTCTGCGCGAAGGCCTCGGATAATGCCAAGGCCGAAAGGATCGAGATTGCGAGCACCGACTTCATTGTGAACCTGTTGGGATTGAGCTTTAGCAGCCTGTTCATTTTCTTCATCCGATCTGGTTCCATAACGGGCTATCGTGCGATGGACTTGAGCGCCTCTTCATGGGCAGCGCGCAGGAGGCCGAGAATGTAGCCGTTTGCGAACGCAAAGCCTATCACGTAAGAGGGATCATCCTGATGACGCGGACTATGATCGGCCAGCAGTGAGCCGCCGCTGTCGCGAAGCAGGCGAATGATGTTGAACAAGTCCACATCGCCCTCGTCATGATAGACCTCGACGAAGTCGTTCTGGCTGGCGCGGACATTGCGGAAGTGGATCTGATGAATCTTCTTTCTCTTGATCAAACCGTATAACAGCGCAAGCTGATCAACCCCTTCAGGCATCGATTCCCGTGAGACCCCGGTATCGTATTGAAAGCCATTATGAGGTGAATCGTACAGCTTCTCGTATTTGAGCAGCGCGTTCGCATAATCGCCGGCATCGAAGCTGTCGACACCGAGATAGCCGAGAGGCAGGCCGCCCGGATCGTAGGGGTGGCAAGCCATTTTGACCCCGCTCTCCGCGGCCACGGGGATGACGCGGGACGCCCAAACATGCAGGCGCTCCCAATAGTCGTCCGCTGAGACACGGCCTGCAGGGGTCGGCGGGAGGTCGCGCCAATTGTCTTCTAGCTTGAACGCGTCGTATTCCGACCCACCACGGCCCTGAACTTTGCGATTGCGCCGGATCGGGGTCAAATTCCAATGATAGCTGATGATCTTGACCCCGGCGCGGCCGGCGGTTTGGACGTTTTCGCAAATCAGATCCAGATAACGGTCGCGTTCCGGCCCCGGCGCCATCGCGATGTACGCCGAATCCATCCGGATGCTCTCCCAGATGAGATCGTTTTTCTGCAGCGTGTCGGCGATGCGCATCATGCCTTCGAGGCTCCAGCGCGTGGTGGGCTGAAGCCGCGCGCCTCCCATGCCCGTGCCGAGCGCCTGAGCGCGAGCAAGCGCACCCTCGTCGGGCGTATCGCTTCCAAAGACGTCCGGAGCGGCGTTTCTCGTCTCCAGCGAGACATCGAGATAGCGAATGCCCCACCGCTGGTGCCACTGCATGTTCTGCCGCGAGGTCACCGGTCCTCTGTCGAAGTTGCGTTGGCCACCCAGCCTGATCTTGTCGTTGACGCGCACGGCAAGCGAAGGGACGCCGCCGCTTGGCTCCTGCTCCGCGACCGCTGCACCTGACATGCCAGCGCTGGCGGACATGGCCAATAGGGCCTTTGTAAAGTCGCGCCGATCCATTTGTTGCATCTCCAACACGCCAGATCAGGATAGCGACTTCAGCAGCAGGGTCGCGATCACAATCATGATCGCCCCGCCGACACGAGTGGCGATCTGGGCGAATGCCATGAGGCCCATGCGATCGGCGGCGCCAAGGATGGCAACATCCCCGGTGCCGCCCAGTCCCGAATGGCAGGCGGTGACGATCGCAGCCTCGACCGGATACATGTTTAGCCACTTGCCGACATAAAAGCCGGAGGCAATCATGGCCAGCACGGTCGCGGTGCAGATCATGATGTATCCCGGGTTGAAGGAGGCGACGAGTTGTTCCCATTTGACCAGCAATGCGCCCATGGCGACGAGGATCGCAAAGGTCAGGTTGGTCGACATGAACTTGTTGATCTGGTAGGCGCCGAGCTCCATCTCGTTCGGTAGGATCTTGGTCAGCTTCAACGCGACCGCCGCGATGATCATCATGATCGGTCCAGGTATCCCTGTAAATGGCGCTAGGGTCATGCCAAGCACGAATAGACCGCAGGACAGCACCATACCTGCTCCCAGCAATCCGAGATCAATAGGCCGATCGGGCCGCACGTCGCCTAGGATGTCATTGTCGCCGGTCTTGACCAGCATGCCCTGCCCGCTCAGATCGCGCCGTCTCTCGCCAAGGCGCGCAAGAAGCCCGGCGCAAACGATTGCGACCACGTTGCCGAGCAATGCCGCAGGCACCATGTGTGCGACAAGATCGGCTTGCGGCCGCTGCAAGATCTCGGAATAAGCAATGGAGAGCGGCAATACGCCCTCGGCAAGGCCGCCGCCGACGATCGGAATGATGATGAAGAAGAACGTGTCCTTGGGAGTATACCCGAATGCCAGCCCGACCAGAATGCCGGCCGAGACGGCGGCAATGGTCCCGATCAGAAGCGGAACGAACATGCGGATGAAGCCTTGAACCAAGACGCGGTAGGGCATTCCGAGGATTGAGCCTGCGACGAGACAGGCGATGAAGAAGTATTGAAAATTGGCGGTCCGGAACGTCGTGGTGATTGCTTTAAGGGCGGCATCCGGCATCAAGCCATAGCTTACCAGTGCTGCCGGAACGAACAGGCATAGGATCGCGGTCCCACCGATCTGCTTGAGAACCGGTATCGTCTGGCCAAGCTTGCCCAGCAGAAAGCCGAGCAGCATGAGGACCAGGAGACCGCCGATCACATCGTTCGGGAGCTTTCCAGAGTAAACCGCGGCAGCACAGACGATGGCCGCTCCGACGTATATGCTGATTGGCAACGGGCCGATCTTGACGCCGTTGAGCTTCGTCGAAGGGATTGCCTCCGGCGCGGCCGGACGAAAAGTCGTGTCAACCAAAGTTCCCTCCAATTTTGTTATTTTCGTCATCCGGGCTGCGGCCAGTCTGCTGGCCGCGAGGACTGGCTTGCCAGTCAGAAGATCCAGGGATTCTCCGCAGCATGGCGTGCTTCGAAAGCGCGGATGTCGTCAGCAAGGACCAGGGTTGATGCGACGAAATCCCGGCCCGTCAGGAACGCCTCTTTCCTCGTCGGCTCGATGTCGAATTTGATCGGGCGGCGGCCACGGTCGAAGCGGATCGTCTGCGCTGCAAGATCAACGAAGACGTCGTTGCGCTCACGATGTGCCACAGCGTTAGCGATCTCAGCTACGAGATCGGGTTCGAGCGAGATCGTCAACAGGCCGTTGTTGCCGCAATTGTCATTGAATATCCCGGCGAAGCTGGTGCCGATCAATGCCCGGATGCCGAGCTGTTGAAGCCCCCACACCGCGTGCTCGCGGCTCGAACCGCAGCCGAAATTTGGGCCGACCACGAGGAAGCAAGCGTTGCGATAACCGTCCTGATTGAGAATAAACTCGGGATTGGGTTTACCGGCGGAGAAGCGCAGCAGATTGAAGGCGCCCTCGCCCAGCCCGCTCCGGTCCACGCCCTTAAGAAACATTTTGGGCATGATCACGTCGGTGTCGATGTTTGGCGACATCATGGGTGCAGCGACGCCTGAAACTTGATCGAATGGCATCATTGGCCTGCAACTCCCAGCAGTGAACGAACGTCAGCGATGTGGCCGGTGACCGCGGCCGCGGCCACCATTGCCGGACTCATGAGATGCGTGCGGGCGCCTGGTCCCTGGCGGCCTTCGAAATTTCGGTTGGTCGAGGACGCACACCGCTCTCCGGGCTTGAGCACATCGTCATTCATGGCAAGGCACATCGAGCAGCCGGATTGCCGCCATTCGACGCCGGCATCCGTGAACACTTTTGCAAGGCCTTCAGCCTCGGCTTGCGCTCTGACGTGGGTCGATCCCGGCACTACGATTGCCCGTACACCGGCCGCAACACGGCGGCCACGAAAGACCTCGGCCGCGTCGCGCAAATCCTCGATGCGCGAATTCGTGCAGGAGCCGATGAACGCAAAATCGATCGGGACGGATTGAATGGGATCACCGGCTCGAAGCCCCATATAGCTCAGGGCGCGAAGGGCCGCGGCCTTGCGTTCAGGCGCCACCTGTTGCGCAGGATCGGGGATAATATCGGTCACTGCAATTGCCTGGTCGGGGCTGGTTCCCCAGGTGACGAGAGGGGCGACATCCGCGACATCGAGCGCAACCTCGCGGTCGAACCGGGCATCGGGGTCCGAGGCGAGCGTCAGCCATTTCTTGGCCGCTCGCTCCCACATCTCGCCCTTTGGCGCGCGCGGCCGGCCCTTTAAATAGTCCAGCACCTTCTGGTCCGGGGCGACCACGACACCACGCGCGCCCGCTTCGACGATCATGATGGACATGACGATGCGGCCTTCGACGCTCATGTTTGAGACGACGGGGCCAGTGAACTCAACGGCATAGCCAGTAGCCCCGTCGGCGCCGATCCGCCGGATGATCTCCATGACGATATCTTTCGGCGTGACCCCGAACGGGACGTCTCCGGTGAGGTGGATGCGCATCGTTTTGAGGCGTCGGTAGCGCACCGTCGAGGTTGCAAGATAGTGCTCGATATCGGAGGTCCCGATGCCATAGCCGAGCGCGCCGAAGGCGCCATAGGCGGTGCTGTGGCTGTCGCCGGCGGCGATGACCATACCTGGCATGACGAGGCCCTGCTCGGGGGCGACGACGTGCTCGATGCCTTGGCGCGGATCGAGAATATCGAAATATTCGATGCCGAAATCCCGGGCGTTTTCAGCGAAGTAGTCAACTTGGCGCGCGGCGCCGCTATCCGGCATGGCGCGGGTGCGTTGTGCGGCTGTAGGGTTGACGTGATCGACCACCATCAGCGCCGCTTTGGGATTCCAAACTTTCCGCCCCGCGGCGCGCAGGCCGGCAAACGCCTGGGGGCTGGTATACTCGTTGAGGACGGTTCGGTCGACGTACAGCAGGACGAGCCCGGCATCATCCAGATTGCGGACCACATGGGAGTCCACCAGCTTGTCATACAACGTGCGCGCGGCCATCCCGCCTTCCTCCAAAGCTTCTTTCCGGCCACCGTGACGCGCGCGCGACTAGAAATCCAATGCCGGATGCTGATATCGTTATGCAAGGCCTGCATAAACGAGAGCTCTCCATGGAGATCAACTGGTTATACGATTTCATCGCGGTTGCGACAGCGCGCAGTTTTTCACGGGCCGCAGAGGAGCGAAACTGTTCCCAGCCGGCGCTCAGCCGGAGGATACAGGCGCTCGAGGTCTGGGCTGGCGCATCGCTGCTCGATCGCACCACGCACAGCGTCAATCTGACGCCCGCTGGTGAAGCCTTTCGTCACACTGCTGACGATATCGTGCGCAGATTGAGTGCCGGCCGGCTCGAGGCGCAGGAGCGGGCGCGCGGTGCCTCGGACGTACTGAAGTTCGCCTCGACCAATGCGCTGTCGCTGACGTTCTTTCCGGATTGGCTGCGTCGCATCGAGACCGAGCTACCATTCGTGCCCAACGTACAGCTCGTTGCCAATCATATGGAAGGCTGCGAACGGATCCTCTTGGCGAGCGATGCCCATTTTTTGCTTTGCCATTATCATCCGGCCGCCACGACGGCGTTGACGCCGTCGCATTTTCGCTCGCTGCATGTTGGTGACGATCGGCTGATCCCCGCATCGGTGCCGGTTTCGCGCCGCAACCGCAAGCCTCGCTTCAAGCTTCCGGGAACGGAGGGCGCGCCTGTACAGTTCTTGAGCTTCCGTTCAGAATCAGGGATGGGACGGATCCTGGAAGCGGTGCGTGCCACCTCCCCCTTGCAAGCTCATCTTCACACAACATTCACGTCGCATCTGGCGAAGCTTTTGGTCACGATGGTTCAGGCAGGCCGGGGCATGGCGTGGCTGCCGGAAAGCCTGATCAGTGATCAGCTTGCCTCTGGCGAGATTGTCGCGGCAGGCGGGCAGCAGTGGTACGTGCCGATCGAGATCCACGTATTCCGGCCTAAACTGCGGCTCGCCCAGGCGGCGGAGGCATTCTGGCAGCACATCGAGAAAGCAGCCACACATTCACGATGACGTAAGTAAAGTTGATGCCGCAGCAGTCACGCTTTTGGCCCGGCTATCTCAGTCGCTTATCAGCAGCGATGAAGTCGATAAATGTCCGGACCTTGGCTGAGAGGTATTTGCGCGTCGGATAAACCGCGAACAATTGGCTTTCGAAGATGCTCTGCTCCGGCAGCACTTGTTCCAGGCGCCCGGCGGCGAGATCCTCGCTGATCAGCCATTTGGGCAGCACCGCGAGCCCCATGCCTTCCAGGGCGGCCAGGTGCAGCAGAGTCTCGTTGCCGCTGAGCAAAACGGGGTTGAATTTGATAGTCTGCGTCCCACTTTCGCCCTGGATGGTGATACTCTCGCCTGGAGAGTGCAGCGCATAGTGCAAGAGGCTGTGTCCGGACAATTCAGCCAGATTCTTCGGGCGCTTTGCGCGATCGAGATAAGCGGGCGTGGCAACCATATAAAATGGGACCCTTGTGATCGGCCGCGCGATCAATGCCTCGTCAGGCGTGCCCGTCGCACGCAAGGCCAGGTCAAAACCTTCCTCGACCAGATTGACCAATCGTCCACTGAGATCGATGTTCAGCCGCACCTGTGGATAGCGAGCCTGATAGTCTGCCAAGACTTTCGAAAACTTCGGATTGGCCATCCAGACCGGTGCGGTTAGCCGCAATGTGCCGCGAGGAACTACGGTCACGTTGCTGACGGCCGCCTCTACCTCATCCAGGGACTCGAGCATTTGACGCGTCTGCTCGAAATATAATGCGCCGCTTTCGCTCAGGCTGACGCGTCGGCTCGTGCGGTTGAGCAGCCGTGAGCCCAGACGCTTCTCAAGCTGCATCACATGCTTACTCGCCATGGCGGGCGAGATGCCCAGCCGCTCTGCCGCGGCTGCAAAGCTCTTGAGCTCGGCAACCAGGCAAAAGACCTTCATGCTGACCAGCGTATCCATTCAGATCATCAACATATAGGAAATGAATCCATCCCAAAACAGATAATGATCCAAAATCGTGAAGCGACCAAACATGGTGACAGCCCTGTGATCGTCGGAGTGCCTGCCATGTCCACCGCCACCGCCCAAGCCGCCCCGCGGGAACGTCCCCTATGCGTGAGCCTTTGGATCGCTCAAGCCCTCCTCTTTTGCGTGTTCGCTTCGTCCGGGCTCGCGAAGCTGTTCATGCCGATTCCGCAGTTAGCGGCAATGATGCCATGGACAGGTCAGCACTCTGAAGCATTTGTCCGGGTCATCGGACTGATCGACCTCGCCGGAGGAATTGGCGTTCTCGTGCCTGCGTTAACCCGGATTATGCCGCGGCTGACAGTGCTTGCCGCGCTTGGCTGCTCCGTGTTGCAGGTCTTCGCTATCGTTTTTCATGTCTCTCGCGGCGAGGCCGAGCTCACGCCTCTCAACTTCATCTTGCTGGCCCTTAGCGTCTTTGTTGTCTGGGGGCGCGGGCGCAAGATACCGGTCGCGCCGCGCCGATCCTGATGCCGAGCTCCTAACCAGCCATGGCGGTGCTTCCCGAAGGCTCTCAGGGGATCGATTGGCGTCGAATTATCCCGGCGGCACGCTCCCACGATGCAGCTTCGCTCATCGCAGCATGTCTTCGCCCCTCCAAATGGATGGTAGCAGCAATCAGCCTCAGGCAAACCGGGTGTCCAGTTGCGCGCCACTTAAAGCGTTTCATGAGTACGATATAGCGGAGGTCCCGCTGGGCAATGATCCCTAGATCTCCATCGCGCGAGGGCGCTTTAGGCCTATATTCCGAACAGCAAGGCTTGCCGATGTTCGGCCAGCCATTCGCTCAAGGAGACGGGCATCCGTCCTAGGGTGCGCTCAACGAAGTCATTGCGCGCCCAAACCACCTCGTTCTGTTCTTCGTACTGGAAGAAATCCCAGAGATAGTGCAGCCGGATCTCTCCGAGCTCCCGGTACGCCTCGAAGAAGCCCGCTCTGCTGCCGTCGTGAACAATTCTTTCCTGAAAAACCTTGGTCATGAGATCGGCGACGTCGCTGAACCTCAGTATGTCCTGTCCGTTGTTCAGAGTGTGAAATTGACCAATGTGCCGATGATTGCTCGACAGGAAAAGACGTCCGGCCACTTCCGCAATGTCGCGTGGATCGATATAGGGAATCAAGCGTTCGGGCCAGATCAGCTTTCGCTCCTTCCTCAAGCCGTCCTTCATCCAGTAGAAGTTGTCCATGAAGGTTGCGCCGATGTTCAGGTAGGTGACAGGCAGACCGCTTTCGTCGAGGATTTCTTTTGCGATGGGGTGTTGGATGGGTAAACCAAGACCATGCTCGCGGAGAGACTGAGGAATTCGCCTTCGATTCGCTTCGGGTTGTAGGCCGACAAGACGTATAACGTGAACGGCGGACCTTGCCTTCTTGAGCAGGACAACGAGATTTGTCATCGCGTCGGCCTCGTTCGTGCCGCTTCTGGTCAGTACGAAGATTCCTTCCATTCCGTCGACCGCCTTCTCAAGCGATGCGAGATCAAAATAGCTGGCAATGACGACCTCCGCATGCGGGTGCTCGCGGCGAAGGACGTCACAATTGGCGGGATTGCTTGTTACGAGGCGCAGCTTGATCTGCGGCGCCTCCTCGCGCAAGAAGTGCGCAAGTGGGCCGCCGATATGAGCCGCTGCACCGAAAATGAGAATCGTGCTCGGAATCTTCTTCTGACCGTGTCGCATTAACAGACCTCAATAAACCCTGGCGAAGGCCCCAACCTGCCGCGAGCGGCTGGGTGGCCGCCTCAAGCCCCGAAGTTTTTCTGGATCGCCTTGTCGAGCGTCTCGCCGCCGATGAAACGCTGGCGCAATTCCCGCTTGAGCAGCTTGCCGGACGGATTCTTCGGCAGGCTGTCGACAAAGATCACGCGCTTGGGCACCTTGAAATGCGCCATCGATCCCGCACAATGCGTGATGACGGCATCCTCGTCGAGCTTCTCGCCGCTCTTAACCACGACAATCGCGGTTACGGCCTCGATCCAGTGCGGATCGGGCAGGCCCACGACGGCGACCTCGGAGATCGCCGGGATCTTGTAGATCATCTCCTCGACCTCGCGGCTGGCGACATTCTCGCCGCCGGACTTGATCATGTCCTTCACGCGGTCGACAACGGTGATGTAGCCCTCGGCATCGACGGTGGCGAGGTCGCCGGAGTGGAACCAGCCGCCAGCGAAAGCCGCCGCGGTCTTCACGGGATCGTTGTAATAGCCCGACAACAGATGCGGCGAGCGGTGTACGATTTCGCCGATCTCGCCGACGCCAACGTCCTCCATTGCCGTGTTGACGACGCGGGTCTCGACGTTGATGGCGGGTTTGCCGGCGGAGCCCGCCTTGCGGAGCTGGTCCTCGGGCGTCAGCACGGTCGCAAGCGGCGCGATCTCGGTCTGACCGTAAAAGTTCCAGAACTTGACGTTGGGCAGGCGGCGCTGGAGCTCGAGCAGCACCTCCACCGGCATGATCGAAGCGCCGTAATAGCCCTTTTGCAGCGACGACAGATCGCTCTTGTCGAAATTTGGCGAGCGCAGCATCGCGATCCAGATCGTCGGCGGCGCGAAGAAGCAGGTGATCCCGTGCGCCTGGATCAGCGCCAGAATGTTGTCTGCGGTCGGCTTGCCCGTGATCACGCCGGAGGCGCCGAGATAGACTTGCGGGCCGAGGAAGACGTCGAGCTGAGCGCAATGATAGAGCGGCAGCGCGTGCAGCACTTTATCGTCGGCGCTCATGCCGCCGTCGATGATGCAGCTCACATACTGCCACATCACGGCTTCATGGCTCAGCATCGCACCCTTGGGCAGGGATTCCGTGCCCGAGGTGTAAACAATCTGTGCGAGATCGCGGCTGTCGACGGAGGCCTCAAACAACGAGCTGTCGGCATCGAGAAGATCGTCGAAGCTGGTGAGGCCCGCCGGCTGCGCAGCGGGATCCTCGCCCGGCAACCAGATGAGCTTCTCCACCGCGCAGCCCTTACTGCTCGCGGCGCGTGCGGCCTCGACGAAATCGGGGCCGGTCGCGAGCAGCCTGGCGCCGGAGCTTTTCAGGATGAAATTGATCTCGTCGGGATTGAGCATGAAGTTGATCGGCACCAGCACCGCGCCGATCCGCGCTACCGCGAAGCGCAGCGCCGCAAAGGCATGCGAGTTGCGCGACAGCACGGCGAGACGGTCGCCCTTCCCGACGCCGAGGCCGGGTAGGCCACGCGCCAGTCGATTGCAGATCGCGTCCAGTTCGGCAAACGTCCAGCGCACCGCGCCGCAGCTCAAGGCTAGCTTGCTCGGCTCGCGGGCAGCCGAGCGGCGCAAGAGATCGCCAATCGAATGCTCGCGGGCTTTCGCGATCGTAACTCCGATATCTGCGTTCATCTCCCCTCCCTTGTGCTCGCTTCTGTCAGACCGTGTCCTGCTAGGGCAGCCCCACCGGCCTCGCGCTATCTTGCATATATTTTCCATATGGTCTAATTTGTATCAAGGGTCCGGGAGAGACCCCGCATGATCAGTCTAAGGGAGGATAAGCGGCATGATCGCCAGGATCGCAATCGTGGCCGCGGCCATGTTGGCCGTCAGCATTCAGGCAAAGGCCGACGACCGTCCGCTGAAGATCGGCTGGCTGATGAGCTATACCGGGCCGGGCGCCGCGGCCGGCGCCGCGTCCGATGCCGCGATCCAGGTGTTTTTCCGCAAGTTCGGCACTACGGTCGCCGGTCGCAGGATCGAGATCATCAAGCGCGACACGACGGGACCCGCACCTGACGTGGCCCGCCGCCTGGCCCAGGAGCTGATCGTCAGCGAGAATGTCGATTTCCTCGCAGGAATGGACTACACGCCCAACACAATGGCTGTTGCGCCGCTATCGACCAGCGCCAAGGTGCCCCTCCTCATCGTCAACTCGGCAACTTCGGGCATCCTCGCCAAGCATCCCTTCGCCGTTCGGTTCGGCTTCACGACCACCGAAATGGCGCAGCAGCTCGCGCTCTACGCCGCCAAGCAAAAGCTGAAATCCGTATATACGTTCGTGCATGAATACGAGCCGGGCCTCGATGCGGAGGCGATGTTCGTCCGTGAATACAAAGCGGCCGGCGGCGTGATTGCCGGATCTGTGCGGGCGCCGCTCAAGGCCACGGACTTCTCCGCCTATATCCAGCGCATCAAGGACGCGAACCCGGATGGCATCTTCGTGTTCATGGCTGCCGGCGAATTGACGCCGATCTTTCTCCGCCAGTTCAAGGAGGCAGGGCTGGATCCGGCCAAGATCATCGGCATCGGGGACATCACGGACGAATCGTCACTACCTGCCGCGGGCGAGGCCGCTCTCGGAGTTGTTACGGCCTTCCATTACACCCCGACGCATGATTCGGAGGTCAACCGAGAGTTCGCAGCCGCGTTCAACGCGGTCGCGCAGGGCCGGCCGCTCGGTTTCATACCGGTCGTCAGCTACGACGTCCTGCGTGCCATCTATACGGTCGTTGATGCGCAGAAGGGCGATCTCAATCCCGAGCGCACGATCGAGCTTCTGAAGCAAACAAGATTCGAAAGCCCGCGCGGCCCGATTGCGATCGACCCGTCGACCCGTGAGATCGTGCAGAACATCTACTTCCGAAGGGTCGAGAATCGGGACGGACAGATGGTCAATTTGGAGTTTGCGACCATTCCCGACGTCAAGGATCCTGGATCGGCGCGCTAGATCATGGTCGGCTTCGTCAACGTTCTGATCGGCGGCATCGCTTATGGGTTCGTGCTGTTTCTGATGGCTGGTGGCCTCTCCATCACGCTCGGGCTGATGGGCTTCGCCAATATGGCGCATGCGGCGCTGGCCATGGTTGGAGGCTACACGGCGGCATTGCTGATCGGCAAGGCCGGGTGGCCGTTCCTTGCGGCGGTGGCAGCGGCTGCCGCCATCGCGGCCGCCGTGGGTGCGATCCTCGAGCGCAGCCTTTTCCGGAGACTGTACGAGGCCTCGGAGCTGGAACAGGTCCTGCTGACGATCGGCGTCGTCTACGTGTCGATTGCCGCAGCCACCTATCTGGTCGGTCCAGAGCAGATGGCGATCGCGGTGCCTTCATGGCTGGACGGAAACGTCCGCATCGGCGCTGTCGAGGTCAGCCGCTACCGGCTTTTTCTGATCGGCTTCGGCACGGCACTTCTTCTGTCGCTGCTTGTTCTGATCGATCATACGAATTTTGGCGCCAGGATAAGGGCGGCCGTTTTCAACCGGCGGATGACGGCATCCTGCGGCATCGACGTCGCAAGACTGTACGCCCTCGCCTTCGCTCTCGGCTCCGCGCTTGCTGGACTAGGCGGCGCGCTCAGCGTGAAGCTCCTTGGCCTCGACCCGAACTTCCCCATCAAATTTCTGACGGAGTTGCTGATCGTGGTCAGCGTCGGCGGGCTCGGCTCCTTGCGCGGAACGTTTGCCGCCTGCCTCATGTTCGGGGTCCTTGACGTGGCCGGGAAATATCTGCTTCCGGAGATCGGCGCGTTTATCATCTATGCAACGGCGCTTTCCGTCCTGACGGTGCGCCCGCAAGGCCTAGCCGGCCGTCCGCAATGAGCGACATCACTCTCGACCTCGCGCGAACTGCGGTGCGCTTTCGCGCCAGATGGACCTTGGTCGAGCTGGTCTTTTGGATCGCTGCAGCGGCCTGCTATGTCCTCTTTCCCGGCAAGCTCGTCCTTCTCACACAGATCCTAATCGGCGGCCTGTTTGCGATGTCGCTCGATCTGTTGCTCGGCTATGGCGGGATTCCGTCCTTCGGACATGCCGCCTTTTTCGGACTCGGCGCCTACACGGCGGGATTGCTCGCTGCGCATGGCTGGGGCGAGCCGATCTCCGGCGTTCTTGCTGCCGGGCTCGTGACCGGCGCTCTCGGCTTCGCCTTCAGCACGCTGATTGCAAAAGTCCGCGGCGCCGCAGTGCTCATGGTGACGCTTTGCATCGGGCTTCTGCTCTATGAAGGCGCAAGCCGCCTGCCTTGGCTCACCGGCGGCGACAGCGGTCTCCAGGGAATCGAGATGTGGCCGCTGCTCGGGCTGTTCGAGTTCGATCTCTTCGGCCGAACCGCGTTCTGGTATGCCTATTGCAGCGCATTGACGCTTTATCTTGTCGCCCGGCGTTATGTCCACTCGCCGGAGGGTCTCGCGCTGCAGGCCATTCGCGAGAACCAGACCCGCGTTCCGATGCTCGGCGTCTCCATCACACGGCGCAAGATGATCGCTTTCACGATATCGGCGGCGAGGCGCGCTGCTGGCGCAGACCACACAGATCGTCGCACTGGAAACGTTGAGCTTCGAACGATCGGTGTCGGCCCTCGTCATGCTGATCGTCGGCGGAATTGGCACGCTTATCGGCGGCTTCATTGGGGCTGCCGCGTTCATCTGGATGCGCGACCTGCTGTCGACGGTCAATCCTGTATATTGGATGTTCTGGCTCGGCCTGGTGCTGATCGCGATCGTGTTGACGGCTAGAGGCGGCCTACTCGGCGTCGTGAGCCTGGTTCGGAGCAAGATCGTGCGCTGGAGGCGAGCGAGATGACGGTTGCCGCGCTCCAGACACGCGACCTTTGCAAGCAATTTGGCGCCTTGAAGGTCACCAATGCCGTCAGCCTCGTGCTAAAGGCAGGCGGTCGACATGCCCTGATCGGGCCGAACGGCGCCGGCAAGAGCACGCTGATCAACCTGCTCACCGGCGTGCTGGCCCCGAGCAGCGGCAGCATTCTGCTGGAGGGCGAGCCAATCGATCGATTGAGCACCGATCAGCGTGTCGCACGCGGATTGGGGCGGACTTTCCAGATTAACGCCCTGTTCCCGCATCTGACGCCGCTGGAATCGATCATGCTCGCGGTCGCCCGGCGCCGCGGACGGCTTGGCAGGCCTCTTCAGGCCTTACATCGGCAGCCCGACACCACGGACGAGGCGTATGAGTTGGCGCGTTCGGTCGGGCTTGACCGCGACTGCCTGCGGCGGACTGCCGAACTATCTTACGGTCGCCAGCGCCTTGTGGAGATTGCTCTCGCCCTCGCCGGCCGTCCCCGCGTGCTGCTGTTGGACGAGCCGGCGGCGGGAGTTCCCGCCGGCGAGAGCTTTGAGCTGATGCAGGCTATCGAATCCCTCCCCGATCAGATCGCCGTTCTCTTCATCGAGCACGACATGGATCTGGTCTTTCGTTTTGCCGACACGATCACCGTTCTCGTCGCCGGTTCGGTATTTCGCCAAGGCAAGCCCGGCGAGATCGCGACCGACCCGGAGGTGCGGCGGATTTATCTCGGAGATGACCGTGACTGAGCCGCTGCTCGAGGTCGACCAGCTCAACGTGGGCTATGGTGAAGGAATCGTCATCAGCGGACTGTCCTTCGCGATTGAGGCCGGCGGCTCTCTTGCGGTTCTGGGCCGAAACGGGGCCGGAAAATCAACCCTGATGCTCGCCCTTGCGGGTCATCTCACGCCCCGCTCGGGGCGAATTCGTTTTCGCGGCAACGAGATCGCCGACCTAGCGCCACACCGGCGATGCCGACTGGGCATCGGGTGGGTGCCGCAAGGCCGCGAGATATTCGCCCCCCTCACTGTCGAGGAGAACCTGCAGATTGCCGCGACGAACGGACCTTGGACAATCGAGCGCATCTTCGAGATGTTTCCAAGTCTGAAGGCACGTCGCACCAATTTCGGAGATCAGCTGTCGGGCGGCGAACAGCAGATGCTGGCGATCGGTCGAGCCCTGGTGACGAACCCGCGCTTGCTGCTGCTCGACGAGCCGCTCGAAGGCCTCGCCCCCGTCGTCGCGCAGGACGTCGCGCGCTGCATCACCGCGATCACCGAGACCGAGAGCATGGCGGTCATTCTGATCGAGCAGCACGCAGGCTTCGCGCTCAGGCTGGCGCGGCAGGCGATCATCCTGGAGCGCGGCATTGCCGTTCGCAACGGAGAAAGCAGCGCTATTGCGGCGGATCGCGGTGCCCTCGAACAATATGTCGGCATCCGCAAACCCGGTCGCGCCGCGTAGCCGAAGGCTTGCTCATTATACTGTCCATATGGTAGATTTAGCGTAATAATAATTTCCTGGGAGAACCACATGGCCTTTCGTTTCGATCCCGAGGAGCGGAACTTCGTGGACGACCCCTATCCCACCTACAAGGTGTTGCGCGACGACCATCCGGTCTATCTGCACGAAGGGAGCGGGTTCTACATCATCACGCGAAACGAGGACGTGGCGCGCATCCTCAACGACTACGAGGTCTTCTCTTCGGCGCGTGGCAATGCGCTGGTCGATTCACCCTTGCGGGTGGGCAGGACGCTCGGATCGACCGATCCGCCGCGTCATGACGAACTTCGCCGTGTGGTGATGAAGGGCTTCACGCCCGCGCGCATCGAATCCATGCTGCCCGCCATTCAGCGCGACGTCGATCGACTGCTGCACAAGTTCGGCACCCGTCGTGAGTGCGACTTCATGGCAGATATCAGCAGGCCCATCCTCTATGGCGCACTCGGGCGGATGCTCGGGTTGGACGGCGAAGCTGCGGACCGGGCGGCGGATTTGTCGCGGGACATCTTTCATACCGATACGGGACCGATGGGCCCGGCTGCGAGGCCGGGCTTGATGGAAGGGGTGTTTGAACTGCTCACCGAGCAGCTCGAGCGACGTCGCAAGGACCGCAGTGACGATCTGTTCTCGTTCCTGCTCGACGCACAGGAGGGGGGAGCACCACTTTCCGACGGCGAGATTCTGGGCAACATGTCGACCGTCCTGCTCGCGGGCAACGCGTCCATCGGGCATTATTTCTCTAACTTGATCTACGCGCTCTGGACCAATCCGGACGAGCGTCGCAAGTTGCAGGCCGATCCGGCCCTGCTGGATGCCGCCGTGAACGAAGGCGTTCGCTGGGATACGTCAACCCAGGCTTTCGGACGGCAGACCACGAAGGAGGTCAAGCTGCACGGAATCGCAATTCCGGCAGACAGCCGGCTCGTGGTCTGTTTCGCGGCCGCCAATCGCGACGAACGCGCTATCCCGGATCCGGACCGCTTTGACATCAGCCGGCCAAAGACCCGGCATTTTGGCTTCGGCTCCGGCCCCCATATCTGCCTTGGGGCGCCCGCAGCACGGGCCATGATGCGAACGGTCATGACCCCTCTGCTGCCGGCGCTCGGCGACTATGAGCTCGACGTCGCGAACGCCGAACGCGTCGCTCACATGATGGTACGCGGCTTTTACAAGCTGACGATCCGCTGGTGAACGAGGTGAGCGAGTTCGACCTCACCGGCAATGGGTTTCTCGATGACCCCTATCCGACCTATCGTCGCCTGCGCTCCGAATGTCCGGTCTATCATTGCCCTACCACAAAGCTCTGGTTCGTGAGCCGCTATGCGGATATCGCCTATGCACTGAACAATCCCGTCCTGCTCTCGTCCTCCGCCGGGAACGCCCTCAGCGATTCTCCGCTGCGCGTGGGCAAGACGCTCGGCTCGATCGACCCGCCACGGCATGACGAGCTTCGCCGGATCATCATGCGGGGACTGAGCCCGGCGCGTATCGAGCTGGTTCTGCCCTGGATCCGCGATACTCTCGCTAAGGGCCTGGAAGCGCTTGGCACCCGGCGCCGATGCGACTTTGTCGCCGAAGTGAGCCGCCCGGTGCTGTTCGGCGCGCTAGGCAGGATGCTGGGGCTGGGACCCGATTCGGCGCAGCGCGCAGCCGAGCTGTCGGAGCGTTTATTTCGCGGGAATTCCGGCCCCGCGGGGCCTGCGCTCTCCGAGGAAGAACGCGCCAAGGTCATTGCGCTGCTGTCCGAGGAGTTGGAACGCCGGCGTGTCGAACGTGGGGACGATCTCTTCTCGGTCCTGATCGCTGCTCAACAGGATGGAGCGCCCCTCACGGATACCGAGATCGTCGCAAACATGATGACCGTGCTCCTGGCCGGCAATGCCTCCATCGGCCACTTTCTACCCAACCTGGTCCATGCGCTCTGGCGCCACCCCGAGCAGCGATCGCGCATCCTGGCCGATCAGAGCTTGGTCGAAGCTACCATCGAAGAGGGTGTGCGCTGGGATACCTCGACACAGTGTTTCGCGCGGATCACTTCCAGCCCGGTCGCCCTCAGCGAAACCGACATTCCAGCAGGCAGCCGGGTGGTGTTGCTTTACGGCTCCGCCAATCGCGATGAGAGCGCAATTACAAATGCCGAGACCTTCAATGTCGACCGGGGCAAGGTTCGCCATTTCGGCTTCGGTTCGGGGCCGCATATTTGCCTCGGCGCCCCCGCGACACGCGCCATGCTCCGCACCATTCTGCCGAAAGTGCTGAGCACTTTCGGGGACTTCGAGATTGACCTCGCCCGCGCAGTTCGTGTTCGTCACCTGATGGTGCGCGGCTTCAGGAGCTTGCCGCTCGCTTGGTAACGCGTTTTGCGTCTTTGTTTCGCGGAGCGAGCTTACGCCGGCGAGGTTGCTCTGCCGGCTCGCGGAAAAACAGCGCGCAGCAGGTGCGGATGTGCTCATCAACGAATTTCTTTGAAAAAGGCGAGTGGCCCATCACCTGCTGGACCTCGGCCGAAAGCATGAAGATACGCGTTACCGCACCGATGAACAGATACTGGAGATGATAGGGATCGCCCTCGACGTAACGGTCTTGCTTTTGAGCCGCACGGATGAGCTTCGCGACGACGTTGAAATAGTTGCGGACCCGATCTTCGACTAGCCAGGTCAGCCGTTCGCTCTCGCGCTTTCCCTCGTGTGACATCAGCCAATGGAAGTTCGGATTGGCAGCGGCGAAGCGGATGAACTGCTCCTGGAGAACCCTGAGCTGTCCCACCTCGTCCTGCTTAGAGACGCCGGCAAGGTAGTCTTGGAAGTGCCGGCTGAAATTCACGCTCGTCGTTGATAGGACGGCGCGCCAAAGCCCGTCCTTGTTCTTGAAATGATAAGTCACGAGCGGATGCTGAACGCCGGCCTTGGCTGCAACCGTCCGTGTCGACGCTCCCTCAAAGCCACGCTCGGCGAATTCCTCGAAAGCGGCCTCCAGGATCCGTTCCCTTGTGTCGAGGGAACGCTGCTGGCGCCGGCGCTGATTCACGACCTCGTCGAGGGTTTCCTTGGTCAGATCCGTCGCCAAAACAGCTCCGCGTGGCATGCCATGTCCGCACGAAGCCTATCCGCCGGAGCGACCGGTTTGTCAACACCGCGCCCGACGCGCACAAGCGGAACACACAGACCGGAGCGACACAGGCGTGAACTCCGCCGGCAAGTCGCCTCGCCGGCGGCAGTCGCTCGCTGTGCCGGGAAATTTAGGACCAGACGGCGAAGCCGATACCCGTGCCTGTACCGGCCGGGGTCCTATAGCCTGGATAGTATTCCGTCCAGTCGTTGTCGAGATGCTCGGACATGCCCGCGACCATCACCCAATTCAGGAGTTCCGAAGAGCCGGAGTTCAACTCTCCCCTGGTCAGCGACTTGAGGACGGACACGTCCTTGCGCTTGATCGCATCGAGCACCTTGCGATCGAGCTTCTCGTCCACGACAAAATGGCTCAGGCCGCCGCTGGCCACCACGGCCACTCGGGCATCCAACTTCGACCGTGAAATGAGGCTCGCGATCGCCTGTCCGACGCCATAGGCGCGTCGTGCCGTCGGGGCATTGGGCGGAAAGTAGGTGTTCAGCAGGACCGGCAGAACCGGAATGGACTTTCCCTTGAACAGCCGCTCGATGATGAAGCCGTAGGCATGGCCGAATCCGGCCTTGTGCGGGTCATCCACCTTCGCTGCTGCTCCGATGTCCACGTCGTTCTCGATCAGACCATGGATCAGCTCGCGGGCGAGCTCTGGACAGCCCGGAAACGTATGGACTGCATCCATGGCATATCCCTTCATGACCGTGCCGATCCAATTCGGCGTCTGCGGCGTGAGATGGCGCTCATGCGTCAGGATCTCCTCTCCATAGAAGATGGAGATTGCGGGCATGTTGGATAGGCTGAACAATTCGGCCTGATCGTCCCCCACGATCAGCACGACGTCGGGTGCAACCTGCGCCAGGCGGTCGGCCATGTAATCCAGAGCCTTCTGCGATGCGGCCTCGATCTCCAGGAACTTCGCCTCGGTCGCCAGCGCCGCATAAGGAGCGCCGTTTTCGCGGGCGAGCTCGTCGTAGGACACATAGCGGCCATCGGAGAGATTGAGAGCTTTGTTCTTGAGATCGTCAGCCGCGCGCTCGCTCCAACGCTTTCCCTCCAGCGCGAGCATGGGGGTGTGCGACGCGGCGAGGCCGAGAACGATTTTCGCCATTGGACATTTCCTCTCTTTTAATTTTACCAGATGGACTATATTGCTACGAGCGATCGCGAATGGCAATCGCCTCGACGCAATTCCCAGGGCTTGCGACGGTCGCTTTTTAATTATACCATGTGGAAGATTTAGTGGTCGCAAGACCCGCGCTATCCATCCAGGGAGAAATGTCCGCATGATCATCGACGCCCACGCGCATCTCGTCGCGCCGCCGAGCTTCTACGCCCATCGCGGAAATCTCCAGGTCGCGCGCGGCCAATACGGCATCTATCACGCCAAGATCCCGGATGCAGAGCTTGAGAAATCAGCAGCCCAGAACGTGCAGATCATGGACGGCGTCGGCACCGACATCCAGGTTCTCTCACCCCGGCCTTTCATGATGCTGCATGGCGAGAACCGCTGGGACGACATCGTCAGCTGGGCGCAGGACAACAACGACATGATCGCACGCACGATCAAGTTGCACCCCAAGCGCTTCCGCGGCGTGGGCGGCCTGCCTCAAGCGACGGGCGTGCCGGTTGAAAAGATGTTCGACGAGATCAAGCGGTGCATCAACGATCTCGGCTTTCTGGGCGTGTTGATCAATCCCGATCCTTCGGAGGGGGCCGGCAAGTCGCCGCCGATGGGCGATTCCTATTGGTATCCCCTATACGAATTCCTCTGCGAGCACGATATCCCTGGTCACATCCACAGCTGCGCCTGCTGCGGCCGCGAAACGTATGACGAGCACTTCATCACGGAAGAGAGCCTTGCCATCACCTCGATCTCCCGGTCCGACGTGTTCAAGCGCTTTCCCAGCTTGAAGCTGCTGATCAGCCATGGCGGCGGCTCCGTGCCGTATCAAGTCGGTCGCTGGCGCTCGAATCGCCAAATGTTCGCCGCCGCCTCGGGGGCGAAGGCCGAGACTTTCGACGAGACGCTCAAGCGCTTCTGGTTCGATACGGTACTGCACTACAAGAAATCGCTGGAGCTGCTGTTCGACGTGGTCGGCGCCGATCGGTGCGTCTTCGGCACCGAGCGGCCGGGCAGCGGCGGCGGCATCGATCCAAATTCGGGCAAGCCCTATGACGACATCAGGCCGGTAATCGAATCGATCACCGAGATCAGCGAAGCTGACAAGAAGGGCATTTTCGAAGGCAACGCGCGCCGTCTGTTCGCGCGGCTTGACGTCTGACCGGTTGGGGAGGAGCAGCAATGACTGCACGCCGCAGCATCGAAATCGAAGGCTTCAGCCATGGCGCTCAGCCG
This sequence comes from Bradyrhizobium sp. WYCCWR 12699, assembly GCF_032144035.1. Taxonomy (NCBI): domain Bacteria; kingdom Pseudomonadati; phylum Pseudomonadota; class Alphaproteobacteria; order Hyphomicrobiales; family Nitrobacteraceae; genus Bradyrhizobium; species Bradyrhizobium sp. WYCCWR 12699. Next base: position 208,153 of record NZ_JAVTJN010000003.1, read on the forward strand.
ATACCCGCAGCGTCTCGCGTCGGCAATATCGTCATGACCGGCGGTGTCTATGGGTTGGATCTCGCGGCAGGAAAGATTCCTGACGAGGTCGAGAAACAGGTTGAACTGATGTTCGACAATCTCAAGCGCATCATGGCGGCAGCCGGAGGTGCGATGGATCGCATCGTCAAGATGACGGTTTACGTCAAGGTTCCGGAAGCCCGACCGGCCGTCAACAAGCATTGGCTGGAAGCGTTCCCCGATGCAGCTTCGCGACCTGCACGGCATACATTCCAGAACGATCATCTGCCGGCCAACATGCTGGTCCAATGCGATGCCATGGCGGTTCTCGAGTGACCACCTCAACGACATCTGACATTGTCGCCAGACTGATGGAACTCGACACCTGCGCGGTGTCCGACGCGCTCGACAAGCTCAACTTGCCGGGCGCTGTCATCGGAGTCTCGGCCCTCACCGGCCCGACGCGAGTCGCCGGACGAGCCGTTACGACGAAGCTCGGCGCACCTCTGCCGAACCTCCCGAAACGCCACCTCGGCGCGGGAGCGGTGATGGCGGCAGAACGTGGCGACATCATCGTCGTCGAGCATCGCGGACGGACCGATGTGTCTGGCTGGGGCGGCCTGCTCAGCCTCGGCGCCGTCAAGAAGGGCGTTTCCGCTATTCTGATTGACGGCGCCTGCCGAGACCTTGATGAAAGTCGCGCGCTCGGGCTTCCGGTCTTTGCGCGCGCAGCCGTACCCGTGACCGCTCGCGGCCGGATCGCGGAGCATTCGTTCCAGGAGCCGATCACGTTCGGCAACGTCGCCGTCAAGCCGGGAGACTATGTCCTAGCCGATGGCAGCGGCGTGGTGTTCGTCGACCAACTCCGCGCCGAGGAGATCATCGCTACGGAGCCGAGGACATTTTTGGGCGCGAGCGGGCGATGGCGGCAGCCATCGATCGCGGCGAAGCGATCGGCAACGTCATGGCCGGGAACTACGAAGATATGCTGAAAGGGTAGCGCAGCAAATGACACAGGACGCGGCTGAAAACCTCAAGACATTCGGGGTGACGACCCTGTCAGATGCACTGGATCGACTGGGCATCGAGGGGCAGTGTCTCGGGATCATGCCGTTTGCGCGCTCGATGCGTCTTGCCGGCCCGGCCTTTACGATCCGAATGCTACCGACCGGCCAGAGCGGCGGTTCGGTCGGCGACTATATCGATGATGTGCAGCCCGGCCAGATCGTCGTCATCGACAATGACGGTCGCATGGACGCCACGGTCTGGGGCGACATTCTGACCCTGGTCGCCGACCGCCGCGGCATCGGCGGCACCGTCATTGACGGCGTCTGCCGCGATATCGACCGCAGCATCGAACTCGACTATCCGATCTATGCCCGGGCCAACACGATGCGGACTGGCAAGGATCGCGTCACTGCCGACGCCTACAATGTGACCGTGCAAATTGCCGGTATCCGCATCGCGCCTGGCGATTGGCTGGTCGGGGATGGCGACGGCGTGATCTGCATCCCGGCGAGCCGCGTCCAAGAGGTGATCGAAGTCGCCGGACAGATCGCAGCCGCAGAGGAGAAGATCCGCGAAGCCGTGCTGCGCGGCGATCGCCTCGACGAGACACGGAAGAAGTTGCGCTACCATGCGCTGCAAACGCGCGAGAGCGGCGCCAAGGCTTGAATTTAGAGACGCGTCTGCTCGGCAGACGATGGCTCGGCTTTGCGATTCACGCAGTTTCTGGCTTCAAGGAAGCTGCAGGCGGTCTAGAGGCCTGCCAATAGTGGAAATTAGCCCATGCATGTTGCGCATACCGGTCGTGGCAGCGGGCCTGCGCCGGGCGCGTGCCGGCAGGCGACTCGACAGGAGAGCGTCAATGCCTATTTCTGGCTCCGAATTTAACCTCCTGTTAGTAACGCTGTTAAGTCCCCAAGCATTTTAAGATGACGACCAGTCGATCCCTCCTAGGCTTTCAAAAAGTCACGGAGCGCGATTGATGAATGATCCCTTAATGACGTTGGGAGATGTGTACCGTCGGACGGTTCGCGACGTTGCGATCGGGCTTGTCTTAACTGTTCCGCTGGTTTGGCTAGCATACGCCTATCTGTTCGGACCGGAGGGCAACGTGAGCAGCCTTTATGCGACAGGTTGCGTCGCTCTGCTTGGTACGCTCGCCTCCATTGGAATTGGAGGCGCCATGAGCCTGCGCAGCAACCTGCTGCAGCAAAAGTTGATCGCGACCCAGGCCGAGCTCCTAAGACTTTCGAGAGTTGACCAACTCACCGGTCTCTTGAATCGAAGAGGATTTAACGAGGTTGCAGCCAAGGCTCTCGCAGAGGCATACGATCGTCACCTTCCCGCTATAGGCTTGATGATGGATATCGATCGGTTCAAGGGCATAAATGATCAATACGGTCATGATTTCGGTGATGCGGTGCTGGTTGAAATCGGGGACGTGCTCAAGTCGTTCGCGAAGGAGCATAGCCTCGTGATTGGCAGGCATGGAGGCGAAGAATTCGCGGCGCTGCTGTTGGGCGTATCTCCGAGCGATGCAGTTTTACTCGCTGAGCAGTTGCGGCAGGCTTGCGGGCAGAGAGAAGTTGCCCGAAATGGTGCCTTGACCAAGGTCACGGTTAGCATTGGGCTGGCGGTTTCCAAGGGAAGCGAGGGATTGTCGAAAGTACTTGGCCTTGCAGACGAAGCTTTGTATCGCGCCAAGCGTGCAGGGCGAGATCAGGTTTCGGTGCGCTATAGCGATACCATTGGCGTTTCCGCTTTGGGCTTCACCTAATCGTAGCAACCGCACTCTTTCTCCACGCGCGCGCAGCAGCCTCACTTGGCGCGAACTCCGAGACTCTAACTGCTGCTGGATGAAAATTCAGTGGCAGGTCAAGCCGCCGCGAGCGAGCGCTTCCTGCTATTGCTCAAAGCTAAGATCGGGATGGCCAAGGCTTTGGCCAATCTACCCAAAAAAGATTTGCGTGTGTCGAAGACAGACGTTGATCGAGCTTTACGAGTCCGGATCAACTCGATAGCCTTCGAACAGATCTTGCCTTGATCCGAAAAGAGAGGCCGTACTCTTGGTAGTAGAGTACGGCCAAGTGGGAGGGAGCTTGGTGAACACTCCGCCGGGAACTTAGAGAAACAATCAGCGCCACGGGCGCATTGGTCATTCAGTCAGTGATCGAGTGTCGAGTTTAGAGTGAATAGGGCTGCAGCTCAGCTTTGATCGTCACCCATTGCCATTGAGTGAACTCTTCCCAGTTAGCGATACCGCCGATCGATGTGCCATTGCCCGATGTGCCGGAGCCGCCGAAGGGATTGACCACATCGTCGTTGATCGTCTGATCATTGATGTGTAGCAAACCCGTTCGTAATTGCTCGCCAATTGCCATTGCCCTGCCGATGTTGCGCGAGATGATCACAGCAGAGAGCCCATATTCGGTATCATTCGCCATTTGCCCGGCCTGTACATCCGTCTCAAATGGGACAAGCACCGCGACCGGAGCGAAGAGCTCGTCACGATAGGCCGGATTGGTGGGTGAGATCTCCGCCAGCACGGAGGGCTGAAGAAACAGGCCCTCCGCCTTGCCTCCCGTTAGCAGCCGAGCTCCCTCGGTGACGGAGCGGTCAATCAGGGTTAGTGCATGATTTAGCTGATGCTGATTGATCATCGGACCGAGGGCAACGGAAGGGTCGAGAGGGTTGCCAACTTTCAAAGTCTTCGCATATCTGACGAGCGCATCGCTGAAAGCGTCGAAGATGTTTCTCTGCACGAGAATGCGTCCAGCGCTCATGCAAACTTGTCCTTGATGAAAGAACGCCGAAAAGGCGGCGGCACGAACGGCGGTATCCAGATCTGCGTCGTCTAGGATGATAAGTGAGTTCTTGCCGCCAAGTTCGAGGGACACCTTCTTGAGATGCTGTCCAGCCACCTGTCCGACCATTCGCCCCGCCCTGCTCGACCCGGTAAATTGGATCATCGCCACATTGGGGTCCTTGCACAGAGCCTCACCAGCATCCTCTCGACCGGGCAGCACCTGAAGAACGCCTTTCGGCACACCCGCCAATTCGAAGAGGCGCGCAATAACGAAGCCACCACAAATAGCAGTCCGCAGATCCGGCTTGACTACCACCGCGTTTCCGACGGCCAGGGCCGGCGCAATGGCGCGCTCGGCAAGGTAGAGCGGGAAATTGAAGGGTGATATCACGCCGATCACCCCGAGTGGGCGTCGCCGCACGAAGCTGATGCGCCCTCCCGGGCTTGGAAGCACGTTCCCTTGAGCTTGCGAGGGCATCGCAGCCGCAAGCCGGATTGCTTTGAGCGTACCTGCGAGCTCGATCTCAGCCTTCAAGCGGACCGCGCCGCTCTCTCGCATGATCCAGGTGACGATGTCATCCCTATAACGCTCGCCGACTTCGCACGCCTTTAGAAGTATGTTTTCGCGTGCATCTGGCGCCGTCGCGGCCCACGAGACCTGCGCCTGCCGTGCATTCGCAGAAGCGCTCCCAATGTCGACCGCGCTTGCAAGACCAACCTTACCAATCACCGCACCGGTCGCAGGTTCGACTGCCTCAAAGGCGGATTTGCTAGATGACCATTCGCCCGTGAAGAATTGCCCAGTCAGCACCGAGCCTGCCACGATGTTGTCGCTAACCATTTCTTTCATTCTCCAAAATGTCCCGGGTCAATTGGCGTCGAGCACGCTCGACTGCTTCTCAAGAGCCCTCACCTGAACGGCGGGGGCGGATTGTCCAGGTGCACTTCAGCGCAGCATGATAGGGACAGCCAGCCCATGCCTGATCCTCGGCATGACGTCCGATAAAGTAGGATGGAAACTGTTCATCAAGGACATTGATCCGATTACGCAGCTTCTTCCTGTTTTCCGCCGGCATACTGCTCCTTTGTTCCATGTAGCTGATCCGCGGATCAGGAAGGAGCGTCTTTGCAATCCAGGCCACGCAGCCCAACGATCGCGGTATGAGTACTTGAGCCAAGGGATGCGCCGGCGGAATGCCATGCGCCTTCAGCGTCGAAGGCAGCGCCATTGATCGCAACATCTGGTGACCCAACCACCGCAAGCCTGGCGGAAAATAGCGATAGCTGAACTGATCGAAGAGCGCGTTGACGATCAGATTCCCTCTCTCGGTCACTGATCGCTCCCTGCTTTCGAAATCCCGGCAAAATGCAACGAGACCGTCCCAGTCCTTAGGATACCCGTGTAAAGGTACGCCACCTTCGGCGACGAATAGCTTTGCCATCTCACCCCAAAACTTGTGAGCTGCTATTTTTGCTTCTCGTTGAAGCCCTTCAATCCCATCGCCTTGAATGCCAGATCCATGGCGATCGCCGTGAAGGCAAGCGTGTAGATCTAATCTTCGTGATCAGAAAAATCGCCCGGGTACTGTTTGGCATAATGGGCGTGGAGCTTGTTGATGTTTTCGACGGATTTGATGGTGCGATCGTCCTGAGGACCGTAATACCACCAGGTTGTGTTGTTGATTCCGGTCTGTTCGGCGCGATGAGTGGCTCTATAAAGAAGCTTTCCGCCATCCTCGCGCCAAACGGCCCGAGCGCCCCACTCAGTCACTACGAAGTTGGGAAATGTGAAACAATACGAAAAATTCTGTATGAAATCCGTCAGGCCGTAACAGCTGGATAGCCGCCAAATTTCAGCATAATCGACGTGCGGATCGAGTTGCTCGATCCTCCTGTTGATCCACTTGTAGCCCTTCTTCATGATCGTTACTCCGCCATTCCATGACTTCGCGGCTTGGCGCGGAGCTCGGCTTGTACAAAGAGCCGCATCGCATACGCAGGGAGTCGACCGGCGTTTCCCCAATGCGCGCAACCAGTAGCGCAGACACGAACTTCAAACTGATTTTGCAAAGGCGATTGAGCACCTAGGCGGCGCTCTTGCAAAATGCGGTGCCGCGACAACTCGTGCCGGGGCCCTGCGCAAGCTGCGGGAGGAGCTTGCCGGCGGCTGTGCATCGACTTGAGTGAGAAAAATCGAAAGCGCGCGGAAACAGGCGACCAATCGGGACGTCGCTCGAAATGAGCTACTCGGTCAAGCGAACCAAATGTTGGCTGATCCTTAAGACCAGCACACACAATCCGGACGCTCCGACTTGAGCCTGACGGAGCCTTCGACTGCTCGAACAGGCGGACTAAGCCCATCGGACGGATCCTCCTATATGTCAGTTTTGACTTATAGTAAGAATACATCAGGTTATCGCATATGGCAATCCTTACATATTACCTGCCGGTGGACCAACCTTATGTTTTTCTGTTTCTGCTCAGCAAAGCGGAATTCCCGAATGCGGGGCGGCGAGGTGTGTACCGCGCTCGCCGATTGCCTGATTGAAAGGTATGAACGCGAAGAATTCGCCGTGGCAACCGCCGAGCAGTAGCGGCAAACAAGAAGGTAGGAAGAAGTTACCACGATTGCCCTATCGAACCTTAGTCGGCATCGACGTGATCACGGATGGCGCGATGGCCGCCTAGGCGATGAGACTTCCCTGGCGATGCGGTCACTTTATTCGGCGAAAGGATCGTAGACTTCGCACTTCATGCGAGCTTAGACGGAGGTGCCTCCGTCGATGTTCTTGCGCAGCTCCGAGGAAAGAACGTCCGGACTTGTGTTGAACGTTAATATCTGACTTAACGATGCGACCAGCGAGTGTCGTCGCGAAAACCGAACAACGAAATGGTCAAACATCAGATTAATGCTCACACCTTTGGTCAACTCGAAGAACCGAGACTGACATCCGAGATGTTGTTGTCGATAGCAAAGCTCGCAACCCTGCTCCAATTCGAACCATGCCGTCTCCGGAGCCGGCGGATCATTATCAGCTGAATGCCGCCCTCTCGGCAAAAGCGATCATGGCGACTGCGCCTTATGTGCATGTCGCGGAAAGGGTCGTGATTGTGCCTGACGCAATCACCCTATTCGGCGTAACAGCGGCGAGAGAGCGTCCCCGCGAGAACGTATTGGCGGAGAGGCCTCTTTGAGCCCGGCCCCTATACCTCTTTCGACATCTCTCGCTCGCACCGGTGCCAGGCACCTGGGGAATTTGCCAAAGGGGTTGCGTCGAATTGGATAAAAGCGAATGAGAACTTGGCTGCTCGCAGAAACTAGATCGGCATCTCAACGTCTTTCAGCATTTCGAATCCGCGCGTAGCGTTGGCTCTCGTCAGGCTCCGGCAAGCCAAGAGATCTGCCTACTGGTTTAGCTGCGGCAACGGCTGGATAGCGGATGTGGCTCTCTGTGATGCAGCAATGAAGCAGCAGAGAGCAATGAGATCGACGGCCGCTGCCGCCGACCCGAGACCAAGATAGCCAGTCGTCTGGACCAATGTCCCGCCCAGGAGCGGTCCAATCATGTTGCCGACCAACATGGCTGGGGTCGCAGCAACCGCGCGCCCGGTGAGATCAAGGCGCGCGAGATGCCCGAAGACAAAAGTATGCGTGAACAACATTATGAACGGGAAAACGACCGCTCCGACCGCATACGGCAAGAAACCGCTAGAGCAAGAGATTAGGACAGCTACCGCTCCCTGCAGCAGGGTTCCAGTCATCGCGACCCGCATCGGCGGAAGCCGCTTTTGGAGAAACGCGGCGAGCAGGGTCGGTGTCATAGCCACCAGACCTAACGTGACCAGAACGCTTTGGATCTGGACAGGCGACAGTCCGCGATCGGTGCCCATCGGTTGTAGGAAACTGAATATCATTGCCTGGACGAGCGACATCAGGACGATTCCAGTGATAATGAACCACACAGGGCGTGTGAATCCAGCGGCATCCCTGACGAGGTCTTCGCTGATGGAAGCAGAGGGAAAGAAGAAAGTCGCTATTGCGGCTGCCACGGCCGTAACTGCGGCAAAGACCTCAAAGATGGCTGGTGGACCGAATTTCGTGATGAGAGTCGCCGATGCGCCGAGCAATATTACCGCGAAGACTCCAAGCGTTAACCCCCCCATTGCAAAGACACGATGTGGGTTATCCGTGCGACTCCTGTCGCCAATCCAGCGACGAAGTGGCCAACTGCCAGAATGCTAAATTCGGTGAAGCCGGCCATCACATAGAAGGTCCCGGCACTGATGCCGAAGCCCAGCGTCGGCATCCAGCGCCCCGGAGCGCGATGGAAGAATGGCGATAGTGTAACGCTTGCAAAGACCATGGCTCCTAGAAAGAGGGTCGGAAGCGCCCCCGCTCGCGCCGGTGAAAACGCATATTCCGAGATCAGAACACCGACCCAAATCGGAAGTGCGGGCTGGTCTATCATCCCAGCCATGTGCCCTGTCACTAATGAAATCTTTGACCCCAACGAGTTAATCTGCGCCATTTTTTCCTCCCGTATGATAGTCGGCCCTCGTGAATTGCAGCTCCGCACCGATGCAGGCATGATGAAGGCATCCGACAGCTATGGAGAGCCGCGACGCTCGCTCCCCACTGCCATCGAAACTCTTGAGCTGCCGGCGCGCGCCTCACAGAGTGCTTTGCTATCCATCGAGAGCATCATGGATGAGAGCTCTAGACGGGACGATTGCCCGTTGCTTCAACTAGCCATCGCGGCCAATTACCAATGGCATCTGCACAAAGCGCAGCTGCTTGCGAAAATGGCTTCACCGTTGATCAGCAATTGAGGATACCCAGCACCGGTCAGAGCGTTTGGTGCAGAGTTCGGACGTCATTCCGAACAGGTCAGGTGCGTCCACCCCCGAGCGGCAATTCACGGCCTTCCTCCATATGTCATTTATTACTTACTGGCTAGCAGGCATGAACATATATGTCAAATCTGACGTATGGATGCGCGTGGCCGGCAACTATGCAGAACCGCAAAGAGCGCCAGATTTGAAGCTTGGGGCTTTTGTTGTGCCCACGAGAATACGCCGATTGGGACGGCTGATGTCGTCGCATTCGACAACGTCTGGCAGGAGAGCAGACCTGATAAGAAGGTCTACGACATTGCTAGCAGTGGTCTTGTTCTCGACCATACCCATGTTGCGCCGTGCGCTTTCATAAGCACGGTCGGAAACGCACGTCCGAGCCACGTCGACTGTAGCTGGGCCGAGTTCGACGCGTCACCGGCATTCTGAGACGAGACCAATGTGCCACGCTCCTGATCAATTCAGTGGCGCTGCGCTTTCGATAGCCGTGGACGCTACGGGAGAGACATTCAGGACGATGATGTGGCGAGCTTTTTTAACGTCGTTCTGGTGCTCGGTCTCGCGATCGATTGTTTGATTCTCCTAAGGACCATCACTCGGTAGCTCGACAGCTACGGCGGTGACATCATTTCACGACGCTCGTGGATTGTGAAAGCGCGGTGAACGTCGTGCGACGCTGCCGGCAATCGCCGATCGTCGTGCACCGGATCGCCAAGCCCGAAGAGCTCTACGGTCGGATCCGGTGCAGGGAAAGGCATCACGAACTCCCGGTACAAACCGGCGCGGAGCGTGGCGGTTACCAAGCAGGACGCCAAAGGCCTTGTGGCATCGCGCTCGGGCTTCCCTATGGTGAGCTGGCCCTGGCGAGCCTGCTGGGCTCCTCCTGGCGCGAAGAAGAGTCCTTTAGTGGGGCTTCTACACGGAACCAGGCGATGTAAAGCGCCGGCAAGAAAAAGAGAGTCAGGAAGGTCGCAGCCATGATGCCACCGATCATCGATAGCGCCATAGGACCCCAGAAGACCTGCGGCGCGATCGGAAGCATGCCGAGGCTTGCTGCGGCGGCCGTCAGCAGGATTGGCCGCATGCGATGCTGTGTTGCCAGCACGACTGCCGACCATTGATCGTGACCCTCGTCAAGCATTTCGTCGATCTGCGCCATCAAGATAATCGAATTGCGAATGATGATCCCGATAAGGGCTAACGTACCGAGAATCGCGACAAAACCCATCGGTTTTCCGGATACGAGGAGAGCGAACACAACGCCGATCAAGCCGAGGGGAGCCACGCTTACGACAAGGAACAGCTTCGCAAAGCTTTGCAGCTGGACCATAATGAAGAACGCCATCGCAAGCAGCATCACAGGCACGACCGCAACGATTGGACCCTGACCCTTTGAGCTCTCCTCGACGGCGCCTCCGGTTGCGATCTTCATCGACGCCGGCAGGTTCGCGGCGAAGGTCTCGATAGCCGGCGCAAGCTGTTGGACGACAGTTGCCGGTTGCGTGCCATCGTGGATGGTGCCTCGAATCGTGATTGTTGGGACACGGTCGCGTCGCCAAATAATGGGCTGCTCCAGGTCATAGCGAAGTGTTGCGAACGAGAGCAACGGGACCACCTGTCCATTGCCAGTCGGGATCTGCAACGACTGCAGCGTTTCGATTCGGCTGCGTTCGTCGTTTGCGGCGCGCCCAACGATGTTGACCTGATAAATGCTATCGCGCATCTGTGTAATGGACGTCCCGCCGACAAGGCCGTTCAGTATCGAGGCAACATCGACGGAGTCGAGCCCGAGCTGCCTCGCCTTGTCTTGCGCTATTTCGACTTGAACGACCTTGCCTGGCTCGTTCCAATCAAATGTCGGAGGGTCAAGATGCGGGTTGTCGCTCATGATTTTGGCGATCTCCAGTGCCTTGGCGCGCAATTGCTGGATGTCCGGCCCGCTGAGGCGGTATTGCAGCGGACGTCCAACCGGAGGTCCAAGGTCGAGCGGGTGGATGAAGACGTCGATCCCGATGAATTGATCGGCCGCGGTCTTTCGCAATCTGCTTTCGATCCGATTGCGAGCTTCAAGTGACTTGGCTACGACGACCACCTGGCCGAAATAGTTAAAGGCCATCTGCTGGTCGAGTGGCAGATAGAAGCGGATCGCACCTTGCCCAACATAAGAGCTCCAGCTTTCGACGTCAGGATCGGAGGCCAGCCCTTTTTCGAACTGGTCGATCTGCTTCTTGGTCTCAAGGATCGTGCTGCCCTGCGGAAGCGTCAAGTCGACGAGCAGCTCGGACCGGTCTGACGACGGGAAGAACTGCTGCTGCACAAATCCCATACCGACGATTGCCACCGCGAGCAGACCGAGGCTTCCGCCGATTGTGACCCAGCGGAAGCGCATCGCGGCCTCCAGTAGAACGACAAAGTAGCGGGATAGCCGGCCGACACCGATATGGTCGTGATGTTTCATGGTTTTTGGAAGGACCATGACGCCGATCAGTGGAGCGAACAGAACGGCTACCACCCAGCTGGTTAGTAGCGATGCTGCGATTACGAGGAACAGAGTGTAGGTGTATTCGCCAGCCGATGAGCCGTTGAACCCAATCGGGATAAAGCCTGCGACAGTTACCAGGGTTCCGGTTAGCATCGGAAATGCGGTCGAGGTGTAAGCAAAGGTCACTGCGTTATAGAGATTGTCCCCGCGCTCAAGGCGGTGCACCATCATCTCGACTGTTATCATTGCATCATCGACGAGCAGTCCAAGCGCGATGATCAGCGCACCTAGGGAAATGCGCTGCAGCGTTACTCCAAAATACTGCATGATGACGAACACGACCGCCAGCACGAGCGGAATTGAGAACGAGACCACCAGCCCTGCCCTCACTCCAAGACTGATCAGGCTTACCACCAACACGATGGCTATGGCCTCAACGAGCGCTTCGGTGAAGCCGCCGACTGCCTGCTCAACTATCTTCGGCTGATCGGAAACCAGGTGGAGTTCGACGCCTACCGGAAGCGTGGCCAAGATGTCGCGCATCTTTGCTCTCAGCGCCTCACCAAATTGAAGCACATTGCTAGAGGCCATCATCGCGATGCCGAGCCCGATCGCAGGCTTTCCATCGACACGAAATAGCGGATCGGGTGGATCGCGATATCCACGGGTGATGGTCGCGACGTCGCTAAGCGGAAGGAAGCGGTTGTCGATGCGCAGGTTGGTGCTTCGAAGGGCCTCTTCCGAAGCGAATTGACCGCTTACGCGCAGCGAAACTTGTTCTGGGCCCGCTTGTACGACGCCTGACGGCTGCACTGTGTTTTGATTTTGCAGTGTCTTGATGAGCGACTGCATATTAAGACCGAGTGCCGCCAGCTTGCGCGTGGAGATGTCGAGATAGATGACCTCATCTTGTGCTCCGATCACCGTGATCTTGCCGATGCTTGGCACGGTGAGAAGTTCCGAGCGCACCCGCTCGACATAGTCGCGCAATTGCCGTGGGCTGAGTCCGTCGGACGTAAACGCGTAGATGTTGCCGAAGACATCGCCAAATTCGTCGTTGAAGGAGGCTGCGCCTACGCCTGAAGGCAGGGTGTACTGGATGTCCTGAACATGTTTGCGGACCTCATAGAATAGCCACGGCACGTCCTTTGGCTTGGTGGTGTCCTTCAGATTGACCAAAATCGTGGTCTGACCGGGCGTCGTGTAGCTCTTGACGTAGTCGACCGCGCCGATCTGTTTCACCTCCTTTTCAATCCGGTCGGTCACTTGATTGAGCATGTCGTCAACCGTCGCGCCGGGCCATTGTTGCTGGATCACCATAGTCTTGATGGTGAACGGAGGATCTTCCTCGCGACCGAGGCTGCGGTAGGCGAGCAGGCCCGCTATCGCGGACGCTATCATCAGGAACCAAACGAACGAGCGATGCTTTAGGGCCCATTCAGATAGATTGAAGGAGGTCACGACTGATTCTCTTGCAAAAGTTTGACGAGTTGTCCTTCGGAGAGGGAATGCACGCCGGCAGTGATGACGCGATCGCCAATCGACAAGCCGGATGTAACTGCCACGCGGTCTCCCCTGTGGGCGCCGAGCATCACAGGACGTGCTAGAGCCCTCTTGTTTGCTCCCACGATCCAGACGGCGTCCTGACCTTCGATTTTCAAAAGAGCACTAACCGGAATCTCCATTTGGCCCTCCTGTGCAGCCGCGAGGCGGATCGTGGTTCCCAGCCGAAACGCTTCAGGTGGATCTTCGATGGTGAACCGAATGCGCCGAGTTCTGGTCGAGGAGTCCGACTGCGGCGCGATCTCACGGACGACCGCCTTGGCTGCGATGCTATCCTGGACGAGGAGCGATGCCCGAGAGGATGAACCTTCGATGAATTGGCCAATTCGGTCGTCCGGTATGTCGAACACACCGTCGCGAAAAGTTGGGCGAGCGATGGTGACAACCGTCTGGCCTACCGAGACGACCTGGCCGATTTCCGTGGACCAGGAGACGACGACACCGTCATAGCTGCTGTTTAGGGTCGTGTAGCCGAGTTGTTCGGTCGCCTTCTGCAGACTCGCCTCAGCTTGCGTGGCGCGTGATTGGGCGCTCTGCTGGGCTGCTGTTGCCGCATCGAGGTCCGCCTGTGTCCCGCTGCCCGTGCTGAACAGTTTGTGCTTTCGTTCCAGAGTGGCCTCGGCATTGGCAAGGACCGCTCGAGCGTTGGCCAGATCGGCCTGGCTTGAGACGATCGCGAGCTGCGCGACGGTCGAATCAAGGGACCCGAGTCTTTGCCCCTTGGCAACGAGATCTCCCACATTGACGTCGCGCGAGCTCATTCGCCCCATTGTTTGAAAGCCAAGCTCGGCCTGGTACCGAGGCTGCACCGTTCCGGTGAAGGTGTCGATCCTCTACGAGGCCGGTTGCACAACCATGGTGAGCACGGGACGAATGACGGGCGATTCGAGGCTCTTCTCCTCGCACCCGGAAAGCGCCGCGGCGCAGGCGAAAAGTAGCAGCCGCAAGACCGTGGGTGCGGGCGACGTCATGGCTCGGCTCCGTAGGCGACCGCGACAACCTTCCCTGGATACAGCAGTTGTACGCTGGAAGTTACGACACGCTCGCCTTCTTCCAATCCGGCGGCCAACGCGACCGCTCCAGTGAGATATTCCTGCACGACGACCCCGCGAAGCCGGGCCTTGTTCTCGCTATCCAATATCCAGACTGCGGGCTTACCGTTGGCTGCAAACAGCGCGCTCGATGGAATGACAAAGGCAGGCGATAACTCCCAACGGGCTCTACCGACGACGGCCGAACCGAGTGTCAAATCGGCCGGCGCTCGTTCGACCGCGACCTTGAGCGTAACGGTGCCGGTGGCCTGATCCAAAATCGGCGAGATCTCGCGCACAGAGCCGGCAACAGTTACATTCGGCATCGATTGCGAGGTGATGTCGACAGTCCTGTCGTTTGGCGGATTGGTGACAAGAATCTCGGGAACTTGGAATACCGCATCCCGCGGGCCATCCTCGGCAAGGGCGAAAGCCGTCTGTCCGGCCTGCACAACCTGGCCGACTTCGATACTACGTGAGACAATGATGCCGTCCCGTCCTGCCTTCAATTCCGTGTAGGTTAGCCGCTCGCGTGCCGTATTCAGGGCAGCTTGTGCGCTGTTGACCTGCGCCTCATCTGTTCGAAGCGTGGCTAACGCCTGATCGAATCGCTCACGTGTGGTAGAGCCACTGCTAAGCAGAGACTGTTGTCGCTCGAAATTTCGTTGGGCTTCCAGCAACTGCGCATTCGCAGCATTCAGCGCTGCTTCAGCACTGGTAACATCGGTCTGCTGCTCGGTCCGTTCAAGATGCGCGAGAGTTTGACCTGCTTTGACATACTGCCCAACCTCGACGTCGCGACGGACAACTCGTCCACTGGTCTGAAATGCAATGTTCGAAAGGATGCGAGCCTGGATCGTCCCAGTGAGGGGAAGGTCTGGCGTGATGTGTTGCCGGCGGGCGGTGGCGACGGTCACGCGCAACAGCGCCGAAGACTTGTCACCCGCTCGCGCCATCGAGTTCGGGAACGCTGTAAGCACGGTCGCGACGAGCGCGAGCGACGTGCGGAATTGCGCCCTGTTGGCCAGCCGCGGCATTAGGTCCCCTTCTTCGCTGGGCATTTGCAACATGCTGATTTAACTCAAAGTTTCAAGTTGTCTGAGCGCCCCGCCAAAGAACTCCAAGGCGTAATATTCAACAGGCGTTGAATATTTAGTTGCATCGTTCTAAACGTCAAGAGGTCGGAATGGTCGATGGAGGAGGAGGGATGTCTCGAAAAGCCGTGAGAACGCGCGGTCGACCACGGAAGGGCTCAGAACTAGAGGCCGACAACCTTCTCGATGCAGCGCTCGACGCATTTGCCGAGCACGGTTTCGAAAAGGCAAACCTCCGCTCAATCGCTGCTGCCGCGAAAGTTGATGTCGCCCTGATCTCTTACCACTACGGATCAAAACTCGAACTATGGAAGGCCGTAATCGAGTCGTTTTCGGGGGAGGCGATGGCTCTGCTCGCATCCGTGCGATCGGATGGGGCAGAAGTGTCTTCGAGGGAGCGCCTAGAGCTTACGATTGAACAATTGATCAATGTGGGCCAGCGTAAGCCGCAATTTGCGCGATTTGTCATCAACGAGGTTGCCGGGATCGACCAGAGCGAGCGATTTGAGTTCTTTCACAATGCCCTAACTAAGCCACTCCGAGAAACCTTGGTACCCTTGATCGCAGCAGTCAATCGGAGTGGCAACAGCCGGAAAGTCGATCCGAACTTGCGATTCTTTGCCGCCCTCGGCGCGATGTCGATGTCCATGGCTAACCGGCAATTCATCGCGCGATTTGCGCCGGTTGCTAAAGACGACAAGCAATTCCGCAAGGAGCTGATCGCCGTCATTAGCGCAGTGATGTGTCCCGAAAACGCCTAGCAGGCTGCTGAATTAGTAGCCGATCGACGGGCGAAAAAGAGAATGTCGTCGCCGCCTGAGTTTACCAAAAGGAAGTAGGAGGCTGCCCAGCCACGTCGTGATCGCAACGTTTCCACGACACGGCTCACAGCTGCACCGCCAGCAAAGTTTGTGAGGCGGCGGTCGTGACTAGTGTGGGTGCTGACCTGTCACTCAATTGTTATCCAGCGGACGATCAGAGTCTGCGGGGTTTCCGCAACGAACTCGAGGCAAACATATTGAGTGCTATCCCGACATGACTATCGACGGTGTGTCCAGGTGACCTTGTGGTGAGTGCCCGTTCAAGACGAGCAATGAGACGTTCAGCCCGGAGAGTTCCGGCGAGGACAGGTGATCCGTGTTAGGCCCGTTAGGCTGCGCGGATCGCTTCCAGGAATGTGGCGACCTCGGTCTCTAGCCGGTTGCTTTCGCCGGACAGTGACTTCGCGGCGGCGAGCACGTTGAATGACGCCGTTTCGGTCTCGCTGGCGCCCCTCTGTACATCAACGATGCTGGCCGAAACCTGTCGGGTACCATGCGCCGCCTGCTGCACGTTGCGGGAGATTTCGCGCGTTGCCGCGCCCTGCTCCTCAACCGCCGCCGCGATCGTGGAGGCGATTTCTGACATGCGGCCGATGGTGTCTCCGATCGACTTGATCGCGCCGACCGAGTCCTGGGTTGCGCTCTGAATGCCTGTTATCTGCTGACCGATTTCGTCGGTTGCTTTGGCCGTCTGCTCGGCCAGAGCCTTGACCTCCGACGCCACCACCGCGAACCCGCGGCCGGCCTCCCCGGCGCGTGCCGCTTCTATAGTGGCGTTGAGGGCCAATAGGTTGGTTTGGCTTGCGATCTGGCTAATGAGTTCGACTACGTCGCCGATCCGACGGGCCGCCTTGGCGAGTTCGGCGACATGCTCGTTGGTCCGTCCCGCCTGCAGCACCGCTTCGCCAGCAATGCGGGCTGAATCTTGCACTTGGCGACCAATCTCGTCGACGGACGACGACATCTCCTCGGCGGCCGCCGCCACGGTCTGCACGTTGGTCGAAGCTTGTTCGGAGGAGCCAGCCACGGCAGCCGTGATCTGTTTGGATTGCTCGGCCGTGCTAGTCAGCATACCGGCCGACGCTTCCAACGCCGCGGAGGCGGACGAAACGGTCCTGATCACATCGCCGATCATGGCCTCGAATTCGCGCGCAATCTGGTCCAAGCGTTGGCCGCGTTTGAGTTTGCCCTCGGCTTCGCTGGCGGCCGCGGCGTCGGCAGCCTTTTGGGCGACTAGCTTGTCTTTGAAATGCTGTAGCGAGCCGGCAACTTGGCCGACTTCATCATTCCGGCCGGTCGATGGGATCTCGACGTCATGGTTTCCGGCCGCAAGAGTGCCGATCACCTCCGCAAGCTGGCCTAGCGGCGTCACCACGCGTCGGCGCAGCATTATGGTCACGCCAGCGAGCGTACCGAGCAGGGCCAGCACTGCAACTCCTGCAAGCACCAGCATCCCCAGCGCGCCGTCACGGACCGCCGAGGCGCGCTCGGCAGCTTCGGCCAAGGCGGCATCGCGGACGCCGAAGAACATCTGGATAGCGGGCACAATGACCTTGGCCATGTCGGAGGGACTGAGACTGTATTTGCCGTCGCCTCTGGCCGCCGGCATTTCCTTCTCGACGACCGGAATCGCCTTTCCGAAATAGGCTTCGACGGCCGCTTTCATGGCCGTGGCAAGGCGGGGCGGATTGCCGAGCTGGTCGATCGTGCCCTCGATGCGTTCTCGGTCGGCATCTAAGCGGCCCTGCATACGATCCATCAGCGCAAATTCAGCGGGAGTGAGCGGACGCGAGGCGCTCAAGGCCGGCGACAGTGGCGAGGCGTGGCTGCCGGCGGTCACCCGCAAATCCTGCGCGGTTCGCGCCAGGCTCAGCAGCGTTGCAAGTGAAGAATCGGCGCTGACCACCTGCCCCTCCAGCCGATTCAGGATCGGCTCGATCGCGCCGATCATCTCGGCAACAGTGGGAAGGAGTTCTTTGACCACCGCACTATCGCGCGATCCGAGGGATACGCGCACGGCCCGATCGGCCGCCGCATGAACATCCTTGAAACGGCGCCCGGTACGGTCCAGGCTTTGGATCATCGGTTCGCCACCATCAAGGGCCAGCAAACTGTTGCGGGCCAGGTCGAAGGCCGCATCGGCGGCGCTCGACGCCTTGCCCATCGCTTCGATCTGGGTCGGCGTGGCGGGCGTTTCCTGAAAGATCGTGATGTAGGGTGTACGAAGGCCCGCCAGGTGTTGACTGACCATCAGCACCGCGCCGAAAGCCTCGACCATTTTGATGGATTCGGAGCGACTAACGAAGATGCGCGTCTGCGGAAGCAGAACCTCGGCGCCGAGAATAACCGCAAACGTGGTCACCGTCAGCATCGACAGCGCAAAGAGCTTTCCGATTCGCATGCGTACCCCACATTTCGCATAAGTTTCCGAGAACCTATCGCGCTCTCGCTAATTCATCATTAAGTCCGGGACGCATCTTGGTGGCGGTATGCCTATGTATAGAATTGTCGTGTCGTCGATTGCGCCGCATCTCCTTGCCATCGACAGGAAATGGAAGGCGGCGAATCACGGCGTCTCGGGTGTGCGGTGATGCATCCCTCGCTACGGCTTTAACACCAGCTTGCCCATAACTTCCCGGCCATCAAGCATTCGATGCGCTTGCACAGCCTCCCTAAGCGGCAATCGCACCGTCACGGACGGATTGATGGCTCTTGCTTCCACGAGTTTGAAGACCTCTGACGCAATCCGTACGCGCTCTTGAGGAAATGGATCGTAGACGTGAACGCTATAAGCACGCACTGAGATGCTGCGGTCCATGTTCTTGCGCAAGTCCGCGAATAGGTCGGACGATGGAAGTCCCGACAGCGCATTGAACGTGACGATCTGTCCCAAGGGAGCAACGAGCTTGATGTTGTCGCGGAAATCCGGACCGACCAATTGGTCGAACATCAAGTCGACGCCCGTACCTTTGGTGATATCCAAGATCCGGGCACCAACCGCTTCAGAGCTGCTGTCGATCGCATAGCTTGCACCCCGCTCCAAGGCGAACGCTGCCTTGTTCGGGGCCCGGCAGACAGCTATCAGCTGTATCCCAGCAGCGCGGCAAAGATCGATCATGGCGCAGCCGACGCCGCCAGTAGCTCCGTTGATGGAGGCGACCTTTACCCGGCGCAGATCTGCAGCGTCATTCAACATGCCCCATGCGACCTGATAGTCGGGAATTGCGACCGCGCCCTCAATGTCTATGCCTTCAGGCAGCTTCGTGATCTCGTGGACATCGCAGGCGACATATTCGGCGTAACATCGGCGAGAAAACTTCCATGCGAGAACGGGCTGGCCCGGGGAGAAGCCTTCAACACCATCTCCCACCCGCTCAACATAGCCGGTTACACTGATCCCCGGCACCTCCGGATACTCCACGGGCCACGGGTAGCGTCCAGTCCTGACCAGCGCATCGTATTTCCCGACCCCGATGGTGTCGGTCCGAATGAGGACTTGCCCAGCCGCCGGTGTGGGAATTGGCAGATCGATGTATTTGAGGACCTCGGGTCCTCCCGGCTTTTCGACTTGAACAGCTTTCATCATGGCTGCGGGCATGAACACCTCCGTGCGCTGAATTGGTAAGGTCGTATTGGCGCGCTTAACCGCGGGCCGTTGTTGAAAGCAGATTGTTGGGTCCGCCTATCGGGAAGGTTTTAAGCGGCCGCTTTCGGGCGAGCTTTCACGTCGGTTCGTCGATCACCGCGTTTTCCAAAATTCCGACGCCTGAGATCTCCACCTCGACCCGGTCGCCAGCGCGCAGCCAACGCGGCGGAACGCGACGCGACCCAACTCCTGCTGGAGTACCGGTCGCGATGATATCGCCTGGCAGGAGCCTGAGAACACTGGACAGATAGCTTATAAGCCGCGGTAACCCATAGATCAGCTGGCTCGTCGATGCCTGTTGAACCACCTCGCCGTTTAAGCGCGTGGAAAGCGCGAGGCGGTCCGGATGCGGGACGTCAGTCGCCGCCACGATCCAGGGTCCTATGGATCCGCTCGAATCGAAATTCTTGCCCGTCATGCCAGTGGCAGAGTGTTTTTGGTAATCTCGGACACTGCCCTCGTTTAGACAGGTGTACCCGCCGACGTAGTCGAGCGCCCTTCCCTCCTCCACTCTGTGGCACGTCCGGCCGATGATGAGAGCAAGCTCCCCCTCGTAATCGAGGCGCTCAGACACTTTAGGCCGAAGCAGCAGCTGGCGATTCCCAACGAAGCTCTCGTGCGTTCGCTGGAAAAAAGTCGGGTAAGCAGGCGCCTCGTTTCCGGTCTCGTCTACGTGAGCTTTATAGTTGAAGCCAACGCAGAACACCCTGGCCCTAGCAGACAGGGGAGGAAGAAACTCAACGTCACCAATCTTCAGGTCAGGCTCGCGTGTCATAAGCTTTTCTGCGCGAGCCCAGCCTTCCGCAGCCACTACTTCATCGATATCAGATAGGCCTTTATCAAACGGCGACAGGGAGATGATGCCGTCGCCCTTCACAAGGCCGATGCTGACCGAGCCATTCCGAGCAAATCGAGCTACTTTCATTGAGATACCTTCTTTTTTTGAGGCGCTGATGAAGGCTGACTCAGCCGCTCTTTTCGCCGTTTTGGCTTAACGAGGCGGATGGGATCAAAGCAAAGATGACTGACGCCGCCAGCATCAGGGCGCTACTGGCGATGAGCGCGATGTCGTAGTTTCCCCGCAAGGCTTGAACCGCGGAAAACATCAGCGGGCCAATGGCTACGCCAATGGCGAACACGACGATAAACAGCCCGATCTTTTGCCCCAGCTGGGCAACGCCGAATTGCCGTGCGACAGTGTATGGGATGAGATCCGACTCTGCTCCCGCTCCAAGCGCAAGAAGAGCTGCGGCCAAATAAACCATAGAAGTCTGCCGTGTCGAGACCAACAGCAGTCCGGCAGCCACAGGACCGAGGCAACCAACGACCGCTACCAACCGTGGAGACCATCGATCAAGCATGGACCCGAGCAAGAAGCGGGCTACCAGCATCGTCATGCCGTATGTCGCCATCACAGCCGCCGCATCGACGGGCCGAAAGCCGCGATCGATCAACAACGGTGTCATGTGGACAATCATACCTTGAATGGCGAGCGTCATCAGTAGGAATGCCAACGCAAGCATCCAAAAAATTGGAGCAGACAAAAGCTCACCGAAGACAAGCTTGGAGGATTGCGCGGAAGCGGCGGACTTCTGAAAGCGCTCCTTGCCGGGAATGAGCCAGATGACGGCTACTGCGCCAAGGATTGCGACCCCAGCGCCGATCGCTGCGTAGCTGTTGCGCCAGCCGTATTCTGCAATGGAAAAGGTGGCGATCGCGGGCATTAACATGATGCCGGCGGCCGAGGCTGCATTAATGATGCCGAGCGCAAACCCACGAAAGGTCGAAAAAGTCCGAGTGACTATGTAGGTGAAAGCCGTGATCCCTTGCCCCGCGCCAAGGAGTCCGAGCAGGCCCATAAAGATTGCAAAACTTAAGGGATCACGTGGAAGTTGACCGAGTGCAATCAGGCCGAGCGCAAACAAAGCGAAAGAAAAGCCTGCAAAGACGCGCGGCCCATATCGGTCGACCAGCCACCCGACGATTGGCTGCGAGAAGCCGGAGCAGAGAGCAGCTGGCGCAAGAGCGGCAGCCACGCTGGCCCTCGACCAGCCCGTATCGTTGACAATTGGCAGCAGGAATGTTCCGAAAGTATAGATTACGATCGGCCCGAAATTGGTCAACATGCCAATTCCGGAACCGAGCACGACCTTTGTTGCCTCTATTCCACGTAGCTGAACCTGCGGCGACAGGTCGCCAACGGCCGGCAGCGCAGGCGTATTAACGCTCGTCATCATCTTCCTCCCCTTTTCAGCTCATGTTTTATTTTTTCTTGAGTTCGGTCACCGTTTTCTTTCTTGCGATCAACCAGCGCCCGTCGCTCCGATGCAGCTCGTCTTCGTAACGGCCAAATCCTGCTACGCCATCAAATGGCAGAGGAAACTGTTGAGGAGTGGTCTCACTGCGCTGGCTGAGCAGAGTTACGTACGCGTGAATAAGAATGCGATCTTCGTTCAGCCATTCCGATCTGATGTTGGAGATCAGGTGTCGGACGACCAGGTTGCGATCGCGGCGATTGATAAGATCAACAAGCATGCCCTTGCCGCGTACAAGGCCATCGCCGCGGTGCCAGACACCATCTTCTGTGAAGAGCCCTGCAGCGGCCTCGGCATTGCCATAGTCAAAATGCTCCATGAAGCTCAAGACCGTCGCTTGAGCCTCGAGGATATCCGCCGCTCGTTCTAGCCTATCCCGCTGCATGGGCCCTCAGATCTTAAGCAGCTGGTCTAATGGCTCGCCGGCGCGGAAGCGCGCCAAGAAATCCTTCGGGTCGACATCAATGCCAGAGGGATTGTTCTTGAAAGCGTCAGAGTCGATGAAGGCCTTGAGTTTCTCGGCGTCGTCAAAATTGTTGCAGCAAAGCTCAACGACGTTCTGGTCTGGATCTGAGAAATAATAGCTTGTCACTGGACCGTGGTTGGAAGCGCGGTGGGCTTGCAGACCAGCGCCGAGCAACAATTCCACGCGATCCAGCAGCGCCGCCAGATTTGCGTGACGAAATTGAAAGTGATTCAAGCCGGGATCGCGGCTGGGCGAGTCGGATAGCTCTGGCAGCTCGAATAGCGCCAGGACCTGCCCATGAACCGGCGAGCGGTCCAAGAACATGAAACAGGATCGCACGTCGCTAGCTCGGGTCTGTTTGGGCGAGCCGGCGAAACGGCGCCGGTTTTCCGGGGCACCGCCAGGATTTGTGATGCTCCAGCTCAATCCCAGCACAGATGAGTACCAGTCGCGCATCAGCTCGTACTGTGCAGTTTGCAGAACGATCTCCGAAACGCGCGGCGAAGGCAGCGCGGAGGTTGCCTTGTGCAGGTCGGCGGGTAGCGATTGGACGCTCATGGGGACAGATTCCTCATATGACACTTTTGACTTATAGTTCTAGGTTATCAGGGCTCGACGATATGTCAACTATTACATATGGCGCCATGCAGCATTTGTCTGGAGTTGAGCGCGGGCGCTTGTTCGTGAATGATCAAACGCCCGTCATGCTGAAGCGGCAACATGCAAGGCCGTCCAAGATCGCCGTCCCTGGCGCGACGGTCGCCTCACGAGCGAAATCAGCCACAGGCAGGTCACCACAAGAGATGTTACATCCTCTTGTGGTTGCCTGTGGCTGAGGTCAGCTGGTTGCTGTCCGTAGTGGAGCCGTGTCAGTTTGGTGCAGTGAGCTCGCTTGAAGGCACCGAGTTGCCGTGCAAGCCGTTGCGTAGCCGCAGCGGTAAGTGAGCGACTGCGACCGGGCCATCTGCAAAATGTTGAGTGTCCAAGATGACGAGGCCGCTCCGCCTTTCGTCGAGCCTGTTGACGAGCGCAATGACGTAGCCGTCTCCCTCCGGCGCATTAGGGGATCGGGGAGCAAACACCGGTTCTTGGACAGACGAGGTGGGACCGGGTAGCCAGCGCTCGCTCTTTCCGGTCGCTATATCCAGGTGAGCGAGGCCGTTGAGGAAAGCGTTGACCGAGGGCGGGCCACAGCGATCCGCGTCATACGGAGCGAAGGGGTCGATAAGGGCGAGAAAGGCATGACGATAGGGCCGCGTGGCGTAACGCTCGTCCACATGGGGGAACTCGCCCATCGTTTGGGTAAAGATCTCGGCCTGAGGAACGGGGCTGTTGCTAGATAGATCAAATGTCCATCTCGTCATGGCTTGACGCAGGGACCGGGGATCAGGCACGTGCCCACTATATTCTGGGAAGAACCAGAACACGTTGTCATTGACGACGGGCAGGTCGAGATAGACTTTGTGTCCTTCGTCCCATGCATTGATGGTGTGGCCCTGGAAGCCGTTCGTCGGCACTGTAAACCAACGAATATCTTTTCCGCTGCCGCGGCGGGGCAGAACCCCATAGATTTGGTCCACATTCGGCTGCCAGGCAAAGGCCGGTTCGCCCTGCTTCAGGCGTTCGATGTCCGACGTCAGCGAGCTCACGGGAAAGACGACATAGTTTTCCGTCACGGCGAAGTCGTGTATCATCGCTGCCCGCGGCGCATTAAACCAAGCTTCATGCACCACGTGTCCGCCGCGATCGATGACGTAATAGGCGATATCGGTGGTCGTCACACCCTTGGCGGCATAACCAAAGCCAATCAGCTCGCCATTGGTCGGATCGATCTTGGGGTGAGCCGTAAATGTCTGACTGGTCATCTTTCCGTCAAAACGGTAGTTACCGATCGTTTCAAGCGTATCTGGCCGCATCGCGACCGGCGGTCCGTCCTCCTTCAGCGCGAGCAACAGCCCATGGTGAACGACGACGTTGGTATTGGCCGTGCTTCGGATAGTACCGGCAACCGATGGATCGTCAGTGAACGGATTGCGGTAGGCGCCGTAGAGGGCGCGGCGCGCCGCCCGCTCCGCAACGAACTTGTCGGTCAGGACATATTTCGACGTAAAGTCGACATGACCATCCTTGAAACGGAAGGCGCCAACCATGCCATCGCCGTTAAAAAAGATGTCACGGCCAAGCTCGGCGGCCATTGTGGTTCGGGAGCTACACGAAAAAGGTGCCGTCGAGATCGGTTGGAATGCGTCCTTCAACGTCAAGATCGAACACGTGTGCCTCTACACGGCCAGGAGCGTCGAAGCCATGATAAATCGGATCGTCAGGGAAACGCTTCGTCATTTGTCACCTCGGTTTTCATGCCTTTAGCGTAGTGCGCGCGCTAGCGTCCAAGTGAGGCGCCGCATTTTCGTAACCTGCGAGCGCCTCCCCAAGGCGCCGCCGGAACAATTCGATCGCCTTTTGCTTCACGTGGCCGAAGCCACGCACCTCGAGCGGTAGCTCAGCAATGGCGACAGCCTGTGGAAGCGATGCCGCTGACAATCGACGGGGTAAGCGGTTCAAGGCATCGATGAATTCGGCGATCAGAGCACGCTCGGTGCGGCGCTCGGCGCTCCTTCCGAAGACGTCGAAGGGTGTTCCGCGCAAGATCTTCAAGGCCGCCAAGATTCTGAAGACGGGCAAGATCCAAGCTCCGAACCGGATCTTGCGCGGCTCTCCCGTTGTCTTGTCGCGGCGAGACAGAAAAGGCGGTGCAAGATAGATTGACAGCTTTGCGAAGCTATCAAACTGAGATCGGACTGCCCGCTCGAACTCTCCGCTCGTATAGAGTCTGGCAACCTCGTACTCATCCTTGTAGGCCATCAGCTTGAACAGGGATCGCGCAGCAGCCAGCGTTAGCGAATGGCCAGTATGAACCTTAGTCTCCGCCTCACGGATGTGGTTGATGACATCAAGGAAACGCTGGCTGTAGTCATTGCTCTGATAGTTGCGAAGAAATGTCGTAAGATCTTGGATCTCCGCCTCAGGGGTGCGCTGCTCAGTCTTTTCGGCCAGGCCTGCTGCAACAAAGACGAATTGAGGGTCGGAAGCTAACCGACGCCCCCACTCAAGCGCAGCGAGATTTGCCTCCTTGGCGGCGCCATTGAGTTCGATCGCCTGGTGGAGGTCCTCAAGGTTAAGGCCAAGCCAGCCTTTCTGATAAGCGCACCCGATCATCATGAAATTGGCGGCGATCGAATCGCCGAACAAAGATTGTGCCAAAGCCGTGAAGGGAAACACCGCGAAATGTTCCGGTTCAACTTGTGTGCTCAGCCGTCTCGTCAGCAAACTCGAATTCACGACGGCCTGACGATTAGTGACGAAATCTCCAGTGATGGACACGTCAGCATTGGCGAGGACGCGGCTCCGCCCTCGGTTGAGAGATGCCATCACGTCCGATGCATTGCCGACGATCTGGTCGCAAGCCAGGAGAAGGTCACAGTGCTCCGCTGGAATCCGCAAAGCATGAATGGGGCCGCCAAGATGAACGTGACTTGTAACCGCCCCGCCCTTCTGAGCCATTCCGATCTGGTCCAGCACCGCGGCCCCTCGACCTGCCAGGTGTCCGGCCATTGCCAGCACCGCGCTCGTCGTCACGATTCCGGTCCCACCTACGCCGGCAAGAAGAATGCGGCTGTGTTGCGGCGGCGCAGCGCTCACCAGGGGCAGCAATGGTTGGTCGATCGTAAGCTGCGGTTTTGGCCCGCGGTTCACACGGGCACCCTCGACAGTTACGAAACTGGGACAGAAGCCTCGAATGCAACTGAGATCGGTGTTGCAGCTCGATTGATTGATTCTTCGCTTCGTACCTAGTGGAGTGTCGACCGGCTCCACGGATAGGCAGTTTGACTTGATCGAGCAATCGCCGCAGCCTTCGCAGACCAGCTGATTGATGAAGACGCGGCGGCTGGTTTCCTTCAGTTGGCCACGTTTGCGTTTCCGCCGGCGCTCGGTAGCACACATCTGGTCATATACGATGATGCTTACACCCGGTTGGGCTCGCAATTTGAGCTGTACGGCATCAAGTTCGTCGCGATCCACCACCTCTCCCGCCAGGGAGTGGACCTCGGCATGCTCACGATAGGACGCCAGATCATCGGTGACCAAAATTATTGTGCTGACGCCCTCGGCCCGGAGCTGGCGCAGAAGCCGCTCGAGGGAAAGGTCGCCATCGACTGCTTGACCGCCTGTCATCGCGACAGCACTGTTGTAGAGCAGCTTGTAGGTGATGTTCAGCTTAGCAGAGACCGCCTGGCGGATTGCGAGCAGGCCTGAATGGAAATACGTGCCATCGCCCATATTCGAAAACACATGCGATTCGTCGGTGAACGGAGCGAGGCCGAGCCAGTGGATTCCCTCGCCGCCCATCTGGGAATAGCTGAACGTGTCAGGGCGATTGCGCGCGGCTAAACCGTGGCAGCCAATCCCAGCGAGAGCTCGACTGCCATCTGGCACGGCTGTCGACCGGTTATGCGGACACCCGGAACAGAAGAATGGACGCCGGGATGCGGGCACATCTGCAAATCCGCGTTGGTTCGTGTGCCGGCGCAAGCGTTCGCCTCGTGCTGCTACGACCTGATCACCGGATATCCTTGCGATGACCGCCGCGATCTGGACAGCAATCTGCTCGGGCGTTAGATCGCCCGTTGCAGAAAACATCGGGTGTTGCTCCGGTCCACATTTGCCCCAAACCGAGGGAGCCTGTGACCGGCCGTAGAGTATAGACTTTACTTGGCGCTCGATCAGCGGCGCCTTCTCCTCCACGATGACGAGCTCCTGCAGGCCTTCGGCAAAGGCTGTGAGGCCCTGAGGCTCTAGCGGCCAGATCATCGCCGGCTTGTAGAGAGCCAGCCCGAGCTCGATCAGCCGTGAATCGTGAAGGCCCAGCAGGTCGAGTGCTTCGCGCAAATCATTCCAAGATTTGCCGGCCGCGACGAAACCGACCC
This sequence comes from Bradyrhizobium sp. WYCCWR 12699, assembly GCF_032144035.1. Lineage (NCBI taxonomy): Bacteria > Pseudomonadati > Pseudomonadota > Alphaproteobacteria > Hyphomicrobiales > Nitrobacteraceae > Bradyrhizobium > Bradyrhizobium sp. WYCCWR 12699. Next base: position 235,221 of record NZ_JAVTJN010000003.1, read on the forward strand.
GCGCGTCCTTAGGCCTCACCGCGACGCGATCGAGACCGTTTGCCCGGACATAAGCAAGCGCAGCCGGCAAACGGAATTCATGCTGCCGCCGTTCCTGATCGAGCGGCAAGTCAGGCCAGCGGTTATGCAGGCCAATGTCCGGCACAGTGACGTCGGGCCGAACGGGCAAATTACCTAATTCTGCGGCCGGCACGGTGCGTGTACTGTCGGCCACTTCCGTCAGCACTTTTAGCGCAACCCAAGATCCCGTCAGCCGCGACATGGCAAAGCCGTGGAGTCCATAGCTGACGATCTCGCCGGGATCAGCCGGGTAGAGCAGCGGGAGGAGGAGACTGGCGACAGTCTCGTCGCTGTAGCAGGCGACCGTTGAGGATTTTGCCAGATGATCGTCACCCACGGCGACGACCACCCCGCCGTTCGGCGAAGAACCTTGCGAGTTGCCGTGCCTAATCGCGTCCGCCGCGCGATCCAGTCCAGGGCCCTTGCCGTACCACAACGCAAAAACACCATCGACCCGGGCGCCGGGTGATTGATGGATCTGCTGCGTACCGGCCACGGCGGTGGCCGCGAGTTCTTCATTGACCGCCGGCTGCACCACAATCTTTTGGTCGCTCGTTAGCCGCTTCGCAGAGGCAAACGCGGCATCGAGCGTACCAAGGGGTGAACCCCGATAACCGCTGACGAAACCCGCGCTCGACAAGCCATTCATCCGATCTCGCTCGGCCTGTAATAGCATCAGGCGGACGAGCGCCTGCACTCCGCCGAGGAGAACTGTTCCGCCGCGCTTGGAATAACGATCATCGAGCGAGATAGAGGAATTACTCATTCGCAACTCCATTGGATGCGCTGGCGCAAAAGACTTTCCGGCACGCCGGCATTAGCTCCGTGCGGTATCGATAGCGGAGCTGATCTGCACGCCGGGTGGGGCCGGCAAGTCGCCCGGAACGAACATGTCTCCCATCAAAGGCAGCGCCGGATCCACGCTATAATGCGTAAACTCGCGCACCCCCTCGTCATAGAGCACCGTGTCGTCAATCAGAAAGTTGCCCGTGAAGGCGCGCGCAGGCTTTGAGAGGATGGCATGGGCTGCGTCGGCCATGCTCTCCGGCTTGCGGCAATGACGCATTCCGTTCTCTCCGAGCAATGCAAATTGGATGGCAGCCGTCGCAATGGCGGTTCGGGGCCAGAGAGCATTGACAGCAATACCGCGATCGGCAAATTCCGCGCTCATGCCGAGCACGCACATGCTCATGCCGAACTTCGCCATGGTGTAGGCGGTGTGCGGCGCGAACCACTTGGGCGTCATGTCAAGCGGCGGAGATATCATCAAGACATGCGGATTAGCTGCCTTCATCAGGTGCGGAAGGCATGCCTTGGTAGTGATGAAGGTCCCGCGTGCGTTGACTTGAGCCATCAAGTCGAAGCGCCGGATATCCGTTTGTAGGGTGCCGGCCAGATGGATCGCTGATGCATTATTGATGCAAATGTCGATGCCGCCGAACGTCTTTGCCGCTTGGGCAACGCCGGCCTCGACGGAGGATTCATCACGGACGTCGACGGCCAGCGGCAACGCCCTGCCCCCAGCTCGCTCGATGGCTTCGGCGGCAGAATAGATCGTGCCGGGAAGATGCCGGTGCGCCTCGACAGTCTTGGCTGCAATTGCAACGTTGGCGCCGTCTTGCGCGGCTCGCAGCGCAATGGCGAGCCCAATGCCTCGGCTTGCGCCGGTAATGAACAGGGTTTTGCCGGTCAGACTCATGAGGCCACGCTGCCCATGCTCAAGGGAAGCGTTCTTAATGCCGACGTGCCCTGCACGCCGCCCGCGCCGCGGATGCGATCAATGAGCCGCGCCGGCTCTTCAGGAATAGCGTCCCCAATCCAGCTGATGTGTCCGTCCGGGCGGACCAAAGCGTAGCGGCGCCCGTAGACGGCGATGGTGTTTGGCTCCGGGATGAGCTGATGACGGATTGGCAGCCCAACCGCGTGCGCCGCACGGGTCAGACCGCCCACAGCAGCACCCACCTCCGATGCGAACTCCAGCAGCACGAACCCACGACCGAATAAGTCTAACGTGGAGTGGCCCGGCGAGAGCCAAACATGAGGTGCGCGGCCGCCGGCCTCGGCTACTTGCACGAAGTTCGCGACATCGGGCTCGGCTCGTTCGAACGATTCAGCGACGACGATCGGCGAATTGCGATAGACCGCCCCAAGATGAATTCCGAACGACCTCCATTCCCGCTGCATGGCCTGCTGGGTATAGGCTCCTGTTGCGCGCCGCGCCGTCTCGCCCGCAGGGCCTTGGTCGAGCAGCATCGGCTCTGGAGGAACCGAGCGCATCGCGGCTAGGTTCGCGGACGCCTGCGACACGTTGCGCATGGCGATCGGGCGCCGCTCTGTGTCGTAGCTTTCCAGGAGTGTGGGGCCGCCCCACCCCTCCAACACAGCTGCGATCTTCCATGACAGATCAACCGCCTCGGCAATGCCCGTATTCATGCCGTATCCGCCGGTCGGAGAGAGCTGATGGGCCGAATCGCCGACGAGGAAGCAGCGCCCGGAGCTGAACTTCGGCGCAGTGATCTCACGACGGGACCACGGCAACCAAGAGAGCACCTCGTAGTCAACATCGGCTCCGATTCCTCGTCGCACAAAAGTGTTGATCTGCGCCTCGCTCCAATTGGGCCAGGTCTCGTCGCCGAGCAGTTGAAGCCGCCAGGTATCGCGCCCGTCTATATTGACGAAGCTTCCCCAAACCCCCTCAGGCCCGACTAACACGTACCGATACGCCCGTTGGGCGAGCGTCTTCTGCGCCAGAGCCGGACACCGAACGAAGATGTTCGTGCTACAACTCAATACCTTGCTGTTTGTCGGACCAAGCGAGAGTCGCTGTGCGACTGTGCTGCTTGCCCCATCGCAGGCGGCAAGGTACTGCGCACGCACGCATAGTGGTTCGCCACCAAGCAGCGGGCGCACGTGAGCGATGACGTGGTCGCCCTTGTCCTCGAATTCCTCTAGGCGGTGCTGATACAGCAACTGGTTGGTCGAGTAGCTCGAAGCTGCGTTCTGGAGTACGGGGTCGAAAAAATTTTGAGGGCATAGCTCGTGCTTTTGCGGGCTAAACGGTGGCGGGACCGCGTGCGCTTTATCAGGGTAGACATCGCGCGCCAGTTCGTGGCCGAGGACCCCCGTCGCATAGACGATGCTGACCGGCAGATCGCGAGGAAACCCGGCCATTTCGATGGCCTCGACAATTCCCCAGCGTCGGCAGAATTCCATAGTGCGAATGCCGACATTGTCCATGCGAGGATGAACCATCCGGGCCGTCGGCCGCTCCTGCTCTATGAGCAGCGCTTCGACACCGCGCCAACCGAGATCGATTGCAAGCGACAAGCCGACCGGCCCTCCGCCGACTATCAAGACGGGCGTATCGATCGTTTCCACGGACATTCCTCCTGAATTGAACTGCTCGCCGGAGACCGTCTGGCCGCACCGGTCAATGGGCTGCGGCGCTAGAGGTGGTGTTTCGGCAGCGACCGAGGCTTTCCAAGAGGCATGCCCCTGCCCTGCATTTTTGAGAATTGGCCGGGCGCGCTGCTCTCCGGAACGTCCCTCTGCGGGCATGCCACTCATTCTTCAGAGGCCCTCGCAATAACCCGAACGCCGGCTGCGCAACGGGGCTTAGTGGGCATTCGACGCCGGGAAGCATCGATTTCCTCCATATGTCATATATTACATATGTGAGTAACAGGCGAATGTGCATATGTCAAATGTTGCCGATGGTAAAAGCTCGCCCTCCAGACTATGCAGGGTCAGGGCAAGGTCACTGAATGCTCCGTAAGAGCGTGATTGTGCTTGGAGATTAGGCGAGCTTGGAACTAGCGATGGCGAAGAAGAAGACGACCGTAAAACGGAAGGCCCCTGCGGCAACTCCTCCAGCAATTCCGACGCTTGGTTATGTCATTCTGACGAGCTTGGCCCACCATCCTCATACCGGTTATGAGCTGACTCAATTGATGGGCCCCCCGCGCAATTACATGTGGGAGGCCAAGCACAGCCAAGTCTATCCGACGCTGCAGCTGCTAGCGGAACACGGCTATGTCACGTTCGAGGACATTGCGCAGGAAAGCAAACCGGACAAGAAGGTCTACGAGGTTACGGAGCGCGGCCTCGAAGCTCTCAAGGAGTGGGCGAGAAAAGGTCCGACCCATGTGCCTGTCCGGGACGAGTTCAGCGTAAAGATGGCGGCATTGCGGTTGCTTCCGCCCAGTGAAGCTGTGGCCGTGCTCAACCGGCAAATCGAGCTCGTTGAAGGAGAGATAGCGGCCATCAACCTACACTTGGTCGATTTTGTTGATCGTTTCCGTTTGCCGGAGCCGGCACAGAGCAATCATCGCCAATTCTGCCTGCTATCTGCCATTCGACTCTCGCGCGACCTGAAGCTGACGGCTATGGAAGCCTATCGAAAATTGGCCGGCGAATTGTCGCGCGCCACTGAGCCAGCCAAGGCATCTAGAGCACAGTCAAAATGAAGACCCTCGGCAGTTTACAGCCATCTGCCGCTGGCCCTTGTTCCAGGGTCTCGTCCCGACGTTGAATTGCCACCATTACCCTGTATAGGGACGCATGGGTGTTCGCTGCATTGGGGCGGCGTCAGGTAACGCGATGGTCGGGCCGCCACGCGGACGATCTGCGCCTATGAACCACGATCCTAAATTCGGCGATCTTCCGACAGCTCAGCGATTGGCAGAACAGGCTGCGAACACACTTAACCGATTTCTGCATATTGAGGCAGTAAGCGGCGCGGTGCTTCTCGTTGCAGCAGCCGCGGCCTTGATCTGGGCGAATTCGACCGCGGCCCCGAGTTACCACCTCTTTTGGACTCTCCCTGTCACCATTGGCCTTGGTGAGTACGTCTTTTCCCAGTCGCTGCATTTCTGGGTGAATGACGCATTGATGACCGTCTTCTTCCTTGTTGTGGGCATGGAGATTCGGCGGGAGGTTCATGAGGGCGCACTGAGCCGCTTTGACCAGGCCGTTCTGCCGCTGATTGCTTCGGCCGGTGGCGTCCTCGTTCCCGCGCTTATCTATCTAAGCCTCAACAATGATGCTGCTCGGGGACACGGCTGGGCCGTGCCGACCGCGACGGACATCGCCTTTGCTGTTGGCGTCCTCGCCCTGCTTGGACGAAGAATCCCGGTCAATGTGCGAGTGTTCCTACTCGCTCTAGCGATCATCGACGACATCATTGCGATTTTGATCATCGCCGTCTTTTACACCGAAACTCTGCAATTAGGCGGCCTTGCTATCGCAGCCGTTGGCGTTCTCGGGGTCTTGGGATTCCAGCGGATGGGGATCGGTGCGGCATCGCCATATGTGGTGCCAGGTTTGTTGGTTTGGGTCGGATTGTTCGTTGCCGGGGTCCACCCAACACTTGCTGGAGTGGTGCTCGGGTTGATGACTCCGGCTCGCCCCATAGCGATGCGAGAACCTCCGCTGGAGGTGGCGTCGCAAGCGCTCGGACAGTTGAAAACTGGCGATGCGATGAAAACAGGAGATCTGCATTTGTTGCAGCAGCCGTTGCGCGACCTTCGCATAGCTCACCGTGAGATTTTGCCGCCCGCGTCGCGCGTGCAGATGGTACTTCATCCGTGGGTAGCTTACGGAGTGATGCCAATGTTTGCGCTGGCGAATTCGGGGGTCAGCATAAAGGGCGCGGATCTACCCGCTGCCGGCCTGCTGGTGACGATGGGCACCGCACTTGCTTTGATAGTGGGAAAGCCGCTTGGCATTTTCGGAGCGGCCTGGATCGCCGTACGATCGGGGTTCTGCTGCCTTGCTCCCGGGGTTTCTTGGGGCGGCGTCTTTCTCGTCGGACTGCTAGCGGGCATCGGCTTCACCATGTCCATCTTCATCTCGATGCTGGCCTTCTCCAGTGAAGGTTTTTTAAGGGCAGCAAAATTGGGCGTGTTGTTGGGCTCGGCCATAGCCGTGACGCTCGGCCTTGGCTGGGGCGCCTTCTACGTGCGACGTTCGTGACGTCGGTTCGTGTCCTTCCAGGCTCGGCACGGCCCGCGATATCGTCGCTGTCACGATCATCGGTCCGGTTTGTTGATCCGACGTAGCCTAGCAAAACCTGCCACCGCGCAGGGCGACATCGGCTCTTTTGCGCTTCCAGATCGGCTACTCCAGCAGAGGAGCTACCAAAGTTTGCGCTCTCACACGGCCATTCAGCCGGCAGTAATCTTGATAGGCTGCCCAGTTGTGCCTGGCGCTTGAAACAGCCCAGCGGCCGGTTAGTTTCTCTCGGGCTTTTAGCCACTCGCTCCCCAAGTCTCAACCGACCGCCGCTTGAAGCACGGCACGGAACCGAATAACGATCTTGATCCGAACCACGGCGCAGCCACCGCTATCAAAGACATGGCCCGAAAAAAGAACCTCCGCTCGGATCCGAAAAAAGCTAAGGGCCTTCCAGCTGGCGGCAGGCTCCGGTCAAAGGGAATGCCGCTGCGTGAACGGGAGGACGGGGAAGAGGCCGGCAACGGCATCCGTGCCATGCTCGTTGGTCTATCAATGCTACAGGCGATCGCGAAGGAGCGCCGGCCGCTTCCGCTTAAGGATGTTGCCACCGTCAGCGGACTCAGCCCGAGCCGGGCTCATAGGTATTTGTCAAGCCTGCTCGCGGCGGGCTTTATGGAGCAGGACGTCAGATCAGGCCATTACGCTTTGGGGCAAGCCGTTGTCGAATTAGGATTGGTTGCCCTCGGTCAATTGGATCACATTCGGATCGGCGTGGATGCGCTCGTCGCCTTCAGTGAGGAGACCGGCTTTGACGGACATCTCTCCGTTTGGGGCTCATTTGGTCCGACGGTGGTGCGTTGGCAATCCGGACGCTTGGGCTATCATTTCCGGATCGACGAAGGCCGCGTGCTCCCGCTCTTATGGTCGGCAACCGGGCGCGTGCTCATGGCCTATCGCGAGGGAGGGGAAATTGCCCCGCTGGTGAAGCAAGAGCTTGCCGTGTGGAATCGCGAGAACCCCGAACAGCAGATTCGGCGCCAGGACGTGACGCGCATGTGTGCGGCGGTTCGCGAGTTCGGTCTCTCAGCATCGGTTCCATCGCAGCAACGCAATGGTCTGCTCGACCCCGTATTTCCCACAGTCATCAGACTAGGATTGGAAACCACAGCAGCGCCGATTTTCGATCATCGCGGCCGTGTGCCAATGGCCCTCACGTTTTTTGGGTCAGTCCATGGTTCGTCCATCAATAGCGAACCTGCACTTCAAAAGAAGCTCCGCGCCGCCGCGCAAGCAGCTTCGCGGCGCCTGGGCGGCCTAGCCGAGCCGCCAACTTAGGAGCATTGGTCTCGCAAGAGCCAGCAGTTGGACGAATGTTGTGGAAGTCCAATCATTGGCTTGCCGCTCGACACGCCGCGCCGCAGCGTCCACATTCGGTCATGGAAGCCAATGGCCGCAGACGAGGTGAAGCCGAGCGCAGGTGGCGGGCTCGCTCCTTCACTCCCCTCCCGTCAGAGACTTGGCCGCGAGCTACGGTCCGGTCGCCTTTCCGAGGCCGCTCTCCTTACCGTCATGCAAGCCCCGACCTGCCATGCTTTACATCAGAGTATTCGGTGCTTCGCTGTGCAATTCGAGTAAAAAATTGCGCTGTTCCAGCGCTTGCAAAATTCCATACTATTTTGATTGGTGGGTTTGACGCCTAGTGACATTGCGTCGGTCGCGACGTGCAGCGTCGGATGCGCCTTGGTTTATGCACCTTAGGCGGCGGCTTTCAGCGGGATGCGAGGAGTACTTCGATGAAACTAGCTTTGTTCAACGAGTTCATACCCGGGGCAATCAAAGAGAATGAAATTGTCGACATCACAAAGCCGGTTTCCGCGCTCGCGAAATGCGGGCCTCAATACCTGATGGAAGGTCTGATGACTAACTGGGCGACCTACCGGCCGCTCTTGGAGGATTACGTGTCGCGCACGAAGGGCCGCCCAGTCTCCGAAGTGCGGCTGAGAGCGCCGCTGCCGCGACCATCTAAAATTCTGTGCGCCGCAGCGAACTATAAAGAGGGGATCGAAGGCAATATCAGCGATCTTGAGTTCTTTCACAAATCGCCATCTGCGATCATTGGCGATGGCGACACAATGATTCTTCCTAAGGTCGAAGTGACCATCGTCCATCACGAATTGGAACTAGGCGTGGTCATAGGCAAGACCTGCAAGGACGTCTCGGAGAGCGAAGCGTTGGATTATGTTTTTGGATACACGATCGTTCAAGACGGGTCCGCACGCGGCATATTGTCGAACGGTCAGATGTCATTTTTCACGCAAAAGAATTGGGATACGTTTGCGCCTCTTGGTCCCTTGGTCGTGACAAAGGATGAAGTGCGGGACCCTCACGATCTGCAGGTCCGGCTTTGGGCCAACGGCGAGCTACGGCAGGACTACCACACAAGTGACATGGCCCATCGAATCCCGGCGCTCATTCACAAGGCCTCGATGTTCAATACGTTCTTCCCAGGCGATATAATCGCGACAGGCTGCAACCGTCAGGGTTTAGGTCCGATGCAGCATGGCGATACCATCGTTCAGGAAATAACGGGGCTCGGTCGGCTGACGACGTTAGTGGAGGACCCTCTCAAGCGCAGCTGGCCATACGGCGTCGATGCCGAGTTTGCAGACTTCGTGAAGAAGCCGCGCACCCAGCGTGGCGCTCTGGGGCCGCCGCGGATCGTCCCCGCGAATTCGCGGCTGCCGACCTAGTTCAAGCGGTCCGACCCGCGGTTCGCACTGTCAGATCTTTCAAAAGGGCTGAGCGGGCTTGGCAGCGCGCCATGCCTGCTCTGTCGACACCGAGCCATCGCGGGCCTGTCTAGGCCCGATCTCATCTGCAAATTAGGCTGGTCGCCTTATCCAAGCGTGCCAGCCTTAGCCTAGCCGTCATGATCCAGTGTCGACTGGACAGGTGACAAGTTCCGTTCGGTAGGACCTCCCTATCACTGATAGGCCCGACCTCCGTCGCAGACATAGTTGCTGCCTGTGATGTACTGAGCCTCCGAACTGACCAGGAACAGCAAGAGATTTGCTATTTCTAGGGGAATTGCCAGCCGCCTCAGCGCGTACCTCGCCAGAAAAGCGTCTTGTTGCGAGGCTGACTTTCCGGCCAAAAATCGGTCCATCATCTCAGTATCGACGGCCCCCGGGCAGACGCAGTTCACTCGTATATCGGGCGCCAACTGGGCAGCAAGTGTCTTGGTAAATTGGATGACGCCGGCCTTTGCGGCTCCGTACGCCGCGCTGCTTACACCGGGTCGTATACCTGCCAGTGCCGACACGTTGACGATGGCTGCTGCTCGAGTCTTTCGAAGATGTGGCAATGCTGCTCTGCAGACCAGGTAGTGAGACGTAAGGTTGGTGCGAAGACTCGCGTCCCAACGAGCTAAGTCGATATCTTCTAGAACAGCGGCCTCGGCATTGCCGACGCAATTGATGATACCATCGAGACAGCCCATAAGGGCCGCGGCGTCGTTCACCGCGGCAAATGCTTGCGCCTCGTCGGTAAGATCCGCCGCAATAGCGTGTCCTCGCGTCAACCTGGCGACCTCTTTCAAGCAATCGAGCCGCCGTCCGACAACAGTCACCACCGCTCCTTCCTCGGCGCATCGCATGGCGGTGGCATGGCCGATTCCGCTTCCGCCGCCCGAGATCAAAATGTGACGTCCAGCCAGACGGCCAGCCATTATTGTTTAACCTCGCTCGCAGCAGGGTCGCATCGATTGGTGCACGTCGCACTGCTATGTGGCGGCGGTGCGCTTTGAACGGCCCCGCATAGTGGAAAGCTGCACCGAACAGGAGAGATCAGCTGTTTCATAGGTCAGCAAAAGTTGTGTAGCGGCGGGCGTATGCATGCCGCAGGGCTTGAGGGTATCGCCGGAACTTACAATCGGTGCGACTAGCGGAATAGGACAATACTGCGCCGCATACTTGTGCGACGGAAAGAGTTTGGCTTGGGGTTTGCCGCCAGGACTGGGCGCTGCTTGACAAACGACAGAATAGGAAACACGTTTACCAAAATGACAAGGCGGCAGCGCGACGTAGGTCGATGATTGACCGGGCAGTGAGTAGCCCGGAAAGCTCGCCTTAACCCGCAGCGCTCTGGTCGGTTCGACGACTGGTGAGCTTAACCTGCGAATAAAGGATATCGGTCACAGATGTCCAACTACGGGAGGATGGCTATGCGTGCCCTGATTGTCGGAGCCGGAGTGGCCGGACTGGCTACGGCGGTTGCTTTGCGTCGTAACGGCATCGACGTGACCGTCATCGAGCGAGCGGCGGAGTTAAGCGAGGTTGGAGCAGGTGTTGTCCTTGGACCTCATGCTATGCGCGTTCTTGAATCGCTGGGCATTGCGGCGGAGATAAAGCGCTCGGATGAGCCGCCCGAGACGATTACATTTTATGATATGGTGAGCGGTGAGGTACGCAATCGCACCCAACTGGGCGAAGCGGGAGCCAAGCTGTATGGCGCCCCGCTTTACAAGACGCATCGCCGCGATTTGATCGACGCTCTTGCAAGACATTTGGACGGAACGGAGATCCGGCTCAACTGCTCTGTTGTCGATGTGAAGCAAGATGATCGAAGTGTTACCGTCATTCTCGAGAGGGGTGAGGCTGTTCTTGGCGATCTCCTAATCGGAGCCGATGGCCTGCGTTCCAAGGTGCGAAGCGCAATTTTTGGAGAAAGCGAGTCGATATCTACGGGCCTCCTCGCCTGGCGGACCGTTCTACCAACGACGCTTCTCAGCAAAGCGCTAACATTGGATACCAATGTGTGGAGCGGTGCGGGTCGCCACGTGGTTTGCTATCCGATTCGTCGCGGCAAACAGTTTTATGCAGCCTTCTACGTACCTGCCGATGAGATCCATCGTGAGGACTGGGCCACAGCTGGGGATGTCGCGGATTTGCGCGCCTCATTTAAGGACGCCTGCAAAGACGTCCGAGAGATCACTGAGGCTGTAACCGAAGCTTTCATCACGGCGATCAATTATCGTTATCCCCTGCCAGAATGGCATCGCGGGCGAATAGTTCTGATTGGCGACGCGGCCCACCCGGTGCTGCCGACATCCGGCTCCGGTGCGGCGATGGCGCTCGAAGATTCGGTGGCGTTGGCGGCTTGTTTGCACCGGAGCGGGAGCAACTTGGAAGCCGCTTTTTCCGAGTTTCAAGCGCGGCGGAAGCCGCGGACCACTCGGTTGCTTCACCAAAGTCGCGGCGATCTTACGGCATTTCATGAAAAGGCACCCGAGCGTCAGGCGGCTTACGGACGGATGGGGCGGGGCATGCTGAAGCTCGACCAAGCTGGGTATGAGCGGTTTGCGTGGCTCTATGGCTATGATGAAGTCGCCGAATCAAACAAGCCATTCGACCTGTTTAACGCCAGTCCATTGGTGCGGCCGTCGCGGCCGGCCGCCGCCCGCGCGTTCGATCTTTGGTCGAATGCTCTCAAGTTCGAAGATGAAGACTGGATGAGCGAACGGGCTGCTTACGAGCGGTTCATGTCGAGTCTATGTGCGTTGCCAGAGGATGTGTCGGTAGAAACCGTCGACTGCGACGGGGTGCCTGCGTTATGCGTCATTCCCCCCGGCGGGAAAAGTGGTCCTGCCGTTCTTCATCTTCATGGGGGAGGATATGTGTTTGGTTCGGCTAAGAGCTCGGTTTTGCTTGCAGCTGGTCTAGCGCGCGCGATCGGTGGCTGGGCGTTGGTACCCGAGTTCCGACTTGTCCCGGAACATACGCCAATGCAAATGCAGGAGGATGTGCGAGCGGCCTTTGCGTGGCTTTCGCGGCGCGCAGACCCAGTTGCAGTCAGTGGCGAATGCTCGGGCGGTGGTCTTGCTTTAAGTCTCGCCGCAAAGCTCCGTCACGAGAATGTCACTCGGCCCGCCGCCCTTTATCTCCTGTCGCCCTTTGCCGATCTCACGCTGACGGCGGCCAGTATCGACGGCAATAGACGAACCGAGCCCTGGATGACCCGGCGGCGACTACTGACTTTGGCTGGTGCGTTCATCCAAGACCGAGAGCCCGATGATCCCGCCATTTCGCCGCTTCGCGGAAATCTTGCCGGGCTACCACCGATGCGCGTCTTTGCGGCGCGTGGAGAAGCCCTCGCTGACGACGCTCGTGCATTGGTCGCTGCTGCTAAATCGGCGGGCGGAGATGCCGAACTGCACTTGTTCGACGATAGCATTCATAGTTTTGCGCTGTTCGAGTTTCTGCCGGAGACGGACGAGTTCTTTCGCGCGATTCGGCGCCACGCCCACTCCAACACTTACGTCGGGGCGACGCCATAGGGTTAGGGCATAAGCCGGCGGCTTGGCTGCCCTAACCGCTCTATCTGGATAGGAGAGAATAATATGCGGCTCTGTCGTTTCGATGGAAATCAGCTTGGTATCGTGCGAGATGGCGAAATTCTCGTCGTTACCGAGGCGCTGGACGTGCTGCCCAGCCTCAAGTGGCCGTTTCCGCAGCACGACATCATGATCGAGCATTTGGACCGCGTCATCGCCAAGGCACAGGAGCTGGCCGGGCGCGCTCGACGCATTCCCGTGAGCTCGGTTCGGCTTGATAGCCCCGTCGCTAATCCGTCTAAGATCATCGCTGCCCCTGTCAACTATCAGCTCCATCTCGACGAGGGGACGAACAATCAAGAATTGCGGCAGGGCCGATCGGAGGTTCAGACGATCGACAGAGCCGGTCTTTTTTTGAAGGCCAATAGTTCGCTAGTGGGCCCGGGATCGCTGATCAGACTGGGCGATCCGACGCGAAGGCACGACCCCGAAGCCGAGTTGGGTGTTGTTATAGGTCGACGGGGTCGCAACATCCCGCAGGCAGACGCCTTGCAGTATGTCGCTGGGTACGCCGTTGCTGTCGACGCGGTTGTCCGTGGTCCCGAAGAGCGGAGCCTGCGGAAATCAATCGACACCTATTCCGTCTTGGGACCCTGGTTGGTTACGCGAGATGAGATTCCCGATCCCGGGGTTCTTGACCTTTATCTGAGCATAAACGGCAAGGAGAAGCAGCGATCGAATACGCGACACCTCATATGGTCGGTTCCCAAGCTGATCGCGTTCGCGTCCGCCTATTATACACTTCATCCCGGCGACATCATCATGAGCGGCACTCCCGAAGGAGTATCCGAAATTGTACCGGGCGACCGCGTCGTCGTTGGCGTACAGGATATTGGCGAAATGACGCTCCTGATCGAGGCCGGCGATTGGTCGGCGGACGAAATGCTCCGATCACCGCGCATAGCCAAAAATTAGAGGAGGCGCAGTCCTCGTCCTGCAATTTCATGCTAGCCGGCAGGTCTAATCAACCGCAGCGTGGCGGCAAGCTCGAACTAAAGTTGAGGAACCAAAATGTCGAACAGCACGGCTCAGCCAGATCCGAAACATGCCGATCCCACAGCCGAGCGGGCCGATCGTATGAAGCGGCTGAGTATCATTCCCATCTGGAATACCAGCGGGGTCGCCGAAGAGATGGGCTACAAGGCGCGCGGCCATGTATGGCGGTGGCGCGACTTGCACGCTGAGTTCGAGGAAGCTGTTAAGACATCATTGGCCGGGCCGGGCACTGAGCGCCGAATTCTTCTGTTTGAGAATCCCGGGATGCCACGGTCCGCAGCAGCAACGCCTACGCTCAATGGCGCGTTGCAGATGATCCTACCTGGCGAAGTCGCACCGGCGCACCGGCACACCTATTCAGCGCTGCGCTTCATCTTGTCGGGAAGTGGTGCGTTCACGGTCGTCGATGGCACGCGCGCGGATATGCACGAGCTTGATCTTTTGCTCACGCCTGGAGGGTGCTGGCATAGTCACGCGCACAATGGCGGGACGGAGCCAATGGTTTGGTTCGATGCGCTCGATACCCCATTCGTTTCATACATGCGAGCCGATTGTTTCGAGATGCATCCTAGCAAATCCTTAGAACCCTATACCAATACTGTGGGCTCTTACGAAGATATTGGCGCGCTCGGAATGCTACAAGGTCGGACGCGCGCGCAACCGCCGGCCTCGCCCCAGTTGGTGTACAAATGGGCTGCCGCCGAAGCAATGATACAAGCCGGACTGGACCGCGACGATGATGACCCGTACGAGGGTGTCGTTTACGAATACGTAAATCCTATCACGGGTGGGCATGTCATGCCGACAATCGCCTGTCACGTGAACGGATTCCGTAAAGGCTTCCACTCGAAGGCACGACGACGCACATCGAGTAGTCTTTGTGTTGTTGCGAAGGGAAGCGGTGCCACCATTATCGATGGCGTCAAGCACGAATGGTCAGAGCGCGATGTGATCGCAGAGCCGGCTTGGTCGTGGTGCGAATATATTGCGTATGAGAAATCGATTCTGTTCCGGACAAGCGATCAGCCTATATTGGAACCTTTCGGTTTGGCTCGCCAAGAAGATCATCCGAACGGACGTCAATAGGCAGCTTTCGCCTCTTGCAATCGTTGTGCCCGGCGTAGTTGTTTGCGCAGGCAATACCCGTTGGCTCGCTCCGCGTTTCCAGAAAGTTGCTCTTGTAGATAGCGCAGGCCTGATGCAGGCCGATCGTTCTATTTTGCGTGGACCGCGAGTACTTAAGCGCATCTGACGCACAGCATCGATTTGCTAGCCGGGCAAAAGGGGTGTTTGCAATTTTCTCCTATTGGGCAATGTCCGAGGTTCTTAACTTCCCAAAGCTCGTGTACGGCTCGCTCACCTCGTGAGAATTCAAGCCCCTTGGGACAAGTCGATTAGCGCCATGGCAAACAGCGAAACTCTGTTCGACAAGATCTGGCTGTCGCATGTTATCCGGGAGATTGAAGATGGCGTGTTTCTTCTTCATGTGGACCGGCACATGGTTCATGAATGCACATCGGCTGCCGCCTTCGAGGGCTTGAAGCGTGCTGGCCGCAAGACCCGTAATCCCGAACTGACCTATGCTGTTGTCGATCACATCCTTTCCACGGCGAAAGGTCGTACGGGAGAGACGTTCGCTGGTGGTCGGGAATTCGTGCAGCTGTTACGTGAAAATTGTCAGGCTCATAAGATTGAACTCATTGATGTTGACGATCCTCGGCAAGGCATTGTCCATGTAATCGCACCTGAGCTCGGCATCGTCTTGCCCGGCACAACACTGGTATGCGGCGACAGCCATACGGCAACGTGTGGAGGACTTGGTTGTTGGGCTTGGGGCATTGGCACCAGCGAGGTGGAGCATGTGCTCGCGACCCAGACAATCGTCCAGCGGCGGCCGAAACGCATGCGTATCAATTTCGAAGGCAAGCTCAACCGAGGGGTATACGCCAAGGATCTCATTTTGAGATTGATTGGTCAGATCGGCGTTGCGGCGGGACGTGGCTACGCTGTGGAATATGCCGGCAGCGTCATACGGTCTTTGTCGATAGAAGAACGCCAAACCATCTGCAATATGTCGATCGAGTTCGGTGCGAGAGCTGGACTTATAGCTGCCGATGACGTCACATTCGAATATCTCCACGATCTGCCTTATTCGCCCAAGGGAGAAATGTGGGAACAGTCATTGGCTTACTGGCGTTCGCTCCCGACCGACCCAGAAGCGGTTTTCGATCGAGAGGTCGATGTTGATTGCACGAGCATCGGCCCGCAGGTCACCTGGGGGACGACCCCCGAGGATGTTGGCAGCGTCAGCGATCCGATTCCTGATCCCGCGGCGGTTAACGACCTTGCGCGTCGCGCCGCAATGGACCGTTCGCTGACTTATCTCGGTCTTGAGGCCGGTCAGTCTCTCGAAGGGCTCACCGTCGACGTGGCGTTTATCGGTTCATGCACCAACAGCCGCCTTTCCGATATAGAGGCTGCCGCCGAAGTCGTGCGGGGGCGCAAGGTCGCTTCGCATGTACGCGCGCTTGTGGTACCCGGCTCAGCGCAGGTTAAACATGCCGCTGAATCTCTGGGGCTCGACAAAGTCTTCCTGGAAGCTGGGTTTGAGTGGCGGGAGGCCGGATGTTCCATGTGCGTCGCCATCAATGATGACTTTGTAGGACCCGGTAAGCGTTGCATCTCTACGTCGAACCGCAATTTCGAGGGGCGCCAAGGCCAAAAGAGTCGCACCCACCTAGCCAGTCCCGCCTCGGTGGCCGCCGCTGCGATTGCCGGGGCGGTAACGGACGTCAGAAGGTACTTAACCTAGGCCGCCGGAGAATTCGTATGGAGAAATACACACGTGTCGAGGGTGTCGCGGCCAGTTTCCCGCGCCCTAACATCGATACAGACGCGATCATTTCGGTCGCTTGGCAACGCAGCTTGAAGAGCAATCCGGGGGAAGGCCTGTTTGCGATCTGGCGGTATGATCTGCAAGGCCAAGAGGTGCCGGACTTTATCTTGAACCGCGCCCCCTTTCGCAAGAGCAAAGTTATTGTTGCGGGAGCCAATTTTGGTTGTGGCAGCTCCCGCGAGTTCGCGGTTTGGGCCCTGGTACGGTTCGGTATTCGCTGCGTGATTGCACCCACCTTTGGCGACATTTTTTACGAAAACTCGTTCAAGAACGGGCTGCTACTCGTCACGTTACCGCAGGCAGAGGTTGATGAGATCCATCACCACCTGGCGACCACGAACGATCCGACGATGTCGGTGGATCTCGAAAGCTGCACCATCGAATTACCGAACGACAGGACAATCGCTTTTAACATTCCAACTGCCCGTCGCGCAACGCTGCTAGAGGGCCTCGACGAGATTGGTCAAACGCTAAGATTCGTCGCCGACATTGAGGACTTCCAGCAGAAGAGCCGAGCGTGCCAGCCCTGGTTATACGCGCGACCTGAACCTCGGCATTCTCCCTGAGTGGGGCCGACGAACCAGAGTTGCGCGGTTAGGCGAATCTAAAGCGTTTTTGTCAGACCTGCATCCGCATCGATAGCAGCCCCTTGCAGGAGACGACCGCGATCTGACAAGACAAATCTAACCAGCGCCGCGATATCCTCAGGCTCGCCGATTCGCGCAATGCGCAACTCGCGGCTGAGCTGATATTCCATTTCGGCAGGGTCGATGCGTCGTTCGCGGCTCTCCAGCGTCAGGCGCTTTGTCAATCTGTCTGTCCTCACCAAGCCGGGATTGATACAATTGACCCTCACGCCGTCCCTAATGCCAAGCTCGGCGAGGAATTTGCTGAAACTATTGAGTGCGGCATTCACTGGCGAACCGATAGCGAAATAGATGTCGGGTGTTCGGCCGCCTGCACCGGCGATATTCACGACGGATCCACTCGTCTGAACAAGTGTAGGCCAGGCCGCCCGACAGAGGCGCATTGCACCAAAGAATTTTAGGCCGAAACCATCCTCCCAATCACTATCGGGCAGCTCCAGGAAGTGCCCCCGCGTGGTCGCACCGGCGTTGTTGACAAGAATATCAATCTTCTGAAAAGCGGCCAAGGCCCGGTCGATCGTCCAGGAAACGGTTTCCACGTTTCGCAGGTCGCCAGCAACGACCTCTACCCTTGTTCCAAATGATCGTGCGCGTTCGGCAACGCTGTTGAGCATGGCCTCATCCCGGGCGACGATAACGGAATCGACGCCTGCTTGCGCGAGCTCGAGCGCAATGGCAGCACCGATGCCTCGGCTTGCGCCCGTTACGATCGCAACCTTGCCCCGGAGGGACGCATCTTCGCCTCCCGCCAGGCGAGGCTCCTGTTTGGTGTGTCCTGTCATCGTGGAAGTCTCCGTGTCTGGTCGATTGAATGGGATTGTTGACAGAACCGGCCACACGCATCGGGACGCAACATTAGTCTGAGCTGCCCAGATGTGTGCCTTGCGAGCTCGGTTGAGTAAAAGGCCAGGCTCGACCGGCCTTGGCGCCTGTCGAGATCTACTCCATGTCGTCACGTCGGACACTGACCCAGCGAACCAAGAGACCACGCGCTTGGCTGAGTGCACTATGGCATGGCGCACCCTTTGGCTAGCTAAGGTGGCCACTCGTCATGCGACCTCGTCCATGAAAGAAGAGTGCGACGTTCTCCTCTGGCTTGAGCAGTACTAGCCCTGAGGCCCGCCGTGTCGCCACAGGATTTTGCGCGAGTACAGGGTTTTAGGCGCTGATCCGCTAGCAAGAAATTGCAATGCTATCGGGGCAGCCCATCGTGCAATTTTCTCCTAGTGATGCCGGCGCCTGTCGGTTGATAGTACACGTGCTTTATGAAACGTGCTGAGTCCAACGATGGTCTTCTGCACTGGAGCGACCTTCACTAACCGCTTTCACGGTTGTCGGACTCGCGTCGTTGCCGTACTCGCATCATTGGGTGTCTTTTGAAAGCTCGTATTCCTCTGCGCAAGGTCATGGAAGCCGGACGACCGCTCGTCCTTCCGGTTGCTCAAGATGCTTTTGCCGCCCGGCTGATAGGGCGGGCTGGGTTCAAAGCGTTTGCAATTGGTGGGTCGGCAATGCTTGCTGCCCGTTACGGGTTGCCGGACCTAGGCATTGCGGCGCTTGGCGAGATGGTCGCCGGTATTCAGGATATTGCGGCGGCCTCCGATCTACCCTTCATCACCGATGGCGATGACGGCTACGGTGACATCAAGAGCGTTGTTCGCATGATCCGCGCGTACGAGGCGCTTGGTGTTGGCGCCGTGATCCTGGAGGACCAGGCTCGCCCGAGCAAGCAACCCGGCGATAATCCTGCTCCTGCTGTTGTCGCGATGGCAGAATTCGAAACAAAGCTTCGGGCAGCTGTTGATGCCCGCAGTTCAGGCGACATGTTGATTATCGCCCGCACGGACTCCTTAACAACGCTTGGCCTAGATGGCGCCCTAAAGCGAGCGGAGCGCAGCTTAGCCGCGGGCGCGGATGGTGTATTTATTCCAGGATTGAAAGCACATGACGATCTCGTGACGGTTGGGAGTGCCTTCCGGGGGAAACACCAGCTGCTTGCCCTAACTGAAGATGGGAAAGCGCAACTGCCGCGGGCACAAGATCTCTTTGTGATGGGCTACGATCTTATCGCTTATCCGAGTTATTTGATGCTGCGGACCACAGAAGCGATGGCGAGCGCGCTCGCAGGGTTGTTGTTGTCCACGGCCGACGGGTCCCCTCTCCCGGCACTGGCCGATTTTCCGGCGGCTCGCGCGGCCTTTGCTGAGGCGGTCGGACTTCGAGACTGGCAGGCGCTCGACAAAGTTGCCCGGTCCCAGGCCTCTGCGCCCGCCACGTAACTCGTCCGCGGTTCCGCATTTTCGGACTGCTGCGATGGAAATCTCGGTGCTAGAGCAAGCAAGGATAGTTTAGTGCAGATTTCGCTGAAAAGCCGAACCGCAATCGTAACGGGCGGAAGCCGAGGCATTGGCCGAGCGATAGCTCTGGCGTTCGCCGAGGCCGGCGCTTCTGTTGCAATTCTCGCCCGAGATAAACAACAAGTGAGTGATACCGCCGACCAGATAAGTAGCACAACCGGTCAGCGCGTGATTGGAATCTCATGTGATCTCGGAAACAAATTGCAGATTGACCAGGCCTGGTCGAGGCTCTCCCCCGACTTCAGTCATGTTGACGTCCTCGTTAACAACGCAGGCAACGCTGCCCACGAGCCAATATCGGGAGTTGAGTGGGACGCACTCCAGTCCGATTTCATGCTGAAAGTCGGAGGGGCACTTTACTTAACTCAGCGTTGCCTCTCTGGAATGCGAGCAAGACGCTGGGGACGAGTTGTCAATATTCTCAGCATTGCGGCAAAGGCCGGTACCGGCGCCGCTCCGTCGGCGCTGAGCCGGGCGGCCGGCCTATCCATGACGAAGCTGCTGGCTAACGAATGCGCGCCGGATAACGTCCTTATCAACGCCATCTGCCTTGGATCGATCGAAACCGACCAGTGGAAACGAATGCACCGGTCCACCGCACCGCAAGCGAGCTACGAAGACTTCGTTTTGCAGAAAGGAAAGAGCGTGCGTCTCGGTCGGCTTGGAACTGTGACCGAGGTTGCGAATGTGGCCTGCTTTCTAGCCTCGGACCTAGCCTCGTTCGTAACGGGAACAGCCATTAATGTCGATGGAGGCAATTGTCCCGTACCGTAACCTCGGCACTGGTATCGTTGCCGGTAGGTATGTAATCGGAGGTCGTCTACCTCCCTAGCTGATGCCAACGAGGCTCGATAGAACGGACTTATTGCCCGCCAGATCGTTGCTTTTGCCGTTCCAAACCACTTGGCCTCGATCCAGAATTAGGGCCTGGACCGTTAGTGACAGCGCTAGATCAACATGGTGTTCTACGAGGATAAACGTCATATCGCTTTCTTTTCTGATGCGTTTGAGCGCTTCCACAAGCTGGTCAACAATGACCGGAGCCAATCCTTCGAACGGCTCGTCGAGAATAAGCAAAGCGGGATTGCTGACGAGCGCTCGGCCGACAGCCAGCATCTGCTGCTCTCCACCCGACAAATGATTTCCGAAGTTCTGCCGTCGCTCAGCAAGCCGGGGGAATAGCTCAAACACGGATTCAATGTTCCACTTTCCCCGATCAACCCTTGCAACGGAAAGGTTTTCCTCTACCGTCAGGGAAGGAAAGATCTCTCGTTCCTGAGGCACGTAACCGAGGCCCAGGCGAGCCCGCTCGTAGGTATCGATGCCTCCGATCTCGCCGCCGTCAAATGTGATCTTGCCGGAGGCCATTTGCGTTAGGCCCATAATGGTCGCAAGCAGGGACGTCTTGCCGACACCATTGCGTCCCAACACGGCCAATGACGACCCTCTCGGGAGCGAAAGAGCCACGTTTTCAATAGCCGCGGCGCCATAGCCATATCCTGCGGTGACAGCTTCCAGTCTCAGCAAATCAGTCATTGCGCGCCTGTCCGAGGTAAACCTCTCGTACCTTAGCATCTGCTCGAATCTCGGACGGGGTTCCCTGCGTCAGCACGCTTCCCTCTGCCAACACCGTGATACGGTCAGCGAAACCAAAAACGATCTGCATGTCGTGCTCGATGACGATGACTGCGAGGTCGGCGGGCAACCGCCGCAGCAATTCCGAAAGTTTTCCGCTGTCTTCTTTCGGCAAGCCAGCAGCAGGTTCGTCGAGAATGAGCACCTTTGGCTTGAGAGCCAGCGCCAGCGCGAGCTCAACGAGCCGCCGTTGACCATATGCGAGATTGGAAATCAATTGGCATGCCGAACCACTGAGGTTAAAAACGTCTAGGAGCCGCTCGAGTTCGATCAGAACCTGCTTGCGCCTATTGAGCGCGCCCCACAGTTTTGCGTCGATATGCATATTTGCAACGACCGCGAGGGCAATATTTTCGACCACCGTCATGGACGGGAATAGCGAGTTTATTTGAAACGTTCGCGCGAGCCCCAGAGAGACTCGGCGTTGCGGCGAATACCGTGTGATGTCACGTCCTTCAAGTCGGATCGACCCAGAGGATGGAGCCAACGCTCCCGTGATGAGATTTACAAGGGTGGTCTTTCCTGCGCCATTCGGACCAATCAGAGCGTGTCTTGCACCAATCTCAAGGCGGAAGTTGATATTACGCGTGACGGCGAGAGCACCGAAGCTTTTGTGCAGACCGACGATTTCGAGGACCGTATCATTCATGGTTTCCGCCTGCGATCGAGGAGATAGCCACCCATACGATCAATCCAGGGACCAACGCCTTGAGGTGTAAACCTGACGGCGAGAATGAGGAGTCCACCCAGCATAAACAACCAATTGAAGGGGTCTATCGCCGCGGCCCGATCAGAAAAAATGACGAAAATAATGCCCCCAATGAATGCGCCGGTCAGGCGCCCCATCCCGCCGATTAGCAACATGATGAGGACGTTTCCGGATAGCAGGAATGAGAGTGAGTCGGTTGCGACAAGCCCGGTGACTTGTGCGGAAATTGCACCGGCCACACCCGCTATTGCTGCCGAAATCGAATAGATGAGAAGCAACCGTGCGGCGACCGGTACGCCTAGCATGCGCATGCGTTGGTCGTTGTCGCGTATCCCACGCAGAACATATCCAAATGGCGAGTTTACCAAGATCCGGGCAAGGGCAAACACGAAGGCCAGCACGCAAAGCGAATAGAGATAGGCAGTATGGCCATAGAGGTCGAACGAGTAACGTCCCAAGATGGGTGCGACCTGATACCCCGCAAGGCCATCATCTCCGCCCGTTACTGATTTCCAGGTTGTCGCAACTTGGAGGACGACGGCACCAATGGCGATCGTGAGGATGACTTGAGTCAAGCCGCGAACACGAAGAACCAGCAAACCCGTGACGAAGCCGAACGCGCCGGCAGCTAGCCCTCCTACCACAAGGCCGGTCAAGGGTTCAGATAAAACATTGAGCGCAAAAAGGGCGGCGGCGTAGGCTCCGATACCAAAAAAGACGGCATGACCTAAACTTTCGATTCCAGAGTAACCGATGGCGAGATCGAGCGACAGAGCCAAGATGATCATGATGATGACTTGGGTGCCGAGCTGGTGATAGGCGCCCAAGAAGAAATAAGCGAAAATTGCAAGCGCCCACACCAGCGCATCGCTAAGTCCCAAGCGGTGGGATCCAAAGGACGCGGCGATGTCCCGTTTAGGTGTGTCCTTTGAGGGAGTTACCTTAAGCACGGCCATAAAGCCCAAAAGGTCGAATGGACAGAATGAGGGCCAGAAGAATGTAGATGCCGAAAGCGCCGGCCGCCGGAAAGAGATAGCGAAAATAGGTATCGAAGATGCTATAGCCGAGCGCGGCGATAAGCGATCCTTTGAGACTGCCAAAGCCGCCAACCGCAACGACGATCAAAACCATGACCATATAGTTCGTGGCATAGTATGGCTGCAGCGGCAGCATCTGCGTTCCAAGTACGCCGGCTATGGCCGCTAACGCGCACCCAGCAACGAAGGTCTGAGCGAACACCCGCCGCACATTGATCCCGACACAGCGAGCCATGCGCGGATTATCGACGGAGGCGCGCAAGCGGGCGCCAAAATCGGTCTGTTCGATGACGTACCAAATCAGGCCTGCGATTGTCAGGCTGACGATTGAAAGAAAGCTACGGTAAGCAGAAATCGATATCTCTTCAAAATGCCATGCTCCCGCCAGGAATTCAGGCGTTGGTAATGTATGCGTCAGCGAGCCATAACCGGCGTTGATCGAGGCGATCATTATGAATGTGAGGCCAATTGTCATCAGGATTTGACCGAGAGCACTCGTCTCATAGATCCATCGATATACGGTCCGTTCAAGAATGGCCCCGAGTATCGCCGTGATTGCAACAGCAATCGGAAGCGCGGCGAGCAAACCCAGGCCAAAATGATTGACGAGCGAGAGTGCAGTGTAACCGCCGATCATGGCGAAACCACAATGTGCAATGTTTAGAAGACGCATCACGCCGAGCGTGATCGTCAGGCCAGAGGAGATCAGAAAGAGGATCATCCCGAAGGACAGGCCGTCGATCAAAAGCGATATACCCGTCGTCCAGTAGCTATTCACTTGATCCCTCAAACACCGCCTGCATCACAAGCATGCTGCCAATGGCCATTACGTCCCGCCGCATTGGCCTGGAGTCATGCGGCCTGATTCTACTCCCCTATTTTCGCGCGCCTAAACGTCGTCAGCGCGAGGCAGGATTGGCCTCCTTCCAGGGATCTTTGAGATTCGGAATTACGGCGACCTGTTTATTTACGAGGACGCCGTCGATCTTCTCGACCTTTCGGATATAGACGTTTTGGATCAGGTCCCGTTCGACCGGATCGATCCGCGCGGGCTCTCCCAGGAGTACCCTTTGGCGGCCGCCAAGGCTTTTTCACCATCAAGTTTCCCGTCGGTTGCTTCGGTCATATGGGCGATCAGGTGTATGCCGTCCCACGCCTCAACGGTCCCGATATTAGGTATGGCGCCCTTCCCGTATTTTGCTTCCAGCGCATTGACGAACTCCTTATTCGCGGTGCTTTCTGGCGAATGAGGACCATAAAAGAGAGAGGAATATACACCGATGGCCAGTTCGCCGGTTTGTCCCAATGCCGCGAGGGGTGCCTCCTCGGTTTCACCGAGGCCAAAGTACTGCAAGCCCCGTTGTGCCAAGCCGCGCTCGAAATACCCTTTGAACAGTGCAACGGAGATGGGCCCGTTCGGGACGAACGTAAATAGAACGTCAGCGTTCGCGTCCTGCAGCCGCTGGAAGTAGCTGGAGAAGTCAGTTGTATCCAAAGGCACCTTTACGACATCGACGATCTTGCCGCCGAGCTTGCCGTAATTGGCATCATAAGCTGCAATTGCGTCGTGACCGGGGGCGTAGTCGACGGCAAAGACAACAGCTTTCTTCTTGCCCTGATCAATAGCATAGCGCGTGATGCCATACGCCAATTGCCAGATGGTGCAGCCCACTCTTAAAAAATATGGCGATTTACGTGTGGTATCTGCGGTATTTGCGTTGAAAATGACGAAGGGAATTTTCGCTTGCGTCACAACATCGGCAACGGCTACCGCGTTAGGCGTGAAGTCCATACCGCCGAGAAATTGTACCCCCTCTCGGGTGATCAGCTCTTGAGCGAGTTGTTTCGCTCGAGCGGGATTTGGGCCGCCAGAATCACGATAGAGGACCTCAACGGTGTGGCCTCCAAGCTTTCCTCCGTGCTTCTCGACATAGAGGTCAACGGCTCGTTTGAATTGGACGCCCCACTCGGCATAGGGGCCGCTAAAAGAGCCGATGATGCCGATCTTGACCTCGGCAGAATGCGCATCTGTAGAAATGGACAGTGAGGCAAGAACCGCCGCGAAGGCCAGCAAGCTGAAGCGCTTCATTGTTTCCGTCCCCCTATTTGTGCACCGCCATGCGCCGCAAGCAAGGCGACGACTGCGCCCATCGTTCGGCCCAGATAGAGGGCATTAGAGGAGTGCATTCTTGTATAATCTTGCGGGACGCCGGGACTGTTAGTCGCAGGTCGCGGAGGGCAGACCAGTTAAGGGCTGCTCACGCTATATTACGCGGATGTCACAAGGTCCATGTCCGGGGCTGAGAGTCGCTTCTTTCCCGTCCATTTCAGATCGATGGATCTGACGGTTGCCGCCGCCTCACCGAGCAGCCATTGCGCGGAACGCGACAAGTGCCGGCAAATCGCTCTTTTCGGTTGGATAAGCGAGATAGAATGCCATCTGGTTGCGGACAATGAGATTGAACGGTGCGATCAGTCGGCCGGTTTCGAGATCCCTTTCAATCAAGGGAAGATGCACAATTGCAATACCAAGGCCGTCGATAGCTGCTTGGCACGCGAGCCCCGAGTTTTCAAATCGTAGGCCCGTGTTGGCCGGGACCTGCGGCGCGCCTGCAGTCTGGAGCCATTGCCGCCAAAAATCCGGGCGCTGCAAGGAATGGAGAAGAACGTGATGATCGAGTTCGTGCGGATAGCGCGGGACCGGCATTCCATTCGCAAGCTTGGGGCCGCATACGACGATGAGCAGTTCGTCGAACAGATGTTTGGCCTCGAGCCCAGGCCACTGGCCCAATCCGTACTCGATCGAGGCATCGATGCCTTGCGCTTCAAAATTGGCAGGGGATTGTTGTGAGGTTGAGACCTGAATTTCCACCTGCGGATATTGCTCGCGAAACCTCGCGAGGCGAGGGATCAACCAGCGCATGGCAAAGGTGGGTAAACACCTAAGCTTTAGGACATTGTGTTTTGACGACGCGCAGATCTCGGACGTCGCGGACCTTATCTCGTCAAACGCAACCTGAAGCCGCTTATGATATCGTCGAGCCTCTTCCGTCAGTTCGATGCGACGATGCTTACGAACAAATAACTTTATTCCGAGGTGGGTCTCAAGTACCGCGATATGCCTGCTGACGGCCCCTTGGGTAATGCAAAGCTCTTCCGCCGCTCGACTGAAATTGCCATGACGCGCCGCAGCATCGAAGGCTCGTAGCGCATTCATGGGCAAGTATTGGCCCATAACCCATTATTCTCCCTAGGTTTTCGCTTATATCGCAAAAACTCATGCAAGTCATCAGTTAACTTGCTTTGCGCGGCATGCTGATCGCCTTCATCCTCAGCCCCGCGATGAAACTCGTCCACTGCAGCAAGAGTTGGACATGACTTGTGGGATGGAAACGGCAGTCGTATCGGCAGACGCATTCTCTGCTCCGCCCGGCGACCCTGACGGAAGCATTACAGAAGTTGCGCTCGCGTTTATTAAGAAGAGCCCTGAGATCAGGATTACGCTTCGCGATCTTGAGCGTCAGACGGGCGCAAGTATCTTTCAACTGATTAGGGCATTCCGAAGAGATTTGGGAGTAACGCCCCATGCCTATCTGATAAAACGGCGCGTCGCGCGCGGCGCTGATCTTCTTCTTCAGGGAGAGCCAGCGGCACAAGTAGCTTACGAGGTCGGTTTCGTTGACCAAAGTCACTTCACGAAGCACTTCAAGCGTGTCCACGGCGTGACGCCAAAGCGCTATGTTGCGGTAGCCACCAGCTAGCTGGCAAATCGAGCGCATGAGAAGTTCGCCACTGGCGACAGACCTTTTGCAAAAGCTTGTCTAGAGTTCTTGAGGGTCTAATCCGCTCCGGCGCACAACAAGGCGCGGTTGCCGGCGCAATCGGAGCAGTCAAGTGATCACGCGGTCAGTGGTGTACTTGTTGCGCGCGGCGTCGACGACATTCCGATGCCAGCAGCCGTCAACAGGATATCGAGGCCAGTCGTCATATTCACAGCAAAGAAAGCTTCCTTATGGCCCCCTTTCGAGGACTAAATCGCCGCATGGCCGAAAATGGCCATTTACTGAACGGCTATTGCGCGATCCCCGATGCGTTTTCGGCAGAACTTTATGCTCGACAAGGCTTCGACGTAATCACGCTTGACCTGCAGCATGGTCTCATCGGGTACGATGCCGCCGTCGCGATGCTACAAGCCATTACGGCCGTGGACGTGCTCCCGTTGGTACGCATCCCCTGGCTCGACCCGGCAATCATCATGAAAGCGCTTGATGCAGGTGCTCTTGGTGTGACATGCCCTATGGTCAACACGGCAGCGGACGCTGAGCGCCTCGTCCAATATTGCAAATATCCACCGATGGGCCAGCGCAGCTTAGGCCCCGTCCGTGCGGCGACGGCCTATGGCGAGGACTATGCTGCGCATGCGAACCGGGAGCTCAGCGTCATCGCTATGATTGAAACCGCTGAAGCCGTCGCCAACATCGAGAGTATTCTTGATGTGCCAGGTCTGGATGGTGTCTATATCGGACCAGGCGATCTCTCGCTGTCCCTGAACAGGAAGCCGCAGCTGGAGGAGTTTGATACCGAGGTGGACGCTGCCATCGATCGCGTTTTGAAGGGGTGCATTAAGAAGGGTCTGATTGCAGGCATTTTCGCACCTGGTCCCGAACAAGCGTGGCGCATGGTCACGCGTGGCTTTCGATTCGTCACGCTTTCCACTGACGCTCGCGCATTGGCGTTCCAGGCCAAGTCTTGGGTTGAGAAGTTTCGACTGCTCAGTCGAGAGCCGTCCCGTGTTACCGGTGCATCGGGCCTGAAGGGGTAAGGACTAAATATCAAAAAGTGGGCGACCGGACCATAAGCCCTCATCCGCTCGAAATTGCAATTTCTTACTAGTCGACGAGCTCCTCCTGCATCAAGACCGGTGTCGCCGATCACGCAATTGGCGTGAAGCCTACCCGCTCTTAGCGTGGGAGCAACTCGGCCATGGTGTAACATGATCCAACCGCGGTCTATCTTTGAAAAGATCTGGAACAGTCATGTCATCCGGGAAATGGGTGACGGCGTCTTCTTGCTCTATGTCGATCGCCACATCATCCAGGAATCGGCGAGCGGACAAGCATTTGATGGGCTACGGCGCGCCTCGCGATCTGTGCGTCGACCTGATCTCACTTTCGGTGTCACGGATCACATCGTTTCGACACGTCCTGGGCGCACGGTCGATTCGAACCCCGAGGGGCGCGAGCTAATCACCTTGATGGAACGGAACTGCAGCGAACACGGAATTGAGCTGTTTGACTTGGCTGATGCCAGGCAGGGTATCGAACACGTCGTGGCGCCGGAGCTCGGGCTTATCACGCCAGGGATGACTGTTGTTTGCGCAGACAGCCATACACCAACAAATGGCGCGCTCGGTGCCTATGCGTGGGGTTTTGGCACAAGCGATGTCGAGCACGTTCTAGCAACCCAAACCGTACTTCAGCGCAAGCCAAAGGCGCTACGGGTGACGTTCGCCGGACGTCTGGGAAAGGATGTCTGTGCCAAGGACCTCATACTTTACTTGATCGGCAAAGAGGGAACACAGGCGGCGCGCGGATATGCCATCGAATATTGCGGACCCGTCATTCGTGCGATGTCCATGGAAGGCAGGATGACGATCTGCAACATGTCCATTGAATTTGGTGGACGTGCTGGCATGATCGGGCCGGACGATACCACGTATGAATATATCGCTGGCCGCGACTATGCTCCCAAAGGTGCGCATTGGCAGGCCGCATTAGATCAGTGGCGCACTCTTAACACAGACGAGCAAGCTCTCTTCGACAAGGAAATCAGGGTTAACTGTAGCGAGATTGCCCCCCAGGTGACGTGGGGGACAACACCTGGCGATGTCGTAGGTATCGACGAAAACATCCCAGATCCCGTGTTGATTGGCGATCCTGTCCGTCGCGCCATGGCGGAGCAGGCGCTGCACTATATCGGCCTCAAACCTAATCAGCCTCTTGAAGGCATTCCGATCAACGTCGCCTTCATTGGATCCTGCACCAACAGCCGCCTATCGGACCTTCAGGCGGCAGCGGCCATCGTCAAGGGGCGCAAGGTCGCCAAAGGCGTGCGGGCGCTGGTTGTGCCTGGATCGACGTCGGTCAAGCGCGCGGCTGAGGCCCTCGGTCTAAACAAAGTATTTCTCGATGCAGGCTTCGACTGGAGAGAGGCCGGGTGTTCAATGTGTCTGGGGATCAACGACGACCAAGTCGCGCCAGGTGAGCGCTGCATGGCGACCTCTAATCGCAACTTCGAGCATCGCCAAGGACCAAATAGCCGCACGCATCTTGCAAGTCCGGCATCGGTGGCGGCGGCCGCCGTGACGGGTGTCATCACCGACGTTCGCAAGCTCGCGCACGCATAGAGGCGGCAAATGGAAAAGTTTGTGACGTTGGAAGGTGTCGCCGCAGTGCTGGCGGACCCGAATATTGATACAGATGCAATTATCCCTGCCCGCTTCATGCGTTCTGCGAACGCTAATTTGGGTAAGGCCCTGTTCGCCAACAGCCGATTTCAGGACGACGGATCCGAACGCGCCGACTTTGTGCTGAATATTCCGCCATTTCGGAGCAGCTCGATCCTCGTGGCAGGCGATAACTTTGGCTGCGGCAGCTCGCGAGAAGCAGCAGTCTGGGCGCTGAAGCAATTTGGTATTCGCTGCGTTATCGCGAGAGCTTCGGGGAAATATTCTTCGAGAACTGCTTCAAGAATGGCGTTCTTCCGATCACATTGCCCAAAGCCGACTATGAGCAAATCCTAGGCGCGCTTGCGAAAGACCCCGGGCGTGAAATTAAGGTCGATCTTGAGCGATGTGAGATCAGGATGTCGTGTTCGCTATCGATACCGTTTGTCGTGTCGCCTTCGCGTCGGACAGCATTGCTTGAAGGGCTCGACGATATCCAGCTGACGCTGCGTTATGTCAGCGATATCGACGCATTCGAGGCCTTCGACGGGGTCGCGCGGCCATGGATGCGTCGCCCCACGTCATCTTTTGGCCGATCGCCGTAGAGCTGATGACGTCAGTTTCGTGGTGGGAGCCTTGGCAATTCAAGGCTCTGTCGTCCGGTGAACGCTAGCGGAAACGAAAAGACGCAAATGGTTACGCATTCCACGACATTTGATGATACGAATCTCTTGGAGCGAGCTTGGGTTTAACGCGCATCCAGCCCGGGCTCGGCTTCTCTCCTATGCGAAAAGCCTCGCGACTTTCGCTGGGGATATGGAGCGCTGTCTTTGTTTGTGAACCCCACGGCTCAAGATTATGACATTGTCCTCCTGGGTACGAGGTCAGTTCTTCAGTTCAAGACATTCGTCCTCCAGTCAAGTTTGAACGAAGATCTTGCAGCAACGCCACGGGGAAGCCGACCGGCCGAAGATGTTCGAAGGCGACCAAGGTGGATGAAAAGAGGCCAAGATCTCGCAGAATTGCACTTCGACGCAACCTCTTGCCGCTGTTTTTTGCGATCAGCGTCGCTCCTTTGGTCGGCCAAGGGCTCGCCCGGCACACCGGCAGTGTCATCTTGAAATAGACCAGCGTACCGGATTTGCGCCTCCTCAAAACTCCAGAGCATTACGGACCGTTTGCGAACACGCCAAAGAGATTCCTCACGAATGGCCATTCGGAAGAATCTATTCGGTTCGAGACGCGCTCATCATCAATGTGGCCCGGCAGATTTCTCATCTTCGCGAGAGGCCGTTGTCGCCCCAGCAGCGATCGGAATAAAGCCGATTTGGAAACCGAATGCGCGACCTATTTTGTCTAGCGTTTGCGCAGTAGGATTGGCCGCTCCTCTTTCAATGTCGGCGACTTGGCGCGGTGTCAGCTTAAACAGTCGGGCGAACTCAATCTGGGTGAGCCCGAGGGCTTGACGCATCTCGGCGACAGCCTCCGGCAAGCGGAGAGTACCCGCGCGCGCTTTGGCTGCAATTGCGGCGCGACGATCTCGGATCTCCTCTTTCGTAGGTTTACGCCATCTGGCCATGAGGCTCGCCTAATCTGTCACATTGCGCAGTTTGGCAACACCGTTCGCCATATCTTCGTTGCGAATGATTGCATTCGTCACGACGGAGACCGGCACGCCGCACTTTCTTGCAATCTCTGGAAGGGCCCGGAGAAGATCTTCCTTAGCTGCCAAAGCGGACATCAATTTGTGGGCGGGCACCTTGGGGCTAGAAACTGTCTCACAGACGAGCCTCCAATCAGGATTGGTGTCCTGTCCTCCACCATCGAGCATGCACCCCCACCTTGTGGAACGGACGATGCCCGCTGTCGCGATCTTCATTGGTGCGAAATCGAACAAGGGGGCGAGACGTATGCTTCCATCCGGGAATTTTCTAAGCGCGGCGTTTCGACCATGATTATCGGGATTGCCCATAGCCAGGTTCAAGACATCTCGCAGCAGATACTCCGTCGTGTCCTCCAGCGGACACGACGAGACCTGTTGGATTGTTTTCAGATAAGTTTCGTGCCTGCTCTGAAATGCAAACTCCGCAACGCCAATCGCAGAGACCAGACTCTCTTGTCCGTAGCGGATTAGACCACCCGACGTCACCCTGCGGTCAAACCGTGGAATGACAAGCACACCATTGCCGTAGGTGCTCGTGCGTTCGACGTTGACGCCAAACTCTTTTGCGACCACCGAATAGCCCGATTCAGACTCCAGGATCCGCTGATCCACCGGCTCATCACTACGCAGAAGCTTTACGATGATAAATTCGAGGGCGTCCGCGTCCGGGACCATCGAATTCGGATACCAAAGTCCGTCTCGGGAGCGAGTCAGTGACACCTTGGGCCAGTCACCTTGCAGCCCACTCGAACCCGAGGCAAGCAAGGAAAAGCGATCAGCAACTTCGAGAAACGCATCGCTCCGATCGAGAATTTCTTCCATAGTGATTCCCGCGACCGATATGTCCTGAAGACGTTCGACCTCCTGATCATATGCTTCTTTGATGCGAATATTGCCGACGGGAGAACTCGCAGCTCTCATGAGAAGATGGACTTGGGTAGAAGGCGCCTCGACCGGAAGGTTCAGAAATCGCGCGATCCTCTCGGCGTGGTGACCTTGAGGAATTAGGTCCAGTAGAAAAGCTGGCCAGGTGCTTGCTGCGCGATCCACCAGATCGACTGGGGCGTTGATCGAGTAAGCATGTACGCCTTTAAGGGGACGGTCTTCCGCAAATGGAATGGCGCCGAACTTGGCAAAATAGCCCATTTCGTAGCTAGTTCTGGAAGGCGTCGTGTAGCCCTTTTCGGGGGCTTCCAAGTTGACAATGGCCGCCTCGTGCCACGTGCCTTCTATGAAAGTTTCTACAGTCAGGTCCATTTACAAATCCCTTTAGGGATGTATATGGCAGGTGAGCTCAAGAATCAACCCATTATAATGGAAGTATTAATAGCGGAGGATCCGTTCGGACACTGCAGTCGTTGCCCATCATGCTTTTGGCCTGCCGGATCTTTGCGCCGCCACCACGGACTGAGCGGCCCCTCAGAGATGCTCGCCCCGCGATCAAGTGCGGTGACGGCGCAGCCCTGTATTCAGCTCTCATTCTGATGGGCTTCATGCTGAAGAGCGGACCCGGCCAGAGGACCCAGAGGGCGCCTCCTTCGGCAAGACCTAAAAAGCGCAAAGGCTGGCTGTTATGATGGAGCGTCGCACGCTCAAACATCAAAAGCCCGAACGGACTTTTACCATCAACTGAGTAAGCGGCACTCGTACGACGAGATGCGCGCTATCCCGATCCAAACTGTGGTCTTCCCGGGCGCATGCATGTACGGTCCCCGATCTCACCACGGCCCGCTTCTCACTATCGTGCAAGACTGCTCGATTCCGCGAAAGCTGCGCGACATTTGCTGCCGTTACATAAAGGCTTCGAAATAGGAACGAGCCGCACATCAACGAGGATTAATGCGCACGCCCCCCTAGTCACGTGAATCTAAAGTTCGCCGCATAAAGTCTGCTGGGCTTTGTGGCAGAAGCGTTTGACGGAAGCCAAGATCTGGTCTGCAGACTTGGTCCATTTGAAGGGCCTCGGGTTATTGTTGTGCAGTTCGATGAAGGTACGGATGTCGGCCTCGAGCTGTCTGACGGAGGTGTGAACACCTCGCTGGATCTGCTTTCTGGTGAGTTCAGCGAACCAGCGCTCGTTCTGATTGATCCATGACGCGGAAGTCGGCGTAAAGTGGACATGGTTGTGCGGCCGGCGAGCGAGCCACGCCTTGATCTTAGGTGTCTTGTGGGTGGCGTAGTTGTCCATGACGATGTGGACCGCAAGCCCCTCGGGGATTTGAGCGTCGATTTCCTTGAGGAACTTCAAGAACTCGACCGCCCGATGACGCTTGTAGCATTTGCCAATGACAAAGCCGGAAGCGACATCGAGCGCGGCAAACAGTGTGGTCGTGCCATGTCGCACATAACTGTGCGTGCGACGTTCTGGCATCCCAGGCATCATCGGCAAGACCGGCTGCTCGCGATCGAGTGCCAGGATCTGGCTTTCTCATCAACGCTGAGGACAACGGCTCGGTTCGGTGGGGATAGATAAAGGCCGACAATGTACCTTGTCGACGAACAGTGGATCGCTCGACAACTTGAATGTCTGGCTACGGTGCGGTTGCAAGCTGAACGCCGACCACATTCGGCGGATCGTGGTGTGGGAAAAGCCAGTTTCCGCAGCCATCGAGCGGATCAACCAGTGCGTCGCGTCGGCCGGCGTCGTACGCAATGTCCGCTCGATTACCTCAGCAACCTGATCGTCGTCGATGGTGCGAGGGCGGCTCGGGCGGGCTTCATCAAGCAGGCCATCACAGCGATCCTTCTAAAAAAACCGACGGCGCCACTTGCCAACGGTGTGTTCATGGATGCCGAGTTCAGCAGCCACAGACTTGCTTGGCAGGCCATCCGCACATCGCAGGATCGCGCGGCATCGCTCAGATAGCACCGCGCGACACGATGACGACGAACTTGCCTCTCTAGGTACGTGCGCTCCTGCGGACTGAGCACTAACGGCGCGATCGGCCGGCCTCTCACACCTGCATTCCCCACAAGCGCTCTCCTCTACAAAGATTCGAGCCATCAACTAATGTGATGAACTTGCGTTCCAGATGACTAGTAAGGATACATCCAATAGGTCGCGTTGAGCTCGTTAGGCATCGAGCGCAAAGTTGGGGTCCGCTGCGGTGGCTTGAGGTGGCTAGATGAGGAGATGATCCGGCCGATATCGTCGAGGACCGCCCGGCTCGTTGAATAGGTACTATGATTGAGCGCGAACATTTCGCTTCCGACCGCAGAGACATCGATCGTCTCGATGCCCGAGACGAGAGTTGGACCGCTCTTAGTCACATAGCCCATTCGCGATTTCGACTGCGCCTTCTTCATCGAGGCGAGCAGAGCCAGATCAGTTGACGAGGCGTACACGGTCACCGCACCCGCGGCCGCTTTGATCTGGTTAGCCCGCTCCAGATAGAGGTCACGGTCGACGTCGGGTGCTGCGAAAATCAGCTCGGTAATGCCAAGCGCTGTTTGGCTCAGCGCTGCCTGCTGCAAGGCGCCCAATACCACTTCGCTGCCAAGGCTGTGTGCGATCAGGATGATCCGCGAAACGTTCCCCTCCGTCTTGATGAGCTTGAGAAGATCGAACAATCCATCGGTGGCATGCAAAGCACTTTCGCGGTCGTAATCGTAATCCGCCAACCCGCCTTTCGAGGGCCAGGAATAAATCATGACGCGGCCCTTGTAATTTGCATCGAAGGCAATCTGAGCGGCCTTGAACGCTGCATCCGAGAAAGGAACATTGTAGCCATGGACGAACAGCATCAGGCTGTCGGCAGGATTGGCGATCGCGGAGGCAAACTCCTCTCGTGAGAGCTTCGATAGAGTCTGGATTCGAAAGTGCTTTCCGTCCTGCTCGGCCTCTGTCCAAATGCCGTACAGATATGTCTTTGGCGTTTCGACTTCGCCCATCTTGTGAACGATCGGTATGCTCACAGTCACGCAGCCATAGGTATTCGTGGCCGAACGATCATAGGTGATCTGTTTCAGCTGCAGATTCGGGCCTCCCATCACCTCGCGGTTGGTCGCAAAATAAACGGGCACCAAGCCCTTGATGGCGGGCTTGTTGGGAGCCTCGGCGCCAGTTGGCGTCGGTTTCTCGGGAGGTGCTTCCTCACTTGCCTCACCCGTTGTGGGGCGATGATAGCCATAATCATGGCGTCTCGGACCATAATACCTCGGGCCGTAATACCTTGCGGCATGATGGTGATATCCTGTCAATGCACGCCCGTGGTGCTGATGCGTGTTTTGGGCTTGGGGCTTTGACGGTCTCGAGATAGGTGCTTGATGAGCGCAGCCGACGACAAACATGCAGACCAGAGCAATTAAAGCCGCGCGGAGCTGCCGGAACGACGAGAGCCAGTGCAGCGCATTTGAAGAATCGGCTCGCAATGTCGAGACGACCATGGCCCCTCCTCCTTACTTCGCAAGAACTTGAGATAGATTGACGGTAGCACCGAGCCATCCACGGTACCGATCGACGGCGGGTCCACTGGTCAGCTTGTAGGTGAAGCGCGCCTCTGCACCGCCATCGTTGATGGCGCAAGCAATGTTGCCGGCTCCGTTTGCCGTCTCGACATGCCAGGAGCAGCCGGTGATACGGTAGCCCGGCTCGGCTGGGAACGTCTCGGCGTAGTCGGCCGAATGCTCGGCAAACACGACGGGATGATCATCCTTGGTCTTGTCGACGGTGTATGAGCGCTCGATCTGCTTGAGCTCGACGAGTTGCGATAGCGGAACATTGACGATGAGCCGCCGGTCTTCTGGAAGCAACGTGTGAAGCGCGCCGGCCAGGATCTCGGGAATTTTCACGCCCTGATTGGCTTGCGTCTGCACATGGGTCGAGTTGAGCTTGCTCCAGTTCTCGAATGAGATTGTAGTGTCGACCCATTTGGTCCAGCAGACGGATGGTTGGGGGATAGCCGCAATCAGCTTGTAGAGCGGACTCGCGGCTATGACCGTGGCAGGAATGATGAAATTCACTCCGTTGACCTGGGCATCGTTCCATTTGACGATGCCGCCGACAGCGATACCGAGGA
The DNA here is from genome assembly GCF_032144035.1 of Bradyrhizobium sp. WYCCWR 12699. NCBI lineage: Bacteria > Pseudomonadati > Pseudomonadota > Alphaproteobacteria > Hyphomicrobiales > Nitrobacteraceae > Bradyrhizobium > Bradyrhizobium sp. WYCCWR 12699. Next base: position 271,030 of record NZ_JAVTJN010000003.1, read on the forward strand.
GCGCGCCGAACTCGTTGAACGCGGGACCTCCGCTGTTGCCGACGTTCATGACAGTATCGGTTTGCCAGCGCCCATTTGGGCTGGTTTGATTGCTGATCAGGCCGCTCGATATGCTCAGATCCAGGTCGAGGGGATAGCCGAGCAGATAGAGTTGGGTTCCCATTGGGGCCTGCTGGCTTTCATTGATGACCGGCATTGGGCAGCGCGATGCTCCGCCGCTGTTGCTGGCCGGCTGGGCCAACTCGAGAAGGGCAAGATCGTTGGCGTCGTCGCGGTGAATCGCGCTGACTTTGATTGGGTTTGCGTTGCGCGAGCCAAGGCGAGCATCGACCTCAAAGCTCTTGTAGTTTTCCTCGCGTCCGACCACATGGCTGTTGGTGAGCACGAGGTTGTCGCCGATCAGAAGGCCGGAGCCGCCTCCGACTTCCTGCTTGCCGTTGTACATAACGCCGACAAACTGGACATGAACAGTCCTGACGTTATAGCGCGCGGCGATCTGCACCGCGGCGCGATCGGCTAGCGCCTGCCCGGAGATGACAAAGAGCAAGGCGAGGGTCAGGACGGATAAAACGTTCTGACGGCTGCGATATCGAGTGGGCTGAGTTGTCCGCTTCCGTTCCATGCTGGATTACAATAGTTCATGATGGAATTGGGGTCGTATTTAGTGACTTTGTAGTCGCCGACCGATCCTGAAAATTTCTCGTTGCGGCACTGTTCCGGAGCATCGTCGCGGTTCTGCTCGTGAGTAAAGCCGAGCGCGTGCCCGAATTCGTGGACAGCGACCGCACGAATGCAGAATTCGCGCTTATTGATGCATCCTTTACTCCAATGATTGGAGCTGAAATTCAAGGTCATGCCCGAAGACTTGCCATCGAGATACTTGCCGACGACGTCGGTGTGCGCGCCCTCGTCGGCGATGCGCACATGGACGCCGGCTGCGCCCTCTTTACAGGCAGGCCAGGTCTTGGCGAACCAAACGCCTCCTTGTGCTGCGCTTTCCCAGGTCTCGGCCACGGCTTTTCGGACGAGTTCTGCATATTTCTGGTCATGAGGATTGAGGTTTTCCCAGCAGACCGGGATTTCCTTCACGTCCCATTTGGAGCTGCGGATCACAGTTCCGAAGAGCTCCATCTCCGACACCCCTGAGGGAAGCGCAGGCTGAGCCTTCGCGCTGCTGCAGGGGAGGAGCACGAGAAGAACCAGCAATCCGAGCAGGCAGTAACGAGTCATGTTTTATTGAGTAGGCGTTGGAGATGGCGGGAAGACTGGCACCGGCGCGAAGATAAAGCCGTTCGTCCGCGGGCCACCACCAGCCCTTGGCCGGCGGGCTGCGGCCCCCCCGCTCTCCGGCAACTCCTGCGACTTTTCCCCTCCCGGGATTGGTGTCGTGTAAATCGGATTGTCCTTTGATCCGAGCGCCGGCTGTTTGGCTGCATAGCTGGCCGAGCCAGACTTTGCTCCGTTGGCCAAGACGGCATTCGGCCCATTGATGTAGATACCGAGATTGCTGAATTGCTGCGCAGATGCGGAGGCTTGGATGGCGGCCGGTGTCCAGCGCGCCGATGTAAGGGAGTATTTGGCCTCGATGCCTCCGGTCACTTGGATCGAAAAAGTATAGGTCATCTGCGCTGGCTCAGCTATTTCCGATGGCATAGCCGGCGTCAGGTTGTTGGCGGCGATCAAAATTGCATTGTCGCGCAGCCAGGCCGCCAATGGCTTGGAGGCATCGACGGTGATGCGCTTGAAAGCGGCCCGTTCCGGATATTTGTTTTCGGCGAGAGCTTCGAGCTCGAGGAGCTCGGTCGGCGTTCCCCGGTAGCAGCCGCGCTCATATGTTGCCGGGCTAGATGCCAGCGGCAAGGTATCAGACGCAAGCTCGGCATTCTGTTTCAAGAGAAATGACCAGATCAGGTCGTAGGTGTCCTGCGCCGAAGCCGTGGGGCCGACATGGGTCACTTCGGCGGTGGTGGCACTTAGAACGCGCTTATAGTCGAAGGCGGTGCCGGACCCGACACCGCCGGTATCGGTTACTTTCAGTTCCAGGAAGAAGGTGCCGTATAGGAACGGGTCGATGTCGAAATGGGCGAAGCGGTCGAACGCCTCTTCCGGCCTGGTCTTGTAGATCTTGAGGTAGTGCTTCCGCCTTTCGCGCTCGATCTGATAAAAGGTGACGACCTCGCACCGGATCGATTTGAGAAAATATGGCAGTTCGCCGGCTGTGATCACGCCAGTCTGCGGATCGTGCACATAGTACAGGCTGGTGCATCCGCCCATCGCAAAGCAGGCGCCAAGGCAAGCCGCGGCCCGGCTGATCTTCCACATCGATTGTGCCCCCTGTCCGCTTCGCGTCGCTCGCGCGCGGATCTCCCGCCCAGATTGAAATGCTTTGCTCGTGCTTCGTCAAGAGTATCGGAAGCCATATGCAGCTTTTCGTTGCCATCGTATAATTCGATGCAGAGTTTCTGCGCGTTCTGACATTCAGAGCAACTGCGCCCGCAGCTAGATGATGAGACGCGCGTAAGTCACAGTCGGGCCGATTGCAAATAGCGAACCGTACGCCTATCAATGGCACATATTGGCGAAGTCGTTTGGACGAGTCGTTTGCCTGGGCCTGCGGACAGCCGCCTGAAGACAACGGAGTTCGGCAAGTGGAAGAAGGCAGCTGGTGAGCTTGCTCAATCACAGGCCTCGATGACGCATGCCAGAAGGGACGAACTGAGGAAGGCTCTGATCGAGCTCGACAAGTTGTTCCGCAAGGCGCCGCCGAGCGTGTACAAGGCTTACCGCAATCTTTCGGAGCGGCGTCTTGAAGAATCTGCCCGGAGTTTCGGTGACAGCGTCGGAGAAGGCCGCCTCCTTTGGTCCGTTTCCGAGGAGACCCCCGAGCAGGTTGCTGTGTCGCTTGGAGGTCTCATCCGGGCCATCGACCGCGTGCTGCTCGAGCGGCGGTCGCAATGGCCGATTGCATCGGGCGAGTGGCGCCTGGAGGCGCTCGGATGCTGGTTCATTCCGCGACAGGGCGTGAGCGCCGGCCGCCCTGCCCGGCGGAGCCAAGCCTATTCAAAGCGAGGCCTGCTATTTCATCGGATCCTGCCCACCTTCATTGACGGCTATGCCGTCGAGGTGGTCGATAGCCGTACCTTGCATAGTGCCGCTCAAGACCCCACGAATTGGAAAATGGGCGCCTGCCTTTTCGAGGCGCTCAAGCTTGAGGCGGAGTTCGCAACGGTAGACGGGGACAAGCGTTTCATCGTCAGCGGCGTCGATGCGCCGGCGGCGGGGAACGCGGTCTTGCTTCAGATGGCGAACGCGTTGCAGGAGAACTGCATCGCAATCGTCTGGCCCGAGCTCACGGTACCACCAGGACTGCGAGAAAAGATCGTCAAGTTCATCCGCGAGCGAGATGTGGCCGACCCGCTGGAGCCTCCGGAGATCGTCATTCCGGGAACGTGGCACGAGGTGGCAGGCAAGGAGATTGTGAATCGGGCCCGGATTTATGACGGTTATGGCGAGGAGCGGCTCGTCTACGACAAGATCGCCCCTTACGCCGATGACGACTGGGGGATCGAAAACATAACTGCTGGCGAGCGGATGTGCGTGCTTGCGACTGAAGGCGCCCTGATTGGCGTCGCAATTTGCCTCGACTTCTGTGACGTCTGCGACACGCCCTTCAGGGACCTGGATGTCGATGTGATGCTGGTCCCCTCGATGGGGAACGACCGCACCATGCAGGGCCACCAGACGACTGCGAGCCAGGTGGAAGTGAAGTTCGGCACGCGAAGTTTTGTCGTGCAACATCCCACCCACAACCGCTACGGGGATGGCCGGCTTGGTACTATATTACCCCTCCTCAAAGAGCCGAACGCTGTTTCCGCCCGGGAACTCGGTCAAAAGACCGTTTGGACTGCCTACAAATGGGGCCGGTGACACCCTAGATTCAGAGACTAAAATCAGAGTAAAGCGTTGTAAAATGATCTTAAGGGTTGTGACGTAGGGTATGGCCATGTCGGACGTAGCATTGGAAAAGATAGAGAGCGGCGAGGCCACCGCGACTGAGGCGCGGAGCGTCATTTCGGAATTCCTTAAAGAGGGATCCGAAAGCAGCCTGGAGCGTATTTACGCAACACTTGGGGCTTGGCTCTGGAATTCTCTGGAGAGCCGGCGCCGCGATCCGGAGCTGCGGGAATGGTTTGATATTCTGCGTCGGGTGAGCGCCTCGCTCGCGCCGAAGAATGCCGCCTATGCCGAGCGCTTCAGAGCGTTTTACGATCTTCTGCAGATGTCGATCAACACCGCCAAGGTTGCTCGTCCAAGCGAGGTCATGCACCGTCAGCATGTCGTCGAGATACTTCGGTTGTTGCGGGATGCACCGTCGCGTCAGCTGGAGAAGACGGTCATTGCTAAGAAACTGGATCTGAAGGATGCCAATCTCAGCCGCATTCTTCGCCTGATGACCAATGCGCGTTTTGTGGAACGAACGGCGGCTGGAAAGTTTGCTCATTTCGCGCTGACGCGCGATGGCCTTATGGCGCTTGAAAGGCACGAAGGGCCCACAGCAAGGGGCGCTGGCCAATTGGCGCAGCTTATGCGCAGGAAAATGGGTCTCAGAACCCACCCTGCCCTCACGGCTGAAGAAAATGTCGTTCTTCGCAGCCTGTTTGATTTGCCGAGCCCGATGCATCCTACGTTGCATGCGGCGGGACTAGTGATGCGTGACCCGCTTGGCGTCCGTCAGGTGATGGAGGACTACCTGCTTCATCCGCCGGCACCGACAGCTCCCGGCTATATGAAGGCGCGAACGAAGAGCTCGTATCATGGCTCGTCGGTGACGGTCGTGCAGGTGAAGAAAGCCGAAGGTCACGGCGCCTCCACATCGATTGAGGCGGTGAACAGTCCAAAGCCCGTCTCGTTCCCTTCGGGTATGCTGCACTTGAGCGCAGGAGAGGACTCCGAGCATGTCGAATGAGGATCTCGGGGCTTCGACAACGGAGCAGGCGCAAGGCGAATCGGAATCGCTAGTATTGTATGGAAACACCCTGCTCGATCGGTTGACCTTTGTTTCGACGACGTTCAGCTCGCTCATCATGAGCATGGGAAGGGTCGGGCGCGACAACCGCGAGGTGTTGGTGCCACTGGTCGAAGTCAGATTCGAAGGTCCCTCTGGCCAGGACGAAAGCGCCTTGAAGTCTTTCTTTTCGGAGCTCGTGCCGCTGGAAAACCTCGCCTTCGTCCTCGAAGACATCTCGGGTGATCTTGCAACTGTTTGCCACCAGCTGAGCGCTGTGAGCGAGGGACCGGTCAAGCCTGATCTCAGGCGGCTTGCCGAAACGAGCAGGTTCCTGCAGGACGCCAAAAGCAACCTGGACAAGTGTCTCGCCGATCTGGAGCGAATTGGTCAGCCGCCCAATCTTCCCTAGCGGAAGTCTTGAGAGCATCTGCGGCGAGACGATTCTTTTGCTTCTAACGCACAAAATTGTCCAGTCGCAATTGACCGCGTCATTCTGAGTTCGAAATGCGATTTTGATTTATCAACCGCGGGGCGTGCCTAGAAGCGTTCGCGGCGGGCTTCGGCTTCGCCGCGAAAGTGCGAGCCGATCGGATCGTGAATTAGCCCCGAGTGGCAAGACTATCTTACTGTCGGCGGGCGGCATGCGTTTCCCAAAAATGGAAATTCCCCTCTTCCATTTTTGGGAAATCGACGGTAGTATCCCTTCATGCTGGTGGTCGGCACGGACCTTGGTGAGCGCTATTTTGCCGAACGCTCTGGTCATCGGGGCATCGATGCAGCGCGCGCTCAATACAGGGCATGGCTGGCAATTGCTGAGGCTTCGGACTGGCGGACGCCGCAACAGGTGAAGCGATCGCATCCCAAGGCAAGCATCCTGAAAGGCGGACGCGTGGTGTTCAACATCAAGGCCAATGACTACCGCCTGATCGCCATGGTTCAATATCGTGATGGCGTGTTGATGATCCGCTTTTTCGGCAGTCATGAAGACTGTGACAAGGTGGACGCGGAGACGGTGTGATGAAGGCAACATTGATAATTATCCAGAACCAGGCCGATCATGAGGCGGCCAAGGCGCTTGTCGGCAAGCTGATGCAATCTAACGAGGCTGCCGATCGAGCGCGTATGGTAGCTCAGGCTCGCCTTATCGAGGCTTATGAACGCGCACGCTGGCCGCGCAAAGCGCCGCCGTTGCCCGATTTGCTAACCTATCTGGTGGAACAACATGGTTTGACGCGCGCTGATCTTGTGCCGCTTCTGGGCACTGCTAGTCGCGTCAGTGAGGTCATGTCCGGCAAGCGCGAATTGAGCATGACGATGGTGAAGCGTCTGCGCGAACGTTTCCATATTCCAGCGGATTTGCTGATCTCCGCGAGCGGAAGTGTTGCGGCTTAGGTCAATCGGGACCATGACTTTCGATAGGGGGCTACTTTGCTCGGCGGCCGTGAATATTTGCATCGACGCGAGAAAGTTCAGCGCATGCGATTCCAACGCCTTTTAGGGATTAGGGTCATCCATTGCTTGCAGCAGCTCGACTATGCACGGATACGAGCATCGGCGCCCCCGGTGGGCTTGATCCATTTGCTCACGATTCTCGCTCCGGAACAGGTCGAACGCCGGTATTGGACTGCGACTTGACGGCATTGAACAAAAAGTGAACAATCCCCTGACGACCCCTCTCGGATGGGCATAAAGCGCCAAAGCGCGCGAGGCGAGTGCTCGAAGGCTCTGCCGGACTTTCGGTCGGCGCTAGCTATGAAGGCTGGCTAGTTTTGTCAGAGGCAGGCAGTCAACAGGATGACGGGGAATGCTTGAGCAGGCAGAACAGACTCGACCAGTCATGACGGCGGACGAGAAGTCTTAGTCGTCCGTGAGGAGCGGCTAAGCGATTGAGGTAGAATCGCATTTATCGTTGTGGGCTGTTTTGGGATTGCAGGGATTTGATGCTTCGGGCCTCGGAACCTTGCGATTTCATTTTCAGGATTCCGTCGAATCGCCAGTCATGATTCCGTCGTCGCATCGGAGGTGGCGATGCGACCGAAGAAGCAAAGGACGACGGGATCTGGCGATCTGTTCCGGGCCAGACTGGACCAGATCATCAACATGAAGCACGAGCTGGTTCAGCTCGCCGGCAAGGTCGATTGGGACTGGGTCGACGGCGAGATCGCGCCGCTCTACAGCGAGAACGGCCGGCCGGGGATCGCGACCCGCTTCATGATCGGGCTGCTGCTGCTCAAGCACATTTACGGCCTGTCCGATGAGGGGGTGTGCGAGCGCTGGGTCCACGACCCGTATTTCCAGTACTTCACCGGCGAAGAGTTCTTTCAGCACGCCTTCCCGCACGAGCGCTCGGACCTGAGCCACTGGCGCAAGCGGCTCGGCGACAAGCTGGAGCTGCTCTTGGCCGAGAGCCTGCGGGTGGCGCACGAGGCCGGCGCGTTGCGCAGTCAGGACCTCAAGCGGGTCACGGTCGATACCACCGTGCAGCCGAAGGCCATCACCTTCCCGACCGATGCCAAGCTCTTGCACGCCGCGATCAAGGGGCTCAACCGTCTGGCGAGGAAGCACGGGGTCAGGCTGCGGCAGTCCTATCTTCGCATTGCCAAGACCGCGGCCATGATGGCGGGGCGCTACGCCCATGCCAAGCAATTCAAGCGGCATCAGCGGCAGTTGCGCATCCTGCGCAGCCGGCTGGGCCGGATCATCCGCGATATCCGCCGCAAGATCGAAGGTCAGACCGTGCTCGAGAACGCCTTCGTCCTCCCGCTCAGCCGGGCCTCCCAGATCCGCTCGCAGCAGCAGCGCCAGCGCGGCTGGAAGCTTTATTCCTTCCACGCTCCGGAGGTCGAGTGCATCGGCAAGGGCAAAGCAGCCGCCCCTTACGAGTTCGGGGTCAAAGCCTCCATCGTCACCAACAACCGCCGGGCTCCCGGCGGCCTGTTCGTGCTGCACGCCAGGGCGCTACCGGATAACCCGTACGACGGTCACACCTTGCGGGATGTCATCGACCGCACCGAGACACTCACCGGCTGTGCGATCGAGCGGGCCTATGTCGACAAGGGATACCGCGGCCATGACGCGCAGAACCCGCGCCGTGTCTTCATCTCCGGCCAGAAGCGCGGCGTCTTCGGGGTCATCAAGCGCGAGCTGCGCCGCCGCTCCGCCATCGAACCCATCATCGGACACCTGAAGGCCGATGGTCACCTCGGCCGCTGCTACCTCAAAGGCCGCGCCGGCGATGCGGCCAACGTCATCCTCTCCGCCGTCGGCCATAACTTCCGGCGCATCCTCGCATGGCTGAGAGCTCTCTGGTGCCTCTTCCTGGCCACCCTCATCGCCGCCAGCAGCGACGGCTCACCGCTCAAATCGGCTTCTTAACGGACGACGTCTTATTTGTTGCAGCTTTTCAATATGTTAATCCCCGCCGGATAGGCTCGCCGAGCGACCCCGGCAAGGAACCTTGGTTATCGGCGAGTTGTTCACAAGCTGGGACCATTTCTAGCAGCGTGGGCGCGCAATCCTGTAATAGGCTGTCTGTCATGGCCAAGAGCGACTTACTCATATCTCTCGTGCGCGCCGGTGTGACCGGCGATCGGCCAATGATGCGCTCGGCGGTCGAAGCGATTGTGGCTGATGAGCGCGCAAAGAGTCATCACGCGCTGGCCGATCGGCTTGAGCGAGCGCTGCAGACGATAGCTGTGACGCCGCCAAGTCTGGTTGCCTCTCAGCGGTCTCCGCAAGCTGCTGGGCGCGACACGATTTTAGAAGTTACGCCACGCATATCTCTCGATGAGCTGGTTTTACCCTTGCCTGCGCGCGCCGAAGGGATGCAGCTGATCGAGGAGCATGTGCGGGCAGACGTGCTGCGGGCAAGCGGATATGAGCCGCGGCATCGGGTTCTCCTGTCTGGTCCTCCAGGCAACGGCAAAACTTCCTTTGCAGAAGCGATTGCAGAGGGCCTTTCTCTGCCGTTTTTCGTGGTGCGGTACGACGCGCTCGTAGGAAGCTATCTAGGCGAAACAAACGCGCGTCTTCGCGCGCTATTCGACTATGCGCGAACCCAACCTTGCGTTTTGTTTTTCGACGAGTTCGATGCGATTGGAAAAGAGCGTGGAGATGATCACGAAACGGGCGAAATCAAGCGCGTTGTTTCGTTTCTCTTGATGCAGATCGATAAACTTCCCAGTTACGTGGTAACAATAGCGGCTACGAATCATGCTGAATTGCTTGATCGAGCCGTATGGAGACGTTTTCAGATAAAGATTGCATTTCCCGCTCCGCAAGTTGCGGAAATCGCACATTTCATAGAACGAATTTATATGGGCTGGCCCGAGCGCCCTTCGCTGTCGGCTTTTGAACTCGCGCAAAAGATTGACGCAACCTCCTATGCTGAAGTGCTTGATTTCTGTCAGAACGTTCGACGGCGACAAATTCTTGGTCTTGGTGAGATCTCGATCGATTCTGCGGTCAAGACTGAACTCGAATTTTGGTCATCGAGAGTAAAGCCAGAGAACCTGCATGGCGGCCGATCCAACGAAGCCTCTGCTGCGACTGACGCCAGGCAATCAGGCGGCAAGACCAAAAGGCAGGCCGCAACCGATCCCCAGGCCGGCTAAATTCACGGCTGCTGCACAGAATGCAGCATTTGGCCCCCGCTTCCGTCGCCTCGAACAAGTCTTGGGTCGAGACCCAAGCGGCTTAACTTTGCGATCAGACCCGTCCGCGCTGGCGCCAGAGCGGCTGCTGGTTTTTGAGGTTCGGGGGGCAGTTGCGAATTTTGCGAATGCGATCCGAAGAGTGCCTGGTCTGGAGCTCATCGATGAAGAGGAGCTGGAGGGCGATGAGAAGGACAAGTCGCCTGAGGCCTATCTTCTTGTGCCAGATGTCACGGCTTTGCAGAACATCCTGTCGCTCTGGAAGAGATGGGTATCCGGGCAAGCAATTGGGGAGGGGTTCGCACCCTGGCGGGATGTCTTTGCGACGCTCCGTGACATCAGAGTATGGGGGCCGGGAGATCGTGTTCAAGATGGTGATCGAGAGATCCTTGCGCACGAGATCGAGCTCATGGGAGATGAGGAAATTCTCCCCGTTGAGATCGAGCTTGTGTTTCGATCGTCGGAGGACATGGCGGCTTCGAACCAACAAGGAGTCATCAGCGAGATTAGGGCGGTCGGTGGCACTCTTGTGACGCAGTGCCGGATCCCGGACATCGCCTATCATGCCCTTTTGGCTAACCTGCCAGTTGCCGCGATCCGGCAAATTACCGAGCGCTCCGCGACCGGGTTGAGCGGCATGGACCCGGTCATGCACATTCGGCCACAGAGTATTGTTGCGCCGGTGCAAGTCGAAGACGCCAGTCAGCTCCAAGGCGGACTGGGACCGCTTCCTTCTGAAGGCCAACCAATTTTGGCCTTATTGGATGGCGTGCCCGTTTCCCAGCACCCTCTGCTTCGTGATCGAATGAATGTCGACGATCAATTCGATTTAGAGGGCGCAGCCGTCGTGGCTGAAAGGGCTCACGGCACAGCTATGGCTTCTCTGATCGTGCATGGCGACCGAAACACCAATGAGCCGCCGCTGGCGCGCCGCATCCATTGCATACCGCTCTTGGGGGCTGCTGATCAATTTCCTGAGGACCGGCTGATTGTCGACCTGGTTTATCAAGCTGTGGTCTCGATGCGGCGCAACGACGATCCGAGCGCTCCGTCAGTTGTGATCGTCAATCTTTCGCTCGGCAATGTCCGAAAGCCATTTCATGGGCGGCTGTCGCCCTGGGCGAGGTTGGTCGACAGATTGGCCCATCGATATGGAATTCTGTTCTGCGTGAGTGCCGGCAATCACGCCGGCTCATTCGAGATAGCATCCATCCCCACCATGGCTGCTTATGAAGCGACGGACCAGCCCGATCGGGCCAGACATACGTTGTCCGCGCTGTCGCGATTGATCACTTCTCGCCGGCTGCTTTCACCGTCGGAAACAGTGAACGGGATCACGGTAGGCTCCGCCAATATCGACGCCGTTAGCGCAGCCGATCGCCGTAGCGCTAGAGGCAGGGTCGATCCGTATCATCCGATGATCATCACCAATCCATCCAGCGGATTGGGTCCAGGATTTGCAAACGGCGTCAAACCGGATATTTTGATGCCTGGCTCTCGTGAGCATTTAACCATGGTGGCCAGTGGAACGGCGCTTGCTGTAAGGCCAAGTGGACCTGCTCGACCGCATGGGCTCAAGGTTGCAGCTCCGCCGCGCGAGGGCAGCAGCAATTGGGAGCATTACACTTCCGGCACAAGTGCTGCGGCAGCTCTGGCCTCCAGGACGGCTCACAGAATTCATGACGCTTTGGAAGACACGTACGGGCAGGACTTTCTGTCCCTGCCCCACCATCAGCGCGCCGCGCTTCTCAAGGCGCTGTTAGTGCATACAGCCTCGTGGCCGCAAGATAGCGCCGAGCTCATCAAGAGCGTGCTAGGTCCAGCTGATGCAAAGCAATTCGTCAGGCAGAAGGATAATATCCGGCGCTTCTTAGGCTACGGCGTTGTTAGTCCGGACGATGCAATTTATTGCGCTTCCGACAGGGCGACGTTTTGGGCCGTCGGAACGCTGGCGCAGGAGACAAGACGTTCGGTTGTTGTTCCGTTACCGGCTTGCATGAGCGGCCAATCTCTCCCCCACTCGGTGACCGCAACGCTTGCATGGTTCACGCCCGTGCATCCCGGTCGACAATCGTATCGCTCAGTGAAGCTTTCGCTTTTGGCGAGTTCAGATGAGATCGATCAGTTCCGCGTGCAGCCATCCAAGACGCAGCCTGATGTCAATCAGGCAAGCAAGGGGACCGTTTTCTCTCGGCGCTGGCTGGGCGACAAGGCGCCGGCTCTGACAGTCGATTCTGAAATCGAGCTGATCATTCAACGCGAGCCTGACAGAGGCAGCAAGATAGACGAGCAAGTTCCGTTCGGCGTTGCTGTAACCGTAGCCATGCCAGGCATCATTGAGGTCTACAATGAGGCTCGAGCGCGGATTGCGCCGCCCATTGCCGTTCCGGTCCGCTAGCTCGATTGTGCTCGACCTTTGAAAGACGGATCTCACCAGCGATGGGCCTGCCTAAGGTGCCCGGAGGTGCCGCATCAATCCAAGAGGTTGAAATCCCGGGCCAAACGGCGCAGCTTTTGCACCTTTGAAATTCTCAGGTTCTCAGGCAATGAAGCCCAAGGTCTCTGGTTGCTCGCCTTCGATTCCCGCAGCGTGGACGGTTTCGTGTTCGGCGCGAGCTATCCGGCCTTGAAGAATCTCATCTCGTAAGATCGGCGACGTCCGCCTCCTCTAATGCCGCTGAACTTTCGGGAATATGTCGTTGAGCGCACAGTTTTCAGGAGCAGGGACGATTTTTCATGACCGGCGTTTGCCCGAAGCCGGTGCTCCGGCCGGCTATGCCGCCCTCATCGACGCTTATCACCTCTCCGCTCCAATTCCACGGACGCTCTCGGCGATCGGGACCAAGCATCGTATCCTAGAGCAGGATGGCTGGCGCCTTTACACACCTCGGCACGCCCCAGAAGCTTCCCTTGAGGCGCATCTAACATTGCGCTGAAATACGAGGGCGTGGATCTTGCCGTCCTGAAGCGGCTTTTTCTTGCTGTGGCCGAAGGCGAAATCGTCGAGCTGGTCAAACAGAAGCTGACCGGTCTTTACAGGCGTCGCATCTGGTTCCTGTATGAGTGGCTGCTCGGTCGAGAGCTGAACTGAGAAAGATCTTCCGAATGAAGCCAGAGTTCTTCAAGGGTTCGACACGTTCTGCGCCGGCGTCGAGCGTTTAGTCGATATGCCCGAGAGGACGCTGAATAACCTCTTCGGCTTTCTTCGGCAAAATCAAGGTAAGCTATCAAACCGCGCACGAGCCAATGAGTTCGCGGCGCTGACCCAAGAGGAAGTCGAGAGGATTGAACAGTTATACGCAGGTTCATTTGGCAAAGCAGAGCCGTAGCCAAGTCTCTGCCGTGCAGCGAGCGAGTATCGCTTTTTCAGATCCTGGAATCTGAATATGACTGCTCAAGTGGATCAGACTCGACGCGAGATCGGCTACCCCAGCCCGGATCGGGGGAGGCACGGAAGCAATCGAGAGCTTAGCGTATGTCCCTGGCTTACGCAGCTTCCCACGGGTTTGCCCAAGCAGGAAAATCAAACCCCTCGTGCTGCTTCTGAGGACGACGCCATAAACGTCAATGGTTCAGTCAACGAGCGAACGGTGGCGTCGGCCACAAGTGGAGGCCAGACCTGATTACGTCCTTTGCCTTTGGCGGCATACAGGGCGTGATCGGCCGCAGCAATTAATTCCAGAGGAGACAAATCCGACGGCGAACAAGCTGCGACGCCAAAACTGGCGGTGACGATGCCTAAGAGGCTCCGGCCTTCATTGGGGATCGCAGCAATTTCGATCGATCGGCGAATGCGTTCGGCCAGCCGCACGGCATCCATCATCGCCATATCCGGCAGGATTATCAGGAATTCTTCGCCTCCATATCGGGCGACGAGGTCACCCGTCCTTCGTATCTCTGCCTGAAGTATGGCGGCGACTCGTTTCAGGCAGAGGTCGCCTGCAGCATGTCCGTAGCGATCGTTCAAGTGCTTGAAATGGTCGATATCGATCATGACAGCTGAAACGGGCGATGCTCGGCACTCGGGGCGAGACCAAACTCGCGACAGTTCATCATCAAGATGCAGCCGGTTTGCTAACCCCGTCAATGGATCGCGGCGTGAAGCGGCGTCCGCATCGGCGTGCCTGAGCCGATCTCTCAGCGAATAGAGGTAGGCTCTACGGAGATCGCGCTCCATTGTATAGTTTGCGATCAGAGTGATGTAACCGCAGATGAGGAGCTGAACGATGATGGTCACCGCTATCGGGGCGGAGATGTAGCTTGCGGATATGACGAACGCGGTGTGAAGCAACAGGATCGCGGCAGTCACGACACGAGCGAAGCGGAATTCGAGTCTGTGCAGTGAGACATTGGTGTAGAGCAAAGTTGGAATCACCACGTACTGGTAGTGCGCAGCGCTCTCGCTCGCCGTCAGGGCAAAACCGAGGTCGATCTGCAAGATGATGAGTAGCGGAACACTGGCTGCTAGGAGCTCCCGTACGAAGGGCCTCGGTTTGCGCGATACGAGCCAGGCGACCAATAGCATCCACGGAGTCACTATTGAGAAATGTACCCACATGGCCAGCCGCACGACGTCCGGGACCAGCAGCCAATCTCCGAGCAGAAAAAGGTTATAGAGGGGAGCCGAAACGAGCAGTCCGATCGTCAAGCGCTTACACCGCTTGTCGTGCATGTCGGCTTCAAATTGCCGTTCGATGTCCGGGGGGAATCTGATCGATCGCGTCCGTCGCCCGTTCACGCAGGCGTCGACGGAAGCTAATGTTACTGCGATCTCGTTCATTCCAACCTGCCACTCGGACAAGCGGCAGTATAGTTTCTATGCGTTACCGGACCACTTCGGCGAAGCGTAAATATTCCGTTTGATTTCCGGTTTGATCTTACCCTCTCCAGAATCTTGGCCATTTCAGCAGGAGATGAATGCCGTCGGTCCCGTATTTTCCCGGTGAAAGATCAGCAGACCAGTGGCGACTATTCGGCTGCTCCTCACCGTGGCTCGCCGAGCCGACCGCCCCTTCAGGCGTGTGCGTCCGCGGAGGGTTGTATTTGGGGCGCGGTGAGACGCGCCCGCGGGTCGGGCGGCATTAAGAATGGCAGCCCAGGCCAGAAGTCCATAGACGCAACCCAAGCTCCGAGGACGGGTGCAGCCGAACCAGATGGTTGACATCCTCAAGTCCGCTTTCCTGGAACGACAGCTCGGGATCTGGCACTTTCTTGGCGATCTTGCCGCAGCAATACCCTTCCGGGAAATAGCTGACGCTGCTCGCAAAAAATTAGGTTACGTTGAGGGGTGCCATGAGCGCAGCCGGAAGTACCGCATCAGAGGACATCGAACTGGAACGCCGGCTGTTCTATCTGCCGACGCTTCATCTCGATCCATGGACGAAGGCTTGTGTTGACGGTCGCGCAATCTACCTCGATGGGCTTGAGGCGTTCAAGATTAGGAGGGCTATGCCAGCATCTCGCGCATAAGATTGTTACCGAGTTTGTCGATGCATCTACGTAGAAAGGAGGACGCGAACCAGGAGTACGCCGGATCGAAGTGCGCCTCGACGAGATTGAGCGCGAAATCAGACGCGTCCATCCGAAAGCCGCAACTGGCTTCGCCAAACTTCGCGTTGCGCCTCCTTAAGTTGGAAGGCGGCGGACTTGGAGCCTTGCCACAGCGGCAATGTTCGCATCCTTAGTACAATAGCTCCAAGTTGACTTCGCTCTTGGCCACGAGTTACATCCACATGCTGGCAAACGGGAAAGAAAGACCTTTGAATCGAGATGCTCGGCCGTTGTCGCCCATCTCACGACGGCCCAAGAAAAAGAGCCCGCTCGGTCGTGCCGAGCACTTGGCTGGGCTCATTTTGTCCGTTGTCCGTCGCGATGGGATGAAGACCGGCGATCGCCTCATCGAGCAAAAGCTTGCCGATGCGCTTGGCCTGTCGCGCGCGCCAATTCGCCTAGGCTTAAAGGCTCTAGAAGAGGCGGGGTTCGCGCGCGGTGAATTGCACCGCGGCTTTGTCTTGACAAGAGACCCTACGAGCGTAGCCGCACAATCCACACTGGCGGCGGTAAGCCGCGCGGAAGAGGCCTACGCGACGATTGCAACGGACGTGGTCGCAAAGCGCCTTCCCGCCGATGTCACGGAAGCCGAATTGCTGCGCCGTTACGATCTAACACGCACCGAATTACAACGACTGCTGGATCGGATCGCAGCGGAAGGGTGGATCGCGCGCTCACCGGGCTACGGGTGGCGTTTTGCTGAAACTGTATCAAGTCCCGAAGCGCAGACACAAGTTATGGCGTTCCGCGCGGTGATCGAACCAGCAGCAATTGCTCAACCTGGTTACGCTCTGGCGCCAGAGGTCATCGAGCGACTTCGCGAGCGCCAGCTGCGCATTTTTGATGGCGAGCTGGAAAAATTCACGATAGGTGAAGTGTTTCAATGGGGATGTGATTTCCATGAGGAGATCGCGCGCGGTGCCAAGAATCCCTTCTTCGTCGAGTCACTTAAGCGCGTAAATTCGATTCGTCGCTTGTTTGCATACCGAAGCTTCGCTGATCGCGACGGCATGCGCCGGCACGTGAAGGAACACCTGAGGCTGCTCGACGTCCTGGAGGCCCGCCGGTATGCTGATGCATCGGCTCTGATGATGCGTCATATTCGACGCCCGCTTAAGGTGTACGTCTTCAGATAGGTGCCACAGGCGGATCCGTTTCCGAGTTGCATTTCGACAGCTTAAACTGCTCGCCGGACACTGTCGACAAAGCGTGGCACGTCGTCAGTTGTAAGGCCGGCCAGATTGATCCTGCCGTTTCCAACGATATAGATCGCATCATCCTTGCGGAGACGGTCGATCGTGGCAGAATGCAAGGGTAAGGTGGAGAACATTCCCTTTTGCGCCCCGAGCTGAGAAAATTCGGGCATACCCCGTCCGACGGCCGCACGAATTTTTAAAATTCTTTCCCGCATCGTCGTGAGCTCGCGAAGCCAATCCTGACGAAGGGCGGTGTTCGACAGGATAGTGCCGACGACCGCAGCACCATGGTCGGGCGGCATGGACCAGTTAACTCTCGCTAGGGCAGCCATGGCTTGAACAGTCCGCCCTACTGAGACCGGGTTCGTGCCATAGACGAAGAGCGCTCCGGTCCGCTCCCGATACAGTCCGAAGTTTTTGCTACAAGAATAAGCGACGAACGCTTCGCTCACGCTGGACAGCACTATTTCTAGTCCTTCTCTATCCTGCTCTAAACCATCACCGAATCCCTGATAGGCAAAGTCGATGAGAGGAATGAGGCCTCTCTCCTCCACAAGTTGCGCGATCGCCCGCCATTGATCAAGGCTAAGATCCGTGCCCGATGGATTGTGGCAAGTCGCGTGAAGCAGCACGATATCCCCTCTCCTTGCGCTCTTGAGCGATGAGAGCATTTCGTCGAAGCGAAGCGTTTGAGAAATGACGTCGTAATAGGTGTACGTACCTATTTCCAATCCCACGGCCTCAAAGATTGGAATGTGGTTGCCCCATGTCGGCAGGCCCACAAATATCCGGCTAAAGGGTGCCGCCAGCTTTATGACCTCGCAAGCTAACCGGACCGCACCGCCGCCGCCAGGTGTCTGAACGCCACCTAGTCGATCCACCTCGATGTTTCCGATCGCGAGCTCGCGGATAAGGCTGACGAACTTTGTGTCACCGAGTGGGCTTACGTATGATTTGGTGTCCTGTCCCTCGAGCAAGAGATGTTCGGCGGCCTTCACCGCGGACAGGACGGGCGTAACGCCGTTATCGTTTCGATAGACCCCCACACTCAGGTCGATCTTGTCCCGCCGAGGATCGTTGCGGCATGCCTCGGCTAACGCCAACACGGCGTCGGCCGGCAGATCAGGCAGGGCTTGAAACATAGCTTCTCCTTACTGAACGATCGTTTGTGCGGCTCATTGGCTCTATGCAATGAGGGCTGGAGTTGGCGCGCCTCTTCAATCGGGCACGGGCGTGGCTTCGTGGACGAAAGGCATTCTTGGTGCGGCGCTTCCGTTTCACCAAGAACGCTATTTGGCTTACGCCAGAACCGCAGGGCGAAAGGATTCCGTCGGGATGCACCCCTGAAGCGGACGCCCGATGAATATCGCCGCGCGGCGCGCGAACAGGCAGCGCCAGGCAGTTCAGCCAACAGGATAATCCATGCAAACCTCACCCGAAAATAGAATTCCGCGGAATGCGAGCGGATCATGTCCTGGCCGCCCACCGGCAGAGCCTCGTTCCGGGGCCCCCGAAGCGGTTCGGAATCTTCATTGACAGATGATGTCACATATTGTTCTTTAATGCAAGAATATACAATAGGGCGCCAATGGACAATTCACCGGATGTGCACATCTGCGAAGTTGCACCGCGCGATGGCCTTCAAAACTTGGATGTCATTGTGCCAACAGGCGCAAAATGCGAGCTGATCAGTGCGATCGTCGCCGCGGGGGTGAGCGAGGTCGATGCGGGCTCATTTGTACCGGCTACGGTCGTGCCGCAATTCGGCGACGTTGGAGCAGTTGTTGCGCACGCGTTGACCCATAAGTCTACGACCATCGGCGCGGTCGTACCGAACGTTAAAGGTGCTGAGCGCGCGCTCGCGGCCGGAGTCAACAGCATGTATTTCGTGATCTCGGCGAGCGAAACGCACAACCGGGCGAATGTGCGCCGCACGATTGAGGAACAGCTCGAAGCATTCCGTGTAGTTCGTGCGAGGATCAACGCGCAAAAAGCTCCTGAGCGGCCGCATCTTGTGGGCGCTGTAGCGACAGCTTTTGGCTGCTCAATGGAAGGCGACGTCAGTGAGGCCGCGGTGTGTCGCCTTGTGCAGGGTTTCGCCGAGGCGGGTGCGGACGAGATCGGACTAGCAGATACCGTCGGCTACGGCACCCCAACGCAGGTTAAGCGGATCGTACGCGCGGTTCGCAACGAGACCGGCCCAAAAATGATGCTCAGGCTACATCTGCATGACACGCTTGGCGCCGGTCTTGCCAACGTCGTCGCGGGGCTCGAAGCGGATGTCCGGCGCTTCGATGCTGCTGTTTCGGGGCTTGGCGGCTGTCCCTTCGCACCGGGCGCACGGGGCAATATTGTGACTGAGGATCTCGTGTTCATGCTCGAACGGATGGGCCTCTCCACTGGGATCGATCTGGATCGGTTGATGGCGACACGCGAAATTCTCGCCCGGCACGTTGAGCAGAAGCACCTGACAGGTCATCTGCACGAGGCTGGAATTCCAAGGGTGTTGCGGAGGGTGGCATGATGGGCGGCAATCCCACATCAGGGCCGACAATTCCCCGCCCCCTCGAAGGCGTGCGCGTCGTTGAATTCAGTCAGATGGTCATGGGCCCTACCTGTGGGCTCATCCTCGCCGACCTGGGCGCCGATGTGGTCAAAGTCGAGCCGCTCAAGGGCGATCGCACTCGCTATTTCAAGGGGCCTGCCGCGGGTTTTTTTGCGACATACAGCAGGAACAAACGCAGCATCGCGCTCGACACGTCGAGCCCGGGAGGCAAACAGGTGGCGCGCCGGCTCACTGAGCGCAGCGATGTTTTGATCGAAAACTTCCGACCGGGTTTGATGAAGAGGGTCGGTCTCGACTACAATTCAGTGGCCGCATTCGCGCCGCGGCTGATTTATTGCTCACTCAAGGGATATCTCCCCGGACCCTACGAGAACCGTCTTGCGCTCGATGAAGTCGTTCAGATGATGGGCGGGCTCGCCTACATGACCGGCCTGCCGGGCCAGCCAATGCGCGCGGGCGCCTCAGTGAATGACGTCATGGGTGGCATGTTTGGGGTGATCGCGATCCAAGCCGCGCTCGCCGAACGACAGCGCACCGGCCGCGGTCGTTACATCCAAAGCGCCCTCTTCGAGAACAACGTCTTTCTAATGGCACAGGCGATGATGTGCGAGGTCGTCACCGGACGCCCTTCAATTCCGTACTCGGTGAAGGACAGTCCTTGGCCGATCTATGACCTGTTCGATACAAAGGACGGATCAAAGCTTTTCGTCACTGTCGTTGGGGAGGAGCAATGGCAGGCGTTCTGCCTCGCGTTTGATCGGGCTGCCTGGCTGAGCGATCCGCGTTTCATCACGGCTCAAGGTCGAGTTGATCATCGCGACTGGCTGATCCCGGAAGTCGCCAAGATATTTGGCGGCTGGAACAAGGCCGAACTTGCCGCGAAGCTGGAAGAACTTGAGCTGCCCTATGCGCCCGTGAACAAACCGGGTGATTTGTTCAGCGATCCCCACCTCAATAAATCGGGTGGTTTGACCGAGATCCGCTTGCCCGATGGCCGTAACACCAAAACCCCCTTGCTGCCGATATCGCTCGACGGCCGCCGCCTCGCAAATGGCAATGACCCGCCTCAGGTCGGCGAACATACACACGACATCCTCGGCGATATCGGGTTTTCGACAAACGAAATCGCTGCGTTAGAAAAAGCGGGGACAATCGCCTCGTCGGCCGTATGACGGATCTTAAGCGCCTGGTTCGCAACAAGCAGCAGGGGAGTAATGCATGACCATCACACGGCGCCGAGTCCTTGTTTCGGGCTCCGCATTTGCGGGCACCTCGTTGCTGCCGAGCCAGTCGCGCGCTCAAGGCAAGCCGGTCACCCTCGCCTTCGGCCCCACAACGCCAATCTATGCCATCGGCATGATCGCCGAGCTCAAGAACTATTTCAGGGATGAAGGACTCAATTCGAAACTGATTACAGGCAACTCGGGCAGTTTCGGTCGCCAGATGCTCGCTTCGGACCAAGCGATGTTCGCCCACGGTGACGCCAGTCACCCCCTTCAACTCACGGCGCGCGGCAAGGCATGCAAAATTCTGCTCGCAACTGAAATGGCGTGCTCGTACGCCAATGTTGTTGTGCGGCAAGACCTCTATGAAAGCGGCATCACGTCGCTCGAGAAGCTAGCGGCCTACAAGCGCCCAGACGGGGCCAAGCCGATCATCGCGGCCACGGCCATCGGATCGGGCAGTTGGGTCTATGGCACTTATCTGTTTGAAGCACGAGGGCTTGGCGGAAAAGTGAATTGGGTCGCTGGCGGCGGGCAGGAGATCATGTTTCCGTCTCTCGAAACCAAGCAGTTTGATGCCATCATGGCACCGCCAAGTTGGATCATCGAAATCAAGAAAAAGGGCTTTGGCACTCTGATCTACGATACCTCCCAACCGGGGATGTTTGAGAAAGATTTCGGGGGCACGGTTCCGGTGCTGGTCGTCTACACGCTGGCGGACACGATCGAGCAGGACAAGCCGACGGTACAGGCCTTCGTGAACGCGATTTATCGGGCGATGAAGTGGGTCAAAACGACGCCGCTCGCCGAAGTCCAGGCACTGGTTGCGCCCAAGTGGTTTTCTGGAATCGATCCCACCGCCGTTAGCGCAGAGCTTGGCTTTGACAAATTGACTTGGGCATATGACGGAAACATCGACAAAGCCGCCTATGATCGGGGCAGCAGAATTTGGTCCCGCAAGGGTACAGAAATTCCGGAGACTGCATACGAGGACGTTGTCGATATGAGCTTTCTCAATGTAGCGAAGGCAAAATACAAGTGATGTCCGCGCCTGGCCCCAGCCTCGCCGTTGCCCGAGAAACGACGAATGCGGACGCTGGTCGCACTCGGATTGCTGTGCAAGGACTAGTTAAGCGCTTCAGCGCCGGTCGAGGCGATTTTGCTGCCGTCGACAATGTATCATTCGAGGTTCGCCAAGGCGAATTCGTTGCCTTGCTCGGCCCCTCCGGCTGCGGAAAGAGCACGATCCTCAACATGGTGGCCGGGCTCTTGCCACATTCAGGCGGCCGAATTCTCGTCGACGGCGACTTAGTTGATACCGGCAAGGTAAATTCCAACGTCGGTTACGTGTTTCAGCGCGACACACTATTTCCTTGGCGAACGGTCGAGCAGAATATCGGCTACGGGCTCGAAATCTCCGGTATCACGAAGACGGAGCGTTCCGCGCGGGTTGCCGATGCGATTGGAAAGGCCGGGTTGACTGGCTTCGGCCAGAGCTTTCCTCGGATGCTTTCGGGCGGGATGCGTCAGCGGGTGGCCTTAATGCGCACCCTCATCCTCGAACCTGAAATTCTCCTGATGGATGAGCCTTTCGGCGCGCTTGATACTCATACCAAGCTGGAAATGCACAAGACATTGCTCGATATCTGGGAGCGCGAACGGCAGACTGTGCTGTTCGTAACTCACGACCTCGGCGAGGCGCTTACACTGGCCAGCCGCATCATCGTCCTGTCCGCAAGGCCCGGACGGCTGAAGGATGACTTCCAGGTGCCCTTTCCTCGTCCGCGAGATCCAGTCGGGTTGCGCGAAACGGCCGAATTCGGCCGCCTGTATTCTCACATCTGGCATTCGCTTGGCGAAGAGTTTCGCCGTACCAAGGCCGATTGATCATGGCTACCCGTCGTCAGGTGATCGTGCTCTGGCAGATCGCAATTTTCGCTTTTCTGCTTGTGATTTGGCAATGGGGCTTTGAATGGAGCAAAGCAGTTCTGCCAAGAGCCTATGTTCCCAAGATTCTCGACCCGTATTTCGTGGCGAAGCCGTCATTGATCTGGCAGAGCTTCTTGCGGCTTAGCTGCCTCAACGACCCATCGGATTTTCTGGTCTGCTTCAGGAATGCCGATAACAATCTTTGGATAGCGACGCTTGTCACGCTGAAGAATACTTGGTGGGGATTTCTGTTCGGCTCGGCCGCCGGCATCGTCGTTGGCCTCCTCCTCGGACGCTCGGACGTTCTTGCGCGCATATTTGGACCGTTCATTCTGGCGTTCAATTCGATCCCACGCATCGCGCTCGTGCCACTGATCATTCTCATGTTTGGCCTTGGCGATGTGTCGAAGGTGGTGACCGCCGCACTCGTCGTGTTCTTCATCGTGTTCTTTAATACGTTCGAAGGCACGCGGGCGGTCGACAGAGATCAAATTGCCGCCGCCCGCCTATTGGGCGCGAGCGAGCTGACCATCTTGCGTACCGTTGTCATTCCGTCTGCGCTGGCCTGGGTGTTCGCGTCTCTGCTCCCTGCAGTGTCGTTTGCACTTGTCGGCGTGATCGTCGGAGAGTTTATCGGCGCTGAACGTGGCCTCGGCAAGCTCATCATTGAGGCAGAGGCACGCGCCAATGCCAGCGAAATGATGGTCGCGATCTTTATAATGATGATCGTCGGAACCATGCTGGCGCTGCTTGTACAATATTTGCAATCATACCTCTTGCGTTGGCAGCCGCAGTTCGAAAGATCTGCATAAATCGTCGACCGGCAGATGATGGAACAGCGACGATGAATGCGCAATTTGGCACGC
Source organism: Bradyrhizobium sp. WYCCWR 12699 (assembly GCF_032144035.1). Classification (NCBI taxonomy): domain Bacteria; kingdom Pseudomonadati; phylum Pseudomonadota; class Alphaproteobacteria; order Hyphomicrobiales; family Nitrobacteraceae; genus Bradyrhizobium; species Bradyrhizobium sp. WYCCWR 12699. The sequence continues at coordinate 294,020 of NZ_JAVTJN010000003.1, forward strand.
TCGCAGCGCGGGTGGGCGGCGGTGAACGTCTCAGCTTAAGTTGCCAAGCCGAGCTGATGGGGGATGTCCGGATCAGGCGGGAGGTTCCGAGTCGTCTCGTCGTCGAGCCAAATCGCAACCCCTGCAGGCGCAGTCGTCCCACTAAGAGATCCCTGGTCAGAGCTCACCCCTTGTCTGATCGGTCTGACTAAGGACGCCCGCGATGGCCAACAATGACTACGATCCAACAGCAGAAGGCGCAGAAACGAATTTCGCTGCGCGGATGTCCTATAGCGATTATCTGCGATTGGAGACCATTCTCAGCGCGCAGCATCCGCTGTCGGATGCGCACGATGAGATGCTGTTCATTGTGCAGCATCAGGCCTCGGAGCTCTGGATGCGACTTGCCATTCATGAATTGGGTGCGGCCCGCGACGCGATTGCACGCGACGCCGTCGCGCCGGCAATGAAAATGCTGGCGCGCGTCTCACGTATCTTCGAACAGTTGAACAGCGCATGGGACGTGCTGCGCACGATGACGCCAAGCGAGTATACGCATTTCCGGGCGAAGCTCGGACAGTCGTCCGGCTTCCAATCCCGTCAGTACCGCCTCATCGAATATGTTTTGGGCAATCGCAATCCAGCCATGCTGAAGCCGCACGCGCATGATGCGGAGGCGACACGGCTTCTTGAGAGGGAGCTCACAATCCCAAGCCTGTACGACGAGGTGCTGCGCCTCGGCAACCGCAAGGGGCTTGCGATTCCGCGCTCCGTACTGGAACGTGATGTCCGTGAAACGCATCGCCTCAACGATGCAGTGGTCGAGGCCTGGCGCTGTGTCTATGAGGCGCCGGAAACGCATTGGCTGCTCTACGAGCTTGCTGAGAAGCTCGTCGACTTCGAGGACTATTTCCGCCGTTGGCGCTTTAACCATGTGACCACCGTGGAGCGCATCATCGGCTTCAAACGAGGTACGGGAGGCACCGGCGGCGTCAGCTATCTCAAGCGAATGCTGGAGGTCGAACTATTCCCGGAACTCTGGCGCGTCCGAACGGTCCTATGAGCACTACAGAAAACAGATTGCGCGTTTACGAACAGACAAAGCCGCTGTTCAACATTCCGGACGGTGTGACATATCTGGATGGCAATTCGCTTGGTCCGCTGCCGCTTAGCACGGCTGATCGAATGGGCCGCGTCATCCAGCAGCAGTGGGGCGTCGAGCTGATCCGCGCCTGGAATACTGCCGGCTGGTATGTGCAGCCGCGCAAGCTGGGTGATCGGATTGCACGGCTTATTGGCGCTGAAACTGGGTCTGTCACCGTTGGCGATACGCTGTCGTTGAAGGTCTATCAGGCGCTCTCCGCCGCGCTCGAGATGAATCGTGATCGCAAAATCGTGTTGTCGGATACCGGCAATTTCCCGACCGATCTTTATATGGCCGAAGGCTTGATCGCGACCTTGGGACGCGGGCACCAATTGCGGCTCGTTCGGCCTGAGGAGATAGAGGAATCGCTGTCCGAGGAAATCGCGGTGCTCTATATCACGGAGGTGGACTATCGCACGGGGCGGCGTCATAACATGGCCGAGCTCACCGCAAGAGCCCACGCACTGGGCATCGTCACTGTCTGGGACCTCGCACATTCTACCGGCGCGTTGCCCGTCGATCTCGCACGCGTTGGCGCCGACTTCGCGGCCGGATGCACCTACAAGTATCTCAACGGCGGCCCTGGGGCGCCGGCGTTTCTCTACATTGCGCCGCGCCATGCTGATCACGCGCGGCCTGCTCTGTCGGGCTGGATGGGCCACGCCAAGCCCTTCGCCTTCGATCTCGGCTATGCACCAGCAGTTGGCATTGAGCGCATGAGGATCGGCACTCCGCCCGTGCTCGCTATGGCAGCGCTGGAAGCCTCGCTCGATATCTGGGACCGCATCGACATGCATGAAGTCCGCGCTCGCTCGCTCGAGCTCGCCGATCTGCTGATTGGCGAAGTCGAGCGTCTCTGCCCGCAGCTCAGGCTGGTGACGCCGCGCTCGCATGAAGAGCGAGGCTCACAGGTTTCGTTCGCATTTGAAAGGGGCTACGCAGCGATGCAAGCCCTGATTGCCCATGGCGTGATCGGCGACTTTCGGGCGCCCGACATCATGCGGTTCGGTATCACCCCGCTTTATATCGGCAAGGCCGAAGTGATGAGAGCAATCGAGGTGATCGAGCGGGTATTTACGCGGGAGCTTTGGCGGCGGCCAGAATATGACGTTGTGCATGCCGTGACATGAGCGCTTAGCAATGCGTGCGTCTCCACCAAGTCTGCTCACACACAATACCCTGCTGCGAGATAGCAGGTACTCGTCTGGCGGGTGTCCCTTTCCCCGACACAAAATCGTGTTACAGTCTGTGCATACTAGTGCTCGCTGGGATTTTGCATCACCTTCCCTTGGCTGGCTAAACGCCGCTCGCATCGGTTTTTCAAGCGGGCGGCGTTTTTGCCTTTTTGTGTTTACCGCCTTGAGCCAAACGAAAAAGCCCCGGTTTGCCGCCGGGACCTCCCTTTTCCGATATACGCATTTAAGCTGTGTCGGGTGGGACTGAGGAAGCACCCGACGATCTCCGCCTAACCGCGGTGTCCTAATTCATCGTTACGGAGTCCGAATTAGGATTGAACCTACAGATAGGCATGCATGCCGTTCCCGAGCGCCCCCGGCGAGGAGCTCCGCTCCTCGTTCCGCGACGGATCGAAGCAGGATGGAGTGCGTCGTTTCGGCGTAGAGAAGAAGGGAGTGTTCGAATGAACGGTGCCTTCTGGTTATTGCTCTTACTAGCCCGGCTTATCGGTGTCGGAAACGACTGAAACTCCGAAATTTGAGCGGGATCACCCTAACGTTTTTTGGAACGACTAAAATGCGCGAGCACCTAGTGGTTCAGCTCAGTGATTTTGACTCTTTGCGGTGGCTGGATAGGCGCGGCCGAGTTTGGCGCGTGCTTTGTCAGGTTGCGAACATCCACTTGATGCGAGCTCGAGTTTTGCTTCGCCGGCTTTGCCATGCTGCGATCTCGTTTCGGGACCTTTTGGGGTCGTCGATGCGGCGGCCAAGACACTGGCGCTGAAACACGCTGATCTCGCACTCGACCATGATGAGCCAACTGGCGTGTTTCGGGGTGTAGTGACCTGCCGGCCAAGCCGTCTGGCCCCCTCGCCCGCAACCGTCGAATTTTTTGGTCGCGCGCCTTCCGGCGCCGTCGTCGCAATGCCCACTTCCCGATCGAAATTATTTCGAAAAATGATAAGAAAAGGCGCGTCACGGAAAGCGACCAGAAAGATCTGCTGTCATCGGCAAATCAAGCAGACTTCATGATCTTCACGGTCCCGAACGGTATGCTACAATGTGCATTACACGGAGTGCCCAAGCCCCATCTTTCGTCGACGTGACCTGCCACTCATCATGTGGGACAAAACGGCGTGTGGCAGTTTTAGCCTACCGATCAAATAGCCTTGTGCTGCGTTGCAGCCGAGTTTGGGCAACCACGACCATTGCTGCTCCGTTTCGATACCCTCGGCCAGCAGCGGTATTCCAAGACTCCTGGTCCTGCTCACGATGGCACGCATGATCGCGTCGGAGCGCTGGTTGGTTCCAAGCTCCGCGACGAAGGGGCGATCGACTTTGATGCGATCGAATAGGAAAGCGTGGAGGTAATCGACTGACTTGGCTTCACGAGGAATACCACGCCTATCTGCAGGCTGCTGACGAGCCGCGTCGCGGCGACCTCGATAGCCGAGGCAATCTTACGATGGCAGGGCTTCTTGATTTCTGCAAATTCTTCCTGGCCACCTGTGTTGACCAGGTCAACTTCATGGCCGGGCTTTTGGAGCCGGAAGAATTACTGAGGCGGATGGAGATTTGGACCGAGGAGGAGACGCGTGCAAAGCGCCTTCCAAAGGGTTCATGGCCTTTGCTGCGCGAAGCGGTCATGGCGGGCGAATATGCTCGGGGCCCTGCGCGCGGCCTCACCGGCTACAAAGAGCGCCAGGCGCGGGCGGTGCTCAACTCCCTTATTGAAAAGGGTTACCTCGTCTCGTCCACAACACGCTCGCCGGTGAAGCTCGGCTTCCCAACTGCGGTTGTCGATCGTTGGTTTCCAACACTGTATCAGCCAACCGCTTAGAGCCACACGCCAGCCCGCTGCAGATTCGGTCCTGTTACCGCCGCCTCAGAAATTCCGGTATCGAAGGCGGAACCCTGGGGTCAACATTGGGTGTAACCGGCATGAGCCCCCCACCTGGGCATCGCGCGAATGAGCTGCGATACAGCCTGGCATGAACTGTTTTTTGGAGGTGGGCTATGGCAGATGCCATGCATGAAGCCAGGCTTGATGCCAGGCA
>NZ_JAVTJN010000004.1:0-263977 GCF_032144035.1 Bradyrhizobium sp. WYCCWR 12699
TAGATCCACTCCGATCACCGTATCCATCAATTTGCCGTCCTCTTCGCTTCGGGGTTCAAACACTGCGTTCTTGGCACATTACGATGCCGTCTGGGGAGGGCGGCAACCATCCCATCTCATCTGGTGGTCGGTGATGTGAAGGCCAGGCAAGGCATCGATTCCCTCTTGTCGAGACGAATCAACAGCTTGCACCAGCCGCACCCAGCCGCCAGACCGGTCCGAAAAACGCGACGCCGATGGGAACGGTCCTCCGGTCGGGCTACGCCCTCCCTTCGGTCCGTCCCCATCCGCGCAGTCTCATCCTGATTGTCGCTAAGGTCTCACCTTGATCGCCGCCGCCCATGCAGGCGAGGAACCATGATCTTATATACCTACTCACGCGAGATTGAGCCGAACGAAGATCGCTGGAAAGACACAGGAATCCAGAGTTTCTTTTTTGCAGAGCTGGAAGAGGTGCGACAGATCGTTCTCGAACTCCGCGAGGAAATCGCCTCGGATGAGGACAAGCAGCCTTCATGGAGTCCAGTTCGCATCGAGCGGATTGAACTCCTCGCTCCGACAACGCAGAACGTCCTGACCCTGCTCAACGAGGGGATCGGACCGCTGATCCGGCGCTATGAAATCGTGGAAACCATTGCTTAAGTCGAGAGCTATCCGGCCAATTCACACCCGCGCAGTTGGCAGCCTCCCTTTTTTTGCAGTCGCGTTGCAACGACTGTTCGCCAGATCGGTGAAGTAAAACTCTAGTGTCCTGAGTCACAAGTTCGCAATCGTAGATTCGCATTAGATTCGCGTCGCTGTGCCAAAGATGGCGGCAAACAGCGACGGAGTCTCCGATGGCGGTCCAGCAACTTGCCCCCCTGATATTGAGCGATGACGAGCGCGCCGAACTGACGTCGCTGACGAAGCGGCGGAAGACGGCGCAGGCGCTGGCTTTGAGAGCCCGGATCGTGCTGACCTGCGCGGAAGGTGGTCAGAACAAGGACGTGGCGGCCAAGCTAGGCCTGGAGCGGGGCACAGTAGGCAAGTGGCGACGACGTTTTGTGGAGCAGCGCGTGGCCGGGCTGCATGATGAGCCGCGCTCCGGCGCGCCTCGCACGATTGACGACGCCCGCATCGAAGCCGTGATCGTGAGAACGTTGGAGAGTTGCCCTGAGAACGCCACTCATTGGAGCTCCCGGGACATGGCGAAGGCGAGCGGCCTATCCGTATCGACGGTACAACGCATCTGACGGGCCTTCGGCCTCCAGCCGCACCGGATGGAGACGTTCAAGCTCTCGACCGATCCGAACTTCGTGGCCAAGGTGCGCGATGTCGTAGGCCTTTACGTCTCGCCGCCGGCACACGCCATCGTTCTGTGTGTAGACGAAAAGTCGCAAATCCAGGCGTTGGACCGCAGTCAGCCGATGTTGCCAATGCGTCCCGGCCAGCCGGCCCGAAGGAGCCACGATTACAAAAGACACGGCACCACATCGCTGTTCGCCGCCCTCGACATTGCGACCGGACGGGTTATCGGCAAGTGCTACGGACGGCACCGTGCCGCCGAGTTCCGCAAGTTCTTGGACGAGATCGAGGCCGCTGTGCCCCGCCAACTCGACGTCCATCTCGTCATGGATAACTATGCCACCCACAAGACTCCGCTGATCCGGAAATGGCTGGCTAAACGGCCGCGCTGGCATGTGCACCTGACCCCGACCAGTTCGTCATGGCTCAATCAGGTCGAGCGCTTCTTCGCGCTTCTTACCGATAAGAAGATCAGGCGCGGCGTCTATCGCAGCGTAGCCGCCCTCAGGGCAGACATCGCCTCATTCATCGAACGACACAACGCCGATCCGAAACCGTTCCGATGGACCAAATCCGCCGACGACATCCTTGCTTCCATCGAGCGCTTCTGTCGTTACAGCGCCCCGGAAAAACAAGACCCGATGTTGCGAACTTCTGGTTCAAGACACTAGGATAAGACCTCCTTCAACGCTTCGGCCAACCTCGTCATCGTGTGGATGTCCGGCGACCGTCTTAGCAACCAGACATCACAGGCATGAAATAGCCCCGTTAGAGGCCGGACAACGCGGAAATTCTGACACGGAACCGCAGCGCGACGCCAACAGAGCCCCCTAAATTGATTCCTCCCATGATCGAGCGCTTTGTGGCGACCGACCGCGCCTTGCGATGTCCCCAGCGAAGTGACACTCATTCCGTCCCTCGAGCGGCCGAGAGATCCGGTTAGCGCTCGCGAAGCAGGTCGAGCAACCTGCGCAGCGATGAACTACCTTTTAAATCAACAGCTTAGAAGGCGTTGGGGCGCAGAGTCGCCATTTCTGATCAGTTATGCAGAGGCTCTCGGAATTTCCTGTTCTACCAAACGCAACAATCGGGTGTTGCGTATCCCCGCAACTAACGGTTCTTGCGAAAGGCAGACACTCAAAAGCTCGGCTTCGGAATGGACGCAGGGCTTCTGTTCGCGGCGAGCCGGCGCAACCCATCACCGTTCAATTTCCGATAAATGTCGGCTGCCGACTTGTGGTGAACGCCAGGGCGCTTTCAGCGCATCTTGCGTGCTTAAGAGGAAACCGATTGAACAACTGCTCTACTCGGGGCCGTTGGTAACGCGACGTCCCTGGTGCGAACGGCAAGTTCCTTTGACTTCGCGTGATCGACGAGCGAGCTTGAGAGGCTGGCGACGCCATGGGCACGACACGCCCCTCCTGTGGATCGTCAGCCCGAGCACAATCGAGCTTTACAACGGCTTTGGCCGGCCGCTTGCACAAGGCGATGCGGAAGCTAACCGACTCCACACGTTCAAGATCATCGCTAGCGAGCTAACCGCGCTGGACGAACTCGCCGGGCGCCTCGCAATGGAGAGCGGCCAATTCTGGCTTCGAAACGATTCCATCAATCGGAAGAATACCGTCGATCAAAGGCTTCTGTCCGATCTAAGCGCTCTCGAGCGGGACCTCGTCGCTGATGACCTAGAGCGAGGCATCGCTCAAGGTCTAATCGGCCGAGTAATATTTACCCAGTATCTCGTCGACCGCGGTATCGTAGATAAGCGCAAGCTCAAAAAACATTGCGGCGAAGACACGTTGCCTGACGCCTTACGCAATACGACGTCTTCGCACGCGTTATTTGCATGGCTTCGCGCCACGTTCAACGGAGACATGTTTCCAGCCTCCATGCCAATGAGCCGCTTGCGCCATAAGCACTTTGTTCGGTTGCGGACTTTCTCGAAGCCATTGACCCGGAGACTGGGCAGCATTCGCTATTTCCATACCGCTTCGATATCATCCCCGTTGAGCTGATTAGCTCGATCTACGAGCAGTTTGCTCACTCACACAACGACAGCTCACGCGGCCCCCGACACTAGCGCACGAAAGTTAGGTGTTCACTACACTAGACTTCCCGTCGCCTCCCTCTCGGCGGTGAGTGTCGCGGTCAGTTTGGCGGGCTCCAACGCGGCAATGAACGCCCGGGTGATGGCGTCATCGACCTGAACGCCGCCGATATTGAGGCAGTAAACGCCTCGGTTCTCGACCAGCACTTTGCCAGCACAGTGATAACCTGGCGAAGAATTGCGTCCGCGATAGTGGGTGTGCAGGCGGCGGCCGCAATGGCCGCAACTGACAAGACCTTGCAGGAGGGCGTTGCCCTCTCTCACGGCGCCGCCGCCCTTGTGCGGCTGGGGTCGCGTGTTCGCGGCGAGACGTTGCTGATTTGCTTCATAGGTCTGCCAGTCGATGAACCCTGGATGATGCTCGGGGATGAGAACCTGCCATTGGGAACGCGGCAAGAATCGAATCCGCCTCTTGCGGGCACCAGTGCTAAAGAGAATCGTCTCTTGACGCGTTTTGCCATAGATATAGGCGCCGACATAGACGGGATTGGTCAAGACCTGGTGGATGGCGGTGTAGCTTGCCTCGACCCAACGGATCTGGGCACGGGCGTGCAGCTGCAGCGGGAACGTGAGCCCCTCGGAACGAAACCAGAGCCAAACGCGACGCGCCGATCCCATCTCGGCAAAGCGTGCAAAAACACTGCGAATGGCGATGACGACAGCTTCGTCAGGATGGAAGCGGACCTCGCCATCAGCCTCGCCCCAGACGAAGCCGACCGGCAGCCCGCGGCGCAGTTCACCCCGCGCCGCCTTGTTGCGGATTCGCCGTTGAGGCGAGCCCGCAGCACGTGCAGTTCGGCTTCGCTCATCGTGCCTTTGAGCCTCAACAAGAGGCGATCGTTGAAGACGGCCGAATGATAGATGCCGTCGGCATCGCCGATCAGCGTGTCGGTAAATCCGGCCAGATCAATCAGGCGGTACCATTCGGCGTTATTGCGCGCGAGCCGCGAGACTTCGAGACCGAGCACCAGGCCCACGCGCGCGAGCGCCACTTCGGCGGTGAGGCGGGCAAAGCCCGAACGCGCCACCGAGCCCAAACCGGAGAGGCCAAGATCCTCGTCGATAACGATGATGCGTTCATCGGGCCAGCCGAGGTCACGCGCTTTGCCGGCAAGCGCATATTGCCGGTCGGTTGATTCGCGGTTGTGCTCGACCTGTGCGGCGCTGGATTGGCGCAGATAGACGAAAGCCTGTCGAGAGAGATGACTTGACGTAATCTTGACGCGCTCACTCATCGCTTGCCTCCATCGCCAGGTCGTCCGGGAGCAGGCGTGCAATGAGGCGCGCCAGAATCTCGATTGCCGCCATGCGGGCGGCTTCGTCGATTTGGTCCCACGCTGCTGGCGCGCTTGGTGGAACATCGGGCTGATCGAAAAACTCCAGGTTCAATTGCATGGCGACTCTCCTTGCACGGCGCCGACTCGGCACCCCCGATGCAAAGAGCGTCGACGAGCTTGCGCAAGTGGAGCAAATCACCGAGCCTGCCGAGATCGTGGACAGCGTCATCGGTCGGCGGCGTGCCTCCAAGCGGCTCAACCTTCCAATCGGTCCAACTCGCCGGAATCAACGACCGACTGCCATCTGGCAGAACTGTGAGGAGATAGCGGACGCCGCGCCGCCTAATGGTGCCGATCACGGCCAACGCCTGACCTTCGAATGCGTGACGCTTGCGCGTGATCGTCACCGAAGCTGGGATATCATGGCGATGGGTAGTGTGTGGCCGCTTCCTTCGACTCGGTCGACCACGAGTGGCTGTTGCGGATGCTGGCGCACAGGATCGCCGATCCTCGCATTCTACGGCTCATTGGGCTGTGGCTGCGGGCCGGTGTTCTGGAGAGCAGCGAGAAGCAAGAAACGGACAGGGGTACTCCGCAAGGGGCGGGCATCAGCCCGCTCCTCGCCAACGTCTTCCTGCACTACGTCCTCGATCTCTGGGCCCACCAATGGCGCCGTCGCCATGCACGCGGTCGCACCGTGCGCTATGCCCGACGACTTCGTCATGGGCTTCGAGAGTAAGGCGGATGCGCAGGAGATGCTCTTGGCCCTCAAGGTGCGGCTGGCCAGCTTTGGCCTGATGCTTCATGAGGGCAAGACGCGGCTGATCGAGTTTGGCCGGTTTGAGGCCCTCTCGCGTCAGCGGCGCGGCGAGCGGCGGCCCGAGACCTTCGCCTTCCTCGGCTTCACCCACTACTGCGGGCGGACCCGGGACGGCCGGTTCATGGTGAAGCACAAGACGGACGGGAAACGCCTGACGCGCAAGCTGACGGCGTTGCGCCAGGACGCCTGGCGGCTCATGCACGAGTCACTGGCCACGCAGCACCAGTGGTTCGCCGCTGTTCTGCGTGGACACTACGGCTACTACGGCAGGCCGCACAATTATCCAGCGCTCAACGGCTTCTACCGCGAAGTGCGTCGGACGTGGATGCGCTGTCTGAGACGGCGTAGCCAGAAAAGTCGGCGCATGGGCTGGTCGGAGTTCGAGACCCTGACGACACACTTCCGTCTGCCCGGTCCGGGCATCACTCGCACTTGGGCGCAGGCGCGGATATGACGCGGGTTACTCTCGGGAAGAGCCGGGTGCGGGAAAGCCGCCTGCCCGGATCTGTGAGGGCGAAAGCCAAATGGCTGAGCTACTCGACCACGATCCAAACAGGCCAAGTAAGATCTCGATCTAGAGCCTGTTGTTTCTCCCGAATCGACATCGTCAGAGGGGAATTGTCTGATTTAATCCTATGCTGAGGAGGAGCGAGCTTGGATGATGCAACTCTATTCGGAAGGTCCTCGCCCTAGCGGAGGCGAGGCCTGTTCGTTACGGCGCTCATCAACCGGTTCCGAGGCATGGCGCCGAAACTGTACTCGCTGACCAGCACCGCGCAGCAGCAGGTCCCTTCCATTTATAGGCTGGTGTCAGAGTATGGACAGCTTAGGGGTCTACGAGTGGGTTGGTCAGCGGCCCGACACAATGCAAGACATGTGAACCATAGGAGAGTGCTCATCATGTACGGTCGAATCAACAATTTTTCCGAGAACGAAACTTATTATCGGCAAGATGCGGAGCATTCGAATTGCGAAAGCCAAGACTTCGCGGACGCGTTCGCTAGAATGCAGTTGCAAGATTCGGCCGGCAGCTCATCTTCGCATCCGCAATATGCCCTCCTTGCAAGGCCACCCGTGGTTGAGATCGATCAAGCGACATTCAGGAGAGAGGCGCGGAACTATCATGGGGAAGCTATCAATCGAATCGCCAACAATCCTCACGAATACTCTGAGCTTGTATCTGAAAGAGCAAGGCGCACGGTAGAGGTTGCCGAGAAGTACGCCGTCAGAAGAGATTCCGAGGACGCCCGATACTACAGCTACCAGTTAGGAAATATGAGCGTCGGCCTGCAAAGGACTGAACGCGGATTCAGCATGACTGAGTTCGAAAGCGGTAGGTGGCGAGACCAGTTCCCCGGAAGAAGTGAAGTCACCTCAGTTGTCGACTTTCAGGTGGCTCATCCGCTTGTCACGAATGCTGGCGATATTCTGCTCGAGCACCAACTTCGGCAAGACGGCGAACGACCGTTGGTGAATTGGCGTCCTGCTAATCCAGAAGCGAAAGCCCGCGCGCAAGCAATGGGGTTCGTTGAAGTGGATGAGGACGACATGGTGCTCGATCCCACCCAGTCCGGAAAGTGGGAGCTAAACAGCGATGGTGAATGGCAACGTGCAACTAGTTCTCGGCGCTATCTCTCCAAAGCGGACAGTGATACTGAAGCTGCAGCAGATTCCGACGAGGACGGTGACTTTATGTAGCGCGGATCTGCAAGCGTTCGTGTCGCGGCGGGCGGTGGAGCAACGTAAGTCGACATTGTCGGCTTACGTTGAGTCCTCGGCGGGTCGAAGCCGACCGCTTTGACCGGATGAGATCCCTGGTAACAACCGCACCGTGGTCTATGAGAGTTGCGCGGCGATGATAGCTCAACAAAAGCCCCGGCTTCGAGCCGGGGCTTTCCATTTGCATCCGGAGAGGAGGAATCATTCGCGGATTGACGCCATGGGGGCCACGCGTCATCGTGCCGGTTTCCAGCCCAGTCGCGGTGTGCGCCAATGTCCACCATCAGAACGGTCCAAAGTGATTTCCGTTTGAGGAGCGAATCTGATGGTGTGTCTTCGGCCGTTTCGATCGAAGACGCCAAATCTGGAGAGATGTCGAGCCACCTCGTGCTGAGCATACCATCAAGTTGTTCGTCGGCGGCCGGTGCGACAAGCAATGCGAATTGCTTGCGTCGTGCGTAATGTTTCTTCGGCGTTGCTGTAGAGAAAAACCAGCAAATGCTCTCTCCATCGCATACACTAGGTCGCTGGAAGACAGACATGAGTGTCAGAACCAGCACACGCAATCCCAAGCCTCGGGGATAAGAGAGCATCTGCACATTGACTCGCGACTAACCCGTTAGCCGAAAAAGGACCCCAGCGGATGCAGGCTGAGCCGTGCTCAACCTACCAAACCCTGCAGGAAATGTATCGTTAGCGAGCAACGGCGCTAGCGAGATTGCGCCCCCTGATGGGCGGCTAAAACTGCTGTAGGCTCGCGCTTCCTGTTTTGGCCTTCTCATTAAGTACGAGCGACAGCTTTAAGTTGTTGCGCAGCATCGGATTATCGAGGGTCGTTGCGAGAGCTTGCCGATATAGCGCTTGTGCTTCACGGTGACGTCCTTCACTGTCAAGCACAACTCCCTTCGCAATTCAGGGCGCGCAGGTCTGCAGGGACCGCGAGCAAGACCTTGTCGAGGACATCAAGCGCCTCATCCGGGCGCTTGCGCACCAGCAGGGCACGCGCCAGAGGAATCGCCGCATTGACCTTGCCCGGTTGTTGTTTCAACGTTTCGCGAAAAGTCTCCTCGTCAGCGTCCGCTTGGAGAGCGTAGGCAATGCGGTCGCGCATAGCAGGATCGATATCCTTGTCGCCTAGCGTTCTGGAGCGGTCTCTTGCTGCGATGAAGGACTGGGCTTAGGCGAGCTCGCGCAGCCTCCGAGTAGCAGAATGGCAAGCGGAGCGAGGATGGCTGAGTATAACTTCGGATCAAGTGAGAACAACCGCCGCCAGACATTCATTTTACATAAATTCAACTGCTATCTCACGACCACTGCTGTGCCTTTGTTAGCTGGTTGCGGCGATCGGGTCACGACGCTCTCCTGGGGAAGTCTTATGTTGTGAAGCCTCTAGCTTGACGGATCCAATCGGCTGAACCGTAAAATCCGCAGCGAGATCCTGATACGAAAGAACAGGAAGGTCGATCCCGTTGCGGGTGAGAAAACCCCGGACGAAACGCCGGATATCCATCGAACCCAGAATGACGGGTTGGCTCTGACCGCGTGCGATGCTCGAATGGATCTTGCGAAACTGCGAAAGCAGCATCTCGCTATCGCAATCGTCCAAAACGAGATAAGGACCCACGGCGGTGTCGCGCACCGCACCGCGCACGATATCCTCGGTGTGGCGCTCTACGATAAAGGCTGCCACGACACGGTGGGCGTTGGCATAGCGATGACAGATCTGCCGTTTCAGACCGGAGCGAACATATTCGGTAAGCAACACAACATTTTGTTCGCGCTCACTCCATTCTGCCAACACCTCCAGGACCAAGCGAGTGTTGCGAATTGGGATGCCCTCGTCCAGTAAGCGGCGCAGGACATCGGCGATCCGGGGAACCGGCATCGTGCGCAGCACCTCCTTCACCAGATCGGCATATTCCTGCTCCATTCGGCCCAGCAATTGTCGGGTCTCCTGAATGCCCACCAGGCGCTGTGCATAGCGCATCAATGTCGACTGGACGCGCAAGGCGACGACTTCGCTCGGACGGTGATACCCTATCCCGGCTGCTTTGAGAGCCGGCGCATGAAGTTGTTCGATCCAAATCCGATTTGTCTCTACGTCTTGCCGAAAGGGGATACCGCTCAATTCAATATTCGCTACGTCGTCGTTGAGCATGAGTTGCGTCGGATCCACAAAATCTCGCCCAACGGGCACTCCCTCAACGTCTACCCTGAATTGCGATTCAGGTAAAAGCTGGTCTATCTTGGTTGGTATGCGCGGAATTGTGATACCAAGATCAGATGAGACCAGTGTCGATATTCGCACGATTGCCTGCTCGAGTTCCTCTTTGTCGATTGCACCTGCAAGGTTTGGTGCGAGGAACAGCGCGATTGGAAGGGCCTCTGCAGGCAAGGTCTGTTTCTGACCCTGCGATGGAGCTTGAGGCGTACCGGCGCTACTGACCTCCGTCTTGGCGGCGTTCTTGGCGCGCTGCACGCCAACATTGACAAAGCTCGCCGCGCCGAAGAGTACGGCCAGCATGATGAACGGAGGCAAAGGGAAACCCGGTACGAGCCCCATCACAATCAGGACGCCGGCGGCCAACCGCAGCGCTTGCGTGCTGGCCGTCAGTTGGCTGACAATATCGCCACCCAGATTGAGCTGCAAAGGACCATTGACACGAGTGACAATGGTTGCAGCCGTAATTGACAGCAGCAGAGCCGGGATCTGCGAAATTAGCGCATCACCTATGGTGAGGATCGTATATTGATGCAGCGTCTCCTCCAGGGGCATGCCCTTGGAGAGCAAGCCGATTGTGATGCCGCCCAGCATGTTAATGCAGATAACTATGAGCCCGGCGATGGCGTCGCCCTTCACAAATTTCATAGCGCCATCCATAGCGCCGTGAAGTTGGCTCTCTTGCTCCAGCGCCGCTCGCCGACGGCGAGATTCGTTCTGATCGATGTGCCCGTTGCGCAGTTCCGCGTCGATTGCCATCTGCTTGCCCGGAAGCGCGTCGAGCGTGAAACGCGCCGACACTTCTGCGACCCGTTCTGCGCCTTTGGCGAGAACCATGAATTGCACCATGGTCACAATGAGGAATATGACGATGCCAACAGCGATATTGCCGGATATAACGAAATCGCCGAATGTATGTATGATGCTGCCGGCATCCCCCTCCGCAAGAATCAACCGCGTCGTCGCGACGGTAAGCGCTAGGCGAAAGACGGTCGAGATCAGGATGACGCCTGGCAAGGACGAAAAGTCAAGCGGCGTCTTGAGATACAGGGCCACCATCAGCAGCAGTATGGCAAAGCCGAGGTTGAAGCCGATCAGCATGTCGATCAATACGATCGGGATCGGCATGATCATCATTCCGATCGCCAGAAGAAGCATCAACGCGACCATCAAATCTGGGTTAGCTGGTGCGCGCACGATGAGACTATGCAGGGTATTGGCCATGAGAAGCCTGTTATTGTTTGATTGGAGCAGCGCTCCGCAATGAAACATAGCTCTTGAAGAGTGCGCGTGCCTCGGCCATGCGGCCGGCCTGACGAAGCGCATGACTGCGCAAGACCATCAAAGGCAGGCGCGAAGACGGGTCGTCGTCAAGCTTGTCTAACCTGTCCAGTGCCGCCAATGCGTCGTCACCGTGGCCCTCCGAGATCAGAGCGTAGACCAGAATGCGGAGCAGCTCGACGTCGTAAGAATGTTCGTGAGCTACGATTTGCAACAGAGCCAGGCTCTGTGCGCTCTGACCGCAGGCAAGATGGACATACGAAAGCGCGCAGAGCAAATCACGCTCCCTTCTTGTGATGTGCAAAACCTCACCGGCACGTGATAAGTGTGGCGGCGGAGCAGGTGTGAGGTGTTGCTCTCCGTCAGGCGCGGCCATTGCTAGCCTTTGATTAAACCGTTGTCATTCTGCCGGAGCAGAATTAACCGTCGCAGCTCCAACTGCACAATCGCGAGGTCTTCACGAGACACCGAACTCTCTGGCGCGGCCGAGAGCGTATCGGCCAAACGCTCGAGAAGAATGCCCTGCTTCTCTGGGCGCAAAACATGCGAATGAAATAGGCGCGGCGTGACAAAGGAGAGCAGGTTGTCCGCGAGACTGGGACCATTAAGCCAAGCAAGTTCTGAGCCTGGCTTGATCTCACCAATCTCGCCGCGCGCCTCGTTGACATTGACGCGCGAAACGGGATCAATAGAGGTAAGGTCCAGTGCGGTTACGATCGCGGAGACAACAGGCAGATCTTGCGGGGGATCATCCTGGAAAATCGCGAAGCTCTTGCCACCATTTGCATGAGTTCTCTCGATTGCGGATTCCGTGGCTCTAGCAGTCGCCGGCGTAATAGCAGGTGGGTTGTCGTCGACCTTGAGCTCCTCAAAAGAGGCGCCGGGCTCAAGCGAATGCTCAGACAGCCTAGTCATGAGTCTTTCCTCCTTATTCGCGGGCTGAAACTCTAATAGGGGAGGGCAACAAGCCGGCCGTTCCTGCTCAGCAGCAGACGTCGTTCCTCAATCCCATTGACGGTCCATCCGTTATTCAACAGCGCGCCCACGAAATACTTTTGACCAGCGATGACCAGATATGGCTCACTTCCTCGCCAAACGGCTTCGACGGAAATCGAGGACGGCGTCTTCTCCTCCCTGATGGCGACTGCATTGACGAGAACATATGCGTCCTTTCGATCGCGATCGAACCATTCTTGAACTTCCCGCCACTTTGGGAGAGAAGCGCGCGTTACGGTACCGTCAGCAGCGACAACACCCGGCTCAGATCGGACTTTGATATCAAAAAGGCCCGCTCGATCAACTTCCTCTTGCAGCCGTGTGGCAGCTGCTTCGGCGGTCGGAGCATCAGGAGCGTTGGGCGCCAGCTTAGGTGCAACGTCGACGTTACGGTGCAAGTCGGCGTTCACGTCAACAGCGCTGTCCGTCTCGACGAAACTCGTTGAGACGGCGCCGACCGCGACGGAACTGATCAGGACAGAGGCGAGTACCGCGGTCGATCCGAGCCAGCGGCTGATGGAGCCAGCTTGTTTGGAATCCTCTATGGAACAACGGATGGACATCTCGCCCGCATGGATGACGGCGGGAAGAGAAACAGCAACGCGCTCGTTCGGGAGAAGTGCCCGTTGTCCCTCTATCCTTACTTGCGGCGCAAGAGGCTCGATTTCAATCGAATTGTGATGGGGGGTGATACGAAAGTGATGACGTTCGAGCCCTTGTTCGATGAAAACCAAGTCAGCATCCAGGTCGCTACCAATCAGGCTCGATCCAAAGCCCAATTTGCCGGTCAGCCCGGAGTAAAGCCCCGACAGCACCTCGAAATGCAGGGAGTGTGGTTCATTCACGGTCGACGGTCTCCTGAACAGCGAGAGAGCCGTACGGCTCGTTGCGAGCTTTGCAGCTTACGCAGGCGAAGAAAGGTGGAACGACGACGTCGTCCCACCTCCTCCGTTACTGCACCCGCTCGTCGGCGACCTTCTTGATCGTCGTGAGCTCTGTTGAAACGATGCGAAGTTGCACATCCCTCTCAGTCGCTTTGGTGGTTTCAGCAGTCAGAGCGGCGATTTGGGCGTGCCAAGCGGCGTCTCCGGTGACTTCAGCAGCTGCAGCACCAACTGCGGCCGTAGCGGTGCCAGCGGCCCCCCCTGCGACCGAGGCAGTAGTCGCACCAATTTTAGAAGGCATATTGTTCTCCTGTGTGTTCGGGTGTCGCCGCTCCTGGCGGCTCCTATTTCCCGACGCCGCAACATCCGGCGTCAGGAATCCTCCTCGCTAATGGCCTCATGGAAACGAGCCATTGCATTACTTGCCATTTGGACAGCCGCGGCTCCGAGAGCGGCGTTGAATGCTTGGCGCAACGCGGCCTCTTGCGAGCTACTGTCCGGAGTTGACGTGCCATTTCCAGCGCTGCTTGTACCAGGCGATTGACCATGATTGTCATTGTCGTCGGGTGTGCGGGAGCCGTTCTTGTCACCACGAGCAGCATGGAAGTCAGGAGCAACGCGCGCAGTGGCGCTTGAACTCGGAATGCGCATTAAAGGCGTCTCCTATGTCAAGGTGGTCATGCCGTCGTGGCTTTCCTCACTGTGCGAGCATTAGCTTTCGACAAGCTGACGGATCTCAGAAATTCAACCGGTTTTGGCGGATTAACGAATTCGACGTGATTGGTGCATCGGCCACGTGTGGAGATCAGACAGTTGGCACCAAGAAAGACGATCATGTTATGAAGCCGGTTGATCGGGCGGTCTCGTTGATCATCAGGCTTTGAGGCCGAGATGCTATAACGTCCCGCTCGCCGTCGCCGGCGGCATCTCCATCAGGTAAGGCATTAAGACATTTCTCCCTGCCAAGCGCAGGCGGCGATGTGCCTAGATCGGATCAAACACGACCTGGAATGTTAAGCGTGCTGAAGCGATTAGAGCGTCAAGGCAAATCCGCCAAGTCTGCTAAGCCCTCAGCGTCATCGAGCACTTTCCCGCTGAGCGGGCAAAGGGCAAGCCTCGAGCGGTCGCCCTTGGTCTCATTCGTTCTGCCCTATTGCGCATCTCAGTGCGGCGTGTGCCTTCTCGTCGACATCATCTCGTTCTGTCCCGGTGTTAAGAAAGTCGACAAGTTCAGCGTCGGCTGTTGGAACCGGACGGCCGCCTATCGAACTGTTGCGACGACGTGCCGCATTTGGGGCTGCTCTCGAAGCACCGGTCGAGTCCAGCCAAACATAAAGCGGGCCATGGTGAAAACCGGCGAAGCAAAGTCGTCGGATGTGGGTAAGGAGCTCGAACATGCTGGCAAAGCTTGCGAGCCCCTACCGGTTTGGAGTGGAGACCCAACCGCACGAGGGCTGCGCAAGCTCGTCTAGCCACGCAGTTGTGAGCCGAGAGCCCCAAGTCACTCTGACTAGCTGTAAACGCCTGCAGCTTGCATGTCCGCGGACTCAATCCGCTCCTTTAGGGAGTTCAAATAGTCCTCCGCGTAAGATTGTGCCATCGAGACCGGAAGGTTGACGCCGGCCGTCGCGGCTTCTTGAATTGCCTGCTTCGTCAAGCCTTCGCGCATGGCTAGTTTGACCTCCGGGCCGCCGATACAACCCACCGCCTGTGCCGCAAGATTGAGTCCCGCTTCTTCCAGCGCCTGCTTTATGTTGCCGCCTGTGATGGCTGTGTGCAGAAGATTTGCTGCTTGCGCCTCGCTCTCGAGTATCATTGACGCGAGATCGGTCAATTCCCCCAAACCTGGAATGAAGCCGAGTACACCAACTGCCGTCGCAGCCCAGTCAAGCACGTTGGAGCCCACCTTGAGCACTTCATCAAAGGCGTGCATGAAGGCACCTCCGTTTTTCTTGGGTGACTTGACGTCCGGCTGGTCCGCCACGCCCGTCATCATGTCCTTGACGGCCGCCTGGTCGGCAGCCGGCTGAACAGCGTGCTGCTTCAATTGGTGAGCGGTGCGGTTCGCGCCGGACATGTTGCTGAAGAAATGGGTGAAATCGTTACTGCTGATGTTGCCGGAATCGACCGTATGGCCGCCGCCGAAGTCGAAGAACTTGTGGTGGGTCTTGTAGCCTGTGATCGAGTTGTTCAGCAATCCGAACAAGAGAGGATCCGACAACAGCTGGGAGGCCGCCTTTCGCACGTCCGGGGCGAGACTCTTGTCATCGACCATACTAGTGAGCGTCTCCCGGGTCAGGTCACCCTTCCCGAAAAAAGCCGCTTGGTTCTTATTGATCGTACCTAGCGTATCCAACTCGGCATGCGTGAGGTTCATCGATGACGAAGCCATCTGCAAGAAGTCCTCTTTGTGGACCTTATCTACCGAGCCGCCATACAACTGTTTCCATTCCTCTGGATGATTGAGGAAGTATCTCGCGGCTGCGAGAACCTGAGGTGGGCATTTACCCGTTTTAGCCTCGCCATCAACGATCTGCCTGAAATCCGCGAGGCTCAGGTTCTTGGGCAAATTATCAGAATAGCGATAGAGCTCACGCAGTGCGTCGGTCTGGGTCATAACGCAGGGCTGGCCGTTTCCGGTGCCGTCCGACGGAACGTAGTTATGCTCGTAGCGCCGCGCCTGCTGCTCCTGGAATGCAGCCACTTGTGAGTGATGATCGGAGAAGCCGGAGAGATCTCCTGCCTTGATTGTCCCCCCGCAGCGGCCATCGCCTTGTGAGCCTATCGCATAGAAGAGCTCCGGATCCTGCTGCAATGCTTCGATCGCCGTCTTCAGATCCGGCGGTGTGGAGGGGTCCGTCGCCAAATCTACGAGCGACTTCCAATCTAGGGGGCATTTATCTTTATGACGGTTCAGCACCGACACAATCTGCAACTCGGTGTCAGTCAGAGTGCCACTGTTCCATGTAATCCGTGAGCTGGGTACTGGCGCCGCTGCAATCGCAGTGGAGGCCGCAGCAGAGGTTGACTGCGGGGGCTGGCTATACGCTTCTGCGTCCAATGCAGCCCTAACGTCGGGTGGCACGATATTCCCCGTCAGCTGTATGAGCTCCTCCGTCAGGTTCTTAGTCGACTCCGAGGCCGAATCCTGTGGTGCGGAATGATCGCCGGTCGTGTCATTTAAGGCGTAGCTCGCAAGCACCGCCTCGAAACTTGACAGCTCTTGCGCCGGAGTGAGCCCGGGGGCAAGCCCGGACAAAGCCACGTTCGAGTTGGCGGCGAGGGATAGGTTGTTGACTGACATTATACATCCTGTGCTGTGAGATTGCGCCACCGTCCTGTCACACCGTGCAGCCCGAGTTCGCGACGAACACCAAGTGTTGATGGGCAGATCCAACAACTCCTGGCGGCTGCTCCCGGCGGCTGAGTGAGCGTCCAGTGCTCAGGTCCCGATCAACAGGCTCATTGCCTGCTAGATATTCACCCCCTTTTATAGTAGCGGGAGTTAGCTTTCGAGAAGCTGACGGCGCTCAGCGGAATGCGCGAACGGACATGAATGCGGTGTTGCGCAATACCCGCATCCCCCCAAAAGTGTCTGCCACTCCGTCGCGTCCTCACGCGGCAGATGGCAAAAATGGGAACTCGGGCCTGCAATCCGCGGAAGATCGGCGCGGGTTCGTGCAACAAAATTAAATGATACTGCCGCGTCGTCTGGCGATGGCGAGTGGGCGCGCTTACGGCCCGTTACGAGAGGGTTAGCGTCTGCTCCGTCAGCGCCATGAAGCATTATGGGATCAGTCACCGTTTGCCGGCAAATGTACTCAAACGGTTGAGATCGTCGATCGTTGAGTGGAGCTAAAGCCGTAGCCAGCGCAAGAATGATGCTGCCCACCTTTCCAGTTGAAGGCATCACCGTCTAGGTCTCGGGCTCTCATGCCGACAGCATCAGCTTTCAACATGCTCACAAAGAAAGCCGCGACCGCATTGAGCGCCGTTGTAAGCGACTTTTGCTGTCCAATTCATCTCTGGCTTGGGCCGGGCGCGTGAGCCACGTTATCTTGATGCGTCGCCTCGGGCAAAACAGGTCCCTCCGGTCGTCCATCACGAATAACCGTACTTGAGGAGCCCCGAAACAACATCAAGACCGACGCGGGCGCCGGCTTTGCGGTTGTCGTAAGAGTTCGTCGCGCCTGGGCCTCCGCCACTAGGCCGTTGAGCATTTGGTCGACGAGCGCGATGAAGCGAGGCGGACCAGAAGCGAAGACCAGTCCATCTTCCGGTGCGGCTCTCACGACGTAGCGTTCATCGGAAATTTTGAGTGCATCGAGTGCCGCCTTGAATGCATCGAAAGTGACCGGGTTTAAGACAAGCAGGCGACTTTCCGCCTCGTGCGCGTCGGATACGTACAGCACCAGCCCGTCATAGTACCACTGAAGATTATAAAGAGTGGTCACGCGTTCGAGGAAATCTCGCGGCGCGAGATCCGGCATGCGCCCGCGAATCCGCCCCTTTACATGGGTGCTGACATTGATTCGAATATTCAAATTGTTGCCGAACTCCTGCAGTGCGGCCGCGAGATCCTGATCCAGAACTGTGTAAGTATAAGGCGTGGATGGCAGCTCTAGAGTGGCGCCGAGCGCCCTAACCGCGCTCAAGGAGATGAAAACACCAACAATTAGAATGTTCTTCAACGTGTGCAGCCTCGTGGTGTGGTTGAGTATTCCAGGCGGTCATGCGCTGGTACTCTTCCAAAGTTGGAAGACGAACTTCGTCGCAAATTGGAAGCCAATCGTGATTTTTGGATGACGTAGCTCTTGATCCACGTCAGGTTTTGGTCAGCTCGGCTCGCTAGGGTGCCGAGCCGTTCCCGGCAACGACAGCTAATAGACGCGAGAGCAATGATTCCTTCCGTGATGTTTGGCGCGATGCCGATCTCTGCCAACCTCGGCGAGTGTCTCACCGAGGGGTGTTCATCGGCGCCGGGCAACTTTCATGAGCATCTTGCAAAGGCGGCATCGAAACAAGGCGCCGCCTCTTTGGTGGCCGACAGCGCGTTGGCGCCACCTGTACCGGAGGTTCAGCGTGCAGTCGCGCAGACAGGTCCACTGGGCGATCGCATTCTGCAGAATCTTTTTGGAGCGCACTTAGGCAAACCATATCCTTCGACCGGACTCCCTTCGATCGGCGAGCCGGGCCCTTCGAAGAGCGTCCAGCTTGGGCCCGCCGCGCGGCCTATCTCGCGCTTGGACGGAGTCGATGTCCATGTTATCGGAAAACCAGAAGGTGCCGACAATTTCGAGTCGACGTTGCAGAATCTGCGGGATGTTTACAACGGCGTCATTCAGGTTTCGCTCATCTCCAAGAGTGCTGGCGCCGTCGGTTCATCTCTGAATAAGCTGCTATCAGCGGGCTGAGCGGCGGTTGATGGTTCTTTTCGCGCAAAGAAAGATCGGTCGCGGCGCGACTTCTGGAAGGCAGGTGCATGCCGTTCTCCTATTGCCGCTTGTGCTGTTGCTAGCCGGCTGCAAGGCCGATCTCTATACGAAAGTTCAGGAGCGTGAAGCCAACGAGATGCTTGCCCTTCTCCTTAGTAAGGGTGTCGATGCAGTCCGTGTTGTCGCTAAGGACGGTAGCAGCACGATTCAGGTCGAAGAAAAGCAATTGGCCGTTTCGATAGAACTGCTGAATGGCCAGGGCTTGCCGCGCCAGGTGTTTAAGAATCTTGGGGAGGTGTTCAAGGGATCCGGCCTGGTTGCGTCCCCAGTTGAGGAGCGCGCTCGTTACGTTTATGCCCTAAGCGAAGAATTGTCGCGCACAATCAATGATATCGATGGGGTTCTCTCCGCCCGGGTTCATGTTGTCTTGCCGAAGAACGACCTTTTGCGACAGGATGCGACCCCGTCCTCGGCGTCGGTCTTCATTCGACATGGTTCCAATGCGAACCTCTCAGCCTTGTTGCCCCAAATCAAGATGCTCGTCGCCAATGGCATTGAAGGACTATCATACGACAAGGTGGCCGTCGTTTTCGTGCCGGTTGAGCGAGCGCAGCATGAGATGTTCTCTGCACCAGCAGCTGCTTCGATCCACCCGACCAAGTTCACGTCAGCCACCTTTCTTGCGATCGTGGTCGGGGGTGTCGGCGCCGCGGTCGGCATTCTATCTTACGTGCTGCTGAGCACACGTGTGCGCCAGCTAGGTCAATTCTGGCGGAAAGTGCCGAATATTGACACAGCGGCGAGTATGCCCGCCGTCCTAGCCGCTGGCAAAAAGCGGAACTCCGATGCGAGATAGGCCGAATGCAATGTCCGCAACGATGACATCCAACGAACCAAATCATTTGCTCAACCAACATTCCGGTCGGCCGCGGGAGCTTGCTGCGATAATCCATCCAAGCCGTTTTGCTGAACGTCTTGATGCGTCGCTGGCGGCGTCTACAGTGCTGCAACTGCAGAAAACTCCCAGACTACAGGAAAGACTAGTCGAACTGCTCCTAGGCAGTGAACTGGTCTTGAAGGGAAGTAGCTGGGGAAGGGGCGCTTTGCTTGGGCATGATCCGCATCGTGCGGCATTGCTCGCTGGCGGCATTTGGCATGCCCGTTCGGTACTGAAGCTGGTGTCAAAGCATGATCTTGCTCCACTGATCGGAAATATTGGTGCGGAAGCACATGCTTTCGCTATCCGACATGTATCCAGCGCCGTCGAAACCCAATTGATTGTCGATCCGGAGCAACTTTCGCAGCGGATTGCACATGACGGATATGCCTGCCTTGGCGCTTTCCTCAAGCGAGCCTCAGAACTCGACCGTACGCGCGTGCTTCTCTGCTTGCCTGTCGGGACTGCCGCGGAGAGTCCAGCCGCCGAACATCACAAAGCCGCGGGCCAATTGATGTCTTTGGTGATGACCCATTTGGCCGCAGAGACACGGCCGGCATGACCGCGGGTGAGCCAGCATTGCCAGAACGCCCGCAGATACGTCCGGTGGGTCCAGTCATACCAGCCTCGGAACTTGGGATCTGGTGCGATGTGGTACAGACGCGCGCGCTAGCTCAGCGGTATCTACAGCAGGTTCGCAACTGGGCAAGGAACGCTTATCATCGCGAGCAGGCGCGCGGGCACTCCGAAGGCCTGAAGACAGGCTCGGACGAAATGGCGCGGCTGGTTGCTCGAGCTGCTTCTGAGCTGGCGCGGCGAAAAGCCGTGCTGGAACAGGAGCTGCCACAACTTGTCATTGAGGTCCTGAACGACTTGGTGGGCTCGTTCGATCCGGGCGAGATGTTAGTGAGGTCGGTTCGTCACGCTATCGAGCAAAGATATGGCGGTGCGGAATTGCGCCTTCATGTGTCTCCTGTGAACGTCGATGCCATGACATGCGAGTTCGCGTCATTCCATGGAACGCATGGGCGTCCGAAGGTCAGAATTGATCCGGACCCGGCTCTAACGCCGGACCAATGCGTTTTGTGGAGTGAGTTTGGTAATGTCGATCTAGGACTTGCCGCGCAGCTCCGCACACTGCGCCTCGCCCTTGCTCCGCCTGTTCAGGAGGACGAACAATGACTTCCCAAAGGCCAAGCTATGGCAATGCGGCTGCTGAAGGCGCGGTGCACGCAGCATTATCATCTCTGAAATCTACGGCAAAGCATGTCGATACGCGTGCTGTGCGCGGACGAGTCACCCGAGCCGTCGGCACCTTGGTCCATGCCGTGCTGCCCGGGGCCCACGTTGGGGAGCTGTGCCTATTGCAGGATCACAGTACGGGATGGTCACTTGATGCGGAGGTGGTCGGTCTGCTGCCGGATGGAGTATTGCTCACGCCAATCGGCGACATGGTAGGCATGTCTAGCCGTGCGGAAGTGGTTCCGACCGGGCGAATGCAGGAAGTTGCGGTCGGTGCCGATTTGCTGGGCCGCGTCATCGATAGCTTCGGCCGTCCGCTCGACGGGAAGGGGCCAATAAAGACGACCCACACTCGTCCCCTACGCGGCAGGGCACCCAACCCAATGAGGCGGCGGGGGATCGAGCAGCCTTTTCCGCTCGGCGTCCGCGTGCTCGACGGACTTCTGACGTGTGGCGAAGGCCAACGGATCGGAATCTATGGAGACGCTGGTTGCGGCAAGTCGACGCTGATGTCGCAGATTGTTAAAGGCGCGGACGCTGAGGTCACCGTCGTTGCGCTTATAGGAGAGCGCGGACGTGAGGTGCGTGAATTCATCGAGCGCCATATTGGCAATGCCATCGATCGGACGATCGCTGTCGTTGAGACCTCCGACCGGTCGGCAATGGAGCGCGCGCAATGTGCTCATACGGCGACGGCACTCGCCGAGTACTTTCGTGATCAGGGACAGCGGGTCGTTCTCATGATGGATTCGTTGACGCGCTTCAGCCGCGCGATGCGTGAAATCGGCCTAGCCGCGGGAGAACCTCCGACGCGGCGAGGCTTTCCTCCCTCCGTCTTTGCGCTGCTGCCGGCTCTGTTGGAACGTGCCGGTATGGGCGAGCAGGGCTCGATCACGGCCTTCTATACCGTACTTGTCGAAGGTGACGGGACAGGCGATCCAATCGCCGAAGAGTCGCGCGGTATTCTCGATGGTCATATCATTCTCTCACGCGCGCTCGCATCGCGAGAGCATTTTCCGGCCATCGACGTGTTGTCGAGCCGAAGTCGCGTGATGGATGCGGTCGTCTCTGTGTCACATCGAAAGGCCGCCTCTTTCTTTCGAGATCTTCTTTCGCGCTATGATGAGGCCGAATTTTTGATCAAGGTCGGTGAGTACAAGCCAGGGGGCGATCCGCTGACCGACCGAGCAATCGCGTCGATCGAGGACTTGCGGAATTTCTTGCGCCAGGGGCAGGATGAACCGTCCAGCTTTGAGGAGGCCATCACGTGGATGTCGCGTCTTACCGACTGAATCCCAGCCAAGCGTCGAAATTGCGGCTGGTGAAGGACATGAGGGAGCGAAGTGCGCTTCGTCAATTATCCAATACGCAAGCCGAACGCCAAATTGCGGTTAAAGCGATGGAGAAAGCTTCCAAGAATGCCGCCAGCGCCGAGAAACGCCGCGCAAGCCTCGAAGCTGAACTTTATTTAGAACTCGCATCGTCTAACAGGATGTGCGTCACCGAACTCGACCGTAGGCTTCATCTCGTCATTGGACGCCTCACAGCTGAGATCGCAACTGCACGCCAGGTGCTTGAGCAAGCGCGCATCGCTCAACAGCAGGCCCAGGCGGCGGTTGTTGAGGCGCGGGTCGTGTGGGCCAAGCGTTCGGCGGCGAGCCAGAAATGGCAGCAGATTGAGTGCGATGTGCAGCGCTCGACCAACGCTTGCTCGGAGTGTGCAGCTCAAATCGAAACGGACGATGAGGTCTTGCTCCGGTATCAGAGTGGCTCGCGAAGCCAGGCAATTGGCGTTTTGATTTAATGGCTGCTTCTCTTATGTCGGCGCGAACTGCCGACCCCGTGAACATGAGCGCGGAAAATGCGGTCGGTGAACCGGCACGATTCGTGCCGCGGCTAAGATTGTCGCATAGCGCGGTCTCGTGCCTCAATTTGATGGCCCCCCGGCGAACGGTTCTGAAGAGCCGCCTTGGCGATACGCCGGTCTCGATATGTATTAACCGGCTTGTGTGGCAGGCGCAGCAATCGACCGCGCCGATGCTTGATTGTGTATTTCGCGTCGGAGCCGAAATGGCCGTCTTGTCGGTGCCGCGCCAGTTGGCGGAGGCATTGATTTCGACAGTGCAGCATGGCCTTACGTTACCTTCGGACCCAGCCCGCTCTTTCGTCCTCGAACTTGCGCTTGAACCATGGTTCACTCGAGTAGAGCATCTGCTAGCGCAGGATTTGCAAATTATCCGCATCGACGAAGCAACGATGGAAGGTCCTTATCTGGAACTCGACATCGTCTACGGGGCGCTCGTGGGCAAGGCGCGGCTGTTCCTATTCTCGTCTCTTGAGGGTCCGGTTCCGGCTGCCTTCTGTAAGTTAGGCGAGATGCTTGGCCAATTGCCCCGAGAAATGCGCAAGCTTTCCCCGGAGTTGCCCATCATGGTTGCCAGCGAGATTAGCTCGCTGCGCGTGTCCGTCGGGCTTCTTCGCCAAGCACAAACTGGCGATGCGCTGTTGCCGGACGTCATTCCCTTTGCGAGCGGTCAGGTCATCCTGACTGCGGACAAATTGTGGGCGCCGGCGGAGATTGCTGGCGACAGACTAATCTTGCGGGGACCCTTCCGCCTGCAACCCCACCCTCTCAAGAGTGCATATATGACAACACGACCCCAAACCCAGCCATCGACCCTGCCCTCGGAAACCGACATCGACAGCATTGAGATTACGCTCGTGTTCGAATGCGGCCGTTGGCCTATCCCGCTGGGTACGTTGAGGAGCGTCAACGAAGGGCATGTCTTTGAACTTGGCCGTCCCGTTGACCGTCCGGTTGACATTGTTGCCAATGGTCGATTGATCGGCCACGGCGACATCGTGCGTGTCGGGGAGGAACTGGCCATCAGGCTACGTGGTGGGTTGGCGGTCAATGACTGACATTCAGCCAGGCATTCCTGCACTTCTTGCAGCGACGGTCGGTCTCGGTCTGCTGGCGTTCGCAGTTGTCACGACGACGGCATTCATAAAAGTTTCCGTCGTTCTCTTCCTCGTGCGCAACGCGCTCGGAACCCAATCCATACCCCCGAACATCGTTCTGTATGGCGCTGCATTGATCCTTACGGTCTTCATTGGTGCTCCAGTGCTGGAGCAGATCTACAACCACGTTACCGCCCCGCAACTTCACTACCAAACGCTCGATGACTGGGCGACAGCCGCTAAGGAGGGAAGCGAGCCGCTGCGCGCTCACCTGAAAAAGTTCAGCAGTGAGGAGCAGCGCACGTTCTTCCTGTCATCCACAGAACATGTTTGGTCAGAGGAGATGCGGGCAAACGCTACAGCGGATGATTTTGCGATTCTTGTACCGTCCTTTCTGATCTCGGAATTAAAGCGTGCCTTTGAAATCGGCTTCCTTCTCTATCTTCCATTCATCACGATTGATCTGATTGTAACGACGATTCTGATGGCCATGGGCATGTCAATGGTATCGCCCACAATGATATCTGTTCCTTTTAAGCTCTTTCTGTTCGTCACGATCGACGGATGGTCGCGGCTCATGCACGGGTTGGTGTTAAGTTACGCCACGGCCGGAGGTTAATATGGACGAGACCAGCATCCTCACGCATTTGACCCGATCGCTCGTCCTCTTCATGATGTGGGTTCTGCCACCGCTCCTAGCAGCTCTCGTGGCCGGCTTGGGTGTTGGCATAATACAGGCGGCAACGCAGCTCCAGGATCAAACCTTGCCCCTAACCGTGAGGCTCCTCGTCGTCGTCGCCGTGCTCGTTCTGTTTTCTCGGGTGCTGAGTGCGCCGCTTATCGAACAGGCCAAACATATCTTCACGGAGTTCCCCTCTCTCACATCGAGGTATTAGTGAGGAACCGAAGGCCGAGTTTGTGAGGACAAAACCGCCCATCGACATCACCGGTGAATTACCAAAGTGGCTGGCCAGTTTGTCGAGCGAGCATGAGAGTATGGGGATCGACGGCCTACCCTGCGGGCTCGCAGTGCGGCTGGTGCTCTCGTTGAGCGCTATTAGAACGAACACCGCCGACTATTTGCGGCCTTGGCGTCAAACATTAAGGCACGGCGAGCGGAACCGGTTAGATTAGCTGAGGCGAACAACGAGCGCCGCGAATGCATGCTTTGTCACCCACCGAGGCGCAAGCTCTAATTCAGAGTGCTGTCGAGTTCGTCGTTGCAGCGGGCCTTAGCGCTGCGCGGGCCTTAGGCATTATGTTGGTGCTTCCCGTATTCACGCGGCCGCAGATTAGCGGGATGATCCGCACAAGCTTGACGATCGTGATTGGACTGCCATGCCTTGCGCATGTCAAGGCCGGTCTGCAGACTCTAGATCCGGCCACCCGTCTGGCCGCGGTCGCGTTCCTCGGTCTCAAAGAGATATTCGTCGGCCTGCTGTTCGGGATGTTCCTAAGTATACCGCTATGGAGCATCCAGGCAGTTGGCGACATCATTGACACGCAACGGAGCGTTTCAAGCCAGTTGGACGATCCTGCGACGCGCAGCCAGGCCTCCGCCACGGGTCTCTTTCTCGGAACTGCTGGGGTTACTATTTTCGTTGCGTCTGGAGGTCTACAGACGATGGTTCGGTGCCTGTATGGCAGCTATCTGATCTGGCCCGTGTACCGGCTACTACCTCCTCTGACAATGCAAGGGGCAATGGAAGTTGTAGCGCTTCTCGATCATATCATGCACACGGCCCTGCTATTTTCCGGACCCGTGCTGGCTCTGCTGCTCCTGATTGAGATATCCCTCATGTTGCTAGGGCGGTTTGCGCCGCAAATTAAGCTGAACGACCTCTCCCCCACCATCAAGAACGCCGCCTTTGGCATCATCATGGTGAGTTACACCGTCTTCCTCATGGAATACATGGGAACGGAGATTATCCAGTCCTACGGAGTGCTGGAGTGGCTCGGGAAGTTCCTAAAATGAGCGACTCGAGCGAAGAGAAGAAGCGTCCGCCAACTCCCAAGAAGCTACGGCAGGCGCGTAAGAAGGGACAGATCCCGCGCAGCGCCGATTTTGTGAGCGCGCTTAGCATTTGCGCCGCATTCGGCTGTCTATGTTTCCGAGCGGGCGCGATCGAGGGCGTATGGCGTGAGGGGGTGCGGCTCGTCGACAAGCTGCAGGGGCAGCCCTTCAACAGTGCGGTCCAGCAGGCACTGGTCGGATTGATCGAACTTTCGTTGACGAGCGTTGCCCCAATCATTGGAGCGGCCGTGGCTGCAGGCATTCTAGCCAGTGTCTTGGCTGCTGGTGGGCTGACGTTCTCCGTGGAGCCGCTGAAACCAAGCCTTAAGAAATTGGATCCAATCAAAGGGCTCAAACGGATTGTCTCTCAGAAGTCGCTTGTCGAGCTTGGTAAGTCGTTGATCAAAGTGTTCCTTCTCGGCGTAACGCTGTTTTTCACCTCACTCGCAAGTTGGAAGGCGCTGGTGTACCTGCCTGTCTGCGGTTTGGGTTGTTTCAGCTTTGTATTCAAAGAGGTCAAATTCTTAATTGAAATTGCTGCTGGGGCGTTTCTGATCGGCGGCTTGACCGACCTGCTAATTCAGCGCTGGCTATTCTTGCGTGACATGCGCATGACGGAGAGTGAAGCGAAGCGCGAGTCTAAGGAGCAGGAAGGCAACCCACATGTAAAGGGCGAACACCGCCGGCTTCGTCGGGAATCGGCGAGTGAGCCGCCGCTCGGAGTCAATCGGGCCACATTGATACTGACGGGCCCCGCGATGTTAGTTGGACTGCGCTACGTTCGTGGACAGACCGGAGTGCCGGTTTTGGTATGCCGCGGTGAGGACGAACTTGCTTCACAGTTGTTTGATCAGGCGAGGGCGCTGCATCTGAGCATTATTCAGGAACCTGCTTTGGCGCGTCAGCTGATCCGAAAGGGAATAATGGGCAAGGCCGTTCCGAAGGACTGTTTCGAGGGGGTTGCAAAGGCAGTCTTTGCCGCTGGCCTGGTCTAGCTTGGCGCGGCAATGCGATGCATTCGGGCGTGTTAGTCAAAGACGTCCAGTCGCTACTTGATCTGTAAGTCACGTCGTCTGGAAAGGCGGAAGCAGATCGTGGCGTCTGCGGAAGTTGGCCGCCAGAGTATCGCCAATGCTCTTGCCGCTCAGCCATTGAGAGTGCTCATTGGGCTTCTGACGCAATGCGATTATGAGTGTCACTTTCCAAGTGGCTCTTGTTGCCTGCGGCGAGACCTCCCCGTGCGGTAAGCGGAAGCACCGCACGGTCACCACTGGTTGGCAAGATAGCTCTGTTCTCGAGCAAGTCGCCGGGATCGTTGACCGTGACCGCGAGGTTATTGCGGATCGAACAGCCGAGCGTTGGATTGAAAGAATTGTCGTCTACTGAAGGGCCGATGATTGAAAGGGATGGACAGAGCGGAGGACGTGCTTCGTAAATGATCGCCTCGATTTGGACACCGAAATGGCTGGGCAGATCTACGGGGGAAGCGGACCGGCGAATATTATAGGCGGGAACGCCCATCTCGCGGGCCTCATGAGCCACCTGCGTAATGAGCCGGGGCGAACCACTGACGTCCAGATGGAGTGCATCCCGCCGACCGCGGCTGGCGTTCGCAATGAAATTACGCAGACCATACCTCTCGGCGCGACGAAGGCTCTGTAGTCGCAAGATACTGGTCTTCTGCTCCACTTGAATCGCTTGATCAGTCGGCTCAGAATAGATCGCAGCATTATGTGTGCATCCGCCTACGGTTGCCGCTACGGCAATCAAGTGGCCCAGGTTTCGCAAGGTCATTAGCGGTCCTCATTCGATAACAAAGCCGGCTCCGCCGGTCGCGTCTGGTTCGGTGCGGGAGCCTCGCGGCTTCGCGGGGGACGCGCCAACGTATTCGTTAAAATGCGCCCCCCGTCTGATGGCGGCCGGAGGCGGTCAGTCGGCGCGCTTATCTTGGCGGCAGATGATGCTGGCCGCACGATGTAAGGGGTAACGACGATGACAAGCTCCGTCTCCTGCTTCTGAAATGAGGAGGACCGAAACAGTGCACCAAGGATCGGGACATCGCCTAACCCGGGAAACGTGCTGATGTCGGTGTTGAAATTGCGTCTTATGAGCCCGCCGATTGCAAAGCTCTGACCGCTGGCAAGCTCGACAACAGTACTGGCACGTCGCGTGGAGAGGCCAGGCAGAGACATTCCGTTGATATTGACTTCACCTTCTTTGGATAACTCACTGACTTCAGGCTTGACGTGGATATTGATCTGATTGTTGCTGAGAACGGTCGGAACGAACTCCAGACTGATTCCGAATTGACGGAATTGAACTGAGAGTTGACGATTGTCCTGCATGACCGGAATTGGAAATTCGCCGCCTGCCAGGAAGCTTGCTGATTCGCCGGACATCGCGGTAAGAGTTGGCTCCGCCAATACCGACGCGAGATGCTCGTTGGCGAGGGCGTCAAGTACAGCACTGATGTTCGTGCTGCCAACGCCGACTCCGACACTTGCCGTGCCGCCACCCCGGCTCGCACCGGAACCGCCAGGCTTGCCACTGCTAAACCCGAAAATGACCGCTCCGTTTTGGCCCGATGCAGAGAGGTTGATGCCAAGCTCCTTCACGGCGCTGCGCGAGACTTCCGCCACGCGCACGCTAAGCGTCACTTGCAATGAGCCGGCCACTTGGATGTTGTTGACGACCAGCGCGCCCGCGCCCAGAAATTGCTCGGTAATCTTCTTGGCGCGCTCAACGACGTCGACACTTGGTGCTGTCCCTCTCAGAATTGCGCCGCGTGGCGTATAGGTGACTTGGATCGGATGGTCCCCGAGCTCAGCCTTTAGTGCAGCACGCAAATCCTCGATAGGCTGGGTAACGACAACACGTAACTCGGCTAACGCTTCTCCATTGTCGTTCAAAGCAAATAGGCTGGTCCGTCCCGACTGTTTTCCAAAGACGAAGATGGTTGTATTCGATGGGGCCTGGTAGTCGGCTATCGTTGGGTCGGCAACGAATATGCTGGCCGCCGGCGCCGGAAGATGAATCGTCTGGCCCTGAGAGGAGGAAAGATTCAAGACCCCGCTAAGGCTGTCAGTTGTTGACCGTGGCGACGCCTGATTAGGGTCGCGCTTTATCTGAGCTGCGGTAGTGGGCGGCAGCACGAGAGGAAGCGAGCAAACGACATACAGAAGGCGCGAGCGAATAGCTGAGGTGACCGCCGTCGGCCATCGGCAGCTGCGAACATCAAGGGGGAACTTCAACTGAGCGTCGTTTTCAAGTGTGGCGGCAAGGCAGCGGATCGTTCTTCAGTTCAAGCGCGTAGCCGACGCCGCGCGCGGTTTTGATTCGTAGCGTTGTGCCGGACTTGCTCAAATGTGTGCGCAATCGATAGATCCCGACTTCTAAGGCATTGGTCGAGACTTCATCGTCAAACGCATAGAGGCTTTCCTCTAGCAACGCTCGCGGCACGGTGCGGCCTGCTCGGCTGAGCAGATGTTCGAGAATGCAGACTTCGCGGCGCGCAATTCTGAGTGGCCGACCGTCAACTGAGACTTGCCGGCCAATAGGATCGAAATGTAAGTTCCCGAAGGTGATCACGGGTGCCGTCAATTGCGTCGATCGTCGCAAAATGGCGCGCATTCGAGCAATAAGCTCATCGATAGACACCGGCTTAGGAAGAAAATCGTCGGCGCCACCATTGAATATCGCGATCCTGGTCTCAAGATCGCTCAGGCTGCTCATCATCATGGCAGGCATTGAATATCCTTCACGTCTCAACTGTTTCAACCAGTCCAATCCATTTCCGTCCGGCAGAGCCAACTCGAGCAAGAGAATGTGATAGCTGGCACAACTCAGCGCGGTCTCCGCTTCGTCAAGAGTAGAGATGAGGTCCACGGCAAAACCGCGAACGAACAGGGTTTTCTTGGCGGCTCGCACGAAGGCGGCGTCCTGATCGACCAGTAGGATTCGCATTGTGGTCGCCTATAGTGCGATTGTGTCGAGGCCTGAGCGCATCACTGTCGGCACGGAGCTACGATGATCCCCCCGCCTGGTCGAGCAGCTGCAATTGTCGAGCATTTGACTGAAGAGAAAATCGAACCGCACGAGTAGCTGCGTCCTCCTTGTAAAGAACGGATACGACTTACGAGGCTTCAGGTAGGATCGAAAAATCAATTTTCTTGATAGTGTTCATCCAAGCCGCGAATAGGTTGCAAAGGGAATGCACGTAGCGGCGCGGAGAGTCAGCGCCTAGCTCGCCGCGAGCCGATGAATAAGCGGAAGCAGCAACGCTCTTATGCGTTGGCTTGCCGCGTCGAAAAACAGAACCGCGAGCATCGGGCGTCGCTGTTGACGCGCAGGTTGGGTGCCGGCGCTCGATTGTGCGTCAATGTGTTCCGCTATGGCCCAGGACGTCCCATCGGCTCAACGCTTTGAAGGAGGGGGCCTCGAACGTCTCGTCCTCTTTCCGCTTCGGCCAGATCGAGGAGCCGTAATAATCGTATCGCGGCGCCGGGGATTTCGTACAGCAACGCGTGCAAGTCCAAGCTGATCAGCTTGTACGGTCAAGCCGAAGCGGCACGACGCGCTTGCTGAAGGAACTCAGCTTCTTAGGGCTGACACCCCGAAAGGGATCGACCCCTTCAAAAAGTACCGATGGAATTTGTGGCGAATCTGGCCGGAAAGCGGTTAAGGCCGTCACTCAAGGCCCTGAAGGCGCCGGCGGTGTGACTAGGGAACCCGCAGCGTTAGCTCTTGAGACTGCGGCTAATCGCCAGCGCTTCGCTATCTAACGAGTGGTCTGCTGCTCAGCTCGTGCATCCTTCTGCGGACGGAAGCGGCATTCGGGCCGTCGAGCGGGAAGCACGCGAAAGCGCCCTGAATCGGAGCCGGTGGTGCCCAGTGCCAAAGCTGCTTGCCAGCGAGGCGTCGTGATCGTCTGCTCAGCTTCGATTCTGTTGCGATCCGATCGAACGCTTCGCCTTCCTCAGTTTGAGGTTCATGCGGGGTGAACATTCAACTTCGCCAGGTTAGATACAAACTCACGGTCCCAGCAGTCGGTGTCAAGAACCCGATGGCCATGCGACCCGAAGGTGTGCCCTGCAGCATTCCGTGAGCCGATCCGAATGCGGCGATATCCAGATATGCCGAGCGAAAGTTTCGTCGAGGCATCGAGCCGTTTAGCTTTCGACAATAAGCACGATCGTACTTGTCGACCCGATTTCACACGGCTAGTCAAATTCCAATCATGACACGACTGGCAGGACAAATTGAAAGGATGCGCCCGGCTCTTGCTTCTGGACGATCGACAGGCGGCCTCCGTGAGCTTCTACGATCGAGCGGCAGATCGACAGACCCATTCCAAGGCCGGTAGATTTGGTGGTGAAGAACGGATCTAAGACTCGGATCCTATCACCCTCAGCGATGCCGACGCCGCTATCAGTCACGGAGAGCTGCACGCGGCTCTCATTGTCTCTGGATGACTGAATCATCAGTTCGCGCGCTCTGTCGTCAACAGCTTGCATGGCCTCTACTCCGTTCATCACCAGATTGATGATTACTTGTTGCAGCTGAACCCGGTCACCGAGAATTTTGGGAAGTGATGGTGCTAGCTCAGTTCGCAAGGTCACTTGGTGGTTAATCAGCTCACGCGTTACCAGCGCGATAGAGTCGTTCACAACCTCATTAATGTCTAGCGCTACCATCTCGATATCACCGTTCCTCGCGAGTGTGCGGACCCTGCGAATCACTTCGCTTGCGCGCATAGCGTCATCAATGATCCACTCTACGGATCTGTGCACGGCGGAAATGTCGGGAGCTTCGCGACGTAGCCAGCCAAGGCACGCATCGGCGTTGCTGATTATGGCCGTGAGCGGTTGGTTCACTTCGTGGGCGATAGAGGCTGTTAGTTCCCCCAGCGCCGTCAGGCGCGTCACATGCGCAAGATCCGCCTGTGCCTTTCGCAGTCCTTGTTCAGCCTGATCGGCGCGAACTTTCGCCGTGATATCAGTGGCCACGCCTCGGTAGCCGAGAAAATGGCCGCTTACATCAAATAAGGGCCTGCCGCTGCTCTGGAAGTAGATTGGTGACCTGGTCCTCCCCACGGTACGATAGACCAGATCGCGAAATGGAAGATGGGCATTTAGCGTTATTTCATGCTGCCGCCACTTCTCGGGCTCTTCTTCAACGTCGCTCGCAATCTCCCAGCAACGCAGGCCGATGACCGCTCTTGCCAAGAGGTCCGTAGCGTTGGTGTGCTCCGACAAGGTGTACCGGTGATCCGGCCCGGTCTCCCATAACCAGTCAGAAGCAGTTGCGGCGTAGTCACGAAAGCGCTGCTCGCTCTCGCGTAGCGCAGCAAGAGTGTCTTCCAATTGTTGTTTGGCTGCGTGCTGCTCAGTGACATCCATGTGCGTTCCGACGAGTTCGACAGTTGAGCCATCGCTTGCCAGCACGGCGTGCGCAACAGCATGTATGTGTCGTATCGCGCCGTCGGGAAGACAGATTCGGAAATCGTATTCAAAATTCCCTGTTTTTTGTTCAATGGCCTGACGTTGGATTTCCTGTTGCCGCGGCAAGTCGTCTGGATGAATCCGCGATCGGATGGCCTCAATGGTCACCGGCTCATCCGGGTCAAAGCCAAATAGACGACTGACTTCGGCGGAGCGATAAGCAAAACAGCGACGGTTGCAGTCCCACGACCAGGTGCTCGTGCGACTGAGCTGCTGCGCGTCGACCAGATAGGCCTCGCTACGGCGCAGTTGTTGTTCCGTCTGCTTTGCTGTCGTGACGTCCGTGGCCGCCCCGACAAACTCGATATTCCCGGACGCGGTTCTCGTAGCACGTGCCACCGCGTGAATGTACTTTATCGAGCCGTCGGGCATCAGCAATCGGTATTCGTGCTCGAAATGCTCGCCTCGAAGGGCCCGATTCAAAGTGTCTTGGACAGAAGTCTTGTCTTCTGGGTGAGTGCGGTCAATGACGTGTTGCGCCGTTACTTTGGTCTCTGGATCATACTGGAATATCCGAAAGCTTTCCTTCGACCAAAAGACCTCGCCGGTGGCCACGTTCCAGCCAAAGCTGCCTGTGTGGCTCAATTCTTGCGCCTGAGCCAAATGCGCTTCGCTCCGCTGAAGAGCAAGAACCGTCCGCTTCTGTTCGGTGATATCTTCGCAGGCAATGAGGACGATGGGCTTATCGTCGGCCCACAAGATCGCCTTGGCAGTCTCGCGCACCCACAGCACCGAGCCGTTCCTACGGACTTTCTGGATTTCCCATGTACGCGATTGGCCGATATATGTAAGGCATCGCTCGATGGATTTGCGAACGACCTCGCGATCGTCTTTCAGAAAGACTCTGAACACCGATTGGCCGATCAGTTCCGCGGGCGTATAGCCGAGGTGGATCGCGCCGAAACTATTGACGTTCAGGACGGTTCCGGTTTCATTGACCATGAAGTACATGGCCGGGTTATGCTCAAAGATCTCGCGCCAGAGTTTCTCTCGGTTGCGCAGATCGTCCGCGCTGTGCCTTAGCTCGGCGGCGACCTCACGCGCTGCTTCCTTTTCGTAGCGGAGTTTTGCGATCAGGCGCGTTCCGATGATGGACGCAGTAAGGAAAGCGATAATCACCAAAAGCTCGTGAGGGGCGTCGATCTGGGGATTGAACGTGAGGACGTAAATTAAAGCGCTGACGGCGACTATGGAAAGCGCCAACGATGCGACGAAAGTGCCAATCAGCGAAAACACCAAAATCACGACCAAATAGACAAGCGCTGTGGCTGCGAAAGGGCTATGAAGATACAAGGAAGCTAGCGTCAATGCCGCGAGCGTAATGCTAGCCAAAATAAATTGCGCCGATGAACGTCCAAACGCGATGAGCCAATTAAACATGCTTGTATCCGTCCGGCCCTTCTGGCGGGATGATTAAAATGCAGGAATTTGTTCGAGCCGCCGGACAAGCGCTCCTGAGCGCTTTCTACGTCGGCCGCCGAAATCAGCATAGCCAAAAAAAAAGGCGCATTACAAACCTTCGTATAGTTCTCTTACATGGTAGAAATCGTACGCTCACATAGTAAATCAATGGCGTATCGTGCTTTTAGCGGTCCTCCTCGTTGGCGGCAATGCTACAATCTGGATTGCCGCGGCGAGTGGCAGAGGAGTGCAAAACCAAACGGTGGACGGATGGCCGCGGGGCATTGCTGAGTCTCAGGGATTTTGAGGAGGCCGTGTGTCGTTCCGGAAAGGGCCGGGCGAAAGCCTTTTGAGCGGCTCCTTCTGATGGAGAGGAAGAGGGTGGACGGGCTAGTGTGAGCCAATCGCGAGAGCGTGCCGGCGGTTCGATCCGGATCGCTCTCCTCAGGTTTGTCATGTGCTCGAGCCATCCGATTGTAAGGCTGGTGGCTGTCCTAACGTTCTCGTCCACAGCGCCCCTTCTGCTCTCCGTATAGCTCGCTGTCTACCTGCAAGCCTTGACGCTCGCCGTAATTTTAGGCAGCGCCATGGAGATTAATTCGGTCTTGTCGATCTGCTCAAGGCAAACCGCCTAGATGCCTCCGACCAACTGAAGTCCAATTCCTTTGTTGAATTGGCTCGCTCATTCGGGCCAGAATTTGATTCACGTTTCCTATATCGGCGATACCCCGGAGCTTCTCGGGATTGGTAGCTGCCTTTGGGAAGGTAGCTGGCAACGTTTCTAAGATGTGTACGCGTGCAGACAGCTCGAGTTGCACAGGAGGGGTAGCCGAGCGTTGGACGCCAGCCGCTTGACTTGGCACGTGCCGCTATTGTCCGTCCAACGGTCGGCGCCAAGGGAGCCATAGAATGGTCGGCCGACGGCCTCGCGCAAGGGGGCGCCAGCAAATGGACCGACGCTGTCAAGATGGAGACCTCCTCGACATTATCCGCGAAAGCTGGCGGCTTGGCGATGTCGCGAAGTCGCAGATGCGGCACTGCTTTCTCAACTTGCCTCGATCGGATCGAGGCCTATCAGCCAAGGTACCCACAATAGGTCACTAGCCAGCTCCTCCGCCGGCGGCGCGCCTCGTCGCCATGTCGCAGCCGGGCGGGTTCGTCGTGCAAGGGGCGGAGCCCAAGCGCTGAAGTTCACAAAGGCCGATTTTAATGACGCTGAATGCGCGCAGCAGGCGAGTGGACTGATATGCTGTATTCTCCTTGCAATAGGCGGGAGAAGACGGTTTGGCCAACATTTTTGTGGGCCCGCGCAAGTGCGCTTGGGGCCAGCGCCGTGGCCGTTCGTCTAATCAAGCCGTCAAGGTCCGCTGTGCCCATGTCAAGATGCGCCAGGCTTTAGACTTCCGAACGGAAACGGATAGCATCGGGGCTGGCGACCCTAAGAACAAGCAATCTGGATGCAAATTGGTTAGTCGCCTTCAAGAAACCAGCCGCTAAGGCCGGCTTTCTGTTTGTCACATAGCGCTTTATGTCCGGACCACTTGGGTGTTCGCAAGCGTTGTCGAAATGCATTCAGGTGCATTCGCGAGGCTGGATGTCGTGGACGAGGTGAGCGATGTGGCGCCAAGTGTCCTCAATGTCACGCTTCTGAGCTTGCCGCGTCTAGTGGGGCGTCGTGTCGAGAGGATGCAATTTAGGGATCAAGAGAGCACGACGGCTGACCTCCGTATCGTTACTCGACTTACGGGATCATGAATCGTCTCGCGTCAAGCACGAGCGCGGATGCAGAGGCTAATCTTCAATGCGGAATTAGGTAAGTCCCCTGGCGCTGACATAGAAGATCATCGACCTCGTCGTTTAGTGCGCGTGCTGCCCTTCGCCTTTCGCCGGATTGATAGTGCCGAACGATATTGCAAAGTGTGTGCCGCTCGTAACACTTACATAGTATTCCTCCGTTGAGGGCCGCCTTGTTTGACGGAGGCGAACGCTGCAGGTCCTAGGGGTAATCCTAGGAGAAGCGCTATGACGATTTCGAGGGCGGAGGTGATCACATCGGTCGAGCGGCGGCGCCGGTGGTCGCGGGATGAGAAGGAACGGCTAGTTGCAGCATCGCTCGAGCCCGGAGCCAATGTTTCCGAGGTGGCTCGCACGGCCGGCCTTCATGTGAGCCAGCTGTTCCGGTGGCGCAAAGAGCTTTGTAAGCACGGTGAAGCGAGTATAGCGGCCGTTCGTGCCGGTCGAGAGTCGGCCGTCTGTGCCGCCGCGGGAGGTTGCCGAAGCCCCTTTGGCGACGACATCGGGGCGTCGACGGAAGAGCCAAGGCATCATCGAGATTGATCTTGGTACCGGACCCCGCATCCGGATCGATGGCGAGGTTGATGGAGTGCGCATTCCAGGGATGGTGATGGAGACGCGCTGCGTCGTGTTCTCGATGCTTTGGTGCGCCGATGATTCCGGTTCCGGCGGGTGCGCGAGTGTGGCTGGCGACCGGCCACACGGATATGCGCCGAGGCTTTCCGTCCTTGGCGCGCCAAGTGCAGGAGGTGCTGCGCAAGGACCCGCTCAGCGGTCACCTGTTCGTCTTCCGTGGTCGCCGAAGCGATCTTGTGAAAGGTGATCTGGCACGGTGTGCTGCAGAGCATGAAGGAGGTGAATATCCGAATTTGATGCGTACAGCTTTATGAGAGATGGAGGACGGCCCTCCTGCATCGGTGTTCCAGGCGCAGGTGCAAAACCACGACACTGTGGCTTCGTTTAAAAGGCGCGGTCATCAGCAAGTGTTGCAAAAGTCCCGGGTTTACGGGGCAGGTACGTATCCAGAAGGCGAGCGAAAGCAAATCTTCCGATGACGCGTCGAAAATTACTAAGGCGTCGCCAAAATCAGGGGCGCGTGCCATCCCTGAGATCAATCCGTGAGACGCCTGGATTACTGCGCGGATGGCGACCGGCGTTTAGGGGACGCGATCTGGATACAGGCTCTTGTAGAGAACTGCAGGAACCAGTCGTTGTGATGCCAAGGGAGAAGTTCAAGCGGCGCACACCGCGAAGCAAGCTGCTGCTCGACGACATGCACGCCTGGCTGCTGCGCGAGCGAGAAACCCTCTCGCGCTCTTCCGAGGTCCTGAAGCCTATGAATTACATGCTCAGGCGCTGGGCCGACTTTGCGCGCTTCCTCGACGATGGCAGGATCTGCCTCAGCAACAATGCCGCCGAAAGAGCGCTGCGGCATCGCCTTGGGAAGGCGCAATTGAACCTTCGCCGGCAGCCTGCGCGGCGCCGAACGCGCCGCCATCATGCTGACGATGATCACTACCTGTCGTCTTAACGATGTCGATCCCAAAGCCGGGCTTGCCGACGTCCTCGCCCGGATCGTCGATCTTCCCGCTTCGCGTCTGCACGAACTGCTGCCCTGGGAATGGAAGCTCCCGCGCCAAGCCGACGAACCTACCGATCAGCAAGCTGCCTAACCTTCACGCAGCGCTATCATAGCGCTACCCGGCCCCCGCGCGCATGCGTCAATCAGGCGACCTTCGTCGTCTTTCAATTACCCACGAATGCTTTATTCGATTGCGGTAGCCCTGATCGAAAAATCTTGAATCGGATGAATCGCTTGTGATTCATTGTCGAGCACCTGAATCGCGACGGCGAGGTGCCTTGATGTGTTCAAGTGGAACGACATCTCGTTGGTCGGCCGGCCCGGATGGTCGCCAGGATGATGGTGATGAAAGCGCCGTCGAACACTGGACGGAGCGCGAGATCGACAAGACAGCTTTCAAGGATGCTCGTCTTGGTCAACGATTTGGCGAGCTGTTGAAGCAAATTGGTGACGGTATGGGCGGGAGCATACCGTTCGCGCGTCAGGACTGGGCGAACACGAAGGCGGCCTACCGCTTCTTCGCCAACGAGCGCGTGGAGGAAGCCGACATCCTCAGCGGCCACTTCGCCGCCACACGCGCACGTTACGATGATTGTACAGGCCCAATTCTCCTCATTCAGGACACGACGGAATTCTCCTATCAACGCGCGAACACGAGCGCCATTGGCCTAACCAAGAGCGTCAACAGCGGTCGGAACAAGGACGGTCGTTGGCGCCATCACACGGTCTGCGGAATGCTGATGCATTCCAGTCTCGCTGTGACTGTCGAGGCTTGCCGCTGGGATTGGCGGCGGTGAAGTTCTGGACACGAAAAAAGTTCAAAGGCAGGGCGCAGCTCAAGAAGAAGATCAACCCGACCCGCGTTCCGATCGAGAAGAAGGAGAGCGTTCGCTGGCTCGACAATCTCAGGCAATCGATCGAGCGGCTCCGACAGCCGGAGCGTTGCATTCATATCGGTGACCGTGAAAGCGACATCGACGAATTGTATTGCCTGACGCAAGAGCTTGGCGCTCACTTCCTTGTCCGCGCCTGCGTCGATCGGCTGGCAGGCGATGGCGGTCATACGAT
This sequence comes from Bradyrhizobium sp. WYCCWR 12699, assembly GCF_032144035.1. NCBI lineage: Bacteria > Pseudomonadati > Pseudomonadota > Alphaproteobacteria > Hyphomicrobiales > Nitrobacteraceae > Bradyrhizobium > Bradyrhizobium sp. WYCCWR 12699. The sequence goes on from NZ_JAVTJN010000004.1 coordinate 37,524, forward strand.
TGCAACCGAGATGGAAGAGACCAGCGTCAAAGGCTTGCATTACATCGACGTGCGCAACGACAAGGGCGAGACGACGAAGGCCGCGCTGGAAATCAAGTTCAAGCGGATCGCGGTCTTGCCTCCCATCGGGAAGCAGAAACATTATCCAGCCCTCGACCTTACTATAATCCATGCCACTGAGCGCGGTACGCCAAAGGGCCGTAAACCGATTGAGTGGAAGCTCATCACGGACCTAGCCGTCCGCAGGCGCTCGGAGGCAATCGAGAAGATCAACTGGTACGCCATGCGGTGGAAAATCGAGGCGTTCCACAAGATCCTGAAATCGGGTTGTAAGGCGGAAGACTCAAAACTCCGGACCGCGGAGCGACTTGCCAATCTAATGGCAGTCTTCTGCATTCTCAGCTGGCGCGTCCTCTGGCTCACCATGCTCAATCGCCTCGCCCCAAACGCGTCACCGAAGCTCGCACTGACAGACACCGAGATCGCATTGCTCGATCAACTCATCAGCGGCGCCAGCCATCGACGATGTCGGCCTGGAACCCTTGCATTTTATCTTACCAAACTTGCACGATTAGGGGGCTACTTGGCCCGGGCAGCCGATCCGCCACCGGGAAATGTTGTCATCTGGCGCTGTCTCTCGAGACTCACAGATATCAAACTCGGTGCCGAAATTGCAGCGGCTGGAAATGTGGGTAATTGAAAGCTTCGTCGTATGCGTACCTTACATACGAGATTGTGACGTTAGGTTTGCGTTCGCAACCACTTGCGTACGGTAGTAGCGCATGCTGTTTATCGCAACGGCGACGTTCGCCTGACGTTCGGTGCCCGCCAAAGTCTCCGAGCACGAGACGAGACGGGTACTGCTACGTATGTGAGTCTTGTATTGGAGAAGAGCATATGCGGCTCAATATCACATGTCTAACGAGACTGTCTTCCTTGCTTTTAGTGGCAAGCGTAAGCACGACAGCGAAGGCCGGCGAGCCTTCTGCAAAATATGTAGACGTGCTAAGTGCCCTGCGGGCCGGCAAGGTAGTAACGCTAATACTAGATCTCGATCGTTGCACAACCGTTGATGGCGGTCAGCCCGGACCAGCCATGCAAGGTGGTCTGATTATCAGCGCCTTCAGGGTTAGCGCGCAGAACGGAATCAGCTTCGCCAATGTGCATCAAACCTTGGACGACTCAGGACACCCTGTTACCGAATACATCCGCCACAGCCTTAACCGCGAAGGCAAGCTCAAGGTAAAGGCCTCAAAGTTGGTTGCTGGCGCGGCCGAAGCCGTGATCCAGGGTGAATTTGTCTGCGAGCTGCCAGACGGCGCGAAGTTCCTTTGGTAAGGGCAATAGCCGCCGTCGAGGGGCCGAGCTGCCGTTCGGCATCGGCCACCCGGGGCGTCAGCAAAGAAGCGCAACAGAGATCGTGATCGGCGCGATCTCAAGAGATTTGCTGACCGGAGCAGATGAGAACGTGGTTTGCAGCTCGACTTACCCGTTCGGAGTCGACTGCCGCTGACTGGTCGCAAGCCGGAGACGCGAAGAGCCTCGCCATCACAAAGGCCGAGGTGTGGAGCAGCCAAGAAATGAAAGCTCAATTGCGCTCGAGTTGAGCTCCGCGTTGTTACCATTTGGCTAAGCGTCACCGAGTCAACCTAAGGAAGTTACGGCTGGAATGAAGAACGTTTGGATTATATCGGCGATCGTCCTCGCCCTCGCGCTGGCGGCGACGTCTTTCGTCTACGTCGCAAGACAGCATCTCAACGCCGATGCACTCGGAGCCGGACCATCAAGTCCTTGCGTCGGCGACCCTAATGGATGTGAAGATCTTGCTCCATATCCATTTGGCCAGTATGTTTGCAACAGTTACCCGGGGGCGTGCCGACACTAGGGGGGCCGCTTACGCAGAACGTTGTGGTCAGAACGTCGCGAGTGCCGGGCCAGTGCGCCTTGCACTAGGCGGCGCAAGGCGCCATGCTAAACGTTCGCAGGAGTATATATCCCGAGATGGTAGTCAGGCTCACGACATGGGTGATGGAACTCTCTCGGGGAAAACTGCTGGTCGAAGCCGGCCTCATCGCTCCAAGCGGTAAAGGAATAGATTGATCTCATCGTCATGGCAGGAATTGATTGTAAGACCGCATGTCCGTCTCTGCCGGTGGGGTCGTTCGCCCTACACTGCGTGTCCGAGGTTGCTTAGGTCCGAGCCGAGGCGCCGTGGCGGATTATAGGGAAGCATTTGTTGGAATCGTGTCGCCAAACTGAGAAATGCCGTCGCGATTGCGGAGGCAGGCTGGGAGGGAGGGGTTCGCTTCTTCGGTGAAGTCGATGCTTCGGACGTTAACGTGCGCCGTATTGTATTATAGTGTGGATTCGCCAGCCGGTTTAATCGCATCCACTTCTGTTACGAGGCCGGCCCGACGGGCCATGGCCTTTATCGTCTGATCCAATCGCTCGGCCACGAATGCACGGTGGTGGCGCCATCCACCCTGATCGCCGCGCGACAGAGAGAGCTCGGATCGTCGCCGAGAGTCTGTTGCCCGGTGCTCAGGTGTCCGAGGTGGCGCGCAAGCACGGAGCGACGCGCTGGCAGATCTACGATTGGCGAGGGGGTTGCGACAGCGAGACATGTTGCCGCCGTGCGAAGCGTCGCAGCCGACATTCGCGCCGCTGGTCGTGGAAGGTGCGTTGGAGGAGCGTCAGGTTCCGGCGATCAAGCTTGAGATCGCGATCGGCGATGTCGTGCTGCGGACGGATATGGCCATTGATGCCGAGCAGCTGTCCCGGGTAATCCGTGCGGTGCGAGCGTCACGATGATCGCGGCTGGTGCGGATTTGCAACGCGGCCGATCGACTTCCGCGGCGGCCATGATGGGCTTGCGACGGAGGTGCAGGAGATGCTTCGTCTCGACCCGTTCCTCGGCGCGGCCTTCGTGTTCCGATCGAACCGAGGCCAACGATTGCGGACGGCGTGATGCGGATGTCGCGGGCGATGTTCGCGGCCTTTTTCGAGGGGCTGGATTGGAGGTTAGTCCGTCCGGAAGAAGCACGGCGCCCGCAGGCGGCGGGACAACTGCGGCAGAATGACTCGAAAGCTACTTTGAACGTAGCAGGCGCGGCCGCGATATGCTCGAAATAGCGCATGAGCATCGCGGCGCTGCGCGACGATCCGCGCGATCGAGGCGTACTTATTGTCGATGCTCGTGCCGCCAGGCGAAGGTCGATCTGGATGCGCTGGCCGGAGGGGAGCGTGGCCGTGTCGTGTTTTAGCGCGGCGCAAAGCAGCGACGCGAACACAGTCGGGATCAATACCGCCCTGCCGCAAGGACGATTCGGAATGGACACTCTGATTGACATGAGCACTGGTGGTCATCAAAGCGAATGTCGTGATCTGGGCCGACCTATGGCGTTCATGAAAGCGGGGGATAGTCCAAGCAAAGCGCCCAGAACTTGCTGGGCTTGACTTGACGTTCCAAGTTCGCTCGTTCTAATTTTGTTCTCCTGGGGTCCGATTCTGCCGGTCCGTCCCTTTTCAATGACAACAGCAGCGCCACGATCCGGCCAGGAACCATGCACGAGATCATCTGTCCCCACTGTGACAAGGCCTTCAAGGTTGATGAAGCCGGTTACGCGGACATCCTGAAGCAAGTCCGTGACGCGGATTTCGCTCAGCAGCTCCACGAACGGTTGGAGCTGGCCGAGCGTGACAAGCAGAGCGCCGTTGAATTGGCCAAGGCCCAGGTAAGCAGCGATCTGCAGAAGACCACGGCTGCTAAGGACGCTGAAATCCAGGAATTAAAGTCCAAGCTTGAGGGGAGCGGCGTTGCCCAGAAGCTCGCGGTTGCTGAAGCGCTCAGCGCCGTCGAAAAGGAGCGGGATAGACTCGCGAACGCGCTAGCTGAGTCCGAGCGCGAAAAGAAGGCGGCCTCGGAGCTTGCTGACGCGCTCCTGGCGAGCGAGCAGCACAAGATTGCTACTGCCAAGGAAAGGGAGATCCAGGATCTGAAGGCGAAGGTTCAGGCAGTTGAGCTTGAGAAGAAGCTCGCCGTGACTGAAGCGGTAGGTGCCCTCGAAAAAGAGCGTGATGAGCTGAAAAGCGGCATCAGTCGAGTACAGCTCGAAAAGCAGCTCTCCGAGCAATCGTTGAAGGATAAGTACGAAACCCAGATCAAAGATCGCGACGACGCCATCGAGCGTCTCAAGGATATGAAGGCCCGCCTCTCGACCAAGATGGTGGGCGAGACCCTCGAGCAACACTGCGAGACTGAGTTTAACCGGGTCCGGTCGATGGCTTTTCCGCGCGCTTATTTCGAGAAGGACAACGACGCGCGGACCGGCAGCAAGGGCGATTACATTTTCCGCGACTCGGACGAGGCAGGCACTGAAATCATTTCGATCATGTTCGAGATGAAGAACGAGAGCGATAAGACCGCGACGAAAAGCAAAAACGAAGACTTTCTCAAAGAACTTGACCGGGATCGCATCGAGAAGGGCTGCGAGTACGCTATCTTGGTCTCATTGCTTGAACCGGACAACGAGCTTTACAATGCCGGCATCGTCGACGTCTTCCACCGCTACCCAAAAATGTATGTCATCCGGCCGCAGTTCTTCCTGCCTATGATTACGCTCCTAAGGAACGCGGCAGTCAATTCGCTGAAGTACAAAACCGAGCTTGCGCTCGTGAAAGCGCAGAATGTCGATATAACCCAGTTTGAGAACCAGCTCGAATCGTTCAAAACCGCATTCTCAAAGAACTATGATCTTGCTTCCCGGCACTTTCAGACGGCTCTTACGGAGATCGACAAGTCGATCGATCATCTGCAGAAGACGAAGGATGCCTTGATCGGTGCGGATCGCAACCTGCGTCTTGCCAATGACAAGGCACAGGACGTGACGATTAAGAAGCTAACTCGGGGCAATCCGACAATGGCTGCGAAATTTGCGGAGCTTAAGAGCGCGCCTGCCGAAGCCGCGGAGTGAGGCGGTCGAAGTATTGAGTCTGCGCGTAAAATCGTGTTTTCGAATTCACGATGTCACGGCCTGACTGAAGAAGGCGGGCCGTTAGCCGAAGATATGACCAAAAACAAGGCGACGATTGCCGCAATGGCGGCCGGCGGCGCGGTCGCAATCACATTGTCCTTAACTTGTCGTCCGTTAAGAAGCCGATTGTAGCGATGAGCGGTCGCTGGCGGCCGCGATGAAGGTGGTCAGGATCAGGCACCAAAGAGCCCTCAGCCAGGCGAGGACCCGGCGGAAGTTGTGACCGACGGCGGAGAGGATGACGTTAGCCGCATCGCCGGGGCGGCCTTTGAGGTAGCATCGGCCGAGGTGACCATCGGTCTTCAGGTGTCCGATGATGGGCTCGATGGCGGAGCGGCGGCGCAACTCGCGCTTGATGACACCGAAGACGCCGCGCTTCTGGCCGGAAATGAAGACGCGACGAGGATTTTGCGCGTCATGGCCGCGGTATCCCTTGTCGACATAGGCCCGCTCGATCGCACAGCCGGTGAGTGTCTCGGTGCGGTCGATGACGTCCCGCAAGGTGTGACCGTCGTACGGGTTATCGGGTAGCGCCCTGGCGTGCAGCACGAACAGGCCGCCTGGAGCACGGCGGTTGTTGGTGACGATGGAGGCTTTGACACCGAACTCGTAGGGTGCGGCGGCCTTGCCCTTGCCGATGCACTCGACCTCTGGAGCATGGAAGGAATACAGCTTCCAGCCGCGCTGGCGCTGCTGCTGCGAGCGGATCTGCGAGGCCCTGCCGAGCGGCAGGGCGAAGGCGTTCTCGAGCACGGCCTGACCTTCGATCTTGCGGCGGATATCGCGGATGATCCGGCCCAACCGGCTGCGCAGGATGCGCAACTGCCGCTGATGCCGCTTGAATTGCTTGGCGTGGGCGTAGCGTCCCGCCATCATCGCCGCGGTCTTGGCAATGCGAAGATAGGACTGCCGCAGCTTGACCCCGTGCTTCCTCGCCAGGCGGTTGAGCCCCTTGATTGCCGCGTGCAGCAGCTTGGCATCGGTCGGGAAGGTGATGGCCTTTGGCTGCACCGTGGTGTCGACTGTGACCCGCTTGAGGTCCTGGCTGCGTAACGCGCCGGCCTCGTGCGCCACCCGCAGGCTCTCGGCCAACAGCAGCTCCAGCTTGTCGCCGAGCCGCTTGCGCCAGTGGCTCAGGTCCGAGCGCTCGTGCGGGAAGGCGTGCTGGAAGAACTCTTCGCCGGTGAAGTACTGGAAATACGGGTCGTGGACCCAGCGCTCGCACACCCCCTCATCGGACAGGCCGTAAATGTGCTTGAGCAGCAAGAGCCCGATCATGAAGCGGGTCGCGATGCCCGGCCGACCGTTCTCGCTGTAGAGCGGCGCGATCTCGCCGTCGATCCAGTCCCAGTCGACCTTGCCGGCGAGCTGAACCAGCTCGTGCTTCATGTTGATGATCTGGTCCAGCCTGGCCCGGAACAGATCGCCCGATCCCGTCGCTTTGGGCTTCTTCGGTCGCATCGCCACCTCCGATGCGAGGACGGAATCATGACTGGCGATTCGATGGAATCCTCAAAACGAAATTGCAGGGTTCCGATGCCCGAAGCATCAAAACCCTGCAATCCCAAAACAGGCAACAACGAATAATGCGATCCCAGCTCAGTCGTTTAGCCGCTCTTCACGGACGACTAACTTTTGCGACGAACTGCGCGAGTAGCGGCTTGAGGTGCGTACCCTGGGCGCCCGCAACAACCGACCTACTTGAGCCCTGAGCAGAACCGCTGAATGCGTGCACAGGCATCAAGGAGAACCTCGGTCGAGGTCGCATAAGACAATCGGAAATTCGGCCCCTGGCCGAACGCGGCGCCATGCACGACCGCGGCGCCTTCCTCCTCGAGGAGTGCCGCGGCAAAATCCTCGTCGTTCCGGAGGAACTTACCGGAGCGGGTGCTCCTTCCGATCGCGTCTGCACAGGACGGGTAGACGTAGAAGGCCCCGTCGGGAACCGGGCATTTGAGATGATCCGCCTCGTTCAACAACGACACGACGAGATCGCGCCTCTCCTTGAAGACAGAACGACTCTTGGCAATGTAATCCTGCGGGCCGTTTAGCGCTTCGACAGCCGCCCATTGCGCGATCGAGCAGGCACCCGACGTCTGCTGGCTCTGCAGCTTTTCGAGCTCCTTGATCAGCCTCTCGGGCCCACCCGCGTAACCGATGCGCCAACCGGTCATCGCGTAGGATTTCGAGACGCCATTGACCGTGAGGACTCGGTCGCGGAGAGCCGGCTCGACCTGCGCCATGGTGGTAAAGACAAAATTGCCGTAGGTGAGATGTTCATAGATGTCGTCCGACAGCGTCCATACGTGCGGATGCCGGACCAGCACCTCGGAAAGAGCCTTCAATTCATCGCCGCTGTAGGCGGCACCGGTCGGGTTCGACGGCGAGTTCAGAATCAGCCATTTCGTGCGCGGTGTAATGGCCGCCTCGAGCGCCGCCGCGGTCACCTTGAAACCGTCAGACAGACAAGTTGGCACAAAACTGGCCTGCCGCCAGCAAACAGGACGAGATCCGGATAGCTGACCCAATACGGCGCGGGAATGATGACCTCGTCGCCCTTGTTGAGCGTCGCAAGGAGCGCGTTGAAGATCACGTTTTTGCCACCCGTCCCGACGATGGTTTCGCTCGGCTTGTAGTCGATCCCGTTCTCCCGTTTGAACTTCGCGGCAACTGCCTCCCGCAGCGCCGGCACGCCGGGCGTACCTGGGTACTTGGTCTCGCCCCTATCGATCGCCGCCTTGGCGGCCTCCTTGATGTTGTCCGGCGTATCGAAGTCGGGCTCCCCGACGGAGAGGAAGACGACATCACAGCCGGATTTCTTCAGTTCGCGCGCCTTGCGCGTGACGAAGATAGTGGCGGAGGGTTGAATGCGCTCGAGCGCGTCGGACACGAATGACATCTTGCTTTCCTGGAAAAATCCTTTGATTAGGGCGCTGACGATAGAATCAGCGCCTCTCTTTCGCGTAGCGTTCCTTGGTCGCATCGTTCGGTGGATATAGACCGTCGAGCAATGCTCCCGCCTTCACCTGATCGTAGACCCACTCCTCGAAGCGATCTTTCTCGAAGGCTTCGACCGCAACGGCTTCTGCGATCGCGGCCGGCACGACGACGGCACCGTCGTCGTCCGCAACCACGATGTCGCCGGGAAATATCGTAACGCCGCCGCACGCCACCGCGACCTGCGTGTCGGCACAGAAGAACTCGGACGGCGAGGGCGGCGCGGTGGTGCCGTCCGCCCAGATCGGCCAATTGAGTTTCTTCATGCCGACGAGGTCGCGTATCGCTCCGTCGGTGACAAGACCTGCGATGCCTCGCGTCTGCATCCGAGCGCAGATGATGTCGCCGAACACGCCGGCCGACCGCAGCCCCATCGCATCCACGACCACCACGGCGCCGGCGGGAATCTTCTCCATGACCGTGCGCGGCGACGTGGGGCCGGCTACGGCCATGGTCGTCGTGATATCTTCGCGCGCCGGCACAAAACGCATCGTGTAGGCCGGCCCCGCGATGCGCTTCTGCCCTTCCACCAGCGCCCGCGGTCCGCGCAGCGAGACACGGGCGAAGCCCTTCTGCCGAAGGACAGTCGAGACGGTCGCGACGGCCGTCTTTTCGAGGGTTAGCAGGGCCTCAGTCGAAATATTCGTCATCGCCGCTCTCTTTCGATCATGAAGCTTCGCGGTCGCGGTGGCCGTAAAGACGAGCGGCCGCTTCCTGCGACAGACGTCCTTCGAAGACGTCCCTCTCGATCAACGCCGCCGGTCGTTCCTTCGGGTTGCCGAGACCACCACCGCCGGGCGTATGGATCACCAGCCGGTCGCCCGCCTCGATCGTCTGAAGCCCCTTGCCGGCGATCGGCCGTCCGGACGCGAGGCCGACATAGCCCGCCCCGCCGTTCTCGCCGCCCAGGCGTCCTCGCGCCGGATTCTTGACGCGCTCGAAGGCGGCGCTGAGCCGGAACGCGGTGCCGTCGGCGTTCTCGACCTCGATGATTTGGCCGAGACCACCGCGCGTGCGCCCCGGACCGCCGCTGTCTATGCGGAGCTCCTTGCGCCAGAACACGAAGGGGATCTGCGTTTCCGCGATCTCGATTGGCATGCACTGGATGCCCGTTGGGAACGCTGTCGCCGACAAGCCGTCCTTTGTGAAGCGGGCTCCCATACCGCCGCTGGTGGTAACCGTCAACGAGTAGTTGCGCCCCTTGCGCTCTCCGACTGTGAAGGTCCCGCGCAGTGCGATATTCCACATGCACGAACTGCCCTCGGCGGGGATGCGCTCCGGCAGGATTTGCAAGAGGCAGCCAAACACCAGATCCGGCAGCATCTGGCCGATCACGTGCCGCGCTCCGACGGGCGAGGGCTTCCTGGCGTTGACGATGCAACCCTCCGGCGCGAGGACCTTCAACAGGGACAGAGATCCGGCATTGTTGGGAATGTCGTCAGCGATGGCGCAACTGATGGCGAAGGACGTGTAGGCGGTCGCGTAAGTCAAGGGAACGTTGATGCCCTTAATCACCGCGGGGGCGCTGCCGGCAAAGTCGACAACGATGCCGTCCTCGTTAATCGTCAGTGCGGCCCGGAGCGTCAGCGGCTCGTTGTAGCCGTCGACGATCATCTCGTTTCTCCAAGTTCCCTTCGGAAGCGACACGATCTCCTTAAGCACCGCTTGGCGGGAGCGCTCGAGAATGAAGTCGGCGAGCTCCGAAAGATCATCGAGGCGAAACTCTGTCATTGTCTCTTGAAGCCGCCTGACGCCGACATCGTTGCACGCCGCGAGCGAGTAGGTATCCCCGATGGTGTCGACCGGAAGCCGCGTGTTAGCTTCGATCACCGCCATGAGCGTCTCGTTGACCGTGCCGGCGTCGATTAGCTTGATCAACGGAATGTAGAGACCTTCCGCAAATACGTCCGGAGCTTCAGTCCCCGCGCCCAGCCCGCCAATGTCCATGAGATGGCTGGTGCAGGCGAACAGAGCGACACACTTGTCTTTGTGGAAGCAAGGCGTGACAACGACGAAGTCGTTGAGGTGGCCGGTTCCGAGCCACGGGTCGTTGGTGATATAGGCGTCGCCCGGCTTCATCGTTGTGGTCGGAAAGCGACCCAGAAAGTGTTTCACGGACTCTGCCATCGTGTTCACGTGGCCCGGCGTGCCGGTCACGGCCTGCGCCAACATCCGGCCGTAAAGGTCGAATACGCCGACCGAGACGTCGCCGCAGGCGCGGACTAGTGGACTGAAGGCGGTGCGGATCAGAATCTGCGCCTGCTCCTCAACGAGGGCCAGCAGACGATTCCAGAGGACTTGATGGTGGATCGCGGAATTTAGATTTCGGGTTTCGACCGCCTGTTCCGAGGCGGCGATCCGCTGCATGACGATGCTGCCGTCCCCGTCGATGGAGGCGGAGAAGCGTGATGTGATGAAGGTCGTGGTCTCGTCCTCCACGATGAGTGCCGGGCCGCGGATGGTCAATCCATTTGCCATCTGCGAACGATTGTAGGCGGGGACAACGATGGACTTCGAGGCCGTGCCATCAAAGACCTCGCGCACGCCTGCATCCGATGGCTCGCCGATGTTCCAAATGAGAGCTGTCGGTTCGACGGATTTGCGCGTCGTCGAGACAGTCACCGACCAGCTCAGGACCTCGATGGCAGCGCCCGGAATGAACCGGGTGAAGAGGCGTCCGTAGAGATCCTCAAACCATTCGCGCAGCACGGTGCCCGTCAGAGGCTTGGACCGGTCCGGCAGGACAACCGAGATTTCATGACCCTGGCCCACGTAGCGCATGTGCGCCACGCAACGCTCGACGAGCTCTGCGCCCTCGGTCTTCACCAGGGCGATGGTGTCGGCCGCCAAGGCGTCGAGAAAAGCGCCGATCTCGGCTGGATCGACGGAAGCGAGATTGACGTGCTTGCTCCGGATCAGTTCAAAGGAGATCGGCGCCTCTAGGAATCCGACCGCCGAGCCGACGCCCGCGTTGCGCGGCACGACCACCTTGCGGATGCCGACCTTCTCGGCAACCCAAGCGGCGTGCAGTGGGGCCGCACCGCCGAATGCGATCATCGTATAGTCGGCGATGGGCTCGCCGCGTTCGGCTGCGTGCACGCGGACCGCGCTCGCCATGCTTTCGCACACGGTCTCGGTGATGGCGAAGGCCGCCGTTTTGCTCGAAAGGCCGAGCTTCTTGCCAACGGCGGCGTCGAGCGCACGGGAGGCTGCCTGCGGATCGAGTTGAACTCGTCCGCCCGCGAACGCGCCGGGATCCAAGAGCCCTAGCGCGAGGTCGGCGTCGGTCACTGTCGCCCCGGACCCACCACCCGGGTAACAGGCCGGCCCCGGCTGCGAGCCCGCGCTCTGCGGACCGACGGTGACCCTGCGGAGCCGGTCGACGCCTGCGATGGATCCGCCGCCCGCTCCGATCTCGACGAGCTCGACGGCTGGGATCCGCAGCGGCAGCCCGCTGCCCTTCATAAAGCGGTGCGTCCGGTCGACCTCGAACGAGTTGGCGGTGACCGGCTCGCCGTCCTGAATTAGGCAGACCTTTGCGGTCGTACCGCCCATATCGAAAGAGACGACCCGCTTGTCCCCAAGCCTGCGGGCGCGCTGTGCGGCGTAGATCGCTCCGCCCGCGGGGCCGGACTCGACCAGCCGGATCGGATAGCGTTTGGCGGTCTCGATGGAAGTCAGACCGCCTCCGGACGTCACTAGGAAAAGCCGACCGGTGAAGCCCGCTGCCGTGAGCGCCGCCTCCATCCTTTCAAGATAGCCGTTGATGAGCGGCTTCACGTAGGCGTTGGCGGCCGCTGTTGACGTGCGTTCGTACTCCCGGATTTCCGGGCAGACGTCGGACGACATTGTGATCGACAGGTCGGGCATCTGCCCGGCGAGGAAGCGCGCGGCCTTCCGTTCATGCTCCGAATTCGCATATGAATGCAGGAAAGCGATCGCCACGCTCTCGACAAGGCTTTTCCTGAGTTTGTTGACGATTTCGGCGAGCTCCGCGAGATCCAGTTCGAGCTTGACGTCGCCCTTTGCGTCGATGCGCTCGGCCACGGTGTAGCGGCGCTCTCTGGGTATCAGCGGCAGAGGCTTGGTTAGTTGCAGATCGTACTGGTCGTAACGCCCCTCACTGCCGACTTCCAACACGTCGCGGAAGCCAGCGGTCGCGATTAGTGCCGTCTTCGCGCCTTTACGTTCGAGCACCGCGTTCGTCGCAAGCGTCGTGCCATGGATGAAGACGTCGACTTTCGAGAAGTCGAGGTTGACCGTCGCGAGAAGCTGCTTCGCGCCGTTCATCAACCCGACCTCGGGCTGCGCAACCGTAGTGAGGACCTTGCGGGTGACCCTGCCGAAGGGGCCATCGAGCACCACGTCGGTGAACGTGCCGCCGATGTCAATGGCAAGGCGGGTTTCGATCTTCTTGGTCAAGGAATGTCTCCGACAGATCCGGTGCTCATATGAGAAGCGACTTCAATGATTCCGCTTTCCGTCCGCACAATCCGACGAAGCGGTCGAATTCGTCATTGGTCAGCGTAGGCGATTTTTTGCAGTTGAGATTAAGCGTTCCGAAGATCGAGCCGTCGTGCCGATACAAAGGGAACGCAACTGTGCGCCATCCCATGACGAACTCGTCTTCCATCACGCTGTAGCCGCGTTTGCGCGCGGCCATGATCTCGGACTTGATGACTGCTTTATCGGTCTGCGTCGCCTCTGTCTGTGCGACCGGCTTCAGTTTCGCCAAGTAGGAGGTGAGCTCGTTTTCGGTCTTCTGGCCCAGCAGCACGCGACCGGCCGCGGTGCAGTAGGCGGGAAACCGCGTGCCCACCCCTAGCGATCGCGACATCAGTTGTTCGGGCATCGTGTAGGCGACGACGAGCACCTCTGCGCCGTCGAGGACGCCGACCAGACAGGATTGTCCTGTGATCCGCGAGAGCTCTTCACAGGCAGGCTGCAGCACCTGGGCGTGACCGCCGCTCGCAAGGTAGGACGTCGCAAAACGGACGACCTTTGGCGTCAGCCTGAAAGTACGACCCGAAGTCTCTGCATAGCCAAGCGTGGTCAGGGTGTGCAGGATCCTGCGGACGCTCGGCTTGGGAAGATCCGTCGCCCTTGCCAGATCGCTGATAGTCGGAGGCTCGCGATGATTGCCAAGTGTCTCGATGACGCTCAGGCTGCGCGATAGCACTTCGAGGAAATCGGGCCCGCGGCCCGCTGCCTGACGTCTTTCGGTGTCTTCGGCTCGCAACTTCGTCATATTGCATTCTCCGCGGCTGGACGGAAGCCCCGGGTCTCTGCCGCGTCGGCTACGACGATCTGCGGCGTGCAGTGATTCGGCAGGTGCCTGCATGGGTCGAAGCTGACGTCTGACAACCAGCCAAAGTCCATTTTGCGCTCGTGGCGTTCTACGAGATTACGGAGTTCACTCCTGGCGGGTTGTTGAGTTTCAGTTAATAACCAGGCCAAGCCGCGAGACAAGACTTGTCCATGCTTCTTGCGTCGCGGCGACCTCGGAGGCGGCATCACGACCAACGCTTGGCTTGCCGACGACGAAATTCTGCTTCATGATATTTTGCATCGCGCTGGTTGAAACGATCTTGGTAAAAGTCTTCTCGAGGATATCCGTTATCTCCGCGGGAAGCTTTGCCGGACCAAACAGGCCAATGAAGCCGCCTCGCCAATCGAATTCGGCAGGATAGCCCAGGTTCTTAAATGTCGGAATGTTTGCAAAGCCGTCGACTTCATCGGGCGATAGCATCGCCAAAGCTTTGACCGTACGGGCCTCGATTTGAGGCGCTATCGTGCTCATCGTGCCCATTGCGCAGGCCACTTGGTTACTCAACAGATCGTTGAGCATCGGCGCTTCGCCCTTGTAGGGCACATGAACCATCTCGAGCTTGTTATAGTCGGAAAATAGCTGCTGAAAAGCATGGCTCGTGGTGCCGGCGCCAAAAGTGCCGTATGCAAGTCTTTTGCCGCGAGCGTAGGCGACAAATTCTTCCATCGTGTTGGCGGGAGACAGGGCGGGGACCACGAGTGGCATCACGGTCCGGCCGAGCGAGCCGATCGTCGTGAAATCGTCCACCGCATCATAGAGTTTCTGGGCGGCAACGGCCGGCGCCTGTACAAGGCTCGACGAATTGAAGAGCAAGGTGTGGCCATCAGGGTTAGCGCGCGCGACCTCTAAAGAGCCAATCATGCCCCCAGCTCCCGCGCGGTTATCCACGATCACCGTCTGGCCAAGCTCGGTCGAAAGGGTTTGTCCTAGCGACCGAGACAGCACGTCGACAACGCCGCCGGCAGGGAATGGGCAGACCAACCTTATCGTTCTGGTCGGATAACTGGCAGACCGGGCAAAAGGCGCATTGGCCATGACGGCCGTCCCAATAACGCCGACGTGGAATAACCGTCGCGTAATCATGCTGTCTCCGCTCGTACGTTCAGCGTACATTTGTACGTAGTGGAGCACAGATTGCACGAGATCGTCAAACTCTAAAAACGTCGTCCCGTGCCCGCCCTGGTATGCCGACGTCGCCCGAGAATAGAATCTCGGAATCCATTTCCAGGATGAAGAGGCTGAGCGAAGTATCGAGATTACGCACAGTCCTCGCGCGCATGCCGACCTCCGCGCTGTTGGTAGGAGCGGCGATAGCGCAGCTTCTTCGCCGGTCGCTCAGATGCCGACACGATCTCGCTACAATTCCGGGATGCTGACGGAGAGGTTTGCGATGCGCCAGTCGCGTGCGGCCGGCGACAAGCTGTTCGTCGACTGCGCTGGCGACCGCGGGGGTGATCGAGGGATTCGCCGGCGAACGGCGCACCGCGCCGACATCGCGAAAGCGATCAACTTGCTGCTGAACCGGTGGGCCGCGTTCACCCGCTTCCCTCACCAACAACGCTGCTGAACAGCGCGAGGGTGTCGGCCGGCAGATGAAACTCGACCTTCGCCGGCTCAGACGCCGGTAATCACCGTGCTAGAGGGCGTCTACACGATCATCGAACCTGCAAGATGACCGATGATGATCCCAAAGCGTGGCTCTCGGACGTCCTGCGCGGCTACTTGTGCGTCCAGCCAACAGAGTCGCCGACCAGCTGCTGTGGAATTGAAGGCCTCTCAGCAAGCCATCGTCGCTCCCTGACGAGCGTTACCTGCGCTATCTGGGGTCTTCTGGATGCGCACAGAAAAATCACAGCAACGACGCATCAAAGAGCGGCCCCAGCGGAGCTTTCGATATCCGCCGATGCTTGCCTGAAGGCGCTCGCACGCTCTTTTTCTTAGATTTGCGACGTCTCCTTCAATGGCTTCGTCATCGGGAAGTTCAGTTCCGATAGCTTAAAAGGCCAAGATGAGTAGTTGTAGCAGAGCCACGTCTGAAATCCGCGGGCGAGATCGCATCATGAGCTCAGACCCGATAGCGTTGACACATCGCCAAATGATAGTATTATGCACTACTACCATCATCTTTGTGGAGCCTTTCGATGACCTCTGTGTCGACCCCCCAGCAATCTGAGGCCCTCATCGGCCTAACGATGCGTTTCGCTGAGCACGTTGCTTTGCTCAAGTTCGAGGAAATTCCCGCTGACGTCAGCAACAAGGCGAAGCTGATCCTGCGCGATGGCGTTGGTAATGAAATTGCTGCATCCGCTATCAGCGAGCCAGCAAATAAAGTCATCGAGCTTGTCAAAGAGTGGGCCGGCACGCCGCAGAGCACCATCATTGGCCATGGCATGAAAGTGCCGACGCCCAATGCTGCGCTCGTTAATGCGATGATGGGGCACGGAATCGAGCTGGACGACGCGCATGGCTCTGGATTGATAAAGGCCGGTTCCGTTCTCGTTCCGGCAGCCTTTGCAATTTCGGAACTGTCGGGCGCTTCAGGTAAAGACGTCCTCACGGCGGTTGTTGCAGGCTATGACGTGGCAATCCGAATCGCGAAAGCGATCAATCCCGGTCACCGCCAGCGCGGTTATCACACGACTGGAACCGTTTCAGCCATCGGTGCTGCTGCTATGTGCGCGAAGCTTCTGGGCTGCAATGCTGAACAGATCGCCTGGGCCATCGGATTGGCTTGCATGCAGTCGGCGGGCATTCAGTCATATCTCGACGATCCTTGCATGGCAAAACCCTTTAGCCCCGGTAAGTCCGCCTTTAACGGCGTTCTCGCGGCGATCATGGCGAGCCGCGGCTTCAGCGGTCCTAAGAAAGTGCTAGAGTCGCGCGAGGGCTTCTTGAATGCCTTCACGGACAGTGTCCGCCTCGACGACTTGCAAGACAACCTCGGCAAGCATTTCGCGATCATGGAAGTCGGATTCAAGCCACATGCGGCGTGCCGATATGCCCACGGCCCGATCGACCTCGCGCAGGATGCGTTCGCGCTCGACGGCGTGCGTCTCGACAATGTCGATCGTGTTACCGTTCATATGAGCGAGCTTGCGATTCGTCAGGCGTCAAAGCCAAAAGTTACCAACCTCAATGCGGCGATGGGCAGCACGCAATTTAGCATCGCGCTGGCGTTGGCCTCCGGAAAGAATGGCCTGAAGGAATATTGGGACGGCTACAAGCAGGCGGCTGTCCACGAGGGCATGGGGAAGATCGAGTTGCAGAAGGAGGCGGCCTATGGACTGGGCGGACGTCAGGCTCAGATCGACATCGCGCTGAAGAACGGCAAAGTCGTGACTCGCAGCTCCCTCGAGCCGAAGGGTGAACCGTCCAATCCTCTCACCTCCGACGAGCTGGAAGCGAAGTTCTTGGCGATGACGACTATGGTGATCGAAGAGAAGCAAGCACGTCGAATCAGCGACCTCATGATGTCGCTCGAAAAGCAACCCAAGGCCGATGTCGTTCCTCAAGCTGCCGTGGTGGATAATGGGCCGTCGCTTCGAGCAGCATAACGCAAACGTCGATCCGGTCATGCCGTCCGCAATGAATGCGGGCGGCGGAGATCAAATCCCGATCCGCTGCACATTTATGCGCGGGGGATCCAGTCGGGGGGGCGTGTTCCTGGACGACGATCTGCCGCAGGATGAAGTCCAACGGGCTGCCGTCCTGCTCGCGGCGTATGGATCGCCGGACGACCGCCAGATCGATGGTATCGGTGGCGCAGATCCACTGACCAGCAAGGCCGCCGTCGTGAAGTTGTCGTCGCGCCCGGATGCCGAGATCGAGTATACATTCTACCAAGTCGGCATTGATAATCCTTCGGTTTCGACAGGTGGCAACTGCGGTAACATGCTTGCCGCGGTCGGGCCGTTCGCTATCCGTCGCGGTTTGATCGATGCGGTCGAGCCAGAAACGATTGTGCGGATATATAACACCAATACTCGGCAGGTCGTGGTATCCCGCATTCCGGTTCGCGATGGTGAGCCGCTGTCAGACGGCGACTGCGCAATCGCCGGTGTGCCCGATACGGGGGCGCCGATCCGTTTAGATTTCGGCAATTGTGCCGGCGCCGTATCAGGCAAGCTATTGCCCACGGGGCGCGCTCGCGAAGCTATATCGATCGATGGCAAGACCATTGAAGTGTCACTGATCGACGCGGCCACACCATTCGTTTTTGTCAACGCGGTCGATGTCGGGGCAGTCGGCACCGAGTCGCCGGACGCGCTACGCATCAACGAAATGCTAATGTCCCGCTTGGAGCAGGTTAGGGGATGGGCGGCTGTTAAACTCGGTCTGGTGACAGATCAAGCCGAGGCCCGCACCAAAAGCCCAAACATTCCGCGTGTAATAATGGTCTCGCCGCCGAGGTCCTATTCGGCTATTGGTGGCCATGAGGTCGCGGCATCGGACATCGATATCTGCGTTCGGCAGCTCGCCATGCAGCGCCCCCACAAGGCGCTCGCCGTCACCGGTGCGGTGTGTACCGCAGTGGCCTGCTCGGTCCCGAACTCGGTAGTTGCGGCAGCCATCGGCAAGCCGTTGCAGAACGTCCGACTTGGCCATCCGAGCGGCGTGCTGCGAGTAGCCTCGAGTATCGCTCAGGGAGCAAGTGGCCCGATCATCGAGAGCGCGCAAATCGAGCGTACGGCACGGATCATTATGGATGGGGCCGTGTATATTCGCCGACGGAAGTTTGAGGAGCTGGCCGCTGCTCTGGCCAGAAAGATAGCTTGATGAGTGAGATGCAATCGCACGACGATGGCTTTGTTCCCCCCGCGCGCCAGGGGAAACCCCGCAAGCGAGGGATGACAGCGGTTATCGACTACGGTCCGGACGGCTTCGGTTGGACGGGAGAGCGAGGCGTGGCCGATCTGCTTGATTGCGCGGCCGAGTATATCGACTTCGCCAAGATCTATGCGATGAACGCACTGCTTTTGCCAAAACCGGTCGTGCAGCGGATCGTCAAACTGTACCGCGACTCGGGAGTGAACTGCTATTCAGGCGGCATTCTGTTCGAATATGCTTATCAGCGCAACGAAATCGATCGCTTCAGTAGTCATCTGTGTTCGATCGGCTTCACTTCTCTGGAGATTTCGGAAAATTACATCACGCTGAACGACAACGAGCGTCTTTCGTTCATCGAGCGCTTTCAGCGCCTTGGGCTTTCGGTTATCTACGAATTTGGGCGTAAGAACCCCGAGCAGCCGATGCGGATGGAAGAACTTGAAGGTCTCGTCACTTCGTTAACCAATCGAGGCGTCGACCATATTATCGTGGAGCAGTCCGAGATAGACATGGCTGCAAAAAGCGCGCCCGATCTGCTCAAGGCGCTGGCGGCCGCGCCTTGGTTCGAACGAATTTTGATTGAGGCTGATCCGTACCGCTACCCAAAACAACATGTCGGCCTGCTGCAGGATTTCGGCCCGGATGTCAATCTTGCCAATATCGCGCCCGGGCAGGCCCTGAGACTGGAGGGTTTGCGTCGCGGGATAGGTCGCGCTGTCAATTATTCCATTCTCGCCGAGTGATACGCTTAAGTCACAGCATCACTGCGAACAAAGTTCAGCGACGGCAAATGCGGCGCGCAGGAAATTGACGTTGTTTGCAACGTAGGGCCGAGTCCTCGGCGCATGAAGGTGGCGACGTGCTCTATCGTCGCCGCCATTCCGTGCTCCACGCTTGAATGCGTTAGGCTTAGTCGCCAGCTCGGCAGATCGCGCTGTGGTTATCTCCTTGCCAGCCAGGCTGTAGATCGTGTTATTGTCGGGTTTGGCCTCTCGCAGCATGCCGTCCACGATCTGACGTACGCACTCGGAATCTGCGGCGGCCAGCCGGTTTGACTGCGCGCGCAATGGGTGGCGGTCAGCTGCGGAACTTTTGCGAGTTCGTCCCCGTTTGCCAGATAGTGTGCTGGCCGTACTAGTGTCTCTGCACAATTATTATGACTCTTTGGAAGTGTCGGGATAGGCGCGGCCCATTTTGGCGCGGGCCCTGTCTGTCGTGAACATCCATTTGATGCGGGAGCGTGCGGCATTCCTCTGGCGTTCCCAAATGGCGATTTCGCGGCGCAGCCGCTTGGGGTCATCGATCCTGCGATCGAGGCACTGTCCCCGCAAGACGCCGATCTCGATCTCGACCATGTTGAGCCAGCTTGCGCGTTTGGGGGTGTAGTGGAACTCGAGCCGCCGCAAGATCCGTCGGGCTTCGGCAGGCGGGAACGCCTGATAGAGGGCGCCGGCAGAATGAGTCGATAGATTGTCCTGGACGACCCGGATGGTCTCGGCGTCGGATAATGGATGTCGACGAGCTCGCGCATGCATTGGGCGTAGTCTTCTGCCGCGCGCCGCTCGGTGACTTTGACCTTGCGCCAGGGACGATGCACGTCAAGCAGGACGAAGAGACTGACCGTACCGTTGCGACGATACTCGTAATCGTAACGTTTGAGCCGCCCGGGCTCGGCCGGGATTGGCTAGCGCGCCTCGCCGATGAGCTGCACCGGGCTTTCATCGAAGCACACCACCGGCCGCTCGGGATTGGACGGCTTGGCGTAAAGATCCAGCACGTCCTCCATGCGGGCGACGTATTCGCCATCGATCTGCGGAATGCACCACATGTCCTTGCGCCAGGGTTTGAGGTCATTTTCGACCAGGCGCCGCCGAACCGTCTCGTGCGACAGGCTCTTGTGCTCGGTGAGCTTGACCAGCGCACCTGCCAGCAGCTTGAGCGTCCAGCGGGCACGGCCCTCCGGCGGACCGGCACAGGCGGTGGCCACCAGCAAGGCTTCTTCCTTGCCCGTGAGTTTGCGCTCCGCCCCGGGACGCGGCTCTTCGCTCAGCGCCCGCTCCAGATTGCGTTCCACGAAGCGTCGCTTAGTCCGGTACACGGTCGAGCCGCCCACGCCGACACTTCTGGCGATCTCCTCGTCGCCGACCCCGGCATCGGCAGCCAGCAAAATCTGCGCTCGCTTGAGCTTGCGGGACGCATGCTTGCCGCCGCTGAGCAGGGTCTTGAGTTCGGTGCGCTCGACTTGGCTGAGTTTCCTTGATCGAGGCACGCACGTACAACTGAATCGGATGGCCGGCGTGAGTCCTTCGGCAAAAACCTTCACGCCCAAACAGGGGCAATACCTTGCCTTCATCCACCTCTATACGCGGCTGCACCGCAGGGCCCCGGCGGAAACCGACATGCAAGAGTATTTTCGCGTCAGCCCGCCTTCGGTTCACCAGATGGTGCTGACTCTGGAACGAGCTGGCCTAATCAGACGGCAGCCAAGGATACCCCGCAGCATCGAGGTCCTCGTTGATCCCAAGAGCCTGCCGGAGCTAATCTGACCGCCGGACGCGCAACACGTCAAAATCACTGTGCAGAGCCACTAGACCTTCCGGCTTTTTGGCTTCTCGTCGCAATGAGACGCGCTTGATCTGCGAGATTTGAAGCGCAACATTCTGAACTCGTCGACATGGCGGGAGATGTAAAGCAATTTGGAAACCAGGACCAGCAACCAGCGTTTGATATCATGTGAGATCTCGATCATGCTTTGATCTGCGACGAATGGCGCAAGACGCTCTTAGAAGCCAGCTGCGCTCTGAGTTAGCTCAGCAAAAATTGTATCGTACGCTTCACATGAC
The DNA here is from genome assembly GCF_032144035.1 of Bradyrhizobium sp. WYCCWR 12699. Taxonomy (NCBI): domain Bacteria; kingdom Pseudomonadati; phylum Pseudomonadota; class Alphaproteobacteria; order Hyphomicrobiales; family Nitrobacteraceae; genus Bradyrhizobium; species Bradyrhizobium sp. WYCCWR 12699. Next base: position 58,553 of record NZ_JAVTJN010000004.1, read on the forward strand.
CAACCGAAGTTGCTTTCCGTTTTAACAATGGGAATGCCGATGGGAGCATATGCATTGTGCTGGCGCTTACTCACGCTGCCGTCAAGGGACAGGGCGAGGTCAGCGGTACCGCACTTTGGCCGATAGCCCGCGGCCCTCCCATGGCCGAAGCGGTTCGGTTTCTTTGCCAGGATATACGACAATGCAATAGGGCGCATGCACTAGACACCTTCGAGGTTTCGGCAACCCCCTTCCGCATTGATAATGATGCGAGCAGAGCCAGAAGCAGGATCGCCCGCTTGCTCAACGCTCCTGTCGCTTCGCTGGCTGCGCAAGCACCCTTACAGATCCTGACCGCACTGATCGCCGACGTCTGCCTGTCCGGTTACACGGAAAGGAAGGACCTGCGCTTGCCGAGGACCGCACCAACCTGTCCGAGCCGGACTCAAAGCTGCACCAGCGATTTTAGGCAATCCACGACTACTCGGATTCGGAGTTCGTGAGGAGAACGTCGCGCCTTTCATGCCATAACGCCGGAGGACATTCAGCGGCGTCTATGCCAACGCGATGAAGGAAACCCACTGACCTTCCTACACCAACTAAGCGGCGCTGCTGTCGAGGTCGAACTTCACGACGGGAGCTCGCCGAACGTCGAACCGACACCTTCATCAACCTCGAGCTCAAGACGGTGGAGAATCCTGCTACTTCTCTGAATTGCAAGTCCAGGGCCAAGCCAATAGAGCAAATCTTCCTGGTATTTCCACGGCTTCCGCAACTTAAGCCGGACCAGGAGGCGGCGCAATCGCGCTTTGGCAGGTTTGTGAGCTTGCGGACCGGGTCGACGCCAGGATCGTGCTGTGGACCACGGGCGCGAACGTCTACCCCTACTATAAGCATCCGGCCTTATGCAGCTGCACCATATGCCCTATGACCCAAGCATGGCGTATTTCCGCCGCGAGCCGATCGCGGCGGATGACAGGATGGTGGATCTGGGTGGCAGAAAGTCAAAAAGGCGCATCCATTCGGCAACCGGTAATCCTAATCGACTCAGCAGTCTTAGCTCTGGTCAGCCTCGAGACGATCCGAGTTCGCGACTTGCTCATGATGGTGCGACGCATCTTCCAGCACGTATCGTGGTAGGGAGCTTTCATATCCTCGTGAACGCAGCGGACACTGTTCAGTTACACACCGCGCTGTCGCCGCAGAAGAAGAGAGCAAAACGGTCCCGTTCTAGGCCGCGCTCTTCTTGATCGATATCGATCATTGTAGCCGATGCTGCAAAGGGGACGTTGAGCTTCCGACCTATGTCGTAATGCTTCGACCGCTAAGGGGACGCAAATCGATCGTCCGCCCTTTCTCAATCATTTCCTCCCGCCTGATTTTCTCAACCCCCCATTGGCATGGGGCTTGCTGTCTCGGCATTGCGATCTGATCTTGATACGGAGCGCCTCAAACATGAGCCACGATACGTCAATAAAGCTATCCGAGCGCGAAAAACAATGCCTGCAGTTCGCGGCAGAAGGGAGATCGTCTTGGGCAATTGGGAGGGAACTGAAGATCAGCGAGAATACGGTCAATTATCATAAGAACGCCCTGCGAAAGCTTGCTACGAGGACCCGCGTCCAGGGTATCATCAAGGCGATACGCCTCAAGCTGATCCCAGATCCGTCGCAGGAAACGCGACGAGGATAAGGACTAGCGCGACGTCGAGCTTTTGCGACGTCCTCAAGTCCCGGGAATGTGAACCTCCTCCGATCCCCTGAGGCACGTTGCTCGCCAATGAGCCAAGCTTCGTCGCCCGGGAGATGCTGCTGACCCTTATCCCAAATCCGCTGAGGAGGGCCGTCGGCGGTGCGGACACGGAGAGCAGCAAAGCGGGCTGTCAGCCGACCTTTGGTCCCGCTGCGCCAGCTCACGGCTTTCCATTTGGCGCTGGCCAGCATTTGTTCTGCGCCAATCGACAAGATATCAGGCACGTGGTGCTTTCGTGGTTTCCCGCGGGCTTTGGTAATCGGCCAAATGAGCTTCACATCGACCGGGTACACTTTCAGGTGCCGAGGGATTCCGACAGCCCAGACCAGCCCGCGCTCTGTTAGCCCTAGTCGAAACGGTACGCTGAGACCGTATCCTGCACCGCCAGCACATATCCAAAGCGCACGTTGGCTGCTATCGCGCGGTCAATCTCGGCCAAAGCAATCTCCGGCTTGGACCGTGGCGTTCGATGTTCGACTGGCACGCGAGCGCGCTTCAAACGAGATACGTCGCTTGTCCAACTGTCAGGCAGAAAGAGACGTAACGCGACCATCACGGGCACTTCGCCGCTCGCAAGCGTCAAAGACACCAGTGTCTGGCAATTTGCCGTTTTACCGAGTGCCGAGGCGTATTGAGCCCCAACACCGACCGAGCGCTCACCCTTCTTGGGAAGTGAGGTGTCATCAATAACCAGCACCGCAGCCCTGCCGCCGACAAGTCGATCCGCCTGGTTGAGCAACTCTGTCCCCAGCGGCGTCGCGTCCCAGACACCGTCCGCAATGAAATGGTGCAACTGGTCGTAGGTGCTGGTGGCAAGGCGTTCCGCCATCGGCTGAACGCTCTTACGATCGCCGGGACCGATCAATCCCGCAACATACAGAGGACACATCCGCTGCCGGGTCTTATGACCCAGCCGGTCCAAGAACGGCATCAACCAGCGTTCGAGTTCGTCTTCCCATCCTGGCATGGTCAGCCCTCCAAGAGCCGACCACCCATGAATCATTGAAAAATTGATTCGGGAATCTTGAGGGTTCTGTGAGGTCGCGTGGCAGGCGCGAGCCGCGCGCTCGGTCGTGGGTGCGACCTCATAGAAGCCGGATTGAACGAAGCTGCGGAGTTGTGGGCGCTATGGGAATAGTGCAGCGGGTGCGGCTGCGGGGAAGGCGCGCCTGTGGTCGCCGGGCGTCGGCGAGACGTTCATCGGATGTGAGCGGCCGGATTGATCGGGCCAAGGGCGCGATCCAGCGAGCGATTTGCTGCGCTGGGATGCGTGGCCGAACGATTGGCCGGGTGTTCGGAGACGAGTGCGGCCACGGCGACTTCGGACGTTGCCACCGCGAAGGTGATCACAGAAGAGGTGGATGGTGCAGGCGCTGGTCATGACGTATCACAACGAAACGGATGGTCGTGGGCACGGGCTCGCGGGACGACATCGACGCGGCGCATGGTGCCGCCGCAATGCGGGCAGACGGGGATCTGACATGTGGTGAGGGGATCGTCGCCGGCTTCTTGATCAGTCGGCGCGTTGCGGACAGCAAGGAGTTGACGGCAGAGAGCGATTTTATCGTTGCGTCCGCCATTGGCGAGGAAGCCATAGTGGCGGATGCGATGGAAGCCGTCCGGCAGGGTGTGTAGCAGAAAGCGCCGAATGAACTCATCGGCATCAAGCGTCATCACTTTGGCTTTACGATTCTGCCGATAGTCCTTCCAGGGAAAGCTCACCTTGCCGTCGGCAAGCGAGATCAGCCGACTGTTGGCGATGGCGACGCGGTGCGTATAGCGGCCGAGATAAGCCAGCACCTGTTCGGGCCCGCCAAATGGTGGCTTGGCATAGACGACCCAGTCGGTCCGTCGAAGTTGATTAAGGCGCGCGGCGAATGCAGCGGGATCGGTGAGATGGGCGAGAGCGCCAAAGAAGCTCAGCTGGCCAGCCGCGTAGGCAGCTTGCAGCTCTTGCAGAAACAGGCGGCGGAACAGCCGGGAGAGGACGCGCACTGGCAGGAAGAAGCCGGGCCGGCAAGCGACCCAGCGTGTGCCGTCGAGCGAGGGTCCACCGCCCGGCACGACGCAGTGGATATGCGGATGGTGTTGCAGGGTCTGGCCCCAGGTATGGAGGACGGCAGTCACGCCGAGCTGAGCGCCGAGATGCTTGGGGTCGGCTGCGATGGTGGTGAGCGTTTCGGCTGCGCAGCGGAACAGGATGGCATAGACGACGGCCTTGTTCTGGAAGGCGATCCCTCCGGCGAGGGCCGGCATGGTGAAGACGACGTGGAAATACGGTACGGGAAGGAGTTCAGCTTGCCGTTCGGCGAGCCATTGCGCGCGCGCCGCGCCCTGGCACTTCGGGCAATGCCGATTGCGGCAGGAGTTGTAGGCAATGCGTGTGGCGCCGCAGTCATCGCACTGCTCGACGTGGCCGCCGAGCACAGCCGTCCGGCATGCCGTGATCGCGCCCATGACGCGCCGCTCGACGCGGCCCAGATGCTCGGCACGGGCTTGTCGAAACACTTCGCCGTGGCGGCGGAAGATATCCGCCACTTCCAGAACCGGAGCCATGGCGCCCGCTCAGCCGGGCGGCACGACCTCCAGGTGGAGCCGGTCCAGCGGACTTGGCGTATTGCTGATGGTCTTGGTGGCGACCTGGGTATAGCGCGCCGTGCTGGCCAGGCTGGCATGGCCGAGCAGCACCTGGATGATGCGCACGTCGGCCCCGCTCTCCAGGAGATGGGTCGCGAATGTGTGCCGCAACGTGTGCACCGTCACCGACTTGCTCAAGCCGGCCGCCGCACAAGCTGAACGGCAGGCGGCGTGCAGCACGTTCGGGACGAGCGGACGCTCGTCGTCGCGGCCGGGAAACAACCATCGCTTTGGCCGAGTGAGCCGCCAATACGTCCGCAGAATCCTCAAAAGCTGCGGCGAGAGCATAACGTAACGGTCCTTGCCGCCCTTCCCGTGCTCGACCCGGATCAGCATCCGTTGGCTGTCGATGTCGACAACCTTCAAGAGGACCAGTTCCGATACGCGTAGTCCGGCGGCATAGACCGTGGTCAGCGCGGTACGGCTCTTCAGGCTCGGGACTGCTTCCAGGAAGCGCACGACCTCGTCGGCGCTCAGCACGACCGGAAGTTTGCGCGGTTGGCGCGCATAGGCGATGCGCTCCGGAACGGTGTCATGACCAAGCGTCACACCGTAGAAGAACCGCAGCGCGCACACGATCTGGTTCAGCGCCGGCCAGGACATCCCCGTCGCCACCAGATGAACCTGGAAGGCACGGATATCCTCCAGGTCAAGGCGGTCGGGAGAGCGACCGAAATACCGGCTCAACTTCGCTACGGCGTTGAGGTAGGATTGCTGCGTCGCCGGTGACAGATTGCGGACCGTCATGTCCTCGATCATGCGGCGGCGAAGTGGGCTGATCTCAGCCATCGGAAAACCTCCTGTCTGAAGGGTTGGGCTTCGAAAACCCGCAATCCTCTCAGACAGGAGGCAATCCTTGCTATGCCTCCCTACATGCCGCGCCAGCGGCTTCGTTCAATCCTATAAAACGCGGCAAAATCAACAATCTGCCAAAGTAGTGCTAGGCGCCGTCGATATAACAGTGGCCTGCGCAGGAGCGAGAGGCCTTTGAGGTGGTCGCGGATGGCGTTTGGCTGTTCTGAGACACCAGCAGACTTTAACTTGCAGGCGTTTCTCGGTCGCCTCACCAAGCTTGTGGAGCGGGGTTATGAGAGCGCGTCGGTCAGCTCCGGAACCGCCTGGTAGAGGTCGGCGACCAGGCCGTAATCGGCCACCTGGAAGATCGGCGCGTCCTCGTCCTTGTTGATCGCGACGATCACCTTGGAGTCCTTCATGCCGGCCAGATGCTGGATCGCACCGGAAATGCCGACGGCGACATAGAGCTCGGGGGCCACGACCTTGCCGGTCTGGCCGACCTGCCAGTCGTTCGGCGCATAGCCGGCGTCCACCGCCGCACGCGAGGCACCGACGCCGGCGCCCAGCTTGTCGGCGAGCGGCTCGATGTATTTGGCGAAGTTCTCGCGGCTCTGCATGGCCCGGCCACCAGAGACGATGATCTTGGCCGAGGTCAGCTCGGGACGGTCGCTCTTGGCAACTTCCTCACCGACAAAGGTCGACAGGCCGGGATCGGCCGCGGCAGCGACGCTTTCGACCGGCGCGTTGCCACCGGCAGCTGCCGCCGCAAAGGTCGAGGTGCGGACCGTGATGACCTTCTTGGCGTCCTTCGACTTCACCGTCTGGATGGCGTTGCCGGCATAGATCGGACGCTCATAGGTGTCGGGCGCGACCACCTTGGTGATCTCCGAGACCTGCATGACGTCGAGCAGCGCCGCGACGCGCGGCATCACGTTCTTGAAGCGCGAGGTCGCGGGCGCGACGATCGCATCGTAGGACGGGGCCAGCGAAACGATCAGCGCGGCCAGCGGCTCGGCCAGATCGTGCGCGTAGGCCTCGCCTTCGGCGACCAGCACCTTGGCAACACCAGCGAGCTTCGCGGCGACCTCGGCCGCAGCCTTGGTGCCCTGCCCGCCGCCAGCGACCAGCACGTGGACGTCGCCGCCGAGCTGGGACGCCGCGGTCAGCGCCTTGTTGGTGGAGTCCTTGAGGACCTCCTGTTCGTGTTCAGCAATCAACAACGCAGTCATCAGAGCACCCCGGCTTCGTTCTTGAGCTTCGACACCAGCTCGGCGACGTCCTTCACCTTGACGCCGGCCTTGCGGCCCGCGGGCTCAGCCGTCTTCAAAACTTCGAGGCGCGCAGTGACGTCGACACCGTAATCGGCAACGGTCTTCTCCGCGATCGGCTTCTTCTTGGCCTTCATGATGTTGGGCAGCGAGGCATAGCGCGGCTCGTTGAGACGCAGATCGGTGGTGACGATCGCCGGTCCCTTGAGCTTGACGGTCTGCAGGCCGCCGTCGACTTCACGGGTGACCTTGAAGTCGGAGCCTTCGACCTCGAGCTTCGAGGCAAACGTCGCCTGCGACCAGCCCAGCAGCGCAGCCAGCATCTGGCCGGTCTGATTGCTGTCGTCGTCGATCGCCTGCTTGCCGAGAATGATCAGGCCGGGCTGCTCTTCTTCTGCAACCTTCTTGAGGATCTTGGCGACGGCGAGCGGCTCGACGGTGCCTTCGGCCTTCACCAGGATGCCGCGATCGGCGCCCATGGCAAGACCGGTGCGGATCGTCTCCGACGCCTGCGCCGGTCCAATGGAGACCACCACGACTTCGGCCGCCTTGCCGGCTTCCTTCAGGCGCAGCGCTTCCTCAACCGCGATTTCGTCGAAGGGGTTCATCGACATCTTGACGTTGGCGAGTTCAACGCCCGATCCATCGCCCTTGACGCGGACCTTGACATTGTAATCGACCACCCGCTTTACCGGCACTAAGACCTTCATCAGGGTTTCCTCAACAATTGCAGCAGTTGACATCTGTTGAAGGATAGTATCTCATGCTACTACCATATTCCAGGAAGCAGGGAAGGCGGAATCTGCGAGCCCAAGACCCCGCCAGGAAAGAACTCGTATTATGCCTCGTGAATTCGACGCTGACGTCATCGTGGTAGGGGCAGGAAATGCTGCCGCTTGTGCGGCCATATCCGCCAGCAATAATGGCGCGACTGTCCTCATGCTTGAGGCGGCGCCTCGGGACGAGCGGGGAGGGAACTCGACCTATACGGCGGGCGCCATGCGATACGTCTTCAATGGTGTGGAGGACGTGCTAAGCGTAGTGCCGGACATCAATCCCGATACGTTAGCCAATACTGATTTCGGCACTTACACCGAGGACCAATTTTTCGATGACATGTTTCGCGTGACGCAATTCAGGACCGATCCTGACTTATGCGAGATTTTAGTCAAGCGCAGCTTGCCGACGCTTCGGTGGATGCGAGAGCAAGGCGTTAGGTTTCAAACTAGTCATGGGCGGCAAGCCTACAAAGTGAACGGACGGTTCCAATTCTGGGGTGGGCTCAGTGTGGAAGTGTGGGGTGGTGGTCCCGGTCTCGTGGACATGCTGCTAGAGTCCGCGGAAGGGAAGGGTATCCAGTTTCTTTACGAAACTGCCGCGGTCAGTTTGATCAATGACAATAGCGGGGTCGTTGGAGTTCGCGTCCGGCATCAAGGCAAGGAGCGCGATCTGCATTCAAATGCTGTCATCCTGGCGTGCGGAGGCTTCGAGTCTAATACGGAAATGCGCGCGCGGTATCTCGGACCAAACTGGGACCTGGCGAAAGTTCGTGGCACACGCTTCAATACCGGCGCTGGAATCCAAATGGCGCTTGCGATTGGTGCAATGCCATGTGGACATTGGTCCGGAGCACATGCCGTCGGCTGGGACCAAAATGCTCCGGCGTTCGGCGATCTCGCAGTAGGGGATGCCTACCAGAAGCACAGCTACCCATTCGGCATCATGGTCAATTCCCGAGGCCAACGCTTCCTTGATGAGGGAGCCGATTTTCGCAATTATACCTATGCCAAGTATGGTCGCGAAATCCTAGCGCAACCCGGCCAGTTCGCTTGGCAGGTATTCGATGCTAAGGTGCATCACCTTTTGCGCGACGAATACAGGATCCGGCAAATCACCAAGATTACGTCGGATACCCTGGAGGGTCTCGCCGACCAACTCGAAGGCGTTGATCGCAACGCCTTTCTCAAGACCGTCGCTGAATTTAACGCATCGGTGCGGCAGGACGTTCCCTTCAACCCGAATGCGAAAGATGGCCGCTCCGCGGAGAGTTCGCCGCGCAAGTCCCATTGGGCCAACACGATTGATACAGGACCATTCGAGGCTTATGCCGTCACGTGCGGTGTCACCTTCACATTCGGTGGACTCAAGATTGACCAGAGCGGTCAGGTGCAGGATACAGCCGGCCTTCCGATTCCCGGCTTGTTCGCAGCTGGAGAGCTGGTCGGGGGGCTGTTCTATCATAACTATCCAGGTGGCACGGGGCTCACTTCAGGCGCTGTATTCGGGAAGATCGCAGGTGAGAGCGCTGCTGCGGCAGTCGCTGCAAGCAAGAGCCGTTCAGCGGCCTGATCAATAAGTTGCAGAACAAACTGCATCATAAACTGCCGACAGGGAGGCACAAAAATGGCTCGCTCAATCCAAAACAAGTTGCGTCGTGTAGCATTTGTTGTGGCATCCTGCGTGATGCTGATTCCAGCGCACGCCACGTCCAAAGATGCGCTGACAATAAAGATAGGTCTGCAAGCCGTTCCAACCGACGACGTTTATCGCACCAAGGATTGGGGCGCAAAGTACAACCTTAAGGTTGACATCGGGAGCTATAGCTCTGGAAGCGAAATACTCAAGGCGTTTGTCGCCGGGCAAATCGATATCGGCAACGGAGGCTCAGGTCGACTAATCACTATGGCTGCGATGCAGCCCAATCTGTTCTACATTATTGCCGCCGATCAGTATGGGGGCGATCGCTACGGCGTAATTGTCGCGAACCATTCATCTGTCAAAGCGGTGGCTGAACTCAAAGGAAGGAAGATCGGCGCGGTTGCCGGATCCGGCTCTTTCAGCACTTTCCGTGTCTTTTTAGACAAGAACGGGATGAAGGAAGGCGACTTCCAGATCGTCAATATGAAGGTTGAGGACCTGCGAGCCGCCGTGCAGCAAGGTGTTGTCGACGCTGCAGTGGCATGGGAGCCGCATGTTGCGATTGGCGAGACGATGGGCGTGGTAAAGCGTATTCAGTCGATGAAGGGCGTAAGTGAATCGCCGAACCTTGTGCTGGTGCGCCGCAAGTTTGCTGATGAGCATCCCGAGGCCGTGGCGCGATATCTTGCCACGTTGATCGATGCCGGCACGTACATGAAGACGCAACCGGACGATGCCGCCAGCAAGGTTGCAGCCGATATCAGCAAGCAGGGCGTGGACATCGATCCAAAGGCGCTGGAGCTTGCCTTGACGCGGATCAACGTCGATCCAAAGCTGACCGACGCGATGACCGACGAGCTCATGCCGGTTGCCGAGTCTATGAAGGCGGCCGGAAAGATTCCCAACATTCCGGACTTCAAGAGCCTCGTGCGCAATCAATTCTATGAGGAAGCGGCGAAACTCGCGTCATCTACCAACTAAGGGCTCCATCATGTCTAACGCGACGCCGTCGGCGCCGTTCGCGGGTGTTGCCGACGAGCAGAGGCTGCGTAGCATCTTGTACCGCGGGGCGGCATCGGCATTCTTGTTCGCGCTGCCAATCATCGTCTTCCTGTTAATATGGGAGACAACGGTACGTCTCGGCTGGATCAATGCGACGATCCTGCCTTCGCCATCAAATATCGCGCGGCGCGCGTGGGTGCTGCTTGATCCAGCCGATCCCGCCAAGAGCATATTGCTGACGCATATTGTCGTTAGTTTGTGGCGTGCGCTGAGTTCGTTCGCTCTGGCATGCGTGCTGGCCATCCCAATGGGCCTCTTCCTGGGCCTCAACAGGACGGCCTATCTGATTGCTTCCCCACTCCTGAGCCTGTTACTGCCGCTACCGGCAGTTGCCTGGGCTCCGATCTTCCTGGTCATTTTCGGTCAAGGCGATATCACGATCATTGCTGTCTGTTTCCTCGGTGCCTTCTTTCCGATTCTGTACAGTACTATCCAGGGCGTGCGCGCAATCGGCCGACACTCCTTGTGGGTCGTGCGCAGCATGGGCGCAAGCCGGTTTGATATCTTTCGGCGTGTGCTGTTACCCGGTGCGCTGCCGGCGCTGATCTCGGGGCTGAAGCTTGGAATGGCGCATTCGTGGCGCACGCTGGTCGCGGCCGAAATGCTAGCTGCGTTGACCCATGGCCTCGGATTCATGATATTCGCGGCGCGTTCCTATATGGACGTATCCACGATGTTCGTCGGCATCGTATGCCTGGCCCTGATCGGTCTCCTTATCGAACGTGGCGTGTTTGGCTCGCTCGAAGCACTTACCATTCACCGCTGGCACGGTAACGGAAAAGTGGGTAGCCATCGATGAGCGTGGACACATCCGGCATCCGTCTGCAGCGATATACTCGGTCCCCAGCCTCGTCCGGTCTCGCGATACCGATGGCTCGTATCGCGCTGATCCTGGTGCCGCTGGTGGCTTGGGAGGTGTGCTCGCGGTTAGGGTTGATAAACGGCTTCTTGTTTCCGGCGCCGTCCGCGATCCTCAACAAGCTTTGGGTGCAATCCGGCCCAAACGGAAACCCGCCATATGCAATTCTGTGGCACGTGGCAGACAGCATGCTGCGCTTGCTCTCGGGATTATCACTTGCGGTAATCATAGGTACCCTGCTCGGGGTTGGACTTGGCATGAGTCAGCGGGCGCGGCTGGTGTTTCAGCCAATCATTAGCATCTTGATGCCTGTGCCGACGCTAGCATGGACCCCCGTCCTGCTGTTGGTCATGGGTATCGATAACCGCACGACCATCCTAGTCGTATTTCTCGCAGCGGTTTTCGAAATGATATACATCGTCGCGAGCGGCATCGAAATGCTGAACGTCAAAATGCTTTGGGTGGCTTGGTCGATGGGCGCGAGCCGACGGCAGGTATTTTGGCGCGTCATTATTCCCGGCATTTTTCCTTGCCTGATCACCGGCACACGGCTCGGTACAGGTTACGCCTGGCGCGCTCTGATCGCCGCCGAGATGCTGGCCGCCAGCAGCTATGGCCTGGGTTTCATGATCTATGACGCCTCCGAATACATGAACATTGGCGTCATCTATGGTGGCGTGATGATGATTGCGGCGCTCGGCTATCTTCTTGAGAACGTTCTGGTTGGCAAGATCGAAGCTGCTACCATCGAGAAATGGGGAGTACTCAATGAGCGTTGAAACGGCAAAAATACTCCCGCTGCGCGACGGTGCCGGTACCAAGCCCAAGATTGTCGCCAAGAATGTCCAGAAGTATTTCGGAAACGTGCTGGCGATGGAGGACATTTCTTGCACGATCAACGAACGGGAATTCGTGGCTATCATCGGTCCAAGCGGTTGCGGCAAGTCGACGTTTCTGTACCTGATCGCTGGATTCGAGAAGGCAAGCCAGGGGGAACTGCTAATCAACAACGAACTCGTGGTGGGGCCAGGACCCGACCGTGGCGTGGTCTTTCAGGAGTTCGTGCTGTTCCCCTGGCTTACGGTGTTGCGTAATGCGACGCTGGGCCTGGACATCAAAGGTGTGCCACGGCAGGAAGCTGAGGAGCGGGCGAGGAAGTGGCTTCGTCTGACAGGCCTTTCGGGGTTCGAGAATGCCTATCCATCGTCTCTGTCGGGCGGCATGAAACAGCGCGTCGCCATCGCTCGGGCACTTAGTTACGATCCGGAGGTGCTGCTACTCGATGAGCCGTTCGGCGCACTCGACGTGCAAACAAAGAACTACATGATCCAGGATCTACAAAACCTCTGGGTCGAGGCCAATCGAACTATCGTGATGATAACTCATAGTGTATCAGAGGCCGTTCAGCTTGCCGATCGAGTGCTTATTCTGAGCTCACGGCCCTCGCGAATAATTGCGGACGTGGCGATCAAGCTACCCCACCCTCGGGACTTAAGGGACCCGCAGGTCCGGCGATACGAAGACGAGGTTACGGCTCTTCTGTCGGCGGAAGTCGACAAGGCGATGAAGCGCGAACGCCAGACGTTTGCTGGCCGCTCATAGAGCGCTGTGAATCAATAGCCCAGATTACCGCAGGCCGACACTCTAACGCTCTGATCAGCTTGCGTCGGCACGCCGGTGGCGCCGCGCCCGCTCCAAGAGTTGCCGGGCACGTTCGACGACGGGCTCGTCGACCATCCTGCCTTCCAGCGAATAGGCGCCGACGCCACGTTCGGTTTGCTGACGGGCGGTCTCGATGATCAATTGCGCCCTTGCGACATCAGCGTCGGACGGTGCAAAGGCATTGTTTAGGATCGGTACCACTGAAGGATGGACACAGGTCGCACCCGTAACTCCGTGACCGAATGCCTCCTCCGCTAGCTCGCGCATTAGTCGGACATCCTTGTAGTCCGCAACGGAGCCGAACAATCCGAACGAGTATTTTCCGGCTCCGGCAGCGGCCATGTGAACCAGCATCTTGGGTATCTTAAGTGCCTCATGAGTGGGATTAGCTCCCATCGATAGCGCTAAGTCCTCACTACCGCCCATCAGGCCTATCACCCGCTCGTGGGCGCGTGCGATGTCGTCCGCTTTGGCCAAAATCTTGACGGACTCGATGACTGCGATCGCTTGGAGTGGCTCGCGACGGTCATGATCCCGTTCGGTTCGCTCAGCAACCTCTAGAAGCAACCGCACGTGCTCGGCGCCCTCGACTTTTGTAATCAGAATGCCCTTGGCACCACCGAGCACCGAAGCCTCGATATCTCGGACGGCAGCCGACAGAGGTCGATTAATACGCACCCAAATGTCAGCTCCTGCGGCAGCGCATCGTTTTATCGACGACGCAAGCCTATTGCGTGCCCCCTCCTTCTGTGCGGGCGCGACGCTGTCTTCAAGATCCAGGATTATGGCATCGGCGCCACAAAGCGCCGACTTTGCAATGAAGCGCTCAGATGAGGCGGGGACATAAAGCAGAGATCGGTACACTGGTGTCTTCCGGTCGCCTACGGGTCATTGGGATGATGGCTTAGCCTGCACGATGACGCCAGCCTCGCGCAGTTCTTCCAACCGGGCCTGCGTGATGCCGAGGGAGCGCAGAATCGCAAACGTGTGTTGACCGAGATCCGGAGCGGGCATCCGAATCCTTCCGGGCGTAGTTTCGAGCCTCGGGACCACGTTGTGCATTAAAACCGTTCCGAGTTCGGAGTCCGGTAACCCAACGACGATTTCGCGAGCTTGAACATGGGGGTCATCCAAGAATTGATCGATGTCGTAGATTGGTGCAGCAGTTACGTCTGCCCGCTCGAATATACTCATGTTATCTTCAAGCGTCCGCGCGGCAATGAATTCCGCGATAGGCTCCTCGCAAGCATCGGCGTTTTTGATGCGATCAGAGTTCGTCAAAAATCGGGGATCCACGATCATGTCAGGGCGACCGATAGTCCGGAACAACCTCTCGGCCACAACTTGCATCGAGGCGGAGATTGCGATCCAGCGAGAGTCGCTGGTACGGAATGTGTTGCGCGGCGCTCCGGTAAGCGATCGACTGCCGGTCCGCGGGCGTACCTGCTGTGTTAGTTGATAGATTCCGGCTTCGGGACCGAGGAGGGAAAAAAGCGGATCTAACAAGGGCAAGTCGATAACCTGGCCGTTACCCCCGCTCACTTCTCGATGCCTGAGCGCAACCATGGTTGCCCCAAATCCGTAAATGCCCGCGACCATATCGGCGAGCGTGGCGGGTGGCAGCAGCGGAGGTCGATCAGGGAATCCGTTGCGGGAAGCGAAGCCTGACATGCCTTCGACCAGAGTGCCGAAGCCGGGCCTGTCCCGATAGGGACCGGTCTGCCCCCATCCCGAGATTCTCACGATGATCAGTCCTGCATTCTGTGCTCGAAGGACCTCGGGCAACAAACCCAGCTTTTCCAGACCTCCGGGTCTGAAGTTCTCGACCAGCACGTCCGCCGTCGCGAGCAGATCCGATAGGATCGTCCGACCTCTCTCGTCGCGAAGGTCTAGCGCGACACTCTTCTTGTTCCGGGCGTAGGTCTTCCAATGGATGCTGACATCGTTGACCCGCCAAGCGCGCAGAGGGTCGCCCGAGACGATGTCCTCAATCTTGATGACTTCGGCTCCGAAGTCGGCGAGCTGCAGGGTGAGCATATTCCCGGCGACCAGACGCGAAAGGTCCACGACACGGACGCCGTTAAGCGCGCCAGCAGCCTCTGGCTCGAACTGCTTAGGTACGGCCTTCATTGCGCCGACTTAACGATGCAAGGCGGAAGTAGTGCCTGTACAGTACCCGCGGAGGTCCCCATCGATCCTCAACAAGCTGACTTGTATGGGGTAGTATTAAGTGATACGACCACATCCTGCAACATCCTTTCGGTGAACCCGATGTTCACCGCAGCTGGCAACCCGAAGTTAAGCAGAGAGTGCCCTCACTTGAAGAGTTGAACCAGGCCGAGGCTCATCGCGAGCAGAAGTATCAGAGACAAGGTCACCGCAATCGTGACTTTCCCGCCGGCCTTCGAAAGCACCCGGATATCGACACCCAGCCCGAGTGCGGACATGGAGACTACGGTTAGCACGCTGGCGAGCTTCGCAACGGGGGCGGCAACGCTGCTGGGTATGATCTGCAACGAACGAAGGCCGGCCAGTACCAAGAAGCCGATGATGAACCAAGGTACCAATTTGATGAGGTTAATGCGCTTGCCGGGCGCGACTTCGCCACGCAGGCGTGGTGCGACAAGCGACAAGCCGACCACCAACGGCCCTAGCATGAGGACCCGAACGAGCTTCACCACGGTGCCAATTTGAGTGCTGACGATTCCTGCCGGAACGGTCGCGGCAAGCACCTGGGGAACGGCGTACACGGTGAGGCCGGCGAGAATCCCGTACTGAGTAGCCGAGAGCTCCAAGAGTGGAATGAGCAGTGGAAGCCCGAGCACCATCAGCACGCCAAGGACCGCGGTGAAGGAAATCGATGACGCGATATCATCGCCATCTGCCCCTATAACGGGGGCGACCGCGGCGATCGCGGAATTGCCGCAAATGGAATTTCCGGAGGCGATCAGGAGCGAAAGCTTAGTGGGTAGGCCGAGCATGCGGCTGAGGCCGAAACTCACGGCAAGCGTGACCGCAACCGTTCCGACGATCGCGGCAATCAGAAATAATCCGGAAGGCAGGATTGCCCCAAAGCTGATCGAGGCCCCGAGCAGCATCACGGCCACTTCGAGAAGTTGTTTCGCGCTGAAGGCGATTCCGACCTTCCAGCGCTCGGAAGTAGTTGAGACGCTGCGGATCATCATCCCGAGCAGGATGGCGATGACCAAGGCTTCAACATAGGGATGTTGGAAGATGTGCTCCTCGGCCTCCTGGATTCCAATCGACAGCAGCGTCAGGAGCACGCATAAGAGGATGCCGGGAAGCAATGCAACCAAACGACCGGCAGGCGCGTCTACCTTGCTCGATTTGGGAAGATCTTTGCATGGAGCCATGAGTCCCTCGCCAGCCGACAAGGCTATGCCCGAGAACCAAGGGCTCATAACAGTAGAATTTTGATCTAGGCCGATAAGCAGGCGTTATGCCAATGAATTTGCATTTCCTCCGCTTCTTTACCACCGTCGCTGAGGCTGGAAGCTTTTCGCGAGCAGCGGACATCTTGCGCGTTAGCCAGCCCGCGGTCTCGAAAGGAGTACGCGATTTCGAACTGCAAGTGGGCTGTCGCTTGCTGGATCGTACATCGAAAGGAGTACGTACGACCCGCGAGGGGCGGGCACTTCTCAGGCACGCAGAAAATCTGTTCGCTGCCGAGCGGGCCGCCGAAGAGGAACTGTCGTCGCTGCGCAACCTCGCGAGCGGATCGCTTCACATCGGGGCAAGCACCACGATCGCGACCTACATGATCGCTGAGTACATAGGCAGCTTCCGGCGCAGGTATCCGAGCATCGATGTGCATCTGGTAAGCGCCAACACGCGGGATATTGCCGGAATGATGCGCGCGCATGAAATAGAGATCGCCCTCGTGGAAGGACCGGTCGAAGACGATGATCTCGTCAGTACGGCCTGGCGGACGGACATGATGAGCCTGATAGCAGGTCCGACTCACGCCTTCGCATTATCGGAAAATCACGTGTATGCGGCGGCCCTCGAAGATGAAATCCTGATCGTTCGGGAACCAGGCTCCGGCTCACGGGAGATCGTCGCGCAGGCGCTGTTGAACCATGGCGTGCGGCCGCGCAAAACCCTCGAAATCGGCAGCACGGAAGCGATCAAGCAAGTTGTCGCATGCGGTCTTGGTGTCTCGATCGTCTCAACATCAACCATTGGCGATCAGATCAAGCTTGGCCGGCTCAAGGCGATAAAAATGAAGGATCTGCAGATATCGCGCACGCTTTGGCACGTGGAAGTACGGGGACGAACCAAAATTCCTGCCGCGATTGCCTTTGAGCGAATCATAGGTGTCGCCCCATGACATCAATATGATGGAGTCGCGGGATCGTCTCGTCATTCGGAAGGCTTTGCTGGACGTGACGGCGGATCAAAAAAGGCGAGCGGCGCGAGATAAACCCAGTTTGCGTCAGCAACATCCAGAGAGCAACTTATCCGATCCACCATAGATAGCGAGACAGTTCGCCAGATGTCTGCTGCACTGCAATCCGATCAACGTCCGAGGGGTCCGTAGTCAGGACATCCCATCGCGGTTCTTGTGCCGACGCGCAAATTATTGGTGGTTGGCCGTTGGATGCAATGGTAGCGAGGTCTCGTTTTGAGCGGCCGTAATGGGAATATGTTCTCCGAGGGGGCGCCCCGACAGGATATTTTGGGCAGGGTCCTCTGTTGCTTGGAGGCTGAGACTGTGCCCCCAGTCCGCTCTCCGGAAAATCTGGCGAGTCGGGTGGGCCTGATTAGGTCGATGATTGTGGCCATCTCATCTCGAGCGCTCGCTTTGGCTGGCTTTGCGATCGGCTGGTCGCGATCTGGTCGAACGCGCCATCGCGATCAAGTCATGCACTTGACACGAAAGCCATAGTCATAAAGGCTGCTACCCATGTTAGTTTCGCTTTGCCCGCTGGATATCAAAGACTTGCGCTTCTATCAAAATTGAGCGCCGACGGCGTCGAGCGGCAAGGAGCTACGTCGGAATGGTCAGCTAGGGCGTGACAATCAAGCTTCGAAGGCGAATTGATCAACTGAGGCAAAGCACTTCTTGTCGACGGGTGGGGGCGCTGCTTGGCTCAAATCAGGAAAAATCGGGTGAGCGGCGATAAGCAAGCTAATCTAAGTGAGTTGATGCCAGACTTGCTCGCTCTGGGTTTTAGCGAGTACGAAGCGCGTGCCTACCTCGCGCTCTATGAGCTTTCGCAGGCGACTGCCTACGAAGTAGCCAAACTTGCAGGCTTACCCAAGGCGAACGCATATTCTGTCCTCGAGAGTCTGGCAAAGAAGGAGGCGGCTCAACCGATCTCCGAAACTCCACTGCGGTATGTGGCGGTAGCGCCCAAGGTTCTGTTTGAGCGAATTGCGACAGCGACGAGCAAGCGCTGCGCAAAGTTGATCCGAACGATTCCGGCTGTTTCACAGTCCAACGACGGTGGCTACGTATGGACCATTAACGGCGAGGACGCGATCGCCGCCAAGATGGAGGCTATGATCGACGGAGCGAAATCACACATTTGGGTAAAAACAGAAGAGAAAATACTGCTGCCGCACCGCGACGCGCTTCGACGTGCTGCAGACCGCGGGGTTGCGATTCTCATCATCCTTTTCGGGACTCAAGTCGAGAAGTTTCAATTCGGTGCGAAGTCGCGAACTTATCTCCACGAGGGAAACGGCATTCCCGTGGGAATCGCACCGCATCTTGTAACCCTTACAGTGGATTTCGAAGAAGCTCTGGTGGCGGAGATTCGTGCGCAAGGCGGCTCCTACACGCGAAATAAGCCGATAGTTAATCTTGCTGACTCCCTATTGCGGCACGAGATCTACTTCGCGGAAATATTCGAAATGTTCGGGCAACCGATCCAGAAGACGTTCGGCCCCGCTATTATCGAGCTTCGAAGGAAGTATCTTCCCGCACCGCAAGTTGCGGCGCTGGAAAGCCTTCTAGGGCTTACCGCGAGTCGAGTTGAGAAAAAATCCAAGCTGAAAGAAGAAAAGATCTAACGCGTCTGTCGCGGCGATTGGCACGCTTCGCCGGCGTGTTTCGCGCGCCTGCAAGGAGCAGCAATCTTAAGGGGGAGTTGGCTTTGAACCTTCAAAAGTTGCGCGCGCTGCATAGTGTAATCGTGACCGGTTCGGTCACCGGGGCCGCAACTCGACTTCATTTGACCCAACCAGCGGTAAGCCGTTCGCTGTCTGCCCTTGAAGCGGAGCTGGGATTCAAGCTCTTCAACCGGCTTGGTGGGCGCCTGGTTCCGACTCCTCAAGGAGAAGCCTTCTCGCGGGAATGCGAGCGTATCCTGCTGGATATCGACGATCTTACCCGCATCGGCAAAGAAATCCGCGCCAATCGAGGCGGTCGCCTTCGGATCGTGGCAATGCCACAACTCGCCCGAAGTCTACTCGTGCCGGCACTGGCCCAATTTTCGAAGGAGTTTCCGAGTGTTTCGATTTCTTTGGAAGTCAGGGAAAGACGCGAAGTCGAACGTTGGGCTTCGGGACTTAGGTTCGACGTTGGGATAGTAATGCTCCCGACTCAATTTGAAATGTTGACGTCGCATTCCTTCGCCGAATTGGTTCCCGTTGCGGTGCTTCATCCCGATCATCCACTTGCGGCGAATAAGACGATTCTCCCCAGTGATCTGATCGAGGACCGTTTTATTGCGCTGGACCGGACGACGTTGTTGCGGCAGATCGTTGATGGAATGTACGTACAAGCTGGCCTTGCCGCGAACATTTGGGTTGAAGTGTCGTCGGCGTTCATCGCGTGCCAAATGGTGGGAGCCGGAATGGGTGTGTCGATATCGGATCCATTCAGCGCAGCGCTGCTAGCAGAGCGAGATGTCGTGGTTCGCCCTTGCAAGACGTCGGCAAGGCTCAACTATGCTTTCGTCTATCCGCGCCATTCGAAGAAGACGGCGCAGGCGGTCCGGTTTTCCGAAATCGTGAGGAGCACTCTGGAGAATTTGATGGGGCGGTTCGAATTCGTGCAAGGGCAAACAATTCGATAAATTGCACTTCTTCCGTGCAGTGCTGTAGACGCGCGGGTCGCGGCGGTACGCACAGCCAACTTGACCACGTTTTCCTGAGGAATCGGGAGGATCCGGCAAGTCGCGCGTCCTCGATATTACAGCAAGTAATGCATCCATTACGCTAATTGAATTGCTGCGGTTCCGAATAACCCTTCAGATATGTAGGATGCGAGTCTGGCTCAATCCAAACTGAGCAGAAGCCAAAAGAGATGCCGGTGTGTCAATGGCGACGCATTCGAGACAGATGAGGAAACACATGCTACGAACTTTGCATATTTTTCTAGCACTCGCTTTCCTGACTTTCTCGTCATCGAGTTTTGCCGGTGCCAGGCTGGACGACGCAAAGAAGAGCGGCCTTACCCTCGGCTTCAGCAACGAGCCGCCCTTCGCGTTCAAGCAGGCCGATGGATCATTGGCCGGGTCAGACTACGATCTCGCAAAGCTCGCATTCAACCGCCTTGGAGTAGAGCGGATCGAAGGAACGGTGGTTGCGTTCGGATCGCTCATCCCGGGACTTCAAGCCAAACGTTTCGATTTTATCGCGACCGGACTCTATATCCTTCCCGCGCGCTGCCTTCAGGTTCTCTTCACCGAGCCCAACTTCACCGTTCAGGAAGGTCTTCTCGTTCGCAAAGGCAATCCCAAGCAAATCCATAGTCTTGACGACATCGTCAAACACGAGGACATCAAGGTTGGTGGCAACATAAGTGGCCAGCCGACACAGAATGCAGTCAAGGCCGGCGTGAAGGATAGCCAAATCACGCGTTTTCCGGACATCCCCTCCAATGTCGCGAGCCTGAAAGCGGGCAGGATCGACGGGGCATTGCTTATATCGGTAACTGCACGCTGGAACGCAAAGAACGATCCGACCCTGGAAGTCGCCGAACCATACACGGGCCTGCTCATAGATGGCAAGCCGAAGCAAGACTACGGCGCATTTGCCTTCCGTAAGGAGGATTCGGAGCTTCGGGACGCATTTAATGCCGAGATGCTCAAGATCGTGCATTCTTCGGAATATGTTGAGATCCTGAAAAAGTACGGCATGACGCAGAACGAAGTGCCGGCGGCCGACGTCAAGCTCGATACTCTTTGTAAGCAGTAGGACTCGTGCCCGAAGCGGACGGTGACAGATGTCGGCGCTCTACGAGGGTAGATGGCTGCTCCTTTCTGGTGCGGTAACGACGATGGCCCTTTACGCGCTCTCGACAGTATTGATGTTCGCTTGCGCGCTCGTTTTCGGTATCGCCAGGACATCCAAGAGCTGGTGGATCCGAACCATCAGTTTGCTCTATGTCGAGATCTTCAGGGGCATATCTCTGGTGGTCGTCCTGTTCTGGCTCTACTTTGTTTTGCCGTTCTTCGGGGTTGCGATTTCCGCCTTTTGGGCGGCCACACTCGCCATAGGCATGTGCTTCGGGGCTTATGGAGCTGAGGTCGTCAGGACGGCGATCGGCGCTATCCCGCGGGGCCAGTATGACGCCGCCTTGGCGATCAATATGGTGCCATCAATGATGATGCGCCGGATCATTCTTCCTCAAGCAATGCTGTCGATGATACCACCTCTCGGTAACCTCAGCATCCTGGTATTGAAAGCCACCTCGGTTGCCGCCTTGGCGACCGTTCCGGAACTGACTTTTGAAGCCTACTCTCTCAATATCAGAACCTTTCAGACCGTGCCGATCTATCTCGTTGTCATGATCTTCTATGTGGCTGCGGCGCAATTGATAGGAGCGGCAATCGCGTACGCAGAGCGACGTCTCGGGTTATGGCAGGGTAAGCCAACGCACGGCGCAACCAGGGGCTGGTCGGCATGAAGGTCGATTTCCAATATGCCTGGGAGTTGCTTCCGCAACTCGTGGTCGCGGCGCAAACCACATTGCTCGCCGCCGTCCTCGGTTTTATCGCCTCCCTGCTTGGCGGCCTCCTTCTCTTTGCGCTGTACAGCGCTAAGCACCGTCTGACCAAAATCTTAGTTCGCGGCTACGTCGAATTCGCAAGAGGGGTGCCGCTCCTGGTCCTGATCTATTTTCTGTACTTCGTGGGGCCTTCGGCAGGCGTCGTGATCAGCCCGCTGGTGACCGGCGTCATTGCTCTCGGCTTGCACTACAGTGCGTATATGGCCGAGGTCTACCGTGCCGCAATGATCGGTGTTCCGGCCGGGCAATGGGAGGCATCAACATCCATAAATCTCTCAACGTTCGACACATATCGGCGGATCATTGTTCCACAGATGATCCCATTCATCATTCCAAATGCCGGAAGTTACTTCGTCTACATGCTGAAGGACACGCCGCTGCTCGCATCCATATCCGTTTGGGAACTCATGGCCGTTGCTCAGGCGGAAGGAGCCAGGCGGTTTCAGTACTTTGAACCCATAACGATGGTTGGGATAATGTTTCTCGTCCTCAGCATTGCCGGCGCGTTTCTCATCAACAGGCTCGAGCGACTGTCCCAGAAGGGATGGCGGTAATGTCGGCCGGACCGTTCTCAGTACAGCTAAGGAACGTTACAAAACGTTTTGGGGCGTCCACGGTCCTAAATGACCTAAATCTCGAAGTCGGACAGGGTGAAAAGCTTGTGGTCATCGGTCCGAGTGGATCGGGAAAATCAACTCTCCTCAGGGTTCTCATGACATTGGAGGGAATCGACAGAGGCAGTGTCTCTATCTGCGGCCGTGAGTTGTGGTCGTGCGATTCGACCGGCGCAGCACGCCAAGCATCGGCCCGGCAAACACGTACGATTCGGAGCGATGTCGGCATGGTCTTTCAGAGCTTTAATCTTTTTCCTCACCTTACGGCGCTTGAAAACGTGACCGAGGGACCGATTCGCGTCCTCAAGATGCCGAAGGAGAAAGCCGTGAGCCTCGGAAAGGAGCTGCTTCGAAGGGTGGGACTGGAAGATCGGTGCGACTACTACCCTGCGAGGATGTCAGGCGGTCAGCAACAAAGGGTTGCGATCGCGAGAGCAATGGCGATGAGACCGAAAATACTCCTATTCGACGAGGTGACCTCGGCGCTCGATCCTGAACTCGTTGGCGAGGTGCTAGCGGTCATTCGGGAGCTGACTCACCAAAAGGAACTGACGGTTATCATGGTAACGCATCAGATGTCCTTCGCGCGAGAGATCGCCGACAGGGTTTGCTTCTTCGATCACGGCCGAATTGTCGAGGAAGGAGAGCCGTACCAGTTCTTTTCTCAACCGAAAAGCGCGAGAACCCAGGCGTTTCTAAAGTCGGTCCTGGACGCCTGACGATCTTAGTCTCAGCAGTCGAATTCCTCTTAGGAGACACTCAAATGACTTCCAGATCCATTTCGATGCCCGAGCCGGAGAATGCTCAGACTCGCCGGTCGGCGCGCAAAGAAACGGTCTACGCCGTCGGACAAATTCCGGCGCTCGATATGGAATTCTACCAGAACGTTGGGTCCGGTGCTGAGAAAGTGTCGGAGTTGACGATCCCTGCTCGGGATGGCGGCGCGTTCGAAGTGCCTGCCGGGCACCTCTTTCGGATCGTGAGCGTGGAGGGATCGCAGGTTGGTGATTTTAATCTTTGGAATAGCGACAATCTTTCTGAACACTTCTACAGCGGTAAGACGCGGGCGATTCATGCGACGCACATTTCTACTGGTGATCGCCTGTGGAGCAGCATGCCATACCTGAGGCCGATGGCGACTATCACTTACGACAGTCTGGGATGGTATGGGTGGGATTCCGATGGTTGTGGAATTCACGATGTGATCGGAACACGCTGCGACCCTTACACGAGAAGAATGATAACCGGTGAAGATTACGATCACTGTTGCCATTCCAATCTCGTTCGAGCCCTATCTGCCTTCAGAAAGATTTCGGCGAAGGAAGCCGAGGGCTACGTGCACGACGTCATGAACGTCTTTATGTGCACAGGCTTCGATGTCGAAAGTCACGAGTATATCAAAAAGGCAAGCCCGGTTCGTCCAGGCGACTTCATCGAATTCTTCGCGGAGATCAATCTCCTTGGTGCGCTATCCGCCTGTCCCGGCGGCGACTGTGGGCCGCGGGTCCCAGGGCAGACCCCCAAGTGCTATCCCCTGAAGGTGGAAATCCTTCGTCCCGCGAAGGGCGCGCTGAATGGTTGGAAGTCGCCTGAACCCTCGCCCTACAAAGGCAAGCACGGGATGAGCTGATTTGCGGAGCGCATTGTAAGAGCCGATTAACATCAAGGCGCTCGGAAATACCGTCGGCAGCTAGGCGCCGACCGGAATGGCGTCAGCCGTGCCAAGTTGACGCCGCGTTTGGGTTTGAAGTGCAACCGCGACAGCGAATTTCGAGATTATTCTCGTCATGCATGGTTGCAGGCGCTTTAGTAATTGGCGTCGTGGCGAGGCGTGATTGATAATTTGGCCCCATAAGCGATCGGTCAATCCTGTCCGCTGTGGCCAGGCCGACAGCAATTGCTCATCGGTGGTAGGATCCGGAATGTCCAGTGACGTGTCGAGCTTTCCCGCACAATTGATGCAGGGCTACGCCGCTTTCATGTTGGACCGCTTTCCTCAGGAACGACAAAGGTTCGATTCATTGGCCGCGCGCGGGGCAGTCACCGGAAGCCCTGGTGATCGGATGTTGCGACAGCCGCGTTTCACCCGAATTGATATTCAATGCGAGACCCGAGGAAATCTTCGTCATCAGAAACGTTGCAGCGCGTACCGCCCTTCGGTGTCGAGGGAGAATTCCACGCCGCCGGGGCTGCTCTGGTTGTGCTCGGTCACGCCCGGTGTGGGGCGTCCCCGCTTATGCCAAAGGCAAGGTATCGGCCTCACCAGAAAGCTTCACGACTCCATGGATGCAACGTCTGGTCCCGGTGGCGCACAGAGCTGGCCGTGTTGCGGCGGCCTGGACGACGATCACACCGACTTGGAGCTGGCTGCGATCGATCAGTCCTTGCTCAATCTAATGAGTTTTCCGTGGTGTGCGATCGCGTAGGTCGCAAGCAGCTCACGTTGCATGGATCGTATTTCGAGATTGCGAACGGTGTTCTGCACATACGAGATCGAGAGACCGGCAAATCTGATCCAGCGTGTGCGGACCGTTTTACGGACGCGATTACCTGTGCATCCGGACGATATCGATGAGGGGGCCGCTCCTGCGCCGATAGGTTTGAAATCGAAATCGGCTCGCGAATGGCCTGCTGCACATCCGGCAGATGACAACGACGAGAGGAACTACCAATGACAGTCTTCGACGCCGCGTCTGCGTCCAACCGCTCCGAGTTTGCCGCACGCGTGAATCGAATTCAACCGTCGCAGAGTGGTGCTGCGGCCCAGCGAGTGCGGGAATTGCAGGCTCAGGGGCGAACAATTCTCAATCTGACCCAGGGTGAACCCGACTTCGACACACCCGATAATGTCGTGCAGGCTGCGCTCGCCGCCATGAAGAGGGGCGAGACGAAGTATACCAACACGGATGGTACGGCAGTCCTGAAAGAGACAATTGCGAAGAAATTCGCGCGTGAGAACGGCCTCTCCTACAAGGTCAGTCAAATTTCGGTCGCCAACGGCGCCAAACAAATCTTATTCAATGCGTTGGCGGCGACGTTGGATCACGGAGACGAGGTCATCATCCCGGCTCCGTACTGGGTGTCGTACCCGGAAATGGTGTCGTTCTTCGGTGGGGTACCCAAAATCGTCGCTTGCCCGGCGGCGAGGAACTTCAAGCTCGATCCGATCGATTTGGAACGTGCGATCACGTCGAGGACTCGGTGGCTCCTCTTGAACTCGCCTTCTAATCCCACGGGGGCCGTATACACGCGCAGGGAGCTGGAGCCAATCATCGATGTATTGCGAAGAAATCCGCACGTCTGGCTCCTTAGCGACGACATATACGAGCATCTTGTCTATGACGGGCTCGAATATTGTACGCCGGCGGCGATCGATCAGTCCGTCGCGGAGCGAACCCTGGTCGTCAATGGCGTCTCGAAGGCCTATTGTATGACGGGTTGGCGCATCGGTTATGCCGCGGGTCCGGCGAAGTTGATATCCCAAATGGCGAAATTGCAATCTCAGGCCACGGCCAATCCATCGTCCATCAGCCAAGCTGCGGCCGTCGAGGCTTTGAACGGGCCGCAAGAGGGGCTTCGAGAGCGAGCAGAGAAATATCAACGACGGCGCAATCTGGTTCTGGAAGGACTCGCGTCCGTGCCCGGGTTGGCTTGCGACAAGCCGTCCGGCGCCTTTTACGTCTTCCCCTCCTGCCGCGACCTGATCGGAAAGCGGACCCCGGACGGAACCGTCCTTGCCGATGACAAGGACTTTTGCAAGTATCTCCTCGATGCCGAAGGGGTGGCGGTGGTGCACGGAGCGGCCTATGGCTTATCGCCCCACTTCAGAATCTCATATGCTACTGCGGACGAAACCTTAAAGGAGGCCTGTGTCCGCATAGCCCGGGCATGCAGTCGACTGAGTTGATGCAGCTCGCTGCCCTGACAATACGTGTGGAGCGATGTCGGACCACATTCGAGCAGCTCATATCGTTTTGCGGTTCATCGGGTCCGTGATGCGAAATGGAGATCTGCGACATGATGTCATCATTGCTCCAGGGCCGCATGAGCTCTCTAACCAGCGTTCTGTATCGCGGCCAAACGGGCGAACCGCCAAGATCAACTCATCGAGCTGGCCGCTGAGCTGGTCTTGCAAAACCGCCTCCACGAAAGTCGAGGTATTTGGTAGCTTGAAATAATACTACCAAATGGCTAGCCTCAAAGCGATCGACAAGGGAGGAAGTAATGGCCGCCATTCGACGGATAGGTATCCTCGCGCCGCCGATAAATGTGGCTATGGAAACCGAGCTACCGTCCTACGTTCCTCCCAATGTCAAGCTCAATCACAACAGGCTCACCAAACCCGGCACCGCTATAGCGAAGGAAGCGCAGCTCGCTATGGCCAACTCGTTGGATCGAGCGGCCTCGGATCTCGCACAGGCGAATCCGGAGGTGATAGTTTACGGATGTACGAGTGCCAGCTTCCTAGAGGGGCTAGGCAACGAAGCCAAGCTAGCCGACCGCATCACGATGTTGACCGGAATTCCCGCTGTCACCACTTCAACAGCCGTCATCGAAGCCTTGAAGGCCGTTCGGGCGACCAGAGTATTCATGCTCACTCCCTATCCGGATCTAATCAACAAGGAAGAGGCCCTCTTTCTGCAGCACTATGGCTTCGGCGTGGAGGCCGTCGATTCCTTCTTTTGCGCAGATGGACGACAGATCCTGACCATCTCGTCGGCGGACGTTGCCTCCAAGGTGCTCTCAAGCCGTGAGGTCATTTCAAGGTGTGACGCCGTGTTTGTCAGTTGCACCAATTTGCTGGTGATGGATCAAATCGACCGATTGGAAAGGGAATTGAACCTGCCGGTTGTCACCTCGAACCAAGCCTCTCTTTGGGCGGCACTCCGAAGGATGAAGATCGATGTCACCTCAACGGGGGTAGGCCGCCTGTTCAAGGAGCGGCGGCCACAAGAAGCACCGGTATTCGAGTTGAGCAATGCCTAACCGCGCCGTCAGGATCGTCGAACCGCCAGCATGCTCGATCGATTCCGACGCGGATAGAGTGGCCGCGCTCGAAATCATCGAAGTGTCGAAACGATTTGGAGATAACTCGATCGTCGACAACTTGTCATTGACGGTCAAGCAGGGCGAATTTTTGACATTTTTGGGACCGTCAGGCTGCGGTAAATCAACGACCTTGCGCATGATCGCGGGGTTCGAGCAGCCGGACGCGGGATCAATCAAGATCGGCGGCCATGTGATGACGGGCGTTGCGCCTTATCGGCGTCCCGTCGGCTTGGTCTTCCAAGGTTTGGCGCTATTTCCGCACCTTACTGTCGAGGAGAACATCGCCTTCGGGCTGGCGGTGAAAAAGGTCAAACGCGACGAAATCGTAGCAAGAGTACGCGAGGCGCTCGCGTTGGTGGATCTGAGCGAGCTCGGACGACGTCGGATACAACAGATATCGGGCGGTCAACGTCAACGCGTGGCCCTGGCGCGCGCGCTGGTCACTGGCCCGTCCGTTCTCCTGCTGGATGAGCCCTTCGGTGCACTGGACTTCAAGCTGCGCCGCCAGATGCAGATCGAATTGAAGCGTATCCAGCACCAAGTCGGCACAACATTCGTATTCGTGACTCATGATCAGGAAGAGGCGATGATCCTGTCGGATCGGATAGCCGTTTTCAATCATGGAAAGCTCGAACAATTGGGCAGCGCGCGTGAGGTCTACGAGAACCCGAAGAATGCATTCGTCGGAGGCTTCCTCGGGGATATCAACATCTTCGTCGGCCACGTGCAGTCTCTCGAGAAAAACGGTGCGAGTCTGCACCTGAGCGAGGTCTCGGCCGACGCTCTGATAGTGGCAACTCCAGAGATGAAAATCGGCGCAGAAGTCGCGATATCGATTCGTCCCGAGAACGTACGTGTGGGACGCGAAGTGTGGGGTAACAGTTGTCTTATGGTCGGCCAGATCGTGGCGAACATCTATATGGGCGCGACCGTCCGTCAAAGCGTTGTGGTCGACGACAAGGTCGTGGTGGTGGATACGACGGCCCGGCATGTGCAGCAGCAAGGCCTGCTTCCGGGAACTCAGGTCAAGTTGGCATGGGATTTGGAGGACGCCATCGTTTTCGCGAACAAGGAGGTGCGGAAGTGAAGCACGCTGCCGGTCTATTGATGGCCCTGAGCTTGTTCAGCCTTTCGACGACGGTTGCGTGCGCCGCCGACGGAGAAGTTGTCATGGGCACCTGGGGAGGAGGCAACAGCGAGATGTGGCGAGAGAAAGTCGGCAAGCCGTTCTCCGCGTCGTCCGGTATCGTGGTCAAGATCCGCGACTGGTCGGATCCGGAGCCGACGTTAAGAGCCCAAGCGAGAAAACCTCAGTTCAACGTCGCACTGGGCACCTGCTACAACGCCGCAAATCTCCAAAAGGATGGATTGCTGGAAAGCTTTAAGAAGGAAGACTTCCCCGAACTGGCTAATTTCGAGAAGTCGTCCTATCTGATAGACCAGAACGGCGAAGTTTACGCTTTCGGCATCTACTTTCAGTATTACGGGGCCGCATTCAACAGCGATCAGGCAAAAGCGTCAGACTTCGAGTCCTGGCGGGCATTGGCCGACCCGAAATTCAAGGATAAAGTCGCTATCGCCCGGCCGATCTATGCTGCTCCCAATGATTTGGTTCTCTTTGCGAAAGTCGGAGGGGGCGACGAAAACAACATTCAGCCCGGCATTCCTCTGCTTACGTCGATCGCGCGTAATGCTCTGACTGTCACGAACTCCACTGCTCAGATGAATGCCCTGCTGTCGCGCGGAGAGGTCACGGCGGGAGCCTACTATTCGAGCCGCGTCTGGACCATGCGGGCTTCCGGTGTAAAGAACGTCGATATCACAATACCCTCCGAAGGAGGATTGCTGCTGTCATATTTCTTGATCGTGCCGAAAGGCGCGAAGAATCTGGACGCCGTGAAAGCCTGGATAAACTATGCTTTAAGGCCAGCACCAGAATTGGCCATGCTTGATGCGTCTGGCTTCCTACCGCTCAATCAAACTGCCGCGCTTAGCCAGGAACAGCTCAAGGAGGTTGGTTCGCCGCAATCGTTGCGTTCGAAACTTTACCAGCCAGACTGTTCGGTGCTTGCCGCGAACCAGGAGAAGCGGGTCAATTTGGTCGAACAAATCTACTCTCAGGTCAAGTAAGCAATAAATTGGAAAGCGGCGGGTCAATGACGGATGTCGGAACTGAGAGGACGACCCGGCGGCACAGCGGCAGCGGAATGTTGTTCAAGGCGCGGCCGGTAAAAGTCGACTCCCAATTTCTTCTTCTCGTTCCAACTAGCGTACCGTTGATGCTTCTGGCGATCGGTGTCATCTCACTCGTGGTCGGCTCGTTCACGTCGAACAACGAATTGAGCTTCGCGCAATACCAGGCAGTCTTGGCGCGTAAAGATTACATTGAGACTCTTTATCGAACGATTTGGTTGGCCGGTCTCACGACCTCGATTTCGCTCCTGATAAGCTATCCCACTGCCTACTGGATCGCGCGATATCCGGGAAGGCGCGACATCTTTCTCATCATTCTGATGATGCCCTGGTTGGTAAGCGTCGTCGTGCGAACGTACGGCTGGATAGTGATCCTGGGCAAGAAAGGGGTCATTAGCCAGGCGTTGATGTCATCAGGCCTGATCGCGGGTCCATTAGAAATCCTGTTCAGTCCGACCGCCATCGTGATCGGGCTGGTTCATGTATTCTCACCCTTCATGATCCTTGCGATAGTGACAGTTCTGATCCGGCTGGACAAATCACTGGAGGAGGCGGCAGCCAGTCTCGGCGCGGGACCGTTTGAAACGTTCCGCAGGGTACTGTTGCCGTTGAGCTTTCCTGGGATCGTGACGGGCAGCATCATCGTGTTTCTGATGTCAATGGGATCGGTGGTCACTCCTCTGTTGCTCGGCAGCATGCGTGACAAGATGCTTGGTGCGCAAATTTATCAAGATGTCTTTCAACTCTTCAATTTTCCGAAGGCCGCGGCGCTAGCGATGATTCTTTGCGTCGCTGCCCTGGCGGTCGTGCTGCCTCTGCAGCTACTCGAGGCTCGTGCGAAGAAAAGTGCGGCCTCTTAGGGAGGTAGGATGAAAGTCGCTTGCCGCATAGTCGCCGTCCTAGTGCTCGCCTTTTTGCTCGCACCGATTGTGGTCGTGGTGCTGTCCTCATTCTTCGAGTCGGGATTCATCGAAGTTCCGCTCAGCCAGCCTTCACTGAAGTGGTACAGTCAATTCTTCAGTAGCGACGAGTGGATTTTAACGGCGGCCGACAGCGTCGTCATTGCTTTTGTTGTCGCGGTGGCGAGCACTGCCCTAGCGCTGACAACCGCATTGGTGACCGCGCGCCGCCATTTTTGGGGCCGCGCATCATTCGAGTTCATGATTTTGGTGCCGCTGGTATTGCCGCACGCCGCAATGGGTGTCGTGATGCTGACCGTGATCGGATCGCTCGGCTGGAATGGAACGTATAGCGGCATTGTGCTGGCCCATACAATCCTAGCGTTACCCTTCGCTTATCGACCGATCCTGAACAACATGCGGAGCCTTGAGAAGGATGTCGAGGAGGCGGCGATGAATCTGGGCGCGACGCCCGTCGTGATGTTCTTCAAGGTTATTCTTCCACTGATGCGGCCGGGCATTGTCACGGCACTCATCTTCAGTTTTATCATTTCGTTCGACGAGTCGACCGTGACGCTCTTCCTAATCGGACCCGACGCCACAACTCTGCCAGTCAAGATTTTTGCCGCGATACAGGAGGACGCAAGTCCGATTATATCGGCAATTTCGACGATGTTGATCGGAGCAACCGTCTTTGTACTGATCGCTGTGCAGAGGTTGGTTGGCTTGGAGGCGTTTGCTGAGGCCGAGGGAGGGCCAGGCCGGCGATAGCAACGGCTGCTGTGTAGAAGGCGTCCGGTCTCTTCCGACAGGAGGTGCTTGACGGCGGAAAAAAGAAGCTGCCGTCAGCCGGGGCTATATGCATCATATGCATGAAAGTAGGTACTTTTGTTATTGGCGTTGTTTTGGCGAACTGTTTTTAGTGTTGCCCAGCATATGGCTGGCACGCAGCTCCATCGAGGATCGATGGCTGAATGGCTTCGACGTTTGCGACGCAAGAAGATGAGTCTTGGAGACGAAAAGGAGCCATGAAAAGCGAAGACTTCAAGATGATCTCAAAGCTCATTGGCTTGATGCATGGATCAGGGGTCGAGGAGCTGGAAGCATCCGACGGAGACTTGCGCGTAAAGATCACGATGTTTGCGGCCGCACAGGGTAGGCAGGAAATGCATGGGGCGGCGCCTTCCGATCCGCCAGTTGATGCGACCGTGTCGAACGAAGCCGTCGACGAAACGACGTCGTTCGTCTGCGCTTCAATGCAGGGCATTTTCCATCGCGCGCCCGCGCCGGGTGCCGAACCTTTCGTAGTAGTTGGAAGCCGGATCTCCACAGGTCAGCAGGTCGGCATCATCGAAGCGATGAAGCTCTTCACTCCACTGCTCGCTCCGACAGCCGGTGTAATCGAGCAAATATTGGTGGAAAACGGAGTGGAAGTGCAGGCCGAACGGCCATTGTTCAAGGTGAAGTGCAATAGCAATACCAGTAGCGATGGCGAAGCGACATGAAGCCTTCCAGGCCGATAGAGTTTGCAAACCCGCAGGTGAGCTTGTGCGGAAGTGCGGCGCTCTTGTTCGATGCGGAGGGGCCGATGTGTCTACCCACACAGGAGCGTATCTGGACTCTTAGCAAGCAGGTCGGTCAATGGGACGTGGTTGTCGATACTCAAGTCGGTATGAATAATCTTCTCGTCCTGTTCGACTCTTCGAAGGCCGATCCGGAAGCACTTGCATCGAGACTTCTGGAGAGCTGGAGGAAAGTTGAACCGGGCGGTCCACAAGGGAAGCTTCTTGAGGTTGGTGTCGTTTATGGAGGCGATCGCGGCATGGACCTTGGTGAACTGGCTGCTCATCACGGTATCGATCCGGAGACCGTCGTAAAGCTGCATTCCACTCCGGAATATGTCGTGTTCGCGCCCTCCACGACGCCGGGATTCGGCTATCTCTTCGGTTTAGACCCACGTCTCTTCACACCTCGAAGAAAGGTGCCCGTGGTGCGTCCGTTTGGGGGAAATGTGACGATCGGGGGCGGGCAATCAAATCTTGGAAATCCTCGCGGCGCCGGTGGGCCACCGACGTTTCCGACCGGCTGGTACGTCATCGGGCACGTACCGGAGGCGCCGGTGCCGTTTGATCTAAGTCGCAATCCGCCAAATCTTCTCGATGTCGGTGATCGAATTCGCTTCCGCGTGGAGCGCATAGAGAGATGATTGAGGTTGTTCAGACTCCGCCGCTCAACTCCGTGCAGGATGACGGCCGTGTCGGCTTTCGAGGATTTGGGATTGGACGATCCGGGGCGATGGATCACGTGGCCTTGGCGGCGGCCAATGCGCTTTTGGGAAACGAGGAGAACGCGGCCGCCATCGAACTGCAATTGTATCCGTTCGCGGTGAAGTTTCATTCTGACACTCTTTTTGTGCTTACAGGCGCGACAGCTCGTGCAAAGCTCGATGGCGTGGCGGTACTTCCTTGGTGGGTGACGCCGGCTCGCGGCGGCCAAAAGCTTGTGGTGTCCGAGCCGGTGGACGGTTTGCGGACGTATTTGGCGATCGCCGGTGGCGTCGAAGTTCCCGTAATACTCGGATCTCGCAGTACGCAGCTGCGCGATGGCTTCGGCGGCTTTGAAGGGCGCTCGCTTAAGGCCGGAGACCAATTGGAGGTAGGGCACGCCGCTCCGGTCACTCTGCGGGATTTAGGAGGATATGGCGCCAGTCCAGCCTTGTCTGAGCTGCCGTCGGCGACGTGGGCGGGCAGCAGCCCGGGGGGAGTCATCCTCCGCGTCATTACGGCATCGGAGTACGACCTGTTCGACGAATCCTCCAAAACCGCCTTTTGGACCACACCTTGGACGATTTCCACGAAAAGCAGCCGGATGGGCTATCATCTTACGGGCGCGACACTGTGCCGGACGCATGACGTGGAAATGAGGTCGCACCCGATCGTACCTGGCGTCATTCAGGTGCCGCCTTCCGGTGATCCGGTGATACAACTGGCGGACGGTAACTCTGCGGGCGGTTACCCGAAGATTGGTGTCGTCATCGAGCCCGATCTTTGGCGGATTGGGCAAGCAAGGCCAGGCCAGTGTCTTCACTTCGTTCGGTGCAGCTTCGCCGAAGCTCGCGATGTCGAGAGGGTGACGCGCAGCTACATCGAGGAGATCCGACGGTTGGCAAAGTTTTGTAGGTGTTCCCCGCGAGCGAAGCTCCCATGAGCATCGAGTCTTGGGAATTAGCGGAGTTGATCGCCCAAATGAAACGGGCAGGCGTGAAAGAGTTGGAGGCGCAACGCGGAGAGAGTTCGATCCGCCTCTCTCTGGGCCGGCACAACCGCAAAATGGTGGGGACGAGAGCGCTAGAGCTGGCTGGCGTCGAGCGGACCGACGCAGCCACGTTCGTTCGGGCTCCTGCTGTGGGTAGGTTCTCGAATAGACACCCGTTGGGAGAGGCGACGACCGTAGGAGATCACGTTCAAGAAGGTGACTTGCTCGGGGTGATCGCTATCGGACCAATCTTCAGGCCGGTGATCGCGCCCGTCGCCGGTCGTGTGATCGAGCAGGTCTGCCGCAGTGAGAGCGACGTCGAATACGGAACGACGCTATACCGCATAATGGCATCGGGCTGAAACGAAGGTCCTGCCGAAAGGAGCACCCATGGAGATTGATCTCAATTCTGATCTTGGCGAAGGCCTTGGCCGTTGGAGGATGGGAGACGACGAGGCGCTGATGAAGCTGGTCTCATCAGCGAACGTCGCTTGCGGCTTTCACGCGGGCGATGCGGTCATCATGACGCGCATGGTCGAGGCAGCGAAAGAGAACGGCGTAGCTCTCGGCGCACATGTCGGGCTGCCGGACATACTCGGTTTCGGGCGTATCCCGATGAAGATCGATCCGCGTGACATGCAGAAGCATGCGCTTTATCAACTGGGTGCGCTTTCTGCTATCGCGAAGGTCAATGGCTACAAGGTTACCCACGCGGGGACCCATGGCGCCCTGGGCCAGATGGCACAGGAAAACAAGGAATATATCGAGAAGATTCTCGAAGTGTTCGCGGCGTTCGACAGGGATCTGATCATCGCGGCTTCGGTCAAGAGTCACGCAGGCACATTCGCGAAGTCGCTCGGATTGCGGGTGGTAGGCAAGATCTTTGCTGACCGGGCATACGACGACGAGGCTCGCTTGGTTAATCGGCGACATCCGGGCGCACTTATCACCGATCTGACCGAGGTTGCGAGGAGAATGAGCCAGTTCCTCGATGACGGGACTATCACGTCCGTGTCGGGAAAGCGGATCAAGGTCGACGCAAAATGTGTCCTGGTCCATAGCGATACTCCGGGCGCTGTGGAAATCGCGAGAGCCGTAAGGACGGTGGTCGAAGACGGCGGAGGACGTATCGTTCCGCTAACGGAGCTTGCGGCGTAATGTCGGTGCGGTCCATATTGATCGCTAATCGAGGCGAGATAGCGCTCCGGATCATTCGCGCGTGTCGGACGCTGGGGCTGCGAACAATCGCTGTCTGCTCCGAGGCAGATCGAGGGGCGGCTTACCTTGCTCTTGCCGATCGAGCGGTCTGCATCGGCGGCGCGGCGGC
Organism: Bradyrhizobium sp. WYCCWR 12699; assembly: GCF_032144035.1. Lineage (NCBI taxonomy): Bacteria > Pseudomonadati > Pseudomonadota > Alphaproteobacteria > Hyphomicrobiales > Nitrobacteraceae > Bradyrhizobium > Bradyrhizobium sp. WYCCWR 12699. Next base: position 93,305 of record NZ_JAVTJN010000004.1, read on the forward strand.
AGATACGAGCTATCTGGATATTGGGGCGGTGATGCTCGCAGCAGCCGCCGTTGGTGCCGACGCAATTCACCCCGGATACGGGTTCTTGTCGGAGAACGGAGACTTCGCGGAAGCGGTCGAAGGCGCTGGGCTCATCTTCATTGGTCCGACCTCCGATGTTGTCCGGCTAATGGGGGATAAGATCGCCGCGAAGGCGAAAATGCGCGAGCTCGGCGTGCCTTGCGTTGCGGGAAGTCATGGCGCGCTTCCCGATGATCCGCAGCTCTGCCAAGCGTGTGCGACCGAGGTTGGGTACCCTCTTATCATTAAGGCGGCGGGCGGCGGCGGCGGTCGCGGCATGCGGATCGTACGAGACAGCGCAAGTCTCCACCAAGCGATCGGAGCCACGCGGGAGGAGGCGAGGCGGGCATTTGCCAATCCGACGATCTACCTGGAGAAATTTTTGGAGCACCCGAGGCACGTCGAGATCCAGGTCATCTGCGATGGGGGAGGCGAGGGAGTATGGCTCGGCGCCCGCGACTGCTCGATGCAGCGCCGCCACCAGAAATTAATTGAAGAGGCGCCGCCGCCAGGCGTGCCTGAGGCCAATATCGCCGAACTTGGGGAGCGCTGTGTAGCCGCTTGCCGGGCGATCGGCTATCGCGGCGTAGGCACCTTCGAATTTCTCTACCAGGACGGGATATTCGCTTTCATCGAGATGAATACGCGCATACAGGTCGAACATCCAATAACCGAGGAAACCAGCGGCATCGATATCGTGCGCGAGCAGATTCGGGTGGCATTGGGCGAGCCGCTCGGACTTCGTCAATCCGAGGTCACCTGCAGAGGCCATGCTATTGAGTGCCGGATCAATGCGGAACATCCTTTCGACGGCATTCCTTCTCCTGGTCGTGTTGAGAGCTGGCTGGCTCCGGGCGGACCGGGAATTCGGGTCGATACCCATATCGTGGCAGGTTCGGAAGTCCCTTCACACTACGACTCCTTGATAGCCAAGGTGATCGCTAGGGGCGAGGATCGTTCGGAGTGTATCGAGCGCATGCTTTCGGCCTTGGCAGACCTGCGCGCAGAGGGTATCCGGTTGAACACCGAGCTTCACTCGGTGGTATTGAAGGACGCGTCCTTTCGGGACGCGCGCCTTAGCATCCACTCCTTGGAAGACATCCTTCGACGGCGCGCCTCGTCCGATCGACGGTGAGCGTGATAGGCGACGGCCCGTCGAACCTAATGTGCAATCGAGCACGCATCAAAGGCGGGCAGCCTTGGGCGAATTCGTGCAGTGCGAGATCGCGTCCGATCGAGTCGATGACTTCGGGCTCGGGTCCCAGGAAGATATCAGCTCTCGCGGAACTCGGTCAGACCGAATTCCTTCAAGACGGCCTCGGTATGTTGTCCGAGGGACGGCACCGGGTCCATACGCGGCTGCCAGGACTCACCGCTAATTGGTCGCAAAGATGGCATCGGGCCCGCCGGGGTTTCGATATAAGCCCAGCGCTTGCGGCTGCGCAGTTGCGGATGATCCCACACGGCGGACATGTCATTCACGCGAGCCGTACCGATCCCGGCGGTCTCGAGGCGCGAGATGGCTTCGTTCGACGGCAGCTTGCGGAACGTGTCACAGATGACGGCATCGATCTCAGCTCGCTCTTTCATCCGGCCCGCATTGCCCTTAAAGCGTGCTTCGCTGGCCCACTCGGGCCGTTGTAAGACGATCGTCGTGAACGCGGCCCACTCGCGATCATTTTGAAGTCCGAAAAGTACCATGCCATCAGCAGTTTCGTAGGGCCCATATGGGAAGATCGTGGCATGGCCAGCTCCCGCCCGAGCCGGAGGTTGTGCTCCGTCCATCGCATAGTAAAGCGGATATCCCATCCATTCCACCATGGCCTCCAGCATCGAGACTTCGACATGATCGCCCTGTCCGCTTTTGGCTCGACGCAGCAAGCAGGCCAAAATGCCCTGAAAAGCCATTGTGCCCGCAGCGATGTCAGCAATCGAGATGCCGGCCTTTGCAACGGCGTCCGGCGTGCCGGTCGTTGACAAAAAGCCGGCCTCCGCCTGAATCAGTAGATCGTATGCTTTGCGCTTCTCCCACGGCCCATTCGGACCGTATCCAGATATGTTGCAAGTAATCAGCTGCTTGTATGTGGAGCGCAGCACGCCATCGGCGAGCCCTAGGCGGGCAGCTGCCCCTGGAGCAAGATTTTGCACAAACACGTCTGCGTGCGCGATGAGCCGTTGCACGGCTTCCAACGCTCCCGGCCGTTTCAGGTCGAAGGTGACGCTCTCTTTCGACCGATTGGTCCAGACGAAATGACTGGCAAGACCACGCGCACGCGTATCATAGGCCCGAGCAAAGTCGCCACCATCGGGCCGTTCGATCTTTATGACTCGGGCGCCGAGGTCGGCAAGCTGACGCGTGCAATAGGGAGCCGCGATTGCCTGCTCGATTGCGATGACCAATACCCCGTCCAGTGGCCGCGTCACGACACCTCCGACCTTAGATTGTAGCTTCCGCCTTCATGATAAGCTCGTCCCGATCGTTCGTGGCCCACAGCAGGATTTTTCCGGTTTCGTCCGGCGGACTGCCATTCAGATGAAGTTCGCTGCCGTCGAAAAGCGGCGACACCGCGCGGAAGGAATATGCCTTCACCACCACTGAGGAAGGGAGACTGCGCCTAACGAGATCGATCAGGAGAGTAGCAATGAGCGGACCATGGACGATCAGGCCTGGATAACCTTCCACCGCAAAGACGTACGTTCGGTCATAGTGAATACGATGGCCGTTGAACGTGAGAGCCGAATAGCGAAACAGCATGACGGTATCCGGCACGATGCTGCGATGCCATGGTCCTTTCGGTGCAGTTGATCTCGCTCTGTCGGCGGGCGCTGTGACATCTCGATAGACAATGTCGTGATGGTCCGTCAGAAGTAGATGGCCGTTCTCGTCGTGGACGGCGTGCCCTACCGTGACGAACACCAGAGGGCCGGTCGTACCTTGTTTGGACGTCACGCTTTCGATCGTCGATGTCCGCTTGACATGCATGCCCACGCGCAGCGGGCTCTTAAAGGTGAGCCTGCTGCCCGCCCACATCCGCCGGGGAAGGTCATGGATGGGAGGAAGAAAGCCCCCGCGCTTGGGATGCCCGTCAGGCCCTAATGTCGATTGCCGTTCGTTAGGTAGAAAATACAACCAGTGGGCCAGCGGAGGCAGCGCAACCCCCGTTGAATAGAGCTGGTGGTCGGTTTCGAGGGTCGCATCCAGACGCTCAATCGGACTGGCTGTCACCATGTCTTCCTGGGTTACTGTGCGCCCGATCCATTCCTGGTAGTCGTGTCCGTCAACCATCTAGACCTCTCGTTCTGGTCGAACCTATTGGATATCGCTGGTGGACCAACAGTCGTATTATCCAGCAACAGCATTCGGAGTTGGAGAAAGGCATGCATTTCGATCTGGTGGATCTGCGGCTGCTTGTGCTCGTCGTGGACAGAGGTGGGCTTGCCGCGGCAGCCAGACATGCCAACCTCTCTGTTTCTGCGCTGTCCGAACGCATGAAATCGCTAGAGGAGCGGGCTGGCCTGCAGTTGTTCGAGCGTACGGTCAAAGGGACACGACCGACCTCAGCGGGACTGGAGTTCGCCGGGCACGCCCGCAGCATACTTATGCAGGCAGAGCGGCTGAGCGGGGCGGTCCGATCGTGGAGAAAGCGCGAACGGGGCCTGATACGGATGCGGGCCAATTCGAATGCCATCGCAAGCTTCCTTCCGGATGTCTTGGCGAGCTATCTCGCCCGGCATCCCGACGTGACGGTCGATCTCCAGGAGCAGACGTCGGATCTCATCGCGGTGGCGGTAAGAGCGGGTGAAGCAGACCTCGGAATTGCCGCCGAGAATGCGCAGTTTGAAGGGCTGCGAACGGAGCCATTCGGAGTGGACCGCCTTGTCGTACTGGTTCCTCCGGGGCATTGGCTCGCCGACTACACCTCAATAGGGTTCGCCGAGGTGTTGAACGAGCACTTCATCGGCCTAGATGAGCAGGCATCCATTCAGACATATCTCGCCGATCATGCGCGAAGGCTCGGTCGAGAGCTGGTCATCCGCATACGTTTGCGAGGGTTTGAAAGTGTTTGCCGCATGGTGGCTGCGGGCGCCGGCGTTGCCGTCGTCCCAGTAAGCGTCATCTCTTCTTCGGTGAAGGACGCAGGAGCGCGGGCTGTCGAGTTGTCGGATAACTGGGCCCAACGCAATCTTGTGGTCTGCCTCCCGGTCGATCGTCCCGTATCAGATCTGGTGCAGAGACTAATAGCGGACATAGCGAGGTCTACTAGGTCTCGATTCGCCGAAATCGGCGGAGATGCCGGCCCCCTGCGGACATAATCAGCCAGTGTTCGCCCACCGCGAGGGCGGCTTTCGGCAGAAACGAGTTTACAAAGAGTTCGCCGCGTGCGCTTTAGATCTCGGCCTCGCATGAGGCGTTTCCTCCCTGACTCGCCGAGGCCTTCAAAGGTCTCGGCATTTTCGTGAGATGAGGATGGGCAGAGTGCCGCTCGCCGTTAGCGAAGAATGGTGAGCTTATTATGGGAAAAGCCCTCGGGTCGTTTTCGCTGCCCGCACTCGTTCGACACCTATGGCCATGGCGGCGGTTCGATGAGAGACGTTGTCACGAGCGGCGCGGGTAACCATATCGTTGAATGCGCGATCGAGGATCTGATATTCCCTCCGCATAACCTCTTCTTCTTCCCAGAACAATTGCTGGAGGTCTTGAAGCCACTCGAAATAACTCACGATCACGCCGCCCGAGTTACAGAGAATATCCGGTATGAGGAATATCTCGTTGCGGCGCCTCTCTAGGACCAGATCAGCCTCCGGAGTGGTCGGGCCGTTGGCGCCCTCAGCAAGCACGCGACATCGCAGATCCCGCGCCACGCGATCATCGATCACCCGCTCCATGGCTGCTGGCACAAGGACGTCGCAAGGAAGCTGCAGGAGCTCGGCTGGATCGAGACGGGGCGCTTCGTGATAATCAGACAGACTTCCGTGCCTCGCCGCATGACGGATCAACTGTGTGACGTTGAGGCCTGCACGGTCGTAAAATGCGCCCGTGTGGTCGCCGACACCTACTATCTTGACGCCGCTCCTGCTCAACTCCAGTGCCGCGTACGAGCCGACGTTGCCGAAGCCTTGAACCACCGCGGTCGCCGTCGACCAGTCGATCGACAGATCCTTCAAAACTCGTTTGGCCAGATGGGCGACGCCGCGTCCTGTCGCCTCCCGACGCCCTAAGGTGCCTCCCGCGCCAACAGGCTTGCCGGTTACGATCTCCGTTACGGTACGCCCCTGGTACATGGAATACGTGTCCATGAACCACGCCATCACTTGCTCGTTGGTGCCCATATCGGGAGCCATGACGTCGACGTGCGGACCCACGAACGGAATCATCTCCTGCATATAGCGGCGCGAGAGCGCCTCAAGCTCTCGGTGGGAAATCTTCGCTGGATCGACACGAATACCGCCCTTCGCGCCGCCATAGGGTAGTCCGACCAGTGCGCATTTCCAGCTCATCCAAATCGCGAGGGCGGCGACTTCGCCGATATCAACACTAGCGGCAAAGCGCGTTCCTCCCTTGGTCGGCCCGAGTGTAAGGTGATGCTGGACTCGATAGCCCTCGAATACGGAGATCGACCCGTCATCACAATGGATGGGGCAAGAAACCGAGATGGCGCGCTTGGGAAGAAGCAAGCGGCTGCGTTCGTCGATGGGAATTGCCAGATGATCGGCAATCACGGTGAACTGTCGTGAAGCCATCTCGAAGACGGGCCCACTATAGATGCTCATTTTGGCTCCGATTTATCAATAAGCGACGGCCCGGGAGCAATCGACTAAGCGCCCGCGAGCGGATGGAGGACGCGCGGCTGTCTCGCAGCGCCGGCGATCACGTGAGAACTTGCGGGCGTGCAAGCACGCAGGCCCGAAATAGCAGCGGGATGTCTACTGCAATCGGAGCCACACGCTCTTCGTCTGAAGGAAATCCTTCATCGCGTCGATCCCACTTTCACGCCCCAAGCCGGATGTCTTGTAACCACCAAAGGGAACGGCAGGATCAGTCTTCCGATACATGTTGATCCAGACCGTTCCGGCCTGGAGTCGGGCTGCGACGCGGTGAGCGCGACTTACGTCCTTGGTCCAGAATCCCCCGGCTAAGCCGAAGTTGGTCGCATTAGCCGTGCGGATCGCATCCTCTTCATCCTTGAACGCGATAACAGAAAGAACGGGACCAAAGACTTCCTGCTGGGAAATCGTCATCGTGTTCTTCACATCGGCATAGATCGTCGGTTCGACGAACCATCCCTTGCCGCATTCCGGGGCGTGGGATCGCTTGCCGCCAAGCACTAGCCGCGCGCCCTCCGAGCTGGCTGTGTCAATCATCGAAAGTATCTTGCGGAATTGCTGTTCCGTCGCGACAGGGCCGATGTCGGTCGCTGGATCCAACGGGTCGCCCAGCCGCATGCCGCTTCCACGCCGGACCAGCTTTTCAAGGATCTGTTCAAGCACCGTCTCTTGAACGAGTAGGCGGGAGCCCGCGACACATGTTTGCCCGGTCGAGGAGAAAATACCTCCGACGGCACCGGCTGCCGCAGCATCCAGATCGGCGTCCTCGAAAATGATGTTAGGCGATTTCCCGCCCAGTTCCAGGGCTACCGGTTTGAGGTGGCGAGCGGCGAGCTCGTAGACTTTGCGACCGGCGTCGACACCACCAGTGAAGGAGATCTTGGCGACTAGTGGGTGCTGGACCAGCGCGGGTCCGATCTCGGAGCCGTAGCCGGTAAGAACATTCACGACGCCGGGCGGCACTCCAGCCTCTTCGAGCAGATCCACGAACAACAGTGTCGATGTGGATGTGAATTCTGATGGCTTGACGACCACCGTGTTGCCGGCGGCGAGGGCCGGGGCAATCTTCCAGGAAAGAAGTCTCAACGGCGAATTCCACGGAGTGATCGCGGCGACGACGCCGATCGGCTCGTATCGTGTGTAGTTGAAATAATTCTCCGGATCGACGGGGATAACGGAGCTGTGGACCTTGTCGGCAAGGCCGGCGTAGTAGTGATACCACTGCGCCATCGTCTGCATTTGGGTCCGCATTTCGGAAATAGTCTTTCCGTTGTCGCGGATCTCCCATCGCGCCAGGCTCTCGATGTTCTTCAGCACGAGATCTCCAACCCGGTGAAGAATAACCCCTCGCTGCTTTCCGGTCAGCCGAGGCCAAGGTCCTTCGACGAATGACCTGTGTGCGGAGTCGACTGCGTCGTTCACGTCGGAAGCATCGGCTTGCGGGACAGTCGCCCAGGTCTCTGATGTAAAAGGGTTCTGTGTTTCCAATCGCCGTTGGCTCTTTGACGCGCGCTTTTTTCCTCCGATCACCATCTCGAAGTGCTGCATTCCATCTCCTCCGTTTGAGCGTTCGCAACAAGCAGCTCAATAGATCGAGGTAGCAGCATGGGCAACGACAGCAGCTGTTATGGAAGTATGATCAAAATGAAAGAGGAGGCTTGTCCTGCGCGTAAGCTTCGGGGACTTCGAGTAAATTTGTCGCGACGGCCGTGGTTTGGTGCAGCGCGGGAAGCGACCGGCTGTCGATCTCGCCTTGACGTCTCCGGCTCACTGATCGTAGCAATCACTACGACGTCGTCCCGGTTGCCGGGTTGGTCGGAGATACAAGGAGGATCGTTCATTGTCAGCAGCTGTGCACGCAGAGAGCCGCGTTAAGGCGAAGGAAGCCGCCCGGGCGGGCTGGCAATATGAGTTGTACGACCTGCTCCGACGAAACAACTTCACGCAGTTTGCCTACGTCCCGGATGCCGGCCACACCGTTCTCATCAACGAGTCGCTCGCAGATGCCGAGGTCGAGTCGATCGCGCTTACAACCGAAGAAGAAGGTGTCGCGATGATGGCGGGTGCCGAGTTGGGCGGCGCCCGTGGCGTGCTGCTTATGCAGAGCAGCGGCGCGGGTAATTGCGTCAACCTTCTCTCCCTGATAGCGGGCGGACGCTTCCCTTTCTTGACGCTCCTGAGTATGCGCGGAGATTTCGGCGAGGGTAATCCCTGGCAGATGCCGATGGGGAGGGCCGTCGAGCCGGTCCTGGAAGCGATGTCGGTTCGATGTCTGCGTGTAGACCGGCCTGAGGACGTCGTGCCTGTCGTCTCGGCTGCCATCACGATGGCCTTCCAAGGCGGCGAGGCAGTTGCGGTCCTCCTCACTCAAAAACTCATCGGCGCGAAGGCGTTCTAGGGGGCATGATCATGAAAGCAAATGTTGGCAATCCGGAGTTCGACGAGCGCTACGTCCTTGATCGACGTGAGGCCGTTCCAGCGTTAGTGGGAGGTCACAAGGAGTTCCTGTTCATCGCGGGCTTGGCTGGCACCGCGCGCGATGTGACTTCGCTGGTGAACGATGGTCCGTCCGCCTATGGTCTCGGAGGGGCCATGGGGGCGGCGACGATGATGGGGTTGGGTCTCGCTCTCGCTCGTCCCGATCGTACCGTCATCGCCTTTTGCGGTGACGGAGAGTTGCTGATGAACGTCGGGTCCCTGGCCACCATCGGCGTCCGCAATCCTCCCAACTTGAGAATCGTTTGTGTCGACAACGGTCACTACGGCGAAACCGGCTACCAGCGCAGCCATACGAGTTTGGGCGTAGACCTTGAGAAGATCGCCGTCGGGTCCGGCATCAGGCGCACCCTGACTATCGGTACAGCAGCCGAGCTACCGAAAGGCAGCAAGTTGCTGCGGGAATCTGAAGATGCCGTCTTCATCTTGATGCGGGTCAAGCCCACCGATCCGCCGAAGTTTAAGCGAACTCTGGATCCGGCCGTGTGCCGCGTCCGTTTCAAGGCTGCTTTGGCGGATGCAGCTCGTGCGGGCGGCTGAGTCGAAGAGGCGCGAAGTGCCGACGGCACGCAGCGAAGACGCCGCGCCGTCGGCTACCGGCATCGACGTTCGCGATGTATCGAAGATCTTCGCGCTCGGCGCTTCGGAACAGACCGTGGCGCTCAAGCCGCTTTCCCTCACGATCCGGAAGGGCGAGTTCTTCAGCTTCATCGGACCGTCGGGATGCGGCAAGACAACCTTGCTCCGCATCATCGCCGGCCTCACCACCCCCACGACAGGTGGCGTTTTCATAAATGGCACGCAAGTGACCGGACCGGATTCACGGATCGGTATGGTCTTCCAGAAGTCCACGCTTCTACCCTGGCGAACGGTTCTTCAGAATCTTCTCCTTCCCGTCGAGGTGACGAAATCATGCTCGATGCAAGAGGCGAGATCGCGGGCCGATCGCCTGCTTGAGATGATGGGAATTGCCGCTTTCAAAAATCGCTCGCCAGACGAGTTATCCGGCGGCATGCAACAACGAGCGGCGATAGCTCGGGCGTTGATCACAGATCCCGAAATCCTGGCCATGGACGAGCCCTTCAGCGCGCTCGACGAATTCACGCGTGAGCGCCTGAACGATGAACTGATGGGTCTGCAAAAGAGCGCGCAAAAGACCATCATCTTCGTCACGCACAACATATCCGAAGCGGTCTTTCTGTCTGATCGCATCGGAGTGATGGCCCCAAGACCCGGGCGCTTAGACAGCATCATCGAAGCGCAGGGCTTTCCCGCTGTGAGGGACGCCTCACTCCGGAAGAAGCAAGAATTTTTCCGGGAGGTGGCGAGAGCCCGGGATGCCTTCGATAGGCTTCATTTGTGACTCGGGACCTATCGTTCGATGTTGTAAACGGAGAATGCAAGTGTCCAGCCAGGCCGTGAGAAGCGAATCCGAGATCGGCTCAGTCCCCTCGATCCTAGAGGGGGGCCGAAAATTCGGAGCAGCACTGCTAGCGCTCGGCATTGCGCTGCTGCTTCTCGCTATCTGGCAACTCTCGTCCCAATATCGACTTGTGTCCGCTCTGATCCTCCCGAGCCCAGCTCTGGTAGCGGGCGCGCTCTACGAAGGCGTGGTCGGCGGACGCTTCCTGAACGACATCCTCGTGACATTCAACGAAACCGTACTTGGCTTCCTGTTTGGAACGGTCGTCGCCATCACTCTGGGGGCGACGTTCGCATATTCGGGGCTCCTGCGGCGTGCCGGCTATCCCTACGTCATTGCTGTTCAGACGTTCCCGAAGATCGCTATCGCTCCCTTGCTGATAGCCTGGTTCGGATACGGCATAGGACCGAAGGTCATCATTTCGGCTCTACTCGCCTTCTTTCCGGTATTCACCGCTACACTTGCCGGATTCACTGAAGTGAACTCGGACATGATCGATCTGCTGCGATCGATGAAGGCGACGCGGCTACAAGAACTTCGCAAATTGAGGCTGCCCTTCGCGATGGCTTTCATCGTGCCTTCTCTCGATGTGGCCATCGTGCTGGCTTTGCTCGGAGCAATCGCTGCCGAACTGGTCGGCGGAGCCGCAGGTCTGGGGCAGGTCATTCAACAAAAGTCGTTCACGGGCGACATAGCGGCCGTTTATGCGGTCCTCGCTCTCACGGCCGCAATCGGCATAAGCCTTAGAAGCATCGTCAGGACGGTGACCCGAGCTCTTCAGTCAATGGCGTGGGGCTGATTGCAGGTATGGGCACGCAATGCCTTTCGGCACGATTGAATGGAGGAAGTCCTTGCGTTTAGTAGGTTGTTTGGCGGTTGCAGCCAATCTGTCCGTCTTCGTCTGTGGTGCGACGCAAGCCGAGAGTCTGAAGGAAGTGACCTTCGCATCCTCGGATACAGCATTGAGCATCGGGTCCGCGCCTTACTCATCGCTCCAGCCCACCTTGAAGTTGCCGGAGAAGTACGCGGGGGTGACGGTCAAGTTTCAACCTACCGCTGGCGCGACGGCTGCGGTGCAGGCCGTAAGCAACGGCAATGCATTCTATACTTTGGTGGCGTTAGCGTCCTTCTTGCCGCTCGCCCGTCAAGACCCGAACCTTGTTATCGTCTCGTTCGACCCCGGCAATTCTCTCCGGGTGATTGTGCCCCCCGATAGTCCGGTGAAGGGTCCCTTAGACCTGAAAGGTAAAGTTATTGGAGTCGGTAGTTTTGGCACGGCGGCCTATCCGTATGGCAAGGCTATCCTCAAGGAAGCCGGCCTCGATCCCGACAAGGACGTGACCTTCCTGCCGGTCGGTCTCGGAGCACCAGCGGCGGACGCTTTGAAAAGCGGCAAGATCCAGGCTTTCGCGGGGTTCGATAGCCCGAACGCGGTGATCGGAAATCTCCTCGGCGTGAAGATGAGAGACGTGCCGTCCCCGCTGAACGATCTCGTTGGTATGGTCGGTATGGTTGTCACCCGCAGTGAAATCGAAAAGCATCCGAAGGTGGTCGCAGGCCTGTGCCGTGCGCTCTACGAATCGTTCTTCTTCGCCGAAGGAAACATCGAAGGGACCGTGCGCAATCACTTTAAGGTCTATCCTGGCCAGCTCCCATCGAACAAACCACTTGATGAAGCGGTCCGGGAAGGCGAGGTCATCCTGAGAGCCAAGCTCGACGTCGTGAACCACAGAGGAGCCGGTGGCATCATCGGCTACCAGGAACTGCCGACCGTTCAGCACACCGTCGACAAGCTGTACGAGAACGGAATCCTTCCGGAGCGGATGGAAATATCAAAGTACGCGGACCAACGGTTCAAGAACGATTGTGGCGGTTTCGATCCCGCTGAGCTCCGGGCGCAGGCCCGCGCTTGGAAACCGCAATAGAGGAAATCGACAACTGGACACCGAGAGAGGAGAATATTCAATGACGGTCATCGAGCATCTTGCAAAGTGGGGGTCCGAAGCGCCCTTCGAACATTCAAGGGCAGCGCGAGACGTCGCTCGGCACGCTGTTGAAGACGTAATTGCCTGCATCATAGCGGGATCCAACGATCTCGGCGCCTCTAACGTCCGCAAGATGGTGTACGCCTCCGATAGTGCCGGTCCTGGCACGGTCGTCGGAGAGGAGAAGGCCGTGTTGCCGCAGCTGGCGGCGCTCGCAAATGGAACGGCCGGCCATGCATTGGACTATGACGATACGTTCCTTCCGGGCGTCAATCACGCCAGTTCGGTTCTCGTCTCGGCCCTCATGGCGCTTGGCGAGCAAGCGGGATCCTCGGGCGCCGAATTAATCGATGCCTATTTGGTCGGTCTAGAGCTCCAATTCGCGGTCGGCAGCGGTGTGATGCGTAGCCACTACGATTTTGGTTGGCACTCCACTTCGACGATCGGGTGCATCGGAGCCGCCGGCGCCTGCGCGCGGCTTCTCAAGCTGGATGCCAGGCGCTTCGCGCATGCGCTCAGCCTCGGGACGAGTATGGCGTCTGGGTGCAAGGTCCAGTTTGGCAGCATGGCAAAGCCTCTGCACGCCGGGCTTGCCGCTCAGCACGCCATCGAGGCGGCCCAATTGGCCGCGGCCGGCGTCGAGGGACGGCTGAATGCGCTTGAAGGAGGGATGGGCTTTCTCGAATTGTTCGGCGGCAAAGGACCGGCTGGCTGGGGAAAAAACATCGAGAAACTGGGCGCGCCGATGACGGCGGAGTCTCGCGGTCTCATGTTCAAACGCTATCCGTGTTGCGCCTCGACGCACCGGGTTCTAGACGCGTTCTTCGAGCTAAGGGCGCAAGAGAAGTTCGAGGCCGACGAGGTCGAAAGCATCAACACGCTAATTGGATACGGTAACTCGCGAAATCTGATGTACACAAATCCAGTCTCCGAAATGGAGGCTAGATTCTCTATGCAATATTGCATGGCCGTGGCTCTTGTCGACGGTGCTCCGAAGCTCAGTCACTTCACGCCGCAATCCGTCAAGCAGGAAAAATACCGTCGACTTTTCGGACTGACAACCGTCAGTTGCTACGATCCTGCGGAGGAGCAGAAGAACGTCGACCTAATGCGTCCTCATGTCATTACCGTCAAGTTGAAGAATGGCCGGTCGCTGGAACGGTCGCGGGATCTTCCGGTCGGTACCCTCAAATACCCGTTTAGCCTCGACGACCGCAAAGCAAAATTCGACGATTGCTGCAAATCTAGATTGGACAAGGTATCCTCCGATAGGCTCTTCGAGGCCATCAACAATATCGAGAGCGAAGGGCATCTGTCCCGGTTCACCGGTTTGCTGCGATTCGGAGCAAAGGCAAACCACGCTTTCCGCACTTCGAGCTTCGCGTGAGTGCGGCCGGAAGACCACGCATCCGGCCTCACGTGATCCATTCAGCGCAGAACGACTGCGACCGGAAAAAAATATGTCGTCGAAGCCACTTCCCCTGGATCAGGTTAGCGTAGTCGAATTCTGCTCGACGGCAGCGGGGCCTTTCGCGTCCATGCTGCTCTCGGATATGGGAGCGAGCGTCATCAAGGTCGAACCGCCAAATGGAGATGGCTTACGCCAATGGCCGCCGTTGACAGAAGGATTTAGCGAGAACTTTGCCTCACTCAATCGCAACAAGAAATCGATCGTCCTGGATCTCAAGAATGATGAGGACAATGACATTGCGCGGCGGCTTGTGCTCGATGCCGACGTGCTGATCGAGAACAATCGTCCCGGCGTGATGGAGCGCTTGGGGCTCGGTTATCCGCAATTCGCCGCGGAGAGGCCGGATCTTATCTACTGCTCGATATCCGCATATGGTCAAACCGGACCTCGAGCCGACGAAGGTGGGTTTGATCTCACCATTCAGGCCGCTGCTGGCGTGATGAGCGTAACGGGCGAAAGCGATGGAGCGCCGGTCAAATGCGGAGTTCCGATCTCGGATTTTGCGTCGGGTCTATACGCCGCTTTTGCCGTGACCTCCGCTCTGGTGCGGGTTCGGGCGGGGGGCAACGGCGCTCACATAGACGTTCCGATGTTTGGCTGCACGTTGGGTATAGCCGCGTTACAGACAAGTGAATTTTTCGGGACTGGTCTGCTCCCCCGCAGATTGGGATCCGCCCACCCGCGTAATGCGCCCTACCAGGCTTATCGAGCGGCGGACGGCTTCTTCGCGATTGCGGCTGGCAACGACGGACTGTGGCGCGAGGTCTGTCGTGTCGTCGGACGCGACTATCTCGTCACCGATGGGCGTTTCCTTACCACCGCTGACAGGGCTTCGAACCAGCACTCCCTCAAGGAGCTGCTGGAGGCCGTATTCGAAACCCAGCCGGTCGATTACTGGATCGGAGCCTTCGCGAAGGCTCGTGTGCCTCATGCAAGGATTAATAGCTACGACGCGGCCCTTGGAGATCCTCAGACGCGCCACATGGGATGGATCAAAGAACTCCAGTTGCCGGGTGGACGAACGACGCAGACTTTCGCATCGCCCCTGAAGTTCGGCGGCGAAAGCTTTGAAATCCGGAGCCGACCGCCCCTGCTGGGTGAACATACAAAGGAGTTCCGTGACGCCTACAGCCGCAGGCAGCCGGACCTCAACCGAGTTTCAACAAGGTCGGAGGACTGAGGTGAGCCAAAAGCTGCTTGCATTTGTGGCCGAGGTGACACGCTGTGTCGAAAACGTTCAGGACGAAGTCATAGTCGTTTCGCGCGTCAGGAAGGCGATGAGCGAGCTTGTGTCAACGGATGACTGGTTGCCTGAGACGATGGCGCTGTCCGATCCCAAATTCTATCAGCAACATCTGCTATATGGAGACCCTCTTGATCGCTTTTCGGTCGTGAGCTTCGTTTGGGGACCGGGCCAGCAGACGCCGGTCCATGACCATTCCGTGTGGGGTGTCATCGGCATGTTGCGAGGATCCGAGATCAACCAGAGGTACGGCCGGACGGCCTATGGGATGGACCCGATCGGTGGTTCCGAGCGACTGGAGCCAGGCGACGTGGAAATCGTGTCGGAAGCGGTTGGCGACATTCATCAAGTGCGAAATGCGTTCGATGACCGCGTGTCCATTAGTATCCACTGCTACGGTGGGAATATCGGGAGAATCCGACGTCATGTCTTCAAAGATCTCGGTGAGACCCAAGAGTTTGTCTCGGGTTATTCCAATGCTCTCACTCCCAACCTCTGGGCGCCAGCGCAGTGAGTGGGACGGAAGACCTTTTCGTCGGTCGCGCCGACGGTGTCGTGCGATTGCGCCTGAACCGACCGGAAGTAGGCAACGCCTTGAACCCAGGTTTGATCGCGGCCCTCACGCGCGAGGTAGAGGAGGCACGAAGATCGTGCGCCAGGCTTATGATCGTCGAGTCGAGTGGGCGCAACTTCTGCACTGGCTTTGATCTGTCGCGACTCCAGGAGGAAACAGACGATACGCTATTGGCAAGATTCGTCCGTATCGAATATTGTCTCCAGGCGATCAAGAATGCACCTTTCCCGACGTTGGCAATAGCCCGAGGGCGAGCGATCGGAGCCGGGGCCGACCTGTTCTGCGCCTGTGCCATCCGTTGGATCCTACCGGGGTCGTCGTTCGTCTTTCCGGGAGCGAATTTCGGCCTTGTCTTGGGTACCTCAAGGCTCGCCGAGATCGTCGGCGCCGCGACGGCCGCGGAATGGATCATGGGAGGGGCGACGGTCGATGCGCAATCCGCGCTGGAATCCGGCTTGGCTATGAAACAAATTGGCTACGAAGACATCGAAAGGGCAGTGTCTAGCGAGACCGCTCGCGCCTGTCGGCTAGATAGTTCGACGCATCAATCGATTTGGATGGCTGCAGCGAGTGCTCGCAGCGTTCGCGGAGAAACGGGTGACGGCTTCGACATGCTGAGGCTCATCGCGTCCGCTTCGCAGGTCGGCCTAAAGGAAAGAATAGCATCATACCGAACGGCAAGCCAATCGATCTGGCCCGTCACGTCACCTTGATATAGGATCGTGATCTAACCTCGCCGAACAATCAGCGTGAACGATGTTACCTCGGGCCGGCCACAATTTGACCTTCGAAACGTTTCGTCCGGTCGGTCACCATCGCTTCTTTTGAGATGGTAGCTGCGACGTCTGACAATCTGACGAGATATTGCTTGCCGGCCTACTCCGCTTGTTTGGTCTCATCACACACAAGATCGTCGACGGACCCAGGCGTCTTTGAGTAGCTTACATTTAGCAAATATTCGTCGCGGCGGAGCCTACTTTTGCGCTCGAGGACGGCGCCGCCATCAATCCTTTCCACCGCGACATGCCGCGCCTGTCGGTGGATATCGACCACACCTATCTGCCGGTGGTTCCGCGCCCCAAATCTCTGGCCCCGATCGATGCGGCGATGGAGCGCATGGCGGCGGCCATCAGGAAAGGATTGCCGGCAGCACGGGTGACGGAAGTCGTCAGCGCCGGTGAAAGATTGTCATCAAGCTGACCGTCCAGAGAGGCGCCGCGCAGGTCAGGATCGAGGTCACGCCGGTGATCAGGGCCGAGCTAGAGCTGCGCGATGTCTCGTCGAGCGTCGAAGAAATGTCCGGCTTCCGGACCCAAATGGAGCTGCTCAGGCTGTTGTCAAGTAAACCAATTCGTCATATATGGCATATAAACAAGTGTTAGTCGCCACATATGGTGATATTATGAGTTCGCCCAAATCCAATGCCGCGCTTGAACGTCTTGGTCACGACCTTCGATCGGCTCGCCTGCGCCGTCGTGTGGCTGTGGCCGACTTGGCTGCGCGCGCGGGTACGTCGCCTAGCACCATCGCACGCCTGGAAAAAGGCGATCCGGGAGTCGCCGTAGGCACGCTCGCGGACGTGCTCGTCTCTCTCGGGCTTATCGAGAATCTCGCCGATCTCGTCGATATACGGAAAGACGATCTGGGTTTGGCGTTGACGTCGGAGCGGTTGCCGCAGCGCGGTCGATCGTACGCTGCAAGGCTGCGCAAGCAGGAGAGGCAGGGCGACAAGGACGGGAAAAACGAACCGGACGATGTTGATCCGAACGGCGTGGCCTTCTGATGACTGAATACTACGCCCAAGTAGCCCTTGGCGAAGGCTTAACGCGAGTCGGTGAACTACGCTTCACGCAGACCGGGCCTCGTCAATTTTCGATCTTCACCTATGACCCGGCCTGGGCGAAGGATCCGCGTGCTTTCGCATTGCAGCCGAACATGCCCTTTGAGGGCGGGCCGTTTCATGCGTCGGCGCAGTCTGGCAATTCGCGCGAGGCGCTTGCTGGCGTCTTCTCCGATGCTGCGCCCGACAGCTGGGGGCGCAGACTGCTTGAACGTGCCTATGGCAATGGCCTCTCTGAATTCGAATATCTCACACTGTCCGACGATACATGCCGGCAAGGTGCTCTGCGTTTCATCGATGAACATGGGAAGATCATTACCGGTAAGGCCAACGAAGCGGTACCGCGTCTTCTTGATCTAGAGGCGATCACGGCGATTGCCCGCGCCTACGAACAAGGCAAGGAGATTTCCCCTGCGGACATGCAAGCTCTTGCCGGAGCCGGCGGCTCGGGCGGGGCTCGGCCCAAAGCCAACGTTCGTGACGGCGACGTTCTCTGGCTTGCCAAGTTCACTTCCGTCCACGATCAGCACCCGATCGAACAGGTCGAGGTCGCGACGCTGAACCTTGCCAGGATGTGCGGCATCCGCATTCCAGAGGTCAGACTGGAACTCGCTGACACGAAATTTCCGGTCGCGCTGGTCCAGCGTTTCGATCGACGCGGCCGCGCCCGCATTCCCTACATCTCCGCCCGAACGGCGCTCGGGAAGACAGGCTTAGAGCTCGGTTCGTACACGGAGATTGTCGATTTCATGCGGACGTCAGCTCCGGATCCGCAAGTCGATTTTGAGGAGCTCTATCGGCGGATGGTCTTCACTATCCTTGTTTCGAACAAGGATGATCATCTGAAGAACCATGGCTTCCTGTACGTCGGTTCGGGACGGTGGCGTCTGTCGCCGATGTTCGATGTGAACCCGGCGCCCGATCGCAACCCGCATCTCGAGACGGCGATCATGGAAGGTGGCACGCACGACCGATCAATCAAGCTCGCCCTCGAGGCCTGCGAGTTTTTCGAAATCACCGACGCCAACGCGCGAAAGATCATCCGAGATACAGCTCAACGCGTGTCCGATGGATGGCGGGAAACTTTCCGACGGGCAGGGGTCGGCCGTGCCCAATCGCGCGACTACGAAGCCGCCTTCGTCCATGATCAGAGCGACACAGCGCTTGGTCTATAATTCATCATATATGAAATGTTATCTGCTTCAATATATCATATTTGACTACTACGTAGTGATGCGCCAGAGACTTGCGAAGGCGCGGCCGGGTTCCCTCTGCCCTATCCACTTAGGTACGATCGACGATTTGCCTCGTATCGGACGGGAGGCATTCCAAGATTTGTGCCTCGCCATCGTGGCGGAAGATTTGAAGTCCCCGATACAGAACTTTTTGGCCTCCCACGATGGCGGTCGGACGAGCATTTCCCGGCGCTTGGGAAGGAGGCGAGGCCGCCCCGCGCCGGAAAGTGCACGATCCAGATCAAGCATTTCGGAAATGCCGCCGCCCGTCTATCTCTGTCGCACCTCACCAAGAAGCCGGGTGTCAAACGCCATCCGGAACTGAGGGGGCAGTTTTCCATGGCGCGCGACAGCCGGGCAATGCCAAGGAGCTCGCTGCCCAGGGGGCGCGCAGGCGATTACATCTTCATTACGAACGCCGGGGTTTCGGGAGCTGCCGAGGCAAGCATCTGCAGGCTTTCGAAAAGGCCGGTGTGCAGCGTTGTCGCGTGTTTGGAGGCGACTGGGTCGCGGCCCAGCTTCGGAGCCGCCCGTCCCCGAGGATGCTAATTCCGCGAATCTACAACCTCACGCATCTCCGACAATTCATCGACGGCGGAGCCTATCTTCAGGCATGACATCTACTCGGCGCGATGGGCGACAAATCTGCGCTGCTTCGCGACCACGGACGCGCATAGACGGAGCGTGGAAGCGCTGCTGGATCACCGGTTCGTCTTGCTTCGCGGGATCCGGCTTCCGGCAAATCGATGATCGCGGCGATATCGTCTCTTGGCGCGCTGGATGACCTTGCTATAGCCGAGCACGAGGAAGGCGACAGGTGGACCTTTCGTCATCCGACGATCGCGGATGCCTATTCGTCGCGGGAGGCCCCGACCTCGTCGAGATATACCTGCCCGGAGCCAAATCCGAGCGACTGCTGGCGTACGTGTTTTGCGGACGTCGCAGCGATGTCGATGCGTCAGAACGCCATAGAGCGCAGAAGGTACTATTGGACGTGCCGATCAATAGCGTCCTTCATTACTTCCTAGCCGAGCGCTGTGATGAAGATTTCTGCGCACTTTCGTCGAGGCGCGCCCAGAGATTTGGTAGTTCCCCTGCATATTCCGATGGCTGACGGCAATAACATCCGCTTGCTTGCCCGATTCAAACAAATCGTCCTTTGTCCGAAGAGGACATTGAAACCTGATGAGGGAGATACGGGAATACGCTGGAATGCTTCGACGAGTCGATTTTCCAGGATGGACGTGTGCGATCACTGTTGCCTTCTGACGAATTCGAACGGCTCTGCGCCGACGTGAAATGGGAATGGCTTGCCGACCTTGGTGCGTCGGTCGGTCGCACGCGAAGAAGTTACAGCTCGAGCGATCAGGCAGGAATGTATCGTGACTTTCGCGATTCTCTCGAGGCCGCCGCAAAGTATTTTTGGGACGATGACGCGTTGCAAGCGGCGTTGTCAACGGCTTTGCGCCGGATGGACGAGATGATCTACGAGGATGAGGACCAGCGGCCTCCCCGCGGCGAAGCGAAACTTTCAAATCTTCGCCGAAGATCTCCGGAGCGTTGATCGAGATATTCAGTGATGTAGATGAAGAGTAGGGGCGCCATGATCTTGATCCAGCGCTTGCCCGGGGCAGTTCAGAAAATCGTGCCTGTCGTACCCGCGGCGCTGTTTCGCGGTGCGTTCGCCGTTTTCGTTGAAGTCCGACAGGCCCGGAGCTTGCGGGCTTCGCCTCGGTCACCTATCGCGAGCTCAGCAGCGATTGCCACAAATGCCGTTATGAAATTTCTGAATCGTCGGCCCTGGTCGATTCACTTATTTAATTGGACGGTTGATTCGGGAATTGCGATTCTGGCGCATGTCCGAACTCACCGTGCAATAAGCCCGCAAAGTTCTACGTGCTGACGATCGAGCCGACGCTGTTTGGCGATACAGCATTGGTGCGCGAATGGGGCCGCCTCGGTGGGCACGGCCAACGGCGGCTCGATCTGTTCGATGGGCACGTGCAGAGGCGCTTGAGTCCTGGTTCAAGCGCAAGACCCGTCGTGGTTACGTACAGCGGCACTTTCGCTTGGAGCCGGCTGCGACGTGCGGCAAGCGGTCTGATCTGGAGAAAATCTCCAATTAAAGTATGTCAAAGTAATCCGAAGGTATTTCGAATCTATTCCGAGAATTGCAGTATTCCATAGTACAACAATAGCGTACCTTCGCCGTGATCGAGGCTCATCAGGAAGGCTTTCCGCTCTCTACGTCAAGCTACCTTATCCTGGTTTGAAGTCGGAACATCGAGATGAAGTTGGAGCCCTTCTCAAGGTCCCGATAGCTCGAACACTGCGTCTTTGCGCCCGCGTTCAAGCGAATCGGTGGTGATGTTCGTCCGGACGGCCGCCACCTGAGCCAACCTAATTCGATCCCGCCGCAGCAGCCGTGAAGCTGCGGTCGACGGCTTTGCTGACGTCGAGCGTCTTCGGCAGGATGCCGTAGCGGGTCGAGCGGTCGGAGGCTTCCTGCACCTCTTTCACCACGCCCTCGTCGATCACAATCGGGCTGGTGCGCTGCGCGGTGTAGGCCGAGATCAGCACGTCCTCCGGCAGCTTGGTCAGCTCGGCCGTGCTCCTGGCGTATTCCGCAATATGGTCCAGCGACCACAGCCGTGCCTTGTTCAGCCGTTGCACGAGGTCCTGAACCGCGGCGCGCTTGGTGGCGATGGCATTGTCGGAGGCGACGATGAAGGTGATGGTCGGCGTCAGGCCGTCGCCGTCGGCGATGACGCGCGCCTTGTCCTTCAACGTCGCGAATGAGACATAGGGCTCCCACACCGCCCAGGCGTCGACTGACCCCGCCACCAGTGCCACCTTGGCATCGACAGGGCCGAGAGGCGCGAAGGTCGCCTCGTCCAGCTTGATCTGCGCCTTCTCCAGGGTTGCATCGATCAGGAACTGGCCCCAGCCGCCGCGCGTACCAGCGAGGCGCTTGCCCTTGAGGTCGGCGGCCGACTTGATCGGTGAATCCTGACGAACCAGGATCGCCTGCGTCTTGGCATCCGACCGCGTGCCGCCGATCGCCTTGATCGGCGCGCCCGCTGCATAGACGGAGAGGAAAGACAGATCGCCCGTGTAGCCGACGTCGAGCGCGCCGGCGTTGAGCGCTTCCAGAATGGGAGCTGCCGCCGGGAATTCCGACCATTCGATCTTGTAAGGCAGGTCCTTCGCATAACCCGAGATCTCGAGTAGCGAGCGTTTACCGCCTTTCTGGTCGCCGACGCGCAGCACGACTGTATCGGCCGCGAACGACGCGGCTGCCGTCGACAAGGTGACGACCGCGGCGAACAGAGAGGCCGCCAGGCGGTGCGTGATCGAATGGTCCGAAGAGTTGATGCTCATGTGATCTGTCTTGTTGCTTGCCTGTTACGACACGTGGGCGCGTGATGCGGCGAGACGATCAAGTCTATGACCGCGTGATACGCAGTCAATGAAATGGCCAACCGTATTGCGCGCGCGATGAGCAAGGACATTTCAATGAATGTGTGCTTTTCAGAAAAGCGGCGTGCGCATGCCTCAGACTGGGTGACAGTGATCCTCTCGCAGAGTCGTGAAGCTGCCTGGGAGCCGATGCGTCAGCGAAAATCGTTTCATCGTTGTTGCGTGTGCCGATGGAGAGAATGACTTCGCATCGCGCCAGATTCGAAATTCCATTTCATTGACGATGCGGTACCCGCGCCGCATGATTTGCACATCGCATCAACGTGGACGCAGGAAGCGACCCGCGAAAAATATTCTCTCTACGCAGCTCCCTCAGGAACATCCGCAACGCGAACAGTTGTGCCGATGGCGGAGCGTGCCAACTCAGGAGTGGGGCTGATGGGAAACGACATTAAGCGCAACGGATCGAGCCTCGACCGGCGTCATTTGCTTCAGGCGGGACTGGCGGCGGCCTTTGCGGCCCCGTTCGGCGCCCTGGGCGCACAGGCGTTTGTGCCGCAGGCGCCCGCGCCTGGCATAGACTTCTCGGAATTCCCGCTATGCCGCACGGCCGCGGACGGTCCTGTGCTCACGGGAGCCCCGCGCAAGCTAAAGCTCTCGTGGAATGCCGGCGCGGTGTGCCTTGCGCCGCTGCCTGTTGCGATCGAGCACGGCTTCTTCCAGAAGCAGAATCTCGATGTCGAGCTCGTCAACTATTCCGGTTCGACCGACCAGTTGCTCGAGGCCATCGCGACCGGAAAGAGCGATGCCGGTCTCGGCATGGCGCTGCGCTGGCTGAAACCGCTCGAGCAGGGCTTTGACGTCAAGATCGCCGCCGGCACCCATGGCGGCTGCATGCGCGTGCTGAGCCGCGCCGATTCCGGCGTGAACAAGCTTGCCGATCTCAAGGGCAAGATCGGTGCGGTCGGCGATCTCGCTGGTCCCGACAAGAACTTCTTCTCGATCCAGTTGGCAAAACTCGGCATTGATCCTAACAAGGACGTCGACTGGCGCGCCTATCCCGGCAATCTGCTCGATGTTGCGGTCCAGAAGGGCGAGGTGCAGGCTTTCCTGTCGTCCGACCCGCTTGCCTATCTCTGGCTCAAGGACACCCAGTACAGGGAGGTCGCCTCCAACCTCGATGGCGACTATCGCGACAAGAGCTGCTGCATCGTCGGCCTGCGCGGCTCGCTGGTTCGCGAAGAACCCCAGGTCGCGCGTGCGATCACTCAGGCGCTGCTCGACGCCGCCATGTTCACCTCGCAGAATCCGGCCGTCGCGGCAAAGTCATTCCAGCCCTACGCACCGAAGGCCGCAACGCTCGCCGATATCGAGGGCATGGTGCGCTACCACACCCACCATCATCATCCGACCGGTGAGGTGCTCAAGCGCGAACTGAAGGCTTACGCCGACGATCTCAAGAGCGTGCAGGTCTTCAAGCAGAGCACCGATACGACCAAATTCGCGGAGCGCATCTATGTCGACGTATTCTCTGTCTGACGGGCTCGCCTCCGGCGCGCCGCGGACCACGACGGCGTTTGCCAGCTGGGTGCGCGAGTCCGGCGCCGGGGTTTTCGCCAGCATCGCGTGGATTGCCTTCGGCCTCTCCTGCCTGTGGTGGGAGGATGTCGGCGACTGGTCGCGCACCCATTCGCTCGGCATCGCGGCGCTCGTCATTGCCGCGGTCGTGTTGTTCGGGACCGTCGGCGCCGACTATCTGGGCACGGCGGGCAGGGCGCTGCGCCAGCGCGCGCCCTGGCTCATCGCGCTCGGCGCGTTCCTGACGCTGTGGGAGGTCGCGACCGCCAAGTTTGCCTGGCTGCCGCTGCCGTTCTTCCCGCCGCCGCAGGCGATCATCGAGGTCTATACCGACGATCTGCCGAAGCTGCTCGACAGCCTGTTCGCCTCGGTCAAGCTGCAGCTCGGCGGCTACATCATTGGCGCTGCGGTCGGCTTCCTGACGGGGGTGTCGATCGGCTGGTCGCGCGCGGTCGGCTATTGGGTGCACCCGGTGCTGCGCTTCATCGGGCCGCTGCCGGCAACCGCCTGGCTGCCGATCGCGTTCTTCACCTTCCCCTCGAGCTGGAGCGCGTCGACCTTTCTGATCGCGCTCGCGACCGGTTTTCCCGTCACGGTGCTGACATGGTCGGGCGTCGCGAGTGTCAGCAGTGCTTATTACGATGTCGCGCGGACGCTCGGGGAAAAACCGTCCTTCCTGGTGCTGAAGGTCGCGATCCCTGCCGCGCTGCCGCACGTCTTCGTTGGGCTGTTCATGGGGCTCGGCGCCTCCTTTGCCGTGCTCGTCGTCGCCGAGATGATCGGCGTAAAGGCCGGTCTCGGCTGGTACCTGCAATGGGCGCAGGGCTGGGCTGCCTATGCCAACATGTATGCGGCGCTGATCGTGATGTCGCTGCTCTGCTCCGGCGCGATCACGCTGCTGTTTGCGATCCGCGACCGTCTGCTGGTCTGGCAGAAGGGGACCGTGAAATGGTAGAGGCAATCGTGCATCCGGCCGCCGGTGCCGCGCTCGACATCGAGCAGGTCGGCCATGCCTTCGACATCGACGGCGCCGCGCTGCCGGTGCTGAGCGATGTCAGCATCGCCGTCGAGCCCGGCGAGTTCGTCGCGCTGCTGGGGCCTTCCGGCTGCGGCAAGTCGACCTTGCTGCGGCTGGTGGCAGGGCTCGACAAGCCCAAGGCGGGAAGTCTGCGCGAGGACGAAGTCCGCATCGTCAGGCCGCATCCGTCACGCGTCGTCGTGTTCCAGGATCCGACCCTGTTTCCCTGGCGGTCGGTCTGGGACAACGTCGCCCTGGGCCTCGAAGCCCAGGGCATTCTGAAGAGCCAGCGGCAGCGTGTCGATGATGCGCTCGATCTCGTCGGACTGTCGTCGTTCCGCAATGCCTATCCGCACCAGCTCTCCGGCGGCATGGCGCAGCGCGTGGCGCTGGCGCGGGCGCTGGTGAACGATCCCAAGATCCTGATTTTGGATGAGCCGCTCGGCAAGCTCGACTCGCTGACCCGCATCACCATGCAGGCCGAGCTGGTCTCGTTGTGGCAGCGCAAGGGCTTTACCACGCTCCTCGTCACGCATGATGCCGAGGAGGCGCTGGTGCTCGCCAACCGCGTCATCGTCTTCAGCGAGCGTCCGGCGCGCGTGAAGGCCGACATCCGCGTCGACCGTCCCTATCCGCGCCATCGCGGCGATCCATATCTTGCGGACCTGCGCCGCCAGATTCTTGGCCTGCTGGGATTGGATGCAACATGGTGACTTCTATCGCTCAGGGACGGGTGGCGCATGGCGAACCCGACTATATCGCGCGCGCCGAGGCGCTTGCGCCGGGCTTTGCCGTGCGCGCAGCCGAGCACGACCGCGCCGCCAGCTTTCCCTTCCAGAACTTTCGCGAGCTCTCCGAAGCCGGCCTGCTGTCACTGACGGTGTCGGCGGCTCTCGGCGGGGCCGGCGCGGGCGCACGATATGCCGCGCGTGTGCTCGGCATCATCGGCAAGGCCGATCCGTCGACCGCGCTGGTGCTGTCGATGCACTACATCAATCATTTGGTGATGGCGCGCAGCCCGACCTGGCCGGCGCGGCTGTCGCGCAAGCTTGCGCGCGAAAGCGTCGAGGGCCTCGCGCTCATCAATGCGCTCCGGGTCGAGCCCGAACTCGGCTCGCCCGCGCGGGGCGGCCTGCCGGCGACAGTGGCCCGCCGCACCGAGACCGGCTGGCGGCTCTCTGGCCACAAGATCTACTCGACCGGCGCGCCGATCCTGAAATGGTATCTGGTATGGGCGCGGACCGACGAAGCCGAGCCGCGGGTGGGCCAGTTCCTGGTGCCGGCAGGCCTGCCGGGAACGCGGATCGTCGAGACCTGGGACCATCACGGCCTGCGCGCCAGCGGCAGCCATGACGTCATTTTCGACGACGTCGTGATCCCGCTCGACGCCGAGGTCGATGTCCGCAAGCCCGCCGACTGGCGCGCCCCCGACGTCGCGCAGGCGACCGTCCACACCGTCTTCGTCGCCGCGATCTATGATGGTATTGCCCGTGCGGCGCGCGACTGGTTCGTCCAGTTCCTGAAGCAGCGCGTGCCCGCCAGCCTCGGCGCGCCGCTTGCCACGCTGCCGCGCGCGCAGGAAATCCTCGGTGCGATCGAGGCCAGGCTCGCGGTTAATGCTCGGCTGCTCGACACCTTCGCCCGCGACTTCGACGACGGCGTCGATCTCTCCAACGGCGAATCCAACGTCATCAAGCTGACGGTCACCAACAATGCGGTCGCCGCGGTCGAGGACGCGCTGTCGCTGACCGGCAATCACGGCCTATCCCGCAGCAATCCGCTGGAGCGGCATTATCGCGATGTCCTGTGCGGGCGCGTGCACACGCCGCAGGACGATGCCACGCGCACCGGCCTCGGCCGCGCCGCATTGGGCCTCTAGCCTTTCCGAAAACAACAGGGAGATTATCATGTCGGTCGAGTTCATCGGCTTTATCGCCAACAGCAATGCTTCCGAGACCATCGTGCGCCAGGGACCGATCCTCGATCCCGCTTATATCGAGACGGTGGCAAAAGCACATGAGCTTGCCGGTTTCGACCGCGCGCTGCTCGCGTTTCATTCCACCACGCCGGATGCGCTGCAAGTTGCCCAGCATGTGCTGACCATCACCAAACAGCTCAAGGTGATGATTGCGCAGCGGCCGGGCTTCACCGCGCCGACGTTGCTGGCGCGCCAGCTCGCCACGCTCGACCAGCTCTATGGCGGCCGCGTCTCGCTGCACGTCATCACCGGCGGCAATGCCGCCGAGCTGCGTCAGGACGGCAACACCTTCGACGACAAGGACGAACGCTACGCCCGCACCAGCGAATTCCTCGACGTGGTCAGGCTGGAATGGACCAGCGAAAAGCCGTTCAACTACAGCGGCAAATATTACACCGTCGAGAACGGTTTCTCCCAGGTGAAGCCGCTGCAGAAGGGCGGCATCTACACCTTCGTCGGCGGCGGCTCGGATGCCGCGATCGAGGTCTCGGGCAAGTATGCCGACACGTTTGCGCTCTGGGGCGAGTCCTATGCGCAGGTGCGCGACGTCACGGCGCGGGTGCGCGCAGCGGCTGCGAAACACGGGCGGCCGAGTCCGCGCTTCAGCCTGTCGGTGCGGCCGATCCTCGCTGAGACCGAGGAGAAGGCCTGGCAGAAGGCGGAGCACATCCTCGAACGCGCAACTGCGCTCCAGGACCAGACCGGCTATCGCCGGCCAAACCACGCCACCGACGGCGCCAAGCGGCTCCTGGCGCTGGCTGACCAGGGCGCGCGCATTGACAAGCGGCTGTGGACCGAGATCGCAAAGCTCACCGGCGCCAACAGCAACACCACCGCGCTGGTCGGCACGCCCGAGCAGGTCGCCGAGGTCTTCGCCGATTATTATGATCTTGGCGTCAGCCATTTCCTGATCCGCGGCTTCGATCCGCTGCCCGATGCCATCGACTACGGCCGCGAGCTGATCCCGCTGACGCGCAAGCTGATCGCGACACGCGACCAGCAACGGGGCATCGCGGCGGAATGATCCGGCTCATCGCTGCTTTGGCGCTCGCCCTTGCGGGCGCCGGTCTCGCCAGCGCGCAGACGACGCTGCGCGTCGGTGACCAGAAGGGCAATGCGCGGGCGGTGATGGAAGCCGCGGGCCTGCTCAACGACGTTCCCTACAAGATCGAATGGAAGGAGTTTCCGGCCGCGGCGCCGCTGCTGGAAGCGCTCAGCGCCGGCGCGATCGAGACCGGGCTGGTCGGAGACGCGCCCTTCACTTTCGCCGCCGCCTCCGGCGCGCCCGTCAAGGCGATCGCCGCGATCCGGCAGACGCGCGAGGGGCTCGCGATCCTCGTGCCCGAGAGCTCGGCGATCAAGACCTTCGCCGACCTGCGCGGTAAAAAGATCGCGACCGGCCGTGGCTCGATCGGGCATCAGCTGATCCTGGCCGCGCTCGAAAAGAACGGCTGGAGTGCCGGTGACGTGCAGATCGCATTCCTGGCGCCGTCCGATGCCAAAATCGCCTACACGCAAGGTTCGGTCGATGCTTGGTCGACCTGGGAGCCGTACGTCAGCCAGGAAGAGGTGCTGTTCAAATCGCGCCGCATCATCACCTCGGAAGGCCTGACGCCGGGCCTCAGCTTCCAGGTGGCGCGATCCGATGCCATCAGGGACAAGCGCACCGAGCTCAACGACTTCATCCGTCGCCTCACCGCGGCGCGCGCGTGGTCGCTGAACAATATCGACAGCTATGCCGCGACCTGGGGCAAGTGGATGAACATCCCGACATCAGTACCGCAGAACTGGCTCTCGCGCGCAAAAATCCGGATCGCGCCGATCGACGACGGCGTGGTTGCGGACGAGCAGGGCACGATTGATCTGTATTTCCGCTGGGGCCTCATCAAGCAGAAGCTGGTTGCGGCGGAGATCGTCGATCGTTCGTTTGCTGATGCGATCGGAAAGGCGGGGTTCTGATGCTTCTTTGCGAGAATATGCGTGGTGCTCCGTAGCAGCCGCCGCCGACACGAAGCAACTATCGCGGATAGCGCGCTCGCGCATTAGGTCAAGCAATTTGTCTCGGAAATGTGGCTCGCACGCTGGCGCTGTGCGACATCGGTGACGGAAAGATCCCAGTTGCCGAGATCGTTCTCATGTCAACCAAGGTCGATGTTGGCCCTCTGGTGGTGAATGGCATGCCTTCGGTGGGCTTCCAGTGAGGTCATGCTTATAGCTGTCCGCGAATTGTCGAAGGCGGCGTCGCAAGAGATAGGACATCGACGATGTCTCTGCCGCAGGTGGACGAGCAAACAACGCTGAACCAATGGGCCCCTTGAAGCAGGCAGAGCCGCTTGATCGCTCGTTGTAGCCGCGCCGCTCTGGTGGCTCCGCCGCGACGAGGGATATTGAAGCCCTGGGCCGCAAGCGTGATGCGCCGCGCTTCGGAAAGCGAGAGTTCCGACTTTAGCAGCGCTCTCCCAAGACTCTGCCGTTGATAGCTCGCAAGTCGGCCAGCATCAGCTTTGGCTCTCCCATCGCTGCGAAATGGCCGCCTGTTGGCATGTCGGTAGGTGTGCTCCGCAAATGAGCGCGGAGTCGGCAGGAACACGGGATCGGGGAAGGCCGCCACGCCATCGGCGCTCCAACACGGGTGCCCGCGGGAAACCGAGCTGATCCTTCAAGGCGCTTACCGTGATAAATCCGTGTCGCGGTTACAACCGCCGGCGTCGCGACATAGGAGGCGTCGTTCGACCGTGCGACAATCGAAACTATCCAGCGAATAGGCGGCGTGCCGCTTGGACATGGCAGCGTTGCACCCGGTTGCCCTAAATGCCGGTCAATTTGACCTCGGTCCTCAGATGCTCGGCGGCAGCGCCGAGCATGGTCGTTCCGATCGTTCACTAGCTGCGCCGGTGATGCGCTTGAATTCCTCACTTTGCTCTCCTCGGTCGACGTCATCGTGCAATGCGGACTTGTCGGATGCAGCCTCCTTCATCCTCTCCGCCGCATTTAAGAAAGAAGCGTTCGCCATAAAAATCGAGCCCCATGAGTTCGTGAAGGTGGCTGTCTTTATGCGCGAATCTTGTTGCGCATCTCGATGATTTCATCATGAACTTTGTGAAACGTTTAAGGAAGGTTATGGCGATCGAATCCGCTGCCGTTTCCGCCCTGATGCAGACGCACATAGGCTACGACAAACGCCGTCGTGAGCATGTCGAGCTCCATGATGGCATCCATGGTTGCGTCGAATGTGTATTCCGACAGGCGTTTTGCGCATATTTATGAGCCACCGCGGAGGTGAACGAGTTGGAAACTCGGGAGAGCTGCAACAGTTCTGTCTCGACGGAGTCTAGGGTGGCGCGTCCGCTCTGGAAGTCAATGCACCACTCTTCGGGAAGAAGATGAGACTGCCCGCGTTCTTCGGAAAGCCACCTGCCCTTTCCAGTCACTGGCCGGTCGTTGACCGGGATTTGTAGCTCTCGTCCTGGCCTACACTTGCCGTGAGCACTCCTGCGCGGACGGCATCATGCAGCTTCAATATTAGTCTGCGGAAAATCGGTGCCTTTGAACATCAAAGGCTCTCCTAAATGGCAGGCGCATGCATAAGCAAAACAGTCCCGAAATTCAGCCGTGCTGGGTGTCGGCCCTTGCCTTAACGGTCAAAGGCGTCGAGCGCGATCCGGGCCGTTTCGGGCGGCACTTGCACCATCTTGATTTCCATTAGCGCCAGATAGCTCTCGACTGCTTCGCTAGCGTCCGAGATTGGAAGACCAAGTATTCGGGCTACGGCGATCACCGCCTCCCACACTGCCAGCGGCGAGTGTCAACGCGCGGCCGCTTGTTGAAGGCGCGTCAACAGCTCCCGCGCTTCGTCTTCATCGATCGACATCGCGGTCAACGCCGAGGCATCGATAAACATCAGTCAACTTCGTAAAGGCCGTCGCGAAACACCTTGTCTGCCGGCCTACTTTTTTGCGGATTGCCCCTGGCCCGGAGATCGCGACAGAACTGTACGCCCAAGTCGACCAAGGTAGGCTTACCCTGCTCACGCTCCAGCTCATGGGTGAGCGCCGTATGCACGGCCTCGGTGAGGCCGATCTTCTTGAGCGCCGCGATCCTGCGGGCCAGCGCGTCAGTATCAGGATTCTTAATATGGAAAGCCATCCGGATCCTCTAGCCGTTGCCGTGTATCATTATATAGCACGTCGGATACACCCTTTGAAGGCTAGGGCTCCAAGTTGATCACCGAGCTCCCGACGCAGGCAGTCGGCGCGCTGATGGTTAACCTCGCGTCGCTCTAGCTTTTCAGTCCTGAATTCCACCCGGGTGCGCCTCTTCTAGAGGTACTATTCGGAATAGCCGGTGGCCCTCTGCCGCAGCCAGTTTGGCCGGACTATTCTGCCGCGCCGAACGGAGCTGCCTCGGTCATCCACGATTGGGGAGGAGGGGGGCCCCATCCACCGGCCAATACCTTCGCCATCTCCCATTTGAGCGGTTCGTCCTCGATGTCGATCGTCTGGTAGTGAGTGTTGAACAGTTCGATGCGGTGTCCGTCCGGGTCGCGGAGATAAACGAAGCGGGCATATCCGGGAGCGAAATGGCGCGCCGGGCCGTACTCCACCGACCTACCGAAGCCCATCTCGGCGAGCAGATCGCAGATGAACATGAGATGGTAGGTCTCCGGGATGGTGAAGGCGGCGTGATGAAGGAGAGGTCCTGGGCCCGGACCTGGGGCGAACACTATGTCGTGCGGATTGCCCTTTCTCTGCAGGAAAACGAAGCTCGGTTCTTCCGATCCGTCCTGCGTAATGTACTCCGACAGTCTGAATCCGAGACGAGTGTAGAATTCGAGCGCCCGGTCCACGTGTGGTGTCAAAATCTGAAAATGGTCGAGCCGCTGCGGACAGGCGCCGCTAAAACGGCTGGATTGCAAGATCAGACGAGGCCTCGTTTCCATGGAGGCGCAAATATCGAGAGGAACACCCGCGGCGTCGGAAACACGCAGCGTACGAGCCTGATGAGGTACCTCGACCCAGGTCGGACGATGACCTAGATCCCGGAAGAAAGCTTCTGCAGCATCCAAATCCTCTTCGGTCAGAACGCGAAAGCCAATGTGTTGCGCGCTCGGCTTGCCGCCCTGTTCCAGAACGAGGGAATGATGGCAACCTTCTTCGAGTCCTCGGAGGTAGAGGCGGTTTTCGTCTTCGCTGCTGACTACGAATCCGAGCGCGTCGACGTAGAAGCGCTTGCTCTCTTTCAGGTCTTTCACCGCGAGCACGACATGGCTTGCTCGGGTCATGTTGAACGGTGGACGAAATACGGGTCGCGGTATCGCCATCAAGTCCTCCCTTGTATTGGTTTTCGTTCAAATCAGGCCGGGGTAGGAGCCGCCGTCCAGTTGAAGATTCTGGCCGGTGATGAAGCCCGCCTGTACGCTGCAGAGGTAGGCACAGGCATCCCCGAATTCTTCTGGCTTTCCGAATCGCTTCGCCGGAAGCGAGTCGGCGATCCTGGTGCGTGCCTCTTCAAGCGATATTCCCAGCTCCGACATCATCCTTTCCGCCATGAAGCGCTGACGATCGGTATCGATGCGCTCGGGCAGCATGTTGTTGATGGTGACGTTGTAGGCGGCGTATTGCCGGGCAAGCGACTTGCAGGCCGCCGTGAGCCCGGC
Source organism: Bradyrhizobium sp. WYCCWR 12699 (assembly GCF_032144035.1). NCBI lineage: Bacteria > Pseudomonadati > Pseudomonadota > Alphaproteobacteria > Hyphomicrobiales > Nitrobacteraceae > Bradyrhizobium > Bradyrhizobium sp. WYCCWR 12699. Next base: position 125,108 of record NZ_JAVTJN010000004.1, read on the forward strand.
GCGCGCGCCTGACGAGAGTTCCATCTTGGGATGCGGCGCCTTCACCATGGCAGACGTGATATTGATGATCCGCCCGAACTTCCGGTCCCGCATTCCAGGAAGAAAGGTTTTTACGAAGTGAAGGGGCGCGAGCATGTTCTGCTCGATCGCCTCCAACCACTCCGTGCGGCCGAACTCGAGGAAATTTCCGGGCGCCGGCCCGTGATTGTTGTTGATGAGGATGTCGGGTTCGGGACAGGCCTCGATAACCGTTTGGCGACCCGATTCTTCCGCGATGTCCGCCTGGACGAACGCCACTGGCTTACCCGCGAGGGCCTCGATGGACTTTGCGGCCAGGCGAAGGCGCTCCTCATCCCGGCCGTTCAGTGTGATTTCGCAGCCCTCGCGGGCGAGCGAAGTCGCGCATGCAAAACCCAACCCCTTAGAGGACGCGCATACGAGGGCCCGTTTAGCCGCCAAACCGAGGTCCATTTCGGCTCCAAACAATATATTATTTGACTTGCCCGACTTAAATAAAGATTATCATACGTCAAGGCAAGAAATTTCTATTTCAGGAGGGGTAGTTTGTCGGACGCATCAGAGACGCTCGCAACGGCCGCCTACCAGAAGCTCCGTATGGACGTGATCGGAGGGATGTTTTCCTTCGGCCAAAAGCTGAAGATCCGCTCGCTGTGCGAACGTTATGGGGTCAGCGCAGCTCCGATGCGCGAGGCTCTGACCCGGGCGGCCAAAGACGGCCTCATCATGCATTCCGACCAGCGCGGCTTTTCCGTCGCGCCGTTGAGCATCGAGGATTTGGACGACCTCTTGCAGACCAGGATCGTGCTCAACGAGTTCGCTCTCAGAAAATCGTTCGAGTACGGTGGGGCCGAGTGGGAGGAGCAGGTCCTGCTCTCATGGCACCGGCTGTCCCGCATTCCGTTTACGCCGGCTTCCGTTGACCCGGAATGGGAGCGCGCGCATCGTGTCTTCCACGCCACGCTTCTCTCCGCGTGCCGCGCGCCGCGCATTCTGGCGTATTGCGATCAGTTGTTCGACAGCGCCGACAGGTATCGGTTCATGTCTCGCGCCGCACACGTCGGCGGAGCCCGCACCGCCGACCACAAGATGATCGCCGACGCGGTGCTCGCGCACCGTCCGGACGAGGCGGTCGTCCTGCTGACACGACACTTCAGCGAGACCGCCGAACTCTGCCGGCAGCAACTGCTGTTGCAGGGAAAAGCCCAGCCCGGTGTCGTGACGCGAACGCCTTGCTAGGCAGCGTTCCTAAAAACAAACAAGAAGCCGAAGAGAGAGGAAATGACAGGCGATTTCGAGGAAACGTTCGTTCTTATCGTAGGCGGAGGACCCGTCGGGCTGACATCCGCGATCGATCTCGCGCAGAGGGGGGTACCTTGCATTCTGATTACGGAAAACCTCGAGACGGCGACCCAGCCCCGCTGCAATTTCGTGAATGCACGCACTATGGAGCATTTCCGTCGTCTCGGACTGGCGGAGGAAGTTCGCGCGGCGGCGCCGCTTGCCAAAATGCATCCGCGCGTAGCCTTCGTCACGCGCTTCTGCGGCCACGAATTCGGTAACATCGATCTGCTGAAGACGCGCCTTAGTGAAGGGCAGCTCGGACCGGAGTCCGGCCTGTCCATCTCCCAGCTCTTTCTGGAGCCGCTGCTGCGCCGACATGCCGAGGCCTCGGAGTCGGTCGACGTGCGCTTCGGTACACGCCTGGTCGCGCTCGGTGGGGAGGACGGCGCTCCGATCGCAACGGTCGAAGACGTGCGCACGGGAGTGCGCAAACGAATCCGGTCTCGGTACGTCATCGGTGCCGATGGGGCTCGGAGTCCGGTTCGTCGTCACTTCAACATTTCCATGGCGGGCGACGACGGGCGCATCGACAATGCGTTCGTCTCCGGCACCATGATCACGTATTTCGTTCGGGCCCCGACTCTGCTGGAGGAGAGCAGGCGTGCGCCGGCGACCATCACCTGGATCATAAATCACGACCTCCGCGCGTTCGTTTTTGCCCAGGACGGCCGCGAGCGCTGGATCATTCATTATCAGGTTCCGGAAGGCCTCGGCTGGGAGCAGGTCCGCAGCGACGAGGTGATGCGGTCGATATTCGGCAAAGACCTTCCGTACGAAATCCTCGCGGAGGGGCCGTGGACCGGCGGTTTGTCTTTGGTTGCCGCGGCATACCGGGCAGGTCCCGCTTTCCTCGTTGGCGACGCGGCGCACCTCTACACACCTCTAGGTGGCTTCGGCATGAACACGGGCATCGGAGATGTCCTGAACCTGACTTGGAAGCTTGCGGCAGCATACTCGGGGTGGGCCGGTCCCAACCTCCTGGATTCGTACGAGGCCGAGCGGAGATCCATCGGTTTGAGGAACTCGAAGATCGGCATCCACTGCTCGAAACGGAAAGGCAAGTGGCTGATCCCGCCGACCATCGAGGATGAAGGCGAGGCCGGTGCGCGTGCCCGGAAGACGTTCGGGGATTTCGTGGTCGTAGACGATCTCGACGAATACGACACGTCCGGACTGCAGTTGGGCGAGCGGTACGAATCCTCCCCCATCGTTTGTGCCAATGGCACTGCCGCGCCTCCGGACACATGGAGCAACTACAAGCCCGCCGACTTTCCGGGAGCGCGTTCGCCCCACTTCTGGCCGTCGCCCGGACGCGGCTTCTACGATCTGTTGGGTCGAGACTACACCCTTGTCGATTTCGAAAGCGGAGAACCTCTCGAGGCGTTGCTCGAGGCCGCGAAGCTGCGGAGGCTCCCGCTGTCGGTGGTCCGTTGTCCCGCTCCTGGCCAGCCCTACCAATCCAAACTCGTTCTGGTCAGGCCCGACCAGCACATCGCATGGCACGGAAACGCTCCACCGGAGGATCCGACGGCTGTGATCGACCGGGTGCGCGGAGCTTGACGAACCAAAACGAACGAAAAAGCGGGAGGGAATATGGGAATCGGAGGACAAGTCGTCGTTCCGTTCGATGGGTCCGCTCCGGTCGATAGCCGACCGGACGGCCGCAGGATCGACTTGGACGAATTCGTGGAAGGCCGATCGATCGGCGCCTTCCACCTCAATGTCGTGCTTTGGCCACTGCTGGTCACGATCGCAGATGGTTTCGATCTTGTCGTAATGGGCTATGCCGCCCCCGAGATCATCAAGATATTGAACTTCGATCGGAGCGCGATGGGCGTCATCCTGAGCTCCAGCCTGGTCGGAATGCTGATCGGCACTCCGATAGCCGGCTATCTCGGCGACCGTTTTGGCAGGAAGCCTCTGATCGTTCTGTCGACATTGCTTTTCGGCCTAGCCACGTGCTCGACCGTGCTGGCCGCTTCCGTCGCGCAGTTCTGCGCTCTTCGTTTCGTCGCGGGAGTCGGCCTTGCCGGGATCATCCCTAACGCGACCGCGCTCGTATCGGAGTTCATTCCACGCCGCGTCCGCGGTGCCTTCCTCATAGTCGTACAGCTCGGCGTGCAGATCGGAGGCATAGTACCCGGCCTCGTCGCCGCGTATCTGGTCTCCCGCTACGGCTGGGAAGTACTTTTCCATATAGGAGGCGCCGCTCCGGTGGTGCTGGCGACGGTGCTCGTTTTCGTACTGCCCGAGTCCATCAAGTACCTGTCGCTCGTTCCATCGAAGCGAGCGGAGCTTCTCAGGATCGCCAGGGCTCTCGACCCGAGGGGCCACCTTCCGGACGACGCGGTTTTCGCCTTGAAGTCCACGGGCTCGAGGGGAGCCTTGTCCCCGCTCGTGCCGCTTCGAAACGGCATGCACATCATCACACCGCTCCTCTGGCTACTCGCGGTGGTCAATTTGTTCACGACCCTTCTGATGGCGAGCTGGGCTCCGACGGTCTTGCGTGACATTGGACTTTCACCCGAAGCCGCCGCGCTCACGGCGACCCTGTTCGGTCTCGGAGGATTGATCGGAAGCTTCATGCTTACGGTGGGGTTCAATCGCTATGGTTTTCTCGTCATCGTCGCTTTCTACATCGTCGCGATCCCCTCGATGGCGCTCATCGGCCAGCCGTTCGTCGATCGCGGAGTCCTGCCGTGGTTGGTTCTTGTGACCGGCATATGCGTTGCCGGTACCCAATCCGCGATCAACTCGGCTTTCGGAATGTTATATCCAACCACCATCCGGTCGAACTGCGTCGGGTGGGGAATGGCGATCGGCCGCCTCGGAGCGATCGGAGGCCCTCTGTTCGGAGGCTTCCTGATGTCCAAGCAACTCTCCGGTACCGCTTTCTTCGAAACCGCCGCGTTGCCTCTCGTATTCGGCGTCCTGATAGCTGGCGTGCTGACGTACGCCTGCCGGCAGAGGTTCGGAGGCTGGACTTTGGATGAAAGGGCAAAGGGGGAGGCATGACCGCTCCATTCGAAAACAATCGCTGGATGTCTTCGCCGCCGAACGAGATAGCAGAAAGAATAAGAGCCTTGGGGCCGGTGATAGATCCGCCCGGAACCGCGCGGATCTACGCAGACATCCTGGCTCACCAGCCGACCGACGGAGTCGACGTCATTCCCAACATCCGCTACGGAAACGGGACCAGGCAGTCGTTGGACGTCTATCGGCCGGTTGCGACATCGGGTTCGGTGCCTGTGGTGCTGTTCTTCCACGGTGGCGGCTACAGTCGCGGCGACAAGTCCGATAGGAGCAATGTGGGTTACTTCTTTGCCCGCAACGGGGTCACGGCCTTCATCGCGAACTATGGCCTTGCCCCGGAATGCAAGTGGCCGTCTGGGGCACGCGACGTGATTGCTGCCTTGAGGTGGGCCCAGGAGAATGCGCAAGATCATGGAGGAGATCCGAGACGAATATGTCTGCTCGGAGAATCGGCGGGAGCCGCGCACGTCGCTCTCGCTTCCTTCGTCTCCACCTTCCACAAGGGGCGACCTCTCCGAGCGGCCGGCGTGGTTCTGCAGTCCGGGTCTTACAACGTCGCTCTCGAACGCGTCGCGGCTGCGGCTTTCGGTATACCTTCTCCCGACCTGCGCAATCAGGCCTATTTCGGCGAGGAGACTGCCCGATATTTGGAGATGTCGACGACCCGTCTGATAGATGCCCCGGACGTGCCGACCTTGATCACCTACGCGGAATACGATCCGGTTCCGATGCAGGTGCAAGCCGGAGAACTATTCGCCACCTTGGCGCTGCGGGCGTCCCATTGCCCCCTGCTACTCCGGTTGTTGGGCCATGGGCATATCTCTCAATTCAGCTCGTACAATACGGTGGATACCAGCGTAAGCGGACGGGTGCTCGATTTCGCGAAGTCTCTGCCGAGAGTCCAATGATCCATGGAGAACTGCAATTCGGATCCGAACGCCGGCCTCAGTCCCGCATTGCGATGTCAGGGGGGCCATCGCTGAATTGCGAAGCCGAAAGCGAACGGGGCGGCGACTTCCAGGCCGCTCCACGAAAGCGCTCTATGACCACGTAGTCCAAAGCAAGCTTCATCTGAATTGACGGCGCTCTGTTGAGATACCCGGTCCTTTGGTGATGCCCACCAGAGCTCTCTTTCCAAGCGGCTTACCTAGAGCCTTACTGAGTAACACTTGCGCTATGAAGAGTAATACGAGCCGTGCCTCGGTTGTCCTGATAGTTCCTGTTGAGCGGCCCTTGGAGACGACGGTAATACTCCGGAGTGATGTCAGGCGGCAGAATGGTTGGAAGCGTTTGAACCGCGTCATTTACGTAAGGCAGACCTCTCCCGTTTCCGGGGCGACAAAGTCAGCAATGAGAAGGCGAGACAGATTTTGCTTTTGCCAAACCTCATTGGCGACGGGCAATAGAGCGTCCGGGATGGGGTCTAGAGTCTCCAAGTCGCTCTGTTCTTTTTGACGCCCAATAATCCCGGCATCATCCGACGTTTCTTCCAGCCGCTTTGGGCGTGCAGAGTGTCGGCTGCATCCCCTAGGTCTAGATTGAGCCCCGCATCGCTGGGTTCAAGGGGAAGCTCGCCGCCGCCACTGCCCCAAATAGTGAGAATTGGTTGAAACCAATTCGCGCCGTAAACGCGACGAAAGGGGAACAAAAGGAATCTCGGTCTGTCGTATGATCCGAATCCCATTACGCCGGACAAGAGAACACCATGGCACAGAATATCTACGACAATCCCGATTTCTTCGCCGGTTACAGCCAGCTTCCGAGACAAATTCGCGGTCTGGACGGTGCGCCTGAATGGCCCTCCATACGCGCGATTTTGCCAGCGATTTTCGGCAAGCGCGTCCTCGATTTGGGGTGCGGCCTTGGTTGGACGTCGCGCTGGATGCGCAAGCAAGGCGCAAACTCGGTGCTCGGCCTGGACCTCTCCGAAAACATGATCAGCCGGGCAAAGGCGGATACCAACGATCCAGAAATTAAATACCGGATTGCAGACCTGGAGACAGTGGAGTTGCCGCCGGCAGCCTTCGATCTCGCTTATAGTGCACTCACCTTTCACTATATCAGGGACTTCAGCCGTCTCGCGCGCATGGTCCACCAAGCGCTCACGCCCGGCGGGCATATCGTATTCACCATCGAGCATCCGATCTTTATGGCAGCGGTCCATCCGCATTGGATCGCCGACGAGGACGGGCGCAAGACTTGGCCAGTCAATTGCTATTCGATCGAGGGTGAGCGCCAGACTGACTGGTTTGCGAAAGGCGTAATCAAATATCACCGGACCATCGGCACGACGCTTAACACCTTGATCCGTGCTGGCTTCCGGATCTTAGCCGTCGAAGAGTTTGCCCCGTCCCCCGAGCAGATCACACAAACGCCAGAGCTGGAAGAAGAGTTGGAGCGACCGATGATGCTTCTGGTTTCCGCGCAACGGTAGCACCCAAAGTCAATTGTTCGGGTCGTTCGGCGCGCTTGTTGTCAATGACTGCATCGAGTCAATCAGTAATCTTCTCAAAGCCCTTGGCCATGCGCATTATGCAGATATCGCCATATTGACCAGGCGGACCAGCCGGCGGGTCGGGTCTTTCAGCGATTTTCGACTGCGGCCAAAGAACTCTCGGCCAGGACCTCGCGAAGCCACAACAGAAAGACCCCCGTCGCCGGGGATGCCTCTCGCCCAGGATTTGGGATGGCGAGAAAGCCGTTTGGGATGCGAAGCATGCGCGGATGCCTCCTAATATTGGGCTGTTGCGCCGTCGGCTTGGAATGAAGCGGGTGGTCGGGAATGCTGGTCGTTGAGATGACCGCCAGAAGTGCCGTGCGACGTTGCCTGCTTCAAGGAACGTCTCAGCACCCTCATGAATGATGCACCACCCGTCCCCTTCATCCGATGAGCGCACTGGCGCGTCGCAGAGGGACAAGGTAGCCATCTAGGACATGCGCACTCGTCCATGTCGGTCAATACTCGGAGAAGATTCGCTTTATCTCATGCGGCTTGTTGGTCCTGGTTAGGGCCAACGCAAGGAGGATGCGAGCCTTTTGCGGACTTAAATTGTCTGCGTTGAGGACGCCAAGCTCTAGGTAGTGGTCGCGTTCAATGACGCGCCCGTTCAGTGCGGCTGGAACGCATGATGATGGCTTCACCACCTGTCTTACGATAAGCCGCGACGGCCGCCTTCTCATTTTGGGATAGGGTCCCGGCACCCGCGCCGGCAATGACAACTCCTTTCGCGCCCGAAGCGAGAGCATCCCGGATCGGTGTTCCCGGTGCATCGGCGTAGGAGTAAACAATATGCACCGTCGGCAACTCGTTGATGTTCTTGATATCAAATTCAGAGTTGTTGCCATGACGACGGACAGGTGCCCGATAGAAAACAATCCTATCCGTATCGACATAGCCTAGAAGGCCAAAGTCTCCCGACTTAAAGGCCTCTAGCCGGAAGGTGCTGGTCTTGACAACCTCGCGAGCAGCGTTGATCTGCTCGTTCATGACCACCAGAGTTCCCTTGCCTGCCGCCTCTGGCTGAATGGCAACGCGAACTGCACTGTAGAGATTGTAGGGTCCATCCGTACTCATTGCAGTTGGGGGACGCTGCGATCCGACCAGGACCACCGGCTTGTCCGATTTCATCGTTAAATTCAGAAAGTAGGCTGTCTCCTCCAGGGTATCGGTTCCGTGGGTAACCACAATGCCCGCAATGTTCTCTTCTTTAGAACTGAGAAGACCGTTTGCAGTCTCAGCTAACTTTTTCCAATGACCGAACGAAATGTCTTGACTGCCAATGTTCGCAATCTCGATGACCCGTGTGTCCGCTAACTGAGCGAGTTCGGGGATGGCCTGAACGAGGTCATTGCCGGTAAGAAGACCGACCTCGTAGTCGGCAGGGCGAACCGACGAGTCGCCCTTGCCCGCGATCGTGCCGCCAGTCGTCAATACATATACTAATGGTAGTGACATGCTCGCCTCAGCTGTTTGCGGGGGAAAGGGATGCTTTTTCTCCGATGATTGTGGAGGGTCCAAGCCAGGGTAGCTGCGTCCATGCCTTCTGAACCATGGTCACTCTTCTGACGCCCTTCGGCACTGCCGGCCTGTAAGAGCCTGCTCCGAAGTTACGCCAGCTCACTGGAGTATCCACTGCCTGAATCGTTCCTCGCCTTCGGCAAGGTTCTTGCTCCAAGATTCGTTGTCGACCGGCACCATTTGCTTCAGATTGTCAGGATAGGTGGACATTATCGACTGACGTCTTTGCTCATAAACTGATATGCGTTCACATTAGACGGTCCGGCACCGATCTTGGCGCAACGAGCTGCCTGACTCTCTGGTTCCAGCGAGAAAACGATGAGACGTCGAGTCAGCTCGGCTTTGGGATTACCTTTCGGGATGACCCAGCCATAAGAGTTGTAAAATGCCTGATTCCAGCAAATCGCCAGCCCATCCCCTTGCGCGATCAATTGATAGGCCCGGTTCGAAAAAGTTGGCATAATATCGATCTCGCCACTGTGGAACAGCTGAGCGCCTTGTGGCGGAGTCGTCCACCAAGTCACTATCTTCTGATCTTGTCGAGTTTGTTGAAGGCGCGCTTCCAGCCGTCGTCAGTCTCAAGAACCTTGTAGATCTCCTCGCCTCCGGGCACCCCGTCAGCCCGCAAGGCAACTTCGCTGTCGTCGCGGCCGCCATTGCGAAGTGAACGAGCTCCTGGGATCGAAAAGTCCCACATGTCGGCGAAAGACGTCAGCTCCTTCTTGGTGGCAGAGGGAAGGCATACCAGAGCAATGGCAGAGATATATCTGGCATAAAGCTTGGATTGTGCCGCATCTCCTCGGGAATCTGATCGACGAATTCGCCACTCACGTTGAGCGGTTCTAGCAAATCCGCCTGCTGCCACTGCAGCGACTCATCGGCGCCGGCCCCGAAAACACAGTCCCACATGTAGTTCTTGGTCTCTACCATCGATTTGATCTGGGTGGTCGGACTAGCGCTACGGATTACGGGGACGACCTGGATTCCTGTGGCTTTCTCAAATGGCCCATAGAGAAGCTCACGATTGACTTCAGTCATCGCTCCTCCGGTATCCGCAACGTATAATGTCTGTGCGCCGGACTCCAGACTGTGGGCGCGGCCAACGAGGCAGTTGCGCGCGCCGTCCATTTTAAAAACGTCCTTCTGTTCATGGCGTTCCTAGAATTCCTGATTGCCCTTACCACTGTCGCGTTGGCTCTCGTTGCGGTCACGTGAGCGATAAGCATCACAGAGCGCACGACCAGCAGAAGCCAAGCGGAGACCGCGGCAAGAGAAGGGGTCGCGCGGTAAATCGCTTCTTCCCAAAGCTGCTTGGGCAGTGCGACGAAGGTGCCGCCGTGAGGCGCAGATTTTTGTGAGTTGCCGTGTTACGGGAGCTGCCATCGCCAACCTTCTCCGGGTTTCTTGCTGTTGGCGCGCAAGTCTGGCATTCCGCTTCGCGGTCGCCAGCGCTGCTTGACTACCAGACGCTATTTTCGTATCCAAACACCGTCAAGTGTATAATCAACAGCTTTGCCGAGCTTCTGAGATCGAATCCTCCAGGTGGAATTCCGGCAAGATGCGGCGGCTGTGGGCCGGCTGGAGCAACTGGGTGCTTCCCGAAACTCCGTGTCTCCGCCACGACCAGAAGTGCTGCGTTTTGGCCTGAGGCGACGGATGGACCATGCGGAGGAACAAGCGCGTGACCATGTTGGTGGTGACGCGCGATCTGGGTTTCGCCTGCAACTGGATGAGACCACGCGATGATGGCCAAGAGGCGAGCAGTAGATCGGCTCAGGCGTCGAAATGGCATTAGTGCGAAGAGCTAAGCCGTACGTGCGATGATGCAAGACCTCGGGATCGGATCGTCCCACAGGCCTCATCTTCGCCAGGTGCGAGAGAGGATCATGATGCGGCTTGCCGAGATGAGCGCCGACGAACTTCAGCAGATGCTCCGCCACGTGAGGGCGGAATACGATGCTATTCGCGCGCGCAAATTGAAGCTGAACATCGCGCGCGGGCGCCCGGGAGAAGAGCAGCTCGATCTGTCGAACGAACTGCTTTCGCTACCGAAACCCGATGATTGGATCACGGAAGCTGGGGACGATGCACGAAATTACGGGGGCGATCCGAAGGGACTTGTCGAACTCCGCCGCATATTCGCTCCCATCCTAGACGTTCCAGTGGAGCAAGTCGTGGTAGGAGGTAACTCCAGCCTTGCGATCATGCATGATGTAATTGTGTGGGCTCTTCTAAAGGGTGTGACAGCAATTGCGACCCCTTGGATGAAACAGGGAAGAATCGCGTTCCTTAGCCCCGTGCCTGGTTATGAACTGCATCATAACATGTGCATCGAGTATGGCATCGATCTGATTCCGGTCCCTGTCACGCCCAAGGGGCCAGACATGAAGGTGGTGGAGCATCATGTGCGGGATCCACGTGTGAAGGGCATGTGGTGCGTGCCGACTTATGCCAATCCGACGGGCGAAATATGGTCCGATGAAGTAATTGATCGACTGGCTGCGATGGAGGCTGCGGCCACAGATTTTCGGCTCTTCTGGGACGATGCGTATGTCGTCCATCACTTAGCCGATAACAGCAAGCCAGCTAAACGGATCTTGCCTGCTTGCGCGGCCGCCGGGAATGCGGATCGACCGCTTATGTTCTGGTCTACCTCAAAGATTACCTTCGCCACAGCCGGTATCGGCTTCTTCGCAGCTTCTCCCGCGAACGTTCGTTGGTTTCTTGACTGCGCCAAGCGGCGTGGAGCTGGTCAAGACAAGCTTAATCAACTTCGTCACGCGCGTTTCCTCAAGGACGCAGGGGGCGTGACACGACACATGAAAAGACACCGCGCTATTCTTGCTCCCAAGTTTTCCGCAGTGCTCCAAGCGTTCGAAAGACGTCTCGCAGGCAAAGGTGCTGCCGTCTGGACTCGGCCTGAGGGCGGTTATTTCATCAGCGTCGATACTATTGCAGGCGCAGCGCAACGAGCTGTCAGGCTGGCGGGCGACGCGGGAATCTCTCTCACTGCAGCAGGATCGACTTTTCCAAACGGGCATGATCCCAAGGACAGCAATATCCGCATTGCGCCAAGTTTTGCATCGTTGGAAGACGTGCGGATTGCAGCTGAGGCAATTGCAATCTCAATTCTGCTGGCGGCAGTCGAGAAGCAGCTTGGCATCAATGACAATGACTGAAGTGAACACGCAGCACAACTCGTCTCAAGCCATTTGTCTTCTGACCCGTCACCTCAGCGGCCACCTCGCCATCGATTTTTCGTCCGCTTCGCCGGAGGCTATCGGCCACGCCCAGTGTCATGTTATTGACAGGCAGCGCGACTGGATACAGTATAATTAATATGCATACATCAGGCTTGCTTGGTTGTGTCGGTGGCCGGCAAACCGGCTCGTTCGGGCCCGAAGCTAAGGCAGATCCTTAAATGGAAACCCACGCTCCGCAAACTTATCGCAGCGCCGCCAACCCCGGAGCGCGTTTGAAGCAAGTTCCTCTAGATTATCTTGACAACTACAAGTCTCGGTTCGATGCGATAACGGCTCCGCATATTCATGCGTTCGACAAGGCCCATCTAGTTGCGCTAACCGAAGGGGGCGCAATTAAGCGTAAAATCGGACAGCAACTTCTAGCCGGCCTGCGACAGATGGAGGCAGAAGGTGTTCTAAATGTTCATTCTAAGATGAACTCGGGCCTGCACGCGGGCGAACGATATCTAACAAAGCTTTATGGCAGTGAAATTGGTGGGCAGATCGCCACCGGGCGCAGTTCGGGAGATCTGAATGCCGTTTCTCGAAGGAGGGCGTTTGCGGCTCAGATCTGTTCAGCCTTGGATGGCATGATGAAGCTGCGCCATTCTCTCATAGAATTGGCGTCGAAACACATCGAGACCGTCATGGCGGGCAACACGCATGGCCAGCACGCCCAGCCAACAACACTGGCGCATTGGGCTCTGATGTTTGAACTGGTCGCAGCCCGGCATCAGCAGCGATATCAAGAAGCTCATGCTCGCATCAATCAGTCGCCTGCTGGCGCTGCCATCATGACTGGGAGCGATTTTCCGATCGATCGTCGGCGCTCGTCAGAGCTCCTCGGCTTCGATGGGCCCTTGCCCAACACTTTCGATGCGATCATCAGCCACGACATGGAGATCGAATATGCCGGTCTCATGGCAGGTTTAACGCATTCGCTCGCTCGCTTGGCCGATGATCTGCAGTTATGGTCGACATTTGAATATGGCTATGTCGAATTGCCGGATTATCTGTGTGGTACTAGCTCGATCATGCCGCAGAAGAAAAATCCTGATGGGCTGGAGGACATCAAGAGTTTGGCGACGCAAGCATCATCGGCCTTCCTGGCTGTAAGCATGTCCGAACGCGGACCTACTGGTTTTACCACCATGGAGCGGGTCAATACGGACAGTCAGCTCAAGGCCATTGGTGAAATGATTCCCGCACGACTGGATACTCTGTCGCGCCTTGTGGGCGATGTGCGCTTTGATGTCGCGAGAATGAGCTATTTGGCGGGTGCCAACTGGTGCACCGCAACGGACCTTGCTGCGGCCATAGCGCGCGAGACTGCGTTGGGGTGGCGTAAAGCGCATGAATTGGTCGCCGGATTCGTGGCGCACTGTTTCAATTGCGGAATGATGCCAAACACGGTGACAAGTGCCGACTTGGATGCAGCAGCAAATCAGCTCGGTTTTCCTGCACCAAGCCTTGACCCCCAACTGTTTCGGGAAAGCCTTAGTCCACTCGCTTTCGTTGGCCGACGTTCGACTTACGGCAGCCCGGCGCCCGCCAATGTGTGCGCGCAGATAAAGCTCGCTCGCGAGAGCCAGACCAGAGATGCGGAGCAGCAGGAAAAGCTGCGTTGTGTTCGCGAACGCGCCGCTAAAGCTCTTGATGAAGCCGTGAATGCCATCCTTGAGTAACATTGGGTGGTCGATATGTCCGGCCAGCATCTATCGCAACATGATGATGTATCCAAAAGGGCCGCAATAGAATACATTGTGCTTGACTGTTATGGGCGTCGTGCTCATTGTCTCGCGATCGGCGCAAACGGCCCGGCGCAGTTTGATGCTGTCAGCCCCGTCTTCGGTTGCCGATTAGTTCGTTCTTCGGGAGACCGCGGCCTTCATGGACCTGAAGCAGATCGAAGTTTTTTGCCGGAAGGCGGCTGAGCTCAATTTGCAGAAGATTGAGCTGAAAAGAGGGGACATTCGGCTGCTGCTGATCGCCGCCGCTGAAGTGACATCCGCTTTCACCAGCGCGCCGCTGTCACTGCAAAAAGCTGACAGTCTCGGTTCGAATCAAGAAGGTCATAAGATACGAGCTTTGACCGACGGAGTGTTTTATCGCTCGGATGTCCAGGGTGGTTCTCCTGCGGTTGAAGTAGGGCAGACAATCACCAAGGGGCAGATCGTTGCTGTCGTAGAGTCCATGAAAACACTGTTCCGTGTCGAAGCTGACAGAGCGGGGACGGTGCGAGCAATCCTACCCGACGACGGCCAGGTGGTTTGCGCGGGTGACACTCTTCTCGTTCTCGAGTGAGCAAATGTTTGACAAGGTGCTGATCGCCAACCGTGGGGAAATAGCCGTTAGAATGGAGCGCGCCTGCGGTGCCATTGAAGCGTTCAAAGCCGGCAGCGCGGACATCCGGTTTCTGAAGAATTGGTTGGCCGCTGGGCTGAGGCTGAAGAGAGCCACTTCTGCGGTGGCATCATGACGGGTCTTTGCGATTACATTCCGCAATTGACTGCCATCATGAGGCGCCATGGCTTGATCCGGCTGGAATATGAGGAAGGCGGCGAGTTTATAAACATTGAGCTTGCGGCGACGACCGACGAGAAGGTGCGAGCGGCGCCGCCGGCTACGGCAAATATTGTTGTTCGCGCGGTTGGGCCGGGAAGATTCTTACCAAGGCATCCCGCGGCGGCTTCAGCGGCGGTGCCGATGGGCTCGTCTTTAAACTCGGATGATATCCTCGGCTACCTACAGGATGATTTGATTCTAATCCCGATCAGAACGCCGCAGCGGGGGCGGTTGGTCACAATTCTTATCGAAGAAGGCGCCGCGGTTAGTTACGGCGCGCCCTTGTTCGAGATCCTTCCGGTAGACGTGGAGTAGGCGGCATCTACGAACGGCATCGGCGCACGGCGTTGGCATAGTATCACACCATCTACTCTACTCGGGCAGGTAGGAAAATGAAATATGATGTCGCAATTATTGGGGGCGGAGCCATCGGTTCCGCGGCTGCCTATTTTCTCAAGCTCATGGCGCCGGCTTCAGATGTCATAGTGATAGAGCGCGATCCGACCTATGCGATAGCCTCGACGCCACGGGCGTCTGGTGGCGTCCGACGTCTTTTCGCGCTTTCCGAGAATATCCAGCTTTCAAATTTCTCAATCCCCTTCTTTGAGTCATTTCCGAAGACGATGGCGATCGAAGGCGTGGATGCCGAGATCGGCTTTAAGAAAAATGGCTACCTCTTCATCGTGCCCCTTAGTGCGACGGGGATGTTGCGTCAAAATTACGACGCTCAACGAGATCAAGGTTGCAATGTCGTATGGCTGACGCCGGACGGTCTGAAAGAGAAATTCCCTTCGATGAACGTTTCGGACCTTGGCGCCGGCGTCCATTCTCCCGATGACGGCTGGCTGGATCCGCATAGTGTGCTGATGGGTTTTCGTAAGAAATCGCAATCTCTCGGCGTCAAATATCTTGCCGACGATGTGGTGGGGATGGACCGCGCCGCTCATGCTGTAACGCATGCCCGAGTGGCATCCGGCGCTCAGATTGAAGCGGATCAATTCATCAATTGCGCAGGAGCGTGGGCAAAGGAAATCTGCAAGCAACTGGGGTTCGATGTTCCAATCACCCCGCTGCGGCGTTTCGAACATTACTTCGAAACGCAAGAACCCATCGAGCCGCTGCCTTACCTCAAAGACCCCGAAAGATTAGCTTTCCGTCCCGAAGGCGCCGGCTATTCAGGCGGTGTTCCGACGCTCGCGGAACCGCGGGGCTATAATTTCGAGGTCGACTACGACTATTTCGAATCAGTTGTGTGGCCAGCATTGGCGCACCGTTTCCCGCAGTTCGAACGGACGAAATGCCGTTCAACTTTGCCGGGTCTCTATGATCAGAACGACTTCGACGGCAATGTCATCATCGGGCCGGGGGCCGATGGTCTGGGCAATTTCCACATGCTGGCGGGCTTCTCAGGTCACGGCCTGATGCATGCGCCCGGCTGTGGTCTGGCGATTTCCGAACTTATCCTGAAGGGACGATACGAAACGCTGGATTTAACTCGTTTCGGTTGGCAGCGACTGATCGACGACGCCCCTCTGCCCGAGCGCGGCATCATATAGTTTCAACGCTTTCCCCTGCCTGTGGGATTTGGGAGCTTTGCCTTCCAAGACCTTCCGATGTGACCGCGAGGCCGTTCTCCTTGAGGCGCCACGCGCCACGGACCGTGTGACCTCGAAACGGCGCTTTGGAACCCTTCCGTAAAACGCGATCGGCGATGCGAAATCAGTTGCGGTGTGGCAATATAAAATGTATCCAAAAACAATAGAAGGGATGCAAAATATGGCGAGCGTGAAAAGCGCCGAGGTCGCTATCATCGGGTCCGGTACGATTGGTATCGCGGTCGCCTACTATCTGGCCAAACACCACGGCATCACTGATATCGCGCTCATCGACCAAGGCCCTCCGATGGCCTTCACGTCCGCTCAGTCTGGCGAGAATTATCGAAATTGGTGGACCCATCCACTGATGGTTCGTCTCTCTGATCGTTCCATCCAGCTCATGGAAGACATCGCGCGAGAGTCGGGCAATCGGCTGAACATGACTCGACGCGGATATGTCTTGGCGTCGCGAAAGACAGATGCCTCCGAGCTGATCGAGGGATTGCGCTTCAGCTTGGGTGCGGAATTCGATGAGCAGGTACGGATCCATGAGGGTACCACGAGCCGCAGTTATCAACGACCCGCAGACGCTGACTGGACGCTGGCGCCACGAGGCTTCGATCTGCTTCGCAATCCCGAGCTGATCCAATCGCTGTTTCCCAATTATGATCGCGACCTGCGAACAATCCTGCATGTACGCCAAGCCGGCGACATTTCGGGGCAGCAGATGGGAGCCTTCATGCTGGAATACACGGGCAGCGTCGGCGCGCACCGCATGCAGGGCATGGTCGACGGCATTAAGGCGGAGCGAGAAGGCGGGTTTACTATCGCTTTTAAGGACGAGGGGACCTCTAAGACTCTCCGAGCGGTCAAGCTAATTAACTGTGCGGGTCCCTTTGCGAACGACATTGCCGCCATGCTCGACGTCGAGTTGCCCCTATTCAATGTGATGCAGCAGAAAATCGCCTTCGAGGATGTTCACAAGGTCATTCCTCGGGACATGCCGTTTTCGATCGACCTCGATGATCAAATGATCAATTGGACGGAAGAAGAAGCTAGCCTGCTTCGGGCCAGTGCAGACACTGCCTGGCTCACACAACCAATGACCGGCGCAATTCATTGCCGTCCCGACGGAGGAGACGGCGGCAGCTGGCTACGGCTCGGATGGGCCTACAACGAGAGGGCGCAGGTAAACGCGACCTGGGACGTTCCGCTGGACGACCGCTTTCCCGAAATTGTGCTTCGAGGGGCTTCGAGGCTCAACCCCGGACTCAGGACCTATATCGGACGGCTGACGCGCGGTCTGCATCATTATAGCGGCTGGTATACGCGGACCCACGACAATTGGCCGCTGGTCGGGCCCATGGGACCGGAAGGCTCCTATATGTGCGTCGGTCTTTCCGGCTTTGGCACGATGATGGCTTGCGCTGTCGGAGAGCAAACGGCCGCATGGGTTGCGGATAAGCCGTTGCCCGGATCGGCTGTCTTCACAATGGACAGGTTCACGGATCCTTCGTTGATCCCTGATCTGGGCTCGGTGGGCGCGGGGCTGCTTTGATGTCTGCGCCCGACCGATTGATGCATTGCTTGAGAGATACGCGCCTAGCGTTGGACTAGTTGGGAACTCCGATGAGTGACAGCCATACATTGCCCCTTGGTGACGTCGCGTTCGCTACGATCGGGGAGCTTTCGCGCGCATTGGCCACCAAGCAGGTCACGTCGCTCGAGATCACGGAGCGTTTTCTGGCGCGGATTGCGAAGTTCGACCCGCAGCTCCATGCCTTCGTCGCAATCTACGCGGATTCGGCTCGCGTAGCTGCCAAGACCGCCGATGCACGGCGTGCGGGCGGCAACGCTTTGCATATGCTGGACGGGATACCTTTCGCGGTCAAAGATCTATTTGATGTCAAGGGGAGACCGACCCGGGCCGGATCGCTTGCGACCGCATCGACCCCTGCGGAGAACACAGCCCACGCTGTTCAGCGCCTCCTCGATCGAGGAATGGTTCTCATCGGGAAAACGCACACCGTTGAATTCGCTTTTGGTGGTTGGGGGTGCAATCCCGTCTGCGGTACGCCGGTGAATCCCTGGGATACCTCGGTTGCGAGAGTACCCGGCGGATCATCCAGCGGATCGGGAGTCGCGGTCGCGGCGGGGCTCGTGCCGGTTGCGCTCGGGACCGATACCGGCGGCTCAATTCGTACCCCCGCATCGCTTTGTGGAATTGTTGGCCACAAGAGTACGCTCGGCTTGGTCGGCCGGGGCGGCGTCTTTCCATTGGCGCCGACATTTGACACTGTGGGTCCGTTGGCCCGCAGCATCCGGGATGCCGCGTTGGTACTCGATGCCTTGCAAGGGCGGGATCCCCAGGATCCCTCGACCTACGGAATTGGGCGCATAAATCCTCTTGGCGAGTTAACGGCTGGCGTCGAGGGCTTGATCTTGCGAGCGCCAACTGACTCTCAGCTCAAATTCGTCGACCCCCGAATTATGGACCTTTTCCATAAGGCACTGGGCGACCTCAAGAGACTAGGCGCTCACATAGATGTGCGTCCCATGCCTCGGAGTCACGAAGAATATGCGGCTCACGCATCCGGTATCACGGGGACCGAAGGCTGGAATGGGCTATCGCAATACATCGAGGGGCTCGACAGTCGAGTTGATCGTTTGATAGCGCAGCGAATGCGCAAAAGCAGTGGCATCAGCGCGAGGGACTATTTCGGCCTGCTTACAACCCGCCGCGAAATGCAGGTGGAATTCGATCGTTATCTGGAAGGCGCAGCAGCGTTTCTCTTGCCCTCGGCTCCGATCGTGACTCCAGAGATCGAGGGGGCGCACGAGCAAACCGCACCTTTTGGTCTCCTCGCCCGTATAGCCAATCTAATGGACTTGGCCGCTATATCGATACCCATGGGGCTCGCAGCCCTTATGCCGGTAGGTCTGCAAATTACCGTCCGCCGTTTTGGTGATGCAACGGCCTTCCGGATTGCGCAAGCGTTTGACCGCGAACGAGGGGGCGCCGTAGCAATCCCTCCCGGATACATATGAAACCGTTCGCGATCCCCCCAATGACTTGTCGCAGACCGAGCCCTTTTGGGGGGCTTGCCGAGTTTCGGGCATTGTTCGTGGCTTTCTGAAAATGAGGATTCCATTCGGAAATTACGATTTCGTCACATTCAGGTTGACACGAATGTGCCGGAGGCCCTTTAATCGTATCCTAAATTAACGTCTCGGATACAAATTGGGCCGCGGGCCCTCGCTCCCATGGCGGCCGGCGAAAAGAGGACGATGATGAGTGACGAGCAAGCCGCGGCACTGAGTCCCGAATCGGTCGTTGCGCAAATGAAGCAAAACGGCGTGTCGCATGTTGTTTGGCTGCCAGATAGCGAGACGAACTGGCTGTTCTTGAAAATGCAGGAGGAGCAATCGCTGAGCTTGGTCGGCGTCGCCCGCGAAGGGCATGCCTGCTCAATAGCGGCCGGACTTTTCGCAGGAGGAGCAAAGCCGATCGTGTTGGTGCAGAATACCGGCATGATGGAATCGGGAGATTCCATGCGCGGCTGGCTGCTCAATCTGAACGTTCCGGTCGTCTTCTTGGTTGGTTACCGCGGTTACACGCGGCACGGCGTCAATCACGATAGCGCGGCCGAATATACAGAACGCTTCCTGCTCGCTTTCGGAATCAAGTTCTACATGGTGGAAAGTAATGCGGACGCCGATCGCATCTCGCTCGCTTTCACCGAGTCTGAACTAACTCAGCGCCCAGTCGTCGTACTGATCGCCGACGAATTTCACGGTTTTAATTGAGGCGCGGGTCGATGATTTACACAAAAGATCTTGTCCACGCTTTCGCACCTCATCGCAGGAATGCGCTCGTCGTCTCGGGTCGCTCGGGTCAATATTGGTTGGACATCAGCGAAGGAGGTGCGGACCTTCCAGTCGGTGATCCTTCCATGGGCGGTCATGCCGGCTTTAGTTTTGGGCTCGCATTGGCCCAACCTGAGAAGCCGGTAGTCGTTTTCGATTCTGAGGGCGATCTACTAATGAACCTCAGCATCTTGACAACGATCGCCGAAAAGGCGCCTCGAAACTACTACTACTTCTTGATGGACAACGAATGCTATGCCACAACTGGTGGACAGCCCGTACCGAACGCGAAGAACGTTGCTTATGACCTTGTGGCTCGCGGATGTGGCATCAATCGCACTTATTTTTTCGATGATCTAGCCACATATACTGCCGCCCTGCCAGAAATCCTGGCGAAGGACGGGCCCGTCTTCGTCTGGAATAAGATCCACCCAGAAATCGAAAACCGTCCGCCAGGTCAGCGCGCGCCGTGGCGTAAGCGTAGTCCGGCAAAAGTGGTGGCCGACACACGAAAATTCCTCGGAGTGACCCGATGACTGGGCACACCCCAATAAGGCTGTTTATCGGTGGAAAATGGATCGAACGTAACGGCGCTCCGATATTGAACCCCGCAAACGAAGCCGTGCTGGGGATCGTTCCTATGGCAAGGGAGGCCGATCTTGCCGCTGCCGTCGATGCTGCAACGAACGGCTTCAACGTTTGGTCACTGACCTCAGCGGCCCGGCGATCCGAGATAATTCGTCAAGCCGCGGCGAACCTGCGTGCGAATGCCGATGTGGTGGCCCGCGATATCACTCTGGAGCAAGGCAAGCCGCTACGCGACGCGCAGACCGAAGTTCGGCGGGCATGTCAGGTGTTGGAATGGGATGCGGAAGAAGGACGCCGACTTTACGGCAGGACCATTCCGTCCGAGCCCGGGTATCGAAACACCGTGCAACTCTATCCGATTGGCCCTGTAGCGGCCTTTAGTCCTTGGAACTATCCCTTAAGTTCAGTCGCCCGGAAGGTTGGCGGTGCGCTATCGGCAGGCTGCAGTCTCGTCCTGAAAGCTTCTGAGGAAACACCGGCGGCTGCCGTGCATCTGGCGGAAGCCTTTGTGAAAGCCGGACTGCCAGATGGCGTGTTGAATTTGGTATTCGGCATTCCCGCAGATATCTCGCGCTATTTGATAGGACACCCGTCAATCAGACTGGTTGCGTTTACTGGCTCCGTTCCAGTTGGCAAGGGACTTGCCGCGCAAGCCGGAATGCATATGAAGCCCTGCATTATGGAATTGGGCGGGCATGCGCCGGTCATAATTTGTGACGATGTCGATCCGCTCGATTCAGCGAGCAGGTCGGTTGCCGCTAAAGCCAGCAACTCGGGCCAAATCTGTACATCACCGACACGCTGGTTCGTCCACGACTCCATTTATGGAGAGTTTGTCAACAACATGGGCGAGGCGGCTCGAAAAATTGAGGTCGGCAATGGCCTCGATCCGGCCACGCAGATGGGGCCCGTAGCCAATTCACGGCGCCTTGCTGCGATACAGGAACTCGTCAGCGAGGCGATCGCGAAAGGTGCCAGGCTTGTTGCCGGTGGGGAGCGCATCAAGAATAACGGCTACTATTGGCCTCTTACGGTATTGGCCGACGTGCCCGCGGATGCGCGTATTATGAAGGAAGAACCGTTTGGCCCAGTCGCACTCGTAAATTCGGTTACTTCGCTGCCAGACGCGATCAAGCGCGCCAACGAACTGCCCTATGGGCTTGCGGGTTACGCGATGACTCATTCGGCTGACTACGCCGGCTACATCGCCGACCACATGCAGGTCGGAAACCTTGCGATCAATCACTTCACGTCATCGCTGCCGGAGACGCCTTTTGGGGGAACAAAGGACTCGGGGTATGCGCGTGAGGGTGGGGCTGAGGGGTTGTTGAACTACACGATTGTACGCAGCATTTCATTCCTGGCGGGACCGCCCCGCAACTCAGTTCCTGCGCATCGTTAGAGCGGGCATACGAATGAAGCTCAAGATCGAAAACCTCTCGAAACGGTACGGTGCGTTCGACGCTTTGAAGCCGACGTCTCTCGATGTGGCCGAAGGAGAATTTCTGACTCTATTGGGCCCTTCTGGCTCCGGAAAGACGACGCTCCTAACCATGATCGCCGGACTAACCCCTCCAAACTCCGGCGAGATCTACATCAACGGTCGTCGAGCTACCAACGAGCCCGCGTTTTATCGGGATATTGGCATGGTCTTTCAGAACTATGCCTTGTTTCCTCATTTGAGTATCGCGGAAAACCTCGCATTTCCGCTGCGCATGCGGAAGATGCCGGAGGCTGATATACGCGACCGGGTAAAGTCGATGTTGGAGATCATCAGCTTACCTCACGTTGCCGAGCGTGTGCCCAAGGAGCTATCGGGTGGTCAGCAACAACGCGTGGCTCTCGCACGCGCAATGGTCTACCGGCCGTCGATCGTACTGATGGACGAACCTTTGGGCGCGCTGGATAAGAACTTGCGCGAGCAGATGCAGATCGAAATCAAGCATCTGCATAAGCGATTAAAGACGACCATCATCTACGTGACCCACGACCAAGAAGAAGCGTTGGCCATGTCAGATCGGATCTGTCTGATGAACGGTGGCGAGATCGAGCAACTGGCACCACCGAACGAAATTTACGATCGCCCCTCGACGGTCTTCGCCGCTAACTTCATCGGACAGTCCAATATCATGGCGGCTGGCGAAGTGAGCGATGCAAGCGGCAACGTGACGCCCATGCAGGCGGGAACGCGACTGATGGTTCGACCTGAATACGTTCGCGTCAACGCCGACGTCGTTCCCGCGCACCACCGGACCGAAGCGACGTTTATTGAGCGCATCAATATTGGGCCGACAACCCGGTACTTCTTCAAGTCGGCGTCCGATCGCGTCCTTTCAGCCCTTGTTCTGAATGCACAGGCTCCTCACGATATCGAGAACGGTCAACGTTGCATCTTGAGCTGGGCCGCCTCCCGGTCGGTAGAAATAAAGGATGTAGGAACGTGACAGATCGGACGACCATCCCGGGATCATGGCCGCGATCAGATCGGCGCCTACCTCTGAGCGAATTGCTAGCGCGCTGGCCGTTTCTTCAGATAGCACCGCTGCTGACGTTTCTATCCGTCGTATTTGTACTGCCTGTCGGCGGAATTCTTGTTCTCAGCCTCTTTGACGCTCACGGTGCGCTGACGCTAGAGAATTTTTCGCGAGTATTTAAGACCAATCTATACGTTAGCGTGCTCGTGCGAACGATTCAAACCGCTGCTTGGGCCACCGGGATCTGCCTGACGCTCGGTTACCCCGTTGCATATGCACTCTCCAAAGCAAATGCAGGGGTTCGAGCAGCAATCCTGACGTCCGTTCTGGTGCCGCTTTGGACTAGCTTTCTGATCCGCAATCTGTCACTGATTATTATCTTCGGTCGCCGCGGTTTGATCAACGTAACCGGCTTGAAGTTGAGCTGGCTCGATCATTCGATCGCCTTCCTCTACAACTGGAACGGCGTGATGATCGGCCTGAGCAGCTCGCTTTTGCCTTTGGCGATTATTACGATGTACTCCGTAATGGAGGGCATCGAGCCGAACTTGGAAAAAGCGGCGAGCACGCTGGGTGCCCGCCCCTCCCATGGTTTTTGGCGGGTCTATTTTCCTCTGTCGTTACCGGGAGTGGCGGCCGGCGGTATCTTGATCTTTGTGAGTGCTCTTGGGTTTTTCATCACGCCGCAGCTGCTCGGGAGTCCTCGGGAAACGATGATCGCTCAATTGATCATCGAACAAGTTACCGAGGTGTTGCACTGGAACTTCGCTGCGGCGATATCCGCCATGCTGTTGCTGGCAACACTTATTTCCTTCTTTCTGTTTGATCGGGTGGTTGGAATGCACATTCTGACCGGAGAAGAGGGCGACCAGCATCCGTCGAGACTGAACCGAATGCTCCGCCGTGGCGGAATGAAACTAATCAACGGAATTTCATGGATTACCGCCAGCTTCGGATTGGTCGCCGAAAAACTGACGGGACGGACGGTGAAGCTCAGGCAAAGGGTGAGTAGACCCATTCTGTCGATGGTTTCGCTGGCAATTGCGTTGTTCTTGATACTTCCGATCTTCTGTATCGTTCCGATTTCATTCTCTAACAGCCTTCTGTTCGGCTGGCCGCCCCAGGGTTTCTCACTCCGATGGTACACGTCGGTCCTTAGCTCACCAATCTGGGTATTGGCTTTCTGGCGATCGGTTGGCATCGCCGCCATCACCAGCTTGATGGCCATTGCCATCGCTATTCCGGCGGCACTATTTCTCGTTCGTCAAAAGACGAGGGCAAAGTTCCTGATAATTCTGCTGCTGACCATTCCGATTTTTCTGCCTCATATCATCACGGCGGTCGCGCTGTTCTACGCTTATGCCCGCTTCGGGCTGATTGGCACATGGGTCGGATTGATCATGGGGCATATGGTGTTTGCGCTGCCCTATGCCACGATGTCACTGATGGCCGTGCTCAAAAATTACAATCGTTCGTTGGACTATGCCGCATGGACGATGGGCGCGTCAAAATTCAAGACCTTCCGATATATCATGCTGCCGATCATCAAGCCTGGAGTTTATGGCGCGTTTCTTTTCGCATTCATCCAGTCGTTTGACGAAGTGACGATTTCTCTGTTTGTCACGGGAGGCAGCTTCACCACGCTTCCGAAGCAGCTATACCAACAGGCAGTGTACGGGGCGTCACCGGAGTTGGCAGCAGTGTCGACGCTACTCCTGGCGTTAATTCTCGGATTTATGCTCATAGCCAATTCCGTTGGCGGGACGTCCAGACGCGTGTAGCGCTTGCATCGGTTGGATGGGCCGACATTAGAGCCGTCAGTTCGAGGCAATGGTTAGTGAGGAGGCCAACAATGAATAGAAGGCAATTCGTCAAGATAGCTGCGCTATCCGGCGCGACTTTCCCACTACCCGCCATCGTCGGACGCGCATCGGCGGCCGGTGAGACCCTCTATGTTGCGGATGCGGGCGGTGCGTACACCGAGTCCTACAAGAAGGTTATCTATACGCCCTTTACTGCAAGCACGGGAATTGATGTCGTTCCGGTCGTTCGGCCAGCCCAAGCGCTGGCTCAGATGAAGACCATGGTGGAAACGCAGAACTATACGTTCGATGTGCATGGGGCCGCCGGTCTCGATGAAGGTGTCCGCTACGATGCTGAGGGGCTCAGCGAACGAATTGAGTTGCCGAGGTCAATATATGACGACCTTCCTGACTCCATCAGAAATGTTCCGGGCTTCTATCCGGACTCCGTTGCAGCGTTTGCGACGGTATATCGGCCGTTAGCGACAAAACGGGATCTGAAACGAGTTGCCGATATTTGGGACATGTCCATTCCGGGAGTTCGCTCGCTGCGTACTGGCGGTCGCGACAACATAGAATGGGCGCTTCGAGCGGATGGCGTTCCCGCGGGACCGGCCATTATCAATGAGCTGAAAACAAAAGCCGGGTGGGAGCGCGCATTTCGAAAATTGGATGAGATCAAACCGAAAATCCTGACTTGGTGGAGTACGGCCCCACAAAGCGCTCAGCTTCTGCAAGCTCAGGAGATCGATATTACAGCGACGTATGCGAACCGGGCTGCAACGCTGATCCGGCAAGGTGAGAACCTCAAAGTGCTTTGGAACGAAGGTTATTACACTGCCTATGGGTACGTCATCCCAAAAGGCAATCCAAAGGTCCATTTGGTGCAGAAGCTCATCGAGTTCTCATTGGATCCGAAGCGTCAAGCCGCGCTTGCTTCCGAGTTGATGCAAGGAAGCGCCTCGAAAAGTGCCTTCGAATTTATCGACAAGAAGGTGCTCGAGTACGTCCCGACGCAACCAGATAATTTCAAGCAGATGGTCCCGTTGGACGTGGCTTTTTGGGGAGAGAATCTCACGAAATCGAATGAGCTGTTCAATCAGTGGCTTGTGAAATGACGAATGATGATCGGCACTATCGGCAACGACCATCCCTTTGAACGCCCCGGGATGATTGCCTCCGACGACATTCGATGAAATCCGCGGTCGGCGTAAGTCGCTAACGGAAGGCCAGAAATGAACAGAAGAAAGTTTACTAAGACCACAATGCTGGCGGGCGCAACGTTAGCAGCACCCGCGATCATGGGTCGCGCTTCGGCAGCGGGCGAAACTCTCTACATTGCAGATGCTGGTGGCTCCGTATCTCAGATTTATAAGGAGCTCTTTTACACTCCTTTCACGGAGGCTACCGGCATCACGGTCGTTCCCGTGGTGCGAGCCGCGCAGCCGCTGCCCCAGATGCAGTCGATGGTCGACACGAAGAATTATATCTTCGATGCTTGCATTGGCGCAGGCATGGACGAAGCAGTTCGATATTTGGCTTTGGATTTGGTTGAAAAGATCACCCTTCCAAAACACCTGTATGACGACCTTCCGGTGGAGCTGAGGAACCTCGCCGGTTTTGTGCCCGACTCGATATCAGCCTATTCAACGGTTTATCGGACCTCCGCGACCGGGAAAGATCTGACTTGCGTTGCGGACATGTGGGACAAAGCGATCCCTGGCGTGCGGTCCCTCCGCAACAGCGGCCGGGACAACATCGAGTGGGCATTGCGCGCCGACGGCGTCAAGCCCGGCCAGGCCATCATAAACGAACTGAAAACAGATGCCGGTTGGATTCGGGCATTCAAGAAGCTCGATCAAATCAAACCGCGGATCGCTATGTGGTGGACGACGGCGCCGCAGAGCGCGCAGCTGTTACACAGCGGCGAAATCGACATTACCGCGACCTATGTCAACCGGGCAGCGGAGCTTATCGTGCAAGGAGAGGATCTTAAGATCCTATGGAATCAAGGCTATTACACCGCATATGGCTGGTCGATTCCGAAAGGGAATCCGAAGGTGGCGATGGTTCAGAAGCTCATCGAATTCACTCTTGATCCGAAGCGACAAGCCGCGCGTGCAGCGCGCGTCCTGAACGGAACGGCTTCGATCAGCGCCTACCAATATATCGACCCCAAGATCTTGTATTTGATCCCGACGCAGCCTGACAACTTTAAGCAGCTCGTGCCCCTCGATGTCAGCTTCTGGGGTGAAAACTTGTCCAAGTCGAATGAAATGTTCAACGCTTGGCTCATCAAATAAGAGGCTGCGACAGCCGAGCCCGCGCGCAGACGGGTCGAAAGCCTGGCGTCGTTCTCACGGACTAGGAAGCGGTGACTAATTTGAATACACGAAGCAGATCGAAGCGGGTTGGCAAGATTCAGGTCGATGTCTCCGAGAGCATGGCTCAAAAAGCAAAGTTGAGAGTGGCCTCAGGCAAGCGCGTTATCAGCCTTGCACAGGGCGAACCTGACTTCGATACGCCAGAGCACGTTCAGGAAGCGGCAATTGCGGCGATCCGAGCTGGAGAAACCCGCTATACCATCAATACGGGTACCATTCAGCTGCGCGAGGCCATCTCGCGCAAGCTGAGACGCGACAACGACTTGGAATACGGAGTCAATCAGATCGTGGTCGCTCCGGGCGCGAAACCAAGTATATATAATGCCTTCGCCGCAACCTTAAACGACGGCGACGAGGTCATTATACCTGCACCCTATTGGGTGCCGATGCCAGACATGGTGCGGCTCGCCGGCGGACAGCCGGTGATAGTCGCGTGCGGCGTCGAAAGTGACTTCAAGATGCAGCCTGGACAACTACAGGCGGCCATCACACCTCGGACGCGTTGGCTTCTTTTGAATTCGCCAAACAATCCGTCGGGATCAATTTACTCAAAGGCGGAATTGCTTTCCTTCGCCGAAATATTGCGTCGCCATCCTAACGTCCTTGCTTTGTCAGATGACATCTATGAGCACATTCGGTTTGATGGGCGGCCGTTTTACACCTTGGCGCAGATTGCGCCCGATTTGCGGGAGCGCATCCTGACGGTCAACGGCGTTTCCAAAGCATACGCCATGACGGGTTGGCGTATCGGCTATTGCGCCGGGCCGGATTGGCTGATCAGGGACATTACTCGAGTCTTGTCGCAAGCGACGGGTGGCGCATGTTCAATCGCGCAGGCTGCTGCTCTGGCCGCACTCGAAGGGCCACAAGATTTCTTAGCCCAGCGCGTAGCTGTGTTCCACCGGCGGCGAGATTTTGTCTTACCGATCATCAAGGCAATTCCAGGTCTTTCCGCCGAGCGCCCTGAGGGAGGGTTCTATATCTTTGTGAGCTGTACCGATCTGATTGGGAAAACGACGCCGGCAGGCGGCCGAATCTCGTCTGATAGCGTTCTGTGCGATTACTTACTGGCCGAGGCCGACATCGCAGTTGTACAAGGCGCGGCCTATGGCCTTTCTCCTTACTTCCGTATCTCCATCGCGTCGTCGGACGACGACTTGCGTACCGCCGTGGCAGCGATCCGCTCCGCGGTTCTAGCCTTACGCTGAACCAAATTCGAAGTATCATAATATGAACGAGATCACTTCCAGTGCCGCCGAGGCGACGCGATCACGTCCACCCGTGACCGCCTTCCTTGCTGATTGGGTTACGAAACTGCGCTTTTCCGACATCCCGACAGAGGCGGTGGAGACGACCAAGCGCGCTTTCGCAGACACGTTGTCTGTGACGCTTGCGGGCGCAGGCGAGGCGGCCGCAAGCAGGGCGCGTCAAGCTTTGGTCGATGAACCCGGCAAATCGCTGGTTATCGGCACTTCCTTGCGCACGACGGCGAGAACGGCGGCTTTTCTCAATGGTGTGGCAGCTCATGTGCACGATTTCGATGACGGCAACGCGACTATGCTTGGCCATCCATCCACTGGCATGGTTCCGGCGCTTCTTGCGCTGGCCGACGAGCGCAACGTTTCGGGCGAACAACTGATCACCGCGTATGTGGCTGGGATGGAAGTCGGCGCCAAGATTGCGCGGGCGATGACCTACCAACATAATGCCAACGGTTGGCATACGACGTCGACTTTCGGAACCTTCGCAGCGACGGCTGCATCGGCAAAGCTGTTGGGTTTGGACGCGCAGCAGACCAGAGATGCGTTGGGGATCGCCGCCTCGATGGCTTGTGGCATCCGTCAGAACTTTGGAACGTCGACCAAGCCCGTCCACGCCGGCCGTGCTGCCGAGAACGGCGTAATGGCCGCAAAGCTGGCTCTGGCTGGCATCGACGCAAGCCCGACTGCCATCGAGGGTCATGAAGGTTTCATGCACCTATTCGGTGACTTGAGTGTGATCTGTTTTGAAGACGCAATGCGCGACATGGGAGCCCCCTTTGAAGTGATGCGCATCAACGTCAAGCTATATCCGGTTTGCGCGATGGTGCTCCCGGCTCTCGACGTGCTTGTCGAAGGCCTCCGAAATAAAGAGCTTGATCTGGCAGATATAACCTCGGTGCGTTGCGGCACCAGCTATCAAACGCTTAACATCATGCGTTATGATCGGCCTGAAAGTCACTTACAGGCAAAATTTAGCTACAGCTATTGCGTGGCTGTGGCACTGCGAAAAGGCGACGTCACGCTAGCCGATTTCACTCCCGATGCGCTCAAGGATCCCGCGACGCGCAAGATAATGGAGTCGGTTGAACCTTATGTTCATCCAGACCAGAGCACGCCAGAGCTTTTCGAGCCGCTCTACAGAGCCGGAAAAGCCTTTACCGAAGTTGATGTCATGCGGCGAGACGGGAGTCTCTTTAAACGGCGCAAATCCAATTATATCGGCTCGAGCAGCGACCCCGTCAGTTGGGAACATCTGGAGCGGAAATATCGGGCGTGTACTGATGGAATGTTCGATTCCGCCAGGTCGGATCTTATTTTGACACGTTTCCAACATTTGGACAGGCTGAACCGGGTCGGTACACCAATTCTATTGGGCCTTGAAGAGCTGCAGTGACGGACAAAGTACGGGCATGTGCGCAAAGCTAGTGGTTCTTGATGCACCGAGGGTCAGTCACTGCGGTGCTTCGGCTCTGCTGCTCGATGCCGAAGGGCCACTTTCGTTGCAAACGCAGCAACGCATTTGGGCGTTGGATAGAACGGTCCGGAATTGGCAAGAGGTGACTGACGCGCAGGTGGGATTGAACAGCCTCTTAATCGTTGTCGACCCTTTGACAACGGACACCGAGCCTTTGGCGATGAGATTTTTGGCGGAATGGAATGGAACGACCGCTTGGTCCGGTAATGGCCGCACACTCGAAATCGGGATCGTTTACGGGGGAGCTGCAGGTCGGCACCTGCGCGAAGTTGCCGATCGTCTCGGAGTATCGCCGAGCAGGGTGGCTGAATTGCATTCGGCAGGCAATTACACTGTCTTTGCGCCTGGAACGGGTCCAGGCTTCGGCTTTCTCTTCGGACTGGATAGACGGCTGCACCTGCCACGCCGGCCTGAACCTCAAATGGTACCCAATGGTCCAAATTTGAGCATGGCGGGAGCGCAGACGTCTCTTGGACCGCCGTTGAAGCCGGGGGAGGAGCCTTCGCTCGTTCCAAGCGGCTGGTACGCACTCGGACATGCACCGGCATCGCCCATACCGTTCGACTTCAGCAAAACGCCGCCCAACGTTCTTGACCTGGGAGACTGCATTCGTTTCCGAATCGAACGGGTTGAGACATGATCGAAGTGCTTCAAACGCTTCCCTTGAATTCTGTGCAGGATTTGGGGCGGATAGGGCAACGTCACCATGGAATTGCCCGAACGGGAGCGGCCGACCGGGTCGCTCTATCGGTGGGCAACATCTTGCTTGGAAATTCCACTGAGGCCGCCGGAATTGAGGTCCAGATGGGTCCCATGCGGTTGCTGTTCAATCAGCAAATCATGGTTGCACTGTGTGGGGCCGATTGTCAGGCCGTTCTCAACCAACGTCAAGTCGCACCATGGTCGCGTTTCGCGGTTGCGCCGGGCGACGAGCTGGCGATTGGACCGGCACGTATGGGGCTTAGAGCCTATCTTTGTGTGCCCGGAGGCATCGACGTTCCCGAGGTGCTGGGATCCCGCAGCACCTATTTCAGGCAACGCGTTGGTGGCCTGGAAGGGCGCATGCTTCGCGTAGGCGACAAGCTAGGCGCTCTGAAAAAGAGTGCGCAGCCGCAACCCGAACTCTCCGTCTTGCCGCCCGACAACGTTCTCGAACGCGGACTTCACGCATTAGCGGAGCAGGACGATATTGTTCTCCGCGTCGTTCGTGCCGGAGAATATGATGATTTCACATCTAGGTCGCAGCAAACGTTCTGGCGTGATCCCTGGAGGGTCTCCGCTCAGAGCAATAGAATGGGCTATCGATTGGATGGCGCCGAACTGATGCGTACCGACCCCGGAGAAATGCGATCATGTCCGATCACGCCCGGGGTGATCCAGGTGCCCCCAGGCGGGCGCCCTATCGTGCAATTGGTCGACGGCAACTCTGCGGGTGGCTATCCGAAAATTGGTTACGTCATAGAAGCCGATCTCTGGCGCGTCGCCCAAGCGCGGCCAGGCAGCGTGTTCCGTTTCGTGGAATGTTCGGTAACCGAAGCGCGTAAGGCTCTATCTGAGATCGTGAAATATTTGGACAGGCTGGGTTGCCTGATAGCGACGGCCGACAACGGCGGCGTACCAGCGCGCATTTCGCGAGAAACCGAGGCAGGGATGGCGAACGATGAAAATCGATATCAATTCTGACATCGGAGAAGGGTTCGGGCGTTGGCGGCTTTGCGATGACGCCGCTCTGATGGCGCTGATTTCGTCCGCGAATGTGGCCTGCGGTTTTCACGCGGGTGATGCGGTCATCATGACCGACATGGCGGCGCAGGCGAGAGCGCGGGGAGTGGCGCTAGGAGCGCATGTCGGCCTGCCCGATCTACTAGGCTTCGGTCGTGTTCCGATGAAGATTGATCCCCACGATATGCGGAAACACGCACTTTACCAGTTGGGCGCTCTCTCGGCGATCGCCAAGGCTGAAGGTTATAAGGTGACACATGCCGGTACGCATGGCGTCTTTGGCATGATGTCGCGCGAAACACCGGAATATCTTCAGCTCATCTTCGATGCTTTCAAAGCCTATGATCCCGACATCATCGTGCCGGGAGAACCCGGCAGCCCTTGGCAAGCTTACGCGCGGAAGATCGGGTTGCGGACTGTTGGACGAATTTATGCCGACCGGGCCTACGAGGAAGACGGCTCGCTCGTTTCGCGAAAGAAGCAGGGAGCAGTCATCAACGATCTCGATCAAATCGCCGCGAGAGCAAGCCAGTTCTTGAATGACGGCACGGTGACAGCTATCACGGGAAAACGAATCAAGTTGGATGCGAAAAGCATTCTGGTTCATTCAGATACGCCTGGCTCGGTCGAGATTGCCAAGACTTTGCGCGACACGATTGAGAGAGGCGGTGGACAAGTGACGCCACTGACAGAGCTTGTCGAATAGAACAGCGTTCATCGCGGAGCGTCACTTGACCGTAGCGGACGACGAAATTCAGATCCCGCTAGAGATCCTCGAACCCAAATTAGCTTCGGCCTTGCGCAGAGCGGGACTGTCGGAACCCATCGCACGAATCATTGCCGAAACGGTTGCCGGCGCCGAAATCGACGGCAGTAGAAGCCACGGGATCCATCGCTTGCCCGGCTATGTCTCAAGCATATCCAGCGGCTGGATTAATACTGCAGCTAAACCGGCTTGCGAGCAGACGCGGCCCGGCTGTTTGGCGGTTGAGGCTGACAACGGGTTTGCTCAACAAGCAACGCGCGCCTTCTCGAACCGTCTTGCTGGTATGGCTCGGAGCCAAGGTGTCGCGACGATGTTTGTCCGCAATTCGCATCATTTTGGTGCTTTGTGGCAGGACGTGGAACCCCTGGCGCGCGCCGGTCTGATCTCAATTGCGATGGTGAACAGTCGCAGCCATATGGCTGTTTGGCAGGGTAAGCGAAAGACGCTCGGCACCAATCCGATCGCATTTGCCTGTCCAAGGACAAACGCGCCGCCTTTGGTGTGGGACCAAGCTTCGAGCATCATGTCGCACGGCGACATCCTGCTGCACGCTGCCGCTGGTAGACCCGTTCCTTCAGGGGTCGGAATTAACAGGGACGGAGACGTAACTACTGATCCGGCGGCGATACTGGACGGGGGGGCGCTCCTGCCGTTCGGCGGAGCAAAAGGAGCGTCGCTTGCCTTTATGGCCGAGGTTCTGGTGGCGGCACTCTCCGGCGGCACCTTCGGATTTGAAGATTGTTCTTCCAACTTTCCTGGGGCGAAGACCTCGAATGCCGGGCAATTCATTTTGGCCCTTGATCCCGGTGCTGGCGGGAATGCTTCGTTCCAGGGACAGTTGGAGAGGCTAATAGCGGAATTGAAACACGCAGGATCAACTCGCATGCCGGCCGATAACCGCTATCGGCGTCGCCAAGCGGTGCATGAAAGCGGAATGCTGTCGGTCGATGCGCGCAATTGGGCGCGCGTTCTCAGTTTGGCGGAGGACTAGCGATCTTGATATCGCGAAGGCGACAAGTGTTGCCAAAAGCATCACCGAGACAATTGTGCCGGTTCCCCTGTTTCTGTCTCCATTAAAGCAAAAGGCGTTTCGATCGCTCTGGATCGCGACGATGATGTCGAATCTCGGGACGCTTGTGCAGTCGGTGGGCGCCAGCTGGGTCATGGCCACTATGATGGGTTCGCAGGCCATGGTGGCGCTGGTTCAGACAATGAATTCCCTTCCCGTGATGATCTTCTCGATGATAGCGGGTGCGCTGGCGGATAATTATAGTCGTCGTCGCATATTGATCATGGCACAAGGTGGCATGGTGTTAGTATCCGCGGTTCTCGCGACTTCTATCTGCTTCAATGTTCTGGATCCTTGGCTTCTTCTCGCCCTTACATTTCTAATCGGTTGTGGCAACGCGCTGTACAATCCCGCGTGGCAAGCCTCGATAGGCGATGTCATCTCAAAGGAAGATGTTGCCGGCGCGGTCGGTTTGAATGGGCTCAGCTTCAACATGATGCGCAGCGTTGGCCCTGCCTCGGGCGGATTGGTCGTCGTAGTGGCAGGGTCCGCCGCGGCGTTCGCTGCGAATGTTCTTCTCACACTGCCGCTGATAGGCGCGCTCTTGCATTGGAAGCCGCACTATCCAAAGCCGGAGCTCCCCCCGAGCATGTGGGAGCAGCGATTGGTGCCGGCCTTCGTTACATCAGGGTGTCTCCCCATCTTTTGAGAGTTCTCCTACGAACGGCGATCTTCAACTTGGCCGGTGTCGTCGTTTTGGCTCTGCTTCCGTTGGTTGCACGAGACACGTTGAAGGGAACGGCACTAACCTACGGCATGATGTTGGGCACTTTTGGCTTCGGTGCGATCGGCGGCGGCTTGGCAAACGCTGCCATTGTCCGCAAGTTCAATAACGAGGTTGTCATTCGCGCAACTTTCGCGAATTTTGCGCTCGCGCTCATCTTGTTGGGCGCTTCAACTTCGATGCCCCTTAGCTGCATCGCACTACTTGTCGCCGGTGCCTGTTG
Organism: Bradyrhizobium sp. WYCCWR 12699; assembly: GCF_032144035.1. NCBI lineage: Bacteria > Pseudomonadati > Pseudomonadota > Alphaproteobacteria > Hyphomicrobiales > Nitrobacteraceae > Bradyrhizobium > Bradyrhizobium sp. WYCCWR 12699. The sequence continues at coordinate 159,278 of NZ_JAVTJN010000004.1, forward strand.
GGTCATTTCATTGTCCTTATTCAACGTCACCGTGCAACTGTCACGCCACGGTGGGTGGTTGGAAGAGCGCTCTCCTTCTATCAGACCGCGACTTTCGGCGGGATGGCCCTTGTATCCTGGCTTTGGGGCGAAGTTGCAGGTTCACACGGTCTTTCGATCGCCTTCGTGGCGGCAGGGACCGTAATGATGATCGGAGCGGTCTTGGGCTTTCAATATCCGCTTCACGCGTTGTCCGGCGATGATCTCGATCCCATCGGACCATTCCAAGCGCCCGAGCCTATGGTCGAGATCAAGCCGGATTCGGGGCCGGTCTTGGTCTTAATAGAGTATGAAATTGCCCACGAGGATACTCTTCGCTTTCTTGAGCTGATGCGAGAACGGCGTCGTATCCGTTTGCGTGACTGGGCCCGTCGTTGGGCCTTGTTACGAGACATTGAACGGCCACTCGTCTGGGTTGAAAGCTACTACTCGCCAACGTGGATCGAATATCTGCGTCATCATGGCCGCCGTGTACGGGCAGACGCTGACAACTTGGCGTCGCTTCGCAGTCTACATCGGGGGCCTAAGGATCTGCGTCGTGTGCATCGCCTGATTGATAGCCGGATTGTTCCCACGCGAAGCGATTTTCCGCCAAAACCCGAAGCAATGCTTTGATCTTGAGTACGATCCAAGCGCCCTCTCACCTTTCGACGCAGAAGTTGGTTGATTGTATCCAATAGCTAAGTTAAGTATGCACCAAGTCTCTCGCCCTGACTTTTTGCTGGTTCGTCATGTCCCAACTGCCCGCTTCAACCAAAGTGATCGTGATAGGGGGCGGAATTATCGGCAGTTCAACTGCTTACTACCTGGCCAAGCGAGGGGTTCCAACCTTGCTTTGCGAGAAGGGACTTATCGGAGCAGAGCAATCCGGACGCAACCAGGGTTGGGTTCGCGCTCAAAAGCGCGACGCTCAAGAAATGCCGTTGATCCGGGAAAGTTTGCGAATCTGGAACGATCTGGAGCGGCAGCTAGGCCAAAGTGTCGGCTTTAAACAGACGGGTATTTTGACGGTATTCAAGCGCGACGAGGAAGCAGAAGCTTGTGAAAGCTGGCTCGCCAACACCTGTCCCGACGATATCGTTGCTCGCATCGTTTCAGGGGCTGAATTGCGAGCCTTGCTGCCTGGCGCGTCAAGACCGTGGGCTTGCGGCCTGTATTCTCCCAATGACGGCAGGGCGGAGCCATCATTGGCAGCTGCTGCGTACGCAAGCGCGGCGAGGGCGCTCGGCGCGCAGATTGTCGTGTCATGCGCTGTGAGAGGAATTGAAACCCGGGCGGGACGCATTTGTGGCGTTGTGACGGAGCTCGGGCCAGTATCTTGCGAAGCAGTTGTTTTGGCGGGCGGAGTTTGGTCTTCGCTCTTTTGTAACAATATGGGTTTGCGGTTGCCGCAACTCAAGACAATGTCGAGCCTTGTCCGAGCGTACCCGTTGGAAGGGGCTCCAAAAACGTCGATCAAGGGCCCCGATTTTTCGATCCGCACTCGGCACGATGGAGGGTTCACCATAGGTTACGGCGCGTGGAATCGAACGGAAATCGTGCCCGACAGTTTCCGCTATCTCGTCGACTATTTGCCGATGATTTTGACTGGTGGAAACAATGTACGGCTGCGTCTGGGGCGGCGCACGCTTGCGGAGCTGTTTCAGAAATCGCGCTGGCGCATGGATGAACAAACGCCTTTTGAACAGACACGTGTCCTGGATCCCGTGCCATCACTATACGATCTTCGTCAGGCGCAGCGTAATATCAGTCGCGAGTTTCCCGTATTCGCCAATATGAGAGTTGCCGCAACCTGGGCCGGCCTGATCGATGTCATGCCCGATACAAAGCCGGTCATTGGGGCAGTGGACACCATTCCGGGATTTTTTATCAGTAGCGGGTACTCCGGTCACGGCTTTGGGATTGGTCCTGCGGCCGGGCATCTGACGGCTGATCTGGTTACTTCCGAAAAACCTATCGTCGATCCTTCTCCTTTTACTTTCAACCGGCTGTCGAGCGTCAAACGCCAGCCGGCTTTCGCACAGTAGAACGGATATGTATCGCGCAAGCACGTATCAGATGCGAAGCGGTTGGAACGCGATGCTACCGCCTCGCATTTGCCGGCCCGCCCTCAACGGAAAGCTGAGCGTCGATCATGCCGTTGTAGGCGCAGGTTTCACTGGGCTCGCTGTTGCAAGAAGGCTCAAAGAGCTGGAACCCGAAACTGATATTCTCATCATTGACGGCGGAACAGTTGGCGAGAATGCTTCAGGTCGGAATTCCGGCTTTTCTGGCAGCGATCTGCCAACGGTGAGTATGGCATCGGCCAGCAGAGCTGACGCCTCAGCCGATGCTCTAAGCAAACAGAACGTCATAGCCGTATTTGATGCCGAGGGTTTGGCTTGGCTGAAAGACCTCGTGGCCCGGTACGGGATCGATTGCGGGCTTCGACAGGTCGGTTCGTTCAAGGCCGCTGTAAGCGAGCGAGCCGCTGCGGCTCTGTTGAGAATGAGCGAGAGCGCATCGACACAGGGCCGCACGCTTCCGGTTTACAAACAAGATGCTTTGGAAGAGCTAACCGGCACATGCTTTTATCGGTTGGCCATTCGATCCGAGTCTACACATCTATTTCAGCCGGCTGCGCTCGTGCGCGGTCTGGCAGATCATCTACCTTCTGACATTGTCTTTCATGAAGGAACCACTGTCAGCAACATCGAAAAAGTAGGTGAGCGTTGGCACTTGACTTGTCCGCAGGCGCGGATATCCGCGCGGAACGTCATCCTGGCCAACAATGCCTTTGTTAAGCTGCTGGGATACGGCAAAGATCGGTTGGTTTCCTTATTTACTTATGTGGGCGTGACGGAAAGGCTGGGCAACAGGGCACGTCTGCTCGGTAGTCTTCCGGAATGGGGCATGACGTCGGCCCAACGGGCCGGTGGTAGCACCCTTCGTAGACTTTCCGACGGACGCTGTATGATCCGCAGCCTCTATTCCTATGAGGCCGAGCTCAAGGAGAGCGTAATCCGACGAAGATTGCTCGATCGGTTTCGCCGTCGTTATCCGCATCTTGCGGATATCGACTTCGAATACGTATGGGGCGGAGTTACCGACGTCACGCGTGGAGGCGCTCCATTTTGGGGAGAGCTGGAGCAGGGGCTTTTTATAAGTGCCGGCTATAACGGCTCTGGTGTCGCGAAAGGTACCGCATTGGGGCGCCGTCTTGCCGAACTAGTCGCCGGCAAAGTCGCACAAGAAACGGTGACTGGACCGCTCGGCCGTCCCGGATGGCTGCCGCCCGAGCCATTCAGATTCGTCGGCGTGCGTGGCACGGCAATGTACGAGGAATTCCGTGCCGGTGCAGATGCAACCTGATCTCAAAGTTGGACCAGCAGGATAGGGAAATGGTGGTGATGAAGGAGTCCACTCGACTGCTGTTCTTCGGCGGGGGAAATATGGGTTCGGCTCTTATCCGAGGAGTACGCCAAGCACTACCTAATTTAAAATTGATCTTGGTTGATCCGGATGTCGGCCGAGTGGAAGACGCTGTGCGTGGTCTTCAAGGCGTATCAATCTTGCCGGACGCTCCGAGTTCATCATCAGGCTACGATCTGCTCGTATTGGCGGTGAAGCCGCAGAATGTTGCAACTTTCTCTGATGGACATCGACGCTTGCTGGCCGAGAGTCCGGTTCTTTCGGTTATGGCCGGCATGCCGCTTGGGCGATTAATGGAGGTATGCGGCAGTGCGAGAGTGGCGCGCGTTATGCCCAACCTTCCTGCGTTTGTTGGTCAAGGGACGAGCCTCGGCGTAACCGGGCAGACGTTTCCAATCTCGGCAAAAACGGCCGTAGAGCAAGTCTTCGCGCCAGTCGGCAAATTTGAATGGGTGGTGGACGCGGCATTGATTGACAAGGCTATGCCGTTCTACGCCTGCGCGCCTCGCTATATTTTCGCTTTTGCTGAGCAGCGGCGCAAGCGGCTGGCGAGGCTGGATTTTGATACAGAATTCGCTCAGTTGCTCGTTGCGCAGACGATGTTGGGTTCGGCGGCGATGTTAGCAGCTGATCCGCGCTCGCCTTCCGAGCTCAAGCGAGCCGTCATAAGTCCGGGAGGGACCACTGAGGCTGGCGTGATCGAAATGGAGCGTGAGGGGGCCCTTCCCAAGATAGTACGCGCTGCAACCAGCGCTGCGTATCGACGGAGTGTCGAACTAAGAAAAAGTTAGATTTGGGATCGCAAGACGATTGGGAGGTTCGAAAGTGTACGGCGAATTCTCGCCGAACTGGATGCGTAAGCGGCCGGATCGCGCTGCCGCGCACCGAAGGCGCGATTTGAAAAATGGCGGACCTATGCCAATCGAGCTCGAACCGAATTGGCCGGACAAAAACGTCTGGTCGGCATAATCGATAGATAAGCAAAAGGAAGCAAAATGAACGCGAAAAGAGCGTCAGACTCTCAAAAGCAGCGACCGGAAGTCGGCCGCATCCTTGCTGACTTCTGCGCGGAGCTGAAGTTCGAATCAATGTCCGCTGCCGCCGTCGAGGCCGCAAAGAGGGGCATTGCCGACACGTTGTCTGTTGCCCTAGCGGCGAAAGCTGAGGAAGTTGCGGGAGTCATGGGCGGGTTCTTCGCCGAAGAACCAGGAAAGGCACGTGTCTGGAATACTGCGCTGCGAACGACAGCTCGAAATGCTGCTCTGGCCAATGGCGCTATGGCTCATGCGCATGACTTCGACGACGGTAATTATGCGATGGTGGGGCATCCATCCGCCCCAGTATTGCCCGCTATCCTTGCGCTCGCAGACGAACTGGCAGCTTCGGGTGCAGATATCATTGCGGCCTATGCGGCCGGTGTCGAGATGGAAGGCCGTCTCGGCATCGCCGTAACCTATGAACACAATGGTCGTGGCTGGCACACAACTTCCTCGCTCGGGACATTCGGAGCTGCCGCTGCCGCCGGAAACCTGTTGGGGCTTGATGGCAAGCTCATGCTAGAAGCCTTCGGAATTGCAGCCTCGCTTGCATCTGGATTACGTCAAAACTTCGGATACATGACCAAACCGCTACATGCAGGATTCGCAGCGCAGAACGGCGTCCTTGCCGCCAAACTTGCTAAGGCCGGAATGCGATCAAGCCCTAATGCGATCGAGGGGCACGAGGGGTTTTTCGATCTCTTTACAGATCCAGAAAAGCTGAACGCGGACGAAGCAATCCGCGATCTTGGCCTATCCCTCGAACTCATCCGCAATAACCCCAAGCTTTATCCGACATGCTCGCTTGTACATCCGGCCCTGGATCTTGTAACGGAGGGTATTGCGAGTGGCGAAATCGTGGCGGACGACCTCGAGGTCATCAATGTGGGCGTCAGCTACCATGCTTTGAATTTAATGCGATACAACGATCCGAAAGATGCACTGCAGGCGAGGTTCAGCATCCCGTATTGCATAGCGGCGGCATTGGCGCATGGCGACGTAACGCTTGGGAGTTTTTCCGACCAGTCCGTTGCCGGAAATGAGATCCGCGGCCGCATGGGCAAAGTCAATGCCTATGTTCATCCCGACCTGTCAACCAAGGAGCAGTTCGAAAAGGTCTATACCAAAGGAGCCGCCTTTACCGAAATCGAAGCGGTTCACAAGTCGGGGAAGATCCATCTCAAGCGGCAAAGCGTGGCGGTCGGCAACCATCAATATCCGGCTCCGCCTGAAAGGCTCCGACGAAAATTCGAAACGTGTGCAGCGCTTTCTGTTGGAAAGCCGAAAGCCAGGGATCTTTGGAATATGCTGATGAAACTCGAAACTGTGCAGTGGTCGGAAGTCGATAGCCTTCTGGATGAGTAGTCAATACAATCTGTCAGAATCAACATCTGCTGGTGGTGGGTATTTAGGGAGAACAACGGAGGTCGGAAGGCCCAGAAACGCTTGATGTTCGGGTGAGCGAATTGCTTTCGTCCTCCTTTTGTATATAATTTCGGCAAAGAGGATACATTTGAGGCGAAGTTTGTGACAGAACTGGACAATCAACAAAGGCCTTCGGCGACTGAGACGGTGAGAAAGCTTCTCCGGGCTGACATTCTTGCTGGGACATTCGCCCCCGGCGAGCAGCTTCGCCAAGAGGAATTGGCGGACAAATTCGGAACGAGCCGCATTCCGGTAAGGGAGGCCTTGCGACACCTCGAGGCGGAGGGTCTGGTCACGCTCCTAAACAATCGGGGCGCCAAGGTAGTCTCATTCACTTCGGCCGAGGTGATCGAATTGATGGAAATTCGCATTGCGCTGGAGTGCCGCGCGTTGCGTCTAGCCATTCCTAATATGATTCAGAGTGATTTTGATGAGGCCAAACGTATTCTCGTGGAATACGACAAGAAAAGCGACCCCGCTCAATGGGCGGAGATGAACTGGAAGTTTCACGAAACCCTCTATATCCCCTGTAATCTACCTAGATTGCTGTCTCTTATCGAAGGCAACTACGGGCAGGTGAGCTTGTTCGTCCGGGCACAAGTCTCTATGGCGTCAGGCAAGAAAACGCCGCAAGAAGAGCATGTGGATATCTTAAAAGCTTGCCGCGCCGGGAACGTTGAAAAGGCCGTCGATCTTCTCGAAGCACATATCTCTAACACCAAGAAGGCGCTCATGGTGCAGCGCCGTAGGAGTCGGTGAGCGCTCCTATTGCTGGCGCGGAAAGCGTACTTTCCTTCACGCCACCGGCGTTTCCTGAATCTTCATACTGCGGCGGTTAGATCAACCCAGTACTTTATCGAGAAATACCCGGGTCCGTTCTTCGCGTGGCGTACCCAAGATCGAACTTGGTGCACCGTGCTTGACGATGACGCCGCCATCGGTGCAGTAGCCATGATCCGCCACTTCGCGAGCGAAGCCCATCTCGTAGGTGTCGAGAATGCAGGTCATGCCTTCTGCGGCGAGATCGCGAATGGTGACCAGATCCTCCTTCTTTGTTTCCGGATCGAGCGCGGCAGGACCTCGTCGAACAGCATTACCTTCGGATTCATGGTAAGTGTAGCTCTGCGGCCCTTTTGAATGGCGCTTGACGCCTATTTTGTTCGCGTAGCGCGCCGCCGCGGTTTCCATATGTCGGACAACGCGTTGACGGCGGCTTCGAGCGCCTTCCGGTCGACGACGTTGGGATCGAACCGCCCCGGGCCCCAGAGGCGCATATGTTCGTGGTCCGGATGGGCGGGGTCTCTGATGGCTTCGAGGTATTCGGCATAACCCGGCGCACCGCCTACGTCTTCCGGAGGACAACGACCGGCGGCCTCGAGCAAGAAGGGAAGTCCCTCCGTCGTGGTGTTCTCGAACCATTTTTCGAGCTTGATCACATGGTCCCAGCTGTCGCCGAAGTCATAGAGATAGTGGATCGTCTTGGCGCCGGTCTCGCGAACGATGTCGCAGAGGCGCGCTTTGCTCGCATCCATGGGCTGGTGGCCGTAATCGTTGTGGGGATCAGGAATTCCCCAATGAACATCGCCAGCGAAGAACTCGAAGAGGTGACCGTTCGTCCAGCCGAATGCCTCCTGAAGCGTCAGATGCAACCGATCAAGGCGCAAGGTGACGGGTACGACGAGGCGACGCATCACCGCCGGCTTCACATCCTTGAGGGTCACCTTGATCCGGACCGCGGTCGTGTTCAGGTTCATGCCGCCAGCCTCGGATCAAGTGTATGCATCGTATAGGTCGACGCCCAGGGAAGCAGTTCGTCCAACCGCGCCGCAGGCCAACCATTGACGAGCTTGGCGAGAACGTCAGCGAGCCAGTGCTCGGCACTGACGCCATTGAGCTTACAGGTCTCAATGAGCGAAGCCAGCAATGCCCAATTCTCGGCACCTTCGTCGCAACCGGCAAAAAGGGAGTTCTTGGCGTTGAGCTTGATCGGCCGCATCGCACGCTCGACAGCATTCGTGTCCAATTCGATGCGCCCGTCATCAAGGTAGAGCGCCAGGCCGTTCCAATGACGCAGCGCGTAACGCAAAGCCTTCGCCGTGTCGCTCTTCGGTGCAAGGTGATCAAGCTTGGCCTCAAACTGTCATTCGGCCTGCAATATTGACCCCCTAAGCCGGGGGATCGGCGTCCAAAATTGACCCCCTACAGATTGGTCTGTTGCGCTGCCTGCTTTGGAACGAAGCAGGTGGTGGGGGATGCTGATCGTGGAGACGATTGCCCGGATCCGGCGCGAGCACTTCATCAAGGGCAAGACGATCAAGGAGATCGCCCGTGACCTGAAGGTGTCGCGGAACACGGTCCGGAAGGTGCTGAGGTCGGGAGAGACCTCCTTCGAGTACGAGCGGCAGGTGCAGCCGCGGCCAAAGCTGGGCCGATGGGCAGTAGAGCTTGACGGATTGCTGGCGGCGAACGCGGCCAAACCGGCTCGTGAACAGCTGACGTTGATCCGGATCTTCGAAGAGCTGCGCCGCCGCGGCTACGACGGCGGTTACGATGCGGTGCGGCGTTACGCCAGGCGCTGGAGCAAGGAACGCGGGCAATCGACCGCAGCCGCTTATGTCCCGCTGAGTTTTGCCCCAGGCGAAGCTTACCAGTTCGACTGGAGCCACGAGGTGGTCTTGCTGAGCGGCACCACGGTGATGGTGAAGGCCGCCCATGTTCGGCTCTGTCACAGCCGCATGCTGTTCGTGCGGGCCTATCCGCGGGAGACGCAGGAGATGGTGTTCGACGCCCACGACCGTTCGTTCGCGCTGTTCAAAGGCACCTGCACCCGCGGCATCTATGACAACATGAAGACCGCCGTAGAGACGATCTTCGTCGGTAAAGGGCGTCTCTATAATCGCCGCTTCCTGCAGATGTGCAGCCACTATCTGGTCGATCCGGTCGCCTGCACGCCAGCGTCGGGCTGGGAGAAGGGGCAGGTCGAGAACCAGGTCGGGCTGGTCAGGGAACGCTTCTTCACGCCGCGGCTGCGGTTCAAAAACCTCGACGAGTTAAACGCCTGGCTGCTCGACAAATGCATCGCCTACGCCAAGGCTCATCGCCATCCGGAGCTGGTCGATCAGACGATCTGGGAAGTGTTCGAAGCCGAACGCCCCAAACTCGTTCCCTATGCTGGCCGCTTCGACGGCTTCCATGCGGTGACGGCATCGGTCTCGAAGACCTGCCTGGTGCGCTTCGACAACAACAAGTACTCGGTCGCAGCCAGCGCAGTCGGACGGCCGGTCGAGGTTCAAGCCTATGCCGATCGCATCGTGATCCGTCAGGATGGACGCATCGTTGCCGAGCACCCGCGATCCTTTGGCCGCGGCGATACCGTCTACGACCCCTGGCATTACGTGCCGGTGCTCGCCCGCAAACCCGGCGCCTTGCGCAACGGTGCTCCCTTCAAAGACTGGGTGCTGCCGGCCGCGATCGAGCGGATCCGGCGCAAACTTGCCAGCACGGACGATGGCAATCGGCAAATGATCGACATCCTCAACGCGGTGCTGACTGACGGTCTGCCCGCGGTGGAAGCGGCCTGTGCCGAAGCGCTCAGTCACAGCGTCCATTCCGCCGATGTCGTGCTCAATATCTTGGCCCGTCAACGTGAACCCGCCCCACCGGCCAACATCATGACGCCGGCCGCACTGACGCTCCGTCATGCGCCGATCGCCGATTGTGCCCGCTACGACAACCTCCGGAGGACCATCTGATGGAACGAACCCAAATCTTCGACCTCATGGGCGAACTCAAGCTCTACGGCATGAAGGCTGCCTTCGACGAGATCATGGCAACTGCCGTCAAGCGCCAGCACGAACCTCAGCGCATTGTCGGCGACCTGCTCAACGCCGAGATCAACGAGAAGCAAGCCAGGTCGATCAAATACCAGCTCACCATTGCCAAGCTGCCGTTGGCCAAGGACATCGCCGACTTCCAGTTCGACGGCACGCCGATCAATCAGACTCTCGTCAATGATCTCGCTGGCGGCGGCTTCATCGCCCAACAACGCAACGTCTTGCTGGTTGGCGGCACCGGCACAGGCAAGACCCACCTGGCCATTGCCATCGCCAGAAGCTGCATCCGATCCGGTGCCCGTGGCCGCTTCTTCAACGTCGTCGACCTCGTCAATCGCCTCGAGACCGAGACCCGCAACGGACGGCAAGGACGGCTCGCCGAGCATCTGACCCGGATGGACTTCATCGTGCTGGATGAACTCGGCTATTTGCCCTTCGCCCAGTCCGGTGGCCAGCTTCTCTTCCACCTCGTCAGCCGGCTCCATGAGCGCGCCTCCGTCATCGTGACCACCAATCTCGCCTTCGGCGAATGGCCGAGCGTGTTCGGCGACGCCAAAATGACCACCGCGCTGCTCGACCGATTGACCCATCACTGCGACATTGTCGAAACCGGCAACGATAGCTGGCGGTTCAAGAGCCGAGACGACGATCACGCCACCGCGCTCGTCTCGCCTCCGCTATCCCGGCCAGCTCCGACGAGACGAGCGCTACCAGCAAAGCCCGCCGCACGAAGGGGTCAAAATTGGACGCCGATGAGGGGTCAAATTTGCAGGCCGATTGACAGGCAAATCGCCGCTCTTCATGAAACCGCGGTATGATCTGCCGTGGCTGGCGCAATTCGCAGCAGAGATGGCGGCGCGCTGTTGGCCGGTCTTCGAGACGAAGGCTTGGGGATGCTCGGCTACCGAGGTCGACTGGCGGAAGCATGGCTTCGAGGGGTCGCGTCTCGGCTACCTGTTGAACGGTGCCGGCCTCTTCCACCATGCGCATCGCGCGGTCGACGATTGCCACGCTTTATTGGAAATCCTCTCGATCGACCTGCCGACAACAGGAGAGCCTGCTCTCGCGCTCCTGCTCGGGACCGCCCGCAAGCCGACGCTGCGGGTGTGGGCGGAGCAATCCCCGTTCGATCTCAAGGATTTACTCAAGAGGCGCGGCTATCGCGGGAGCGACGGCAGCGACGGTCGGTCCAAATCCTGGGTACATCGACGTCTGCGAGACAGCGTCCGAGGACGAGATCGCTTTCCTGAAGGCGATCCAGTCGCGCAGACCATTGATGCTGTGGAATCCGTCGGAAGCATAACATCGGATCGAGGGGAATGTGCTCTGCATCATCTGGGCCAGCGCGTGTCCCGGACCGAGGTCGAGCGCGCGGTCGACCCCTTGCTCCGCAAGAGCCTCCAGTGTCGTCTGCCCAGGCGATCAGGCGTGCGGCTTTGTAAGCGAGCTTGGTCGTTCCGGCGCCGAGAAGATGCTTTCTGTGCCATCGTCGGCGAGGAGGATTCGCTGAGACGAGACCGGCGCCTTTGTGCTCATCGAACAAGCGCAGTGAACAGCCCGACCAGCAGGCCTACGACCGTAACGAATAGACGGAACCCGGACTCAAGCAGCGAATCGAGTGTCGCCTGCTTCTGTTCGTAACTCTTCGTCAGTTGGGCGATCGGAAACGCGCTTTGGTAGGCATCGTTGAATCGACCGTAGATCACTTCACCGGCTACCCACACAGTGCCGAAGCGGCTGATCAAGTTCATGAACTTCCGCTTTTGCAGCAAATTCTGCCAAAGCGGTTCTGCTAAGCTGAAAGCGACCACCGAGATCGACAGCCAGAAGAGGATGGAAGCGCAAACTTCCAAAAGCCTCGCTGGCCATCTCAAAAGTGTTAGCGGCCACGATGCCCGCACAGATGCGTAAATGATGACTACTGCAACAAAGAGAGCCACCAGCGAAATTAAGGCTACAGCGAGCGGGTTACGCCAAGTCCTAGGATGCAACTCGGTCCGAACGTTCTCGAGATCGCTCCCTAGTCGTAAATTCACGTGCTGCAGCGAAAACAACTGCATGACCGGGACCTCGGCGAGGAGCATCAACTGGAAGAGGTCGTCGAGAATCGAGTCTTGCACCGTCTGCCCGGCCTTCGGCCTTGAGAACGGCATCTCCGCATGGATTTCGACCGTGCTCGCACGCGAGACCAGGATCACCCCATAGTCGTATTGTAGTAGATTGGCCTCGAACGCCTGTTCGACCTCGGAGGCCGCAATGGTTTGGTCCAAGAGGCGGTAGCGGTTGTTGATCGAAACGATCTCCTGCCCTGTTTTCCCCTCTTTGAGGTCGGCCGCATTTCTCGTGTCCGCGACGGAGGAAACGTACAAGAAAGGATAGGAGAAAGACGGGTCTTGTTCATCACCCTCTTGACTTGGTTCCTTGAAGTCGCGCGAAAGATCCGGATACTTCTCTTGAAATCTGGCCCAGTAGGCTCGGGCACGTTCCAAGACTTGCCTATAGGTCTCGTTCCATCGTCGCAGCTCGGGATGAACCGCAGGACGCTCGGGGGGCTCGGTGAATAAGGCCGGAGATTCTTCCCGGAACATCTGCAGGTAAAATTTTGCAAGGTCCGAGACCTGCTCAAAGGGGGTCGACCTGTGAGCCACCTTCAGACAGCCGAAAGCCGCAGCGGGGTCGGTCAGCTTGAAGAGGTCAACCGCTTGCAAAGCATCGCACGCATGGATTGACCCGATTTTCAGCCAGAAGGCGATCGTGCCGACGCCCGTCCCAGGGAAGAGTGAAACGATCGCCCTGAAGCGAGGATTCTCAATCGGAAATTTCCGCGGCTTTTTAGCCTCCTCTCTATCAGGCTTCTCTTCAAGCTCTTGTTTATAGAGGTCGAATTTTTCGATCGGCACCTCGATGCTGAACTGAGTGACCTCGCGCCAAGCCGGTTGCGCCTTGTAGATGTTGTCTCTAGCTTTGCCGAATGCCTTGACCCAGCTTGGTGTCGCCGCTTCGGGCGTCTGCTGGGGGGACGTCGCTGCCTTGGCCGTCTTTTTTTCAGACTTTACTCGCGTGAAGTGCTTCGTGCTCCCGCATCCCCCAAACTCATGAATATTGGGTTGGTACAAGAACGGCATAATCGCCGCCGCGTAGACTTCGCGGTACGGCGGGGGTGAGTCCTGTTCGGGCTCACCTGTCTGCGTCAAGCCTGCGCAGCCTTCCGTGACGCCACACGCCTGATATCGGCGGTCGCCAGGAAACCGGCGATCTCGCGCACGGGCAACTGCGCGACAGCCGACCGCTCGGCTGATGACAGCTGTGTGAATTCCGGCATTGCTCTGATTTCACGGGCGCAATCGTCGGGCGCCGTCAGCAGCAACTCCTTCGCTCTGGCGAGCACGCGCTCAAGTGGGCCGGTAGTCATGGCAAACGTCCCGTTTCAAAAGCCGTTCTCGCGACCGCCATTGGCGGGGTCGATCGGCGGAATGTAGATTGTCGTCGCGTAATTTACCCCATCCGCCGCCAGGCTCCAAGCGCAAAGCGGAACGGTCAGAAACAGCGGCTCCGCGCCGCTCTCATCGAGGTCGCAAAAAGTTATGCGGTGGTCGGCGGGATACTGCTCGAGCAGCCGCTCCATCAATGGTGCCAGCAATGCGGGAGCCAATGCCTGCTCGCCGTCTGCGGTGGGGATCCGAAAGCTGCCGATTTGCGCGACGAGGGTCGATCGCCACGGATTGATCGAGGCTGTGCCTTCGACCAAGGGATCGGCCGAGATGACCTGGAAGCCGGCCGGGCCGACCACAAGCGGCAATCGTGCGATGATGGAATCGACGAATGAGACACCTGGTACGACGTGCGTCCGCAGACCTCTTGCCGGTGCGCCGGCTATCATCAAACGAACGGGCTCGTCGAGATACATCGGATGCCCGTAGGTCAAATACGCGACCGGACGCTCCCTGGTCGCCTTTTCGAAAATATGGGCGGCGACATCTGCGTAAATCTTCGCTCGCTCTTTCCCTTTTTCGTAGAGGTGCTCGATGTTGACGAAATCAAGCCCGTTGCTTTCGAGAAACGACCGGAGATTGGGGCTTGGCAGCGTCGTATATGAGACCACCTGACGCAGGATCGAGAGCGCTTCCAAAGTGACGTCTCGCGCAGGCAGGATTCCGCATCCGATGAGGTAGAGATCGGCGGTCTTGATCGGCGGGTACTCCGGCGAAGGTGGACAGCTTTGCGACATCACAGGTCGTTTTTACCCCAGTTCCTTCACTATCCGCTACTCCTGCCCGGAGAAATCCGGAAATTGGGAAGCGAATTCCGCTTGCCCCATCCACCCGCTCTCCTCTGTCGCCTAGCCAGCACCAGAGTTCCGGCTCGCGCGTGCTGCCTTGCGCCCTTCCTTCGCCACCTTCGCGATCGCGACGTCGAAGTTGGTCCGCCCGCGGCGCTTGTGCGGCACCGGGGGATGATCAAGAGCGGCGATGTCGTAGCGCGGGTACTTCTCGATCTCGGCCGCTATCGTCTCGATCCAGCAGTCTCCGTAGTCGTTGCCCGCGTTCGAGTCCTTGGGACGGTGGCCGGTGATGAAGCCTTCGACCTCGCGGTCCATCTTGACGTGCCTCGCCACGCTCTTGAACAGATGGCGCCAGCCGTGGTTGGGCTTCACGTCGTAGGGTATGTTGATTCCGGGACCGTGAACCCATTCGCCGATCCGCTCCGCGAGCTTGTGGAATTGAGGATGCCCTGACCGTTCCGCCGCGACGACGTTCCGGATCGTAGAACAGAGGCTTCTTGAGCTTGGCGCGGGTCGCCACTTACCTCGGTCGAGTTCGCCGCCCGGGCAGCCCCGTCACGCAGGCGGGCCCATTGAGCCTCGATGGCCACGTTGACGGCGCCGATCTTGATGTTGGCCCTGGCGTTCGTCCTTGGTCCCCAGAGTGGCCCAGAGCTCGGTCTTGCCGACCAGGGGCACCTTCTTGCGGATCCAGTAGTTCTCGGAGGTCGGTCGCTTGATCGGCTTGGGCATCTTGAAATTCGACATGGTGGAGCACCTCGGTGTGGGACCGGCCGTACAAGAACCCCTGAAAATGAAGGTTAGGCTTGTAAACAAGGGGTCCGCGACCCCGAAAGGGGGTGAGTCCCACTCTCTCTGCCAGATCGTATTGAAATCACTTATATTTTTTTGAAGTTTTGTTACAAACCACGGCTTGCCCACCGGAAGACCGAATCCTCTCGCATTTTTAACTGGGAAAGAAGGCGCGTTCCGGCGGGACCCTATTTGTTCACGTCACCTCTCGTGTCTGGGCAGCAGCCCACCACATTTTGTTGATATTCCGCTCGATTTGGGGGTGATAATGGCTCTACTCAACTTGCATCGCGCATTCACTGACGCGGCGACCGAGAACGACTATCTCGCCCGGCTCACGGTACCGGAGCCGCGCGAGGGAAAGCTCCGCAAGGCACGTGACGAGATCCGAGAGACGCTTAAGGCTGGATTTTCGGATTGGCAACGCTTCGCGGATCGTAGTTTGGTTATGGAAACGACTGCCGTTCGGAAGGGCGCGACCGAACCTCGATTGCGTCTGAAGTTCCGTATGCAGGGTAGTGCCTCGCCCGCGTATCGCACGCTCAATGATCCGGCACATCCGCCGCAGCAGATTGATTACGACGATGGCGTTTACCTTCCGGTCTCGTTTCTCGCCAAGACGGGAAACCCCGTGATCGCGGCCGCAGGTTACTACCGGTTGGTCGAGACGGTCCTTGCGCCGCTCTGCGAAAAACGAAAATGGACGTTGGATAGACGAGCCAAAAAATGCGTCCGCGTCGTCCTCGACAGCAAAGCTTACATCGACCTTCCGCTGTACGCGATCCCGGATCAGGAGTTCGTTCGGCTGGCCGAGGACGCCGCATTGACCAAGCGGGCTGACAGCGCGCTGTTTCTTGATGCAGAGACGCTCGATGACGAGATATACGAGCGCCTCAATCAGGACGAACTCCGGCTCGCTCTTCGGGAAGGCAAGTGGATCGAATCCGACCCTCGTCTGCTCGAAGATTGGTTTAAGCAGGCGGTGGCCGACCTCGGACCGCAAGTTCGACGCGTCAATCACCTCGTCGGCGCGGGGCGAGATTTCAGCCTGAATTTTCCGGGTGGTAGTTTTCCCGAAAGTGCTTTACGGCACCCTCAATTTGAACCCAGTCGTGTTTCGATTTCTCAAAAACCGATATGCCGGGAGCTGGGTACTTTGGATTTGCCATCGCGCCGACTGCAACACCGATCATCGAAGGCAAGCTGGTGACTTTCCAATAGACCGTTGATCCGCACTGCGGACAAAAATAGTTATGCATTTCCCCGCCGCTTGCAGCGGCATGTGCGAACTCTTTTGAAGTTCCTGAGACGGTAACAACCTCCGCGGGGTAATATGCTCCCACGCCGAACGGCGCACCTGTTCGACGTTGACAGTCGATGCAGTGACAAGCAACGACTATCTTGGACGGTTCTTCCGGGAGCGAGAGCATGACTGCACCACAGTTGCACCTTGCGTAGACCATAGTAATTCCCCATCGTCGTCCGAGACTCACTGCAAAGCACTAGGCTAGCAGATTAGTTGCGCGAGGAGAGTGCGAAAGCGACGGCCCAGGCCGCGCGCGTTCTCGATGAGACCGCCGACAAGATAACTTTGTCCGGCGACTACGTCCGATCGGACAGCGGTTCGCCGGTGCTGGATTCGGATGGCCGGGTGATCGGACTTATGATCGAAGCGACCAACCAGCCGGGCAGCGCGACGCAAGGCATCGCAATTCCGGTGACGCGCTTCGCATCGATCCTCAGCGGTCCGACCGCGTCACCGATCGCGCGAAAAGCCATTCCGAGCATGGCCGAGCTCGGCGGAACCAGGCCGACGAGCACGGCCGTAGATGCTATCGAAATCGCGGTTTCAGGGTGCGTCTTTCTCGGAAAACGTTCGGCTCGGCTCGCCAAAAATACGCCCGACATGCCTTTCGGATTGAGTACTCTGCAGATACTCCTCGACGCAGATAAGCGTGGATTCTTGATGGGCACGAGGCTTTCCCCGGATATCGCAGTCAACCTCCGATCCGATTGTCCGGTCGTCGAGTCTGGATCCGCCTACTACTCGCCCGCGCGCGTCCAATTGAAGCCCGGAGACCGGGTGACACTCTCCGAGATATTGCCGTTGAACTACCTCGACGACGTGTTCTTCTGGGCGCGAGTAACCGCTCGGGGGAGCAACAGTGGTTCGAACGACAGTAACGCGGGCATCGACCCAAGTGCGGCCCCAGCGGACGCCGGCTCGCTTCAAATCGGCGAACGTGATGTCTGCGGCAGCGCTTTACTTGGCCTCCTTACCGTCATCGGTCAGCGCCACGCAGGCGTTTGCCCAAGACCGTGGCCGATGCACGAACTCGGGTAGGAACGCCGCAGCGCAGCACTCGCCGTCATGGCCGCTATCCGCACGTCACGGCGCGCGAGTTTGCCGAATATGTCGCGCGAAGATTATAAACATCCCAGTACGTCGGGACTGGTATTTTTCGTAGTGGGCGGCGAGGCATATGTATGTACCGGCCAGCGAGGAGGGCCGTTGGGTGAGAGGACTGCCTATGAAGAACCTTTCATGTAGAGATCGCAGGACCGGCCAAAATACCGGCCAATCGAAACGTTAAAGGTCTAAAATATGCTTTAAAGTCAATGCCTTGAATGAAAGTTCCAGCGGTCACGAAAGCGCAATCGGAGATCGGCCAATAAATGGGCCAAATTCGGTTGTAATTTGGAAATTCATGCGTAAAATCAGCTAGTTAATTTGCGATAAGATCGGCCAATGGCGATAGAAACACCCCAGCGCATTGAGCCGGCGCGGCTTGAGGAAACGTCCGAGGCCATCGCGGATGTGGTTGCCGACCTGTCGGCAGCCTCGGCCAGGCTCGGTGTCGGGCTTCATCAGCGCACAGCTGCGAACCTTGCCAACTTGGTGCGGCTGATGAACACCTACTACAGCAACCTCATCGAGGGCCATAACACGCGGCCAAAGGACATTGCTCGCGCGCTCGAGGGGGAGCTTGACCAAGACGAGGGCCGTCGCAACCTTCAGCTGGAGGCCGCGGCACATGTACGCGTGCAGACGGAGATCGATCGCCTTACCGCCGACAGCGAGCTCGGTGAGCCGGCCTCAGTGGAGTTTATCAAGTGGTTGCATCGTGAATTCTATCGAGGGGCGCCGGGCGATATGCTCCAAATCCGCGGCAACGACACGACCTTTATGATGGTGCCCGGCGAATGGCGGTCGAAGCCTGAGCATGATGTTGCGATAGGCCGTCACGTTCCGCCATCTAGCGAGCGTGTTGACGACTTTATGCGCTATTTCGAGCAACGCTACGCCTTCAGGCCGCTGAAAACAGCCGGCCGAATCATGGCGATCCCTGCGGCGCATCACCGCTTCAACTACATCCATCCGTTTCCTGACGGAAACGGCCGCGTTAGCCGCTTGATGAGCCACGCTATGGCCCAGCTGGCCGGCATCGGTTCACACGGGTTATGGTCGATTTCGCGCGGCCTCGCCCGAGGCCTCAAATCGCCGAGCGAGTACAAGCGCATGATGGATATGGCGGACTCGTCACGACAGGGAGACCTCGACGGACGGGGCAATCTTTCGCTGAAGGCGCTCAACGAGTTTGTTCTATGGTTTCTCCAGGTCTGTCTTGATCAGGTGAAGTTCATGGACGGGCTGTTTGAGCTTGATAACCTAGGCTCGCGCTTAAACACCTATGTCGAACGCAGCGACACGCTCAAGCCAGAAGCAAAGCGCCTCCTCGAAGAGGCGCTGGTTCGCGGGCAGTTCGAGCGTGGTGACGTCGCCCGGATAACGGGTTTGCCTGAGCGCACCGCGCGTCGCGTGCTTGCTGACGTGCTTGCCGACGGCGTGCTCGGATCAGACACGCCCAAGGGCGCGGTATCGCTCCGCTTTCCGGTTGAGGCCTTGGATGTGCTGTTTCCGCGATTGTTCCCGGAAACGTGATTGCGGGAGTGAGTGGTAGGAGACTCGTTACGCCCCTGAGCGCGCCCAGACACCCGTAATGCCGCGGGAGCGCAGGAAACATGTCGCGCGCCATGGAAAACTGCCCCCTCACAGCGACATCGACATTCCGGTTCGGGTGGATCAGCCAGCAAGGGCGAGAGTCGTCGTCACGTATCGTTATCAGGTGCTCCTGCTTTCCAAATTGCTGAAATCCCAGATTGAACAAGACGCGCAACCTGTTCGGCCGCGCGCCTTGGCTATGCAAGTTTTCGCCAGTCGGAAATCGCCGGCATGTGATGACGTGCCAATTCGTGACCAAATAGAAACGTCCGTTTCGGCTCCAAATAAAACCCATGGCAATGTCCAGGCTCTCTTCATTGAAGAGCTGTTCGAGCGGCACGACAGCCAGCGAGTAACGATCAATTCGGGTCATCGGAACCTCGGTGAATTAGCTTGCGTGACGGATTCCTCATGACACTATCTTAGGGTGCGGGCGTGCGATCCATCAGCCCGCTCGGGAACAAAATCCAGCGTGTTTCGACCTACCTGCTTGATGAATTTAGCAGCTAACCTGCTGATTTTGCTTGGCAAGCATGCTAAGTATTGCAGGCTGTCAGAAATCACTATCTATTTCTGACAGATAGGAGGAGGGGCATGCAGACCGTAGCTGAGCGCATTCTGGAATATGCCCGAACATTGCCCGAAGGCGCCTTGATTGGTGCTAAGGATGCTTTGCATTTGGGGAGCCGTGCAGCGGTCGATCAAGCTCTGAAAAGGCTTTCTGAGCGCAACGAGCTGATGCGCCTTGCTCATGGGTTCTACGTCCTGCCGGTCAAAACCCGGTTCGGTGTACGCGCACCGCAAGCGGAGAAAGTCGTCCAAGCGCTCGCTGCCACGCGTGCCGAAACAATCGTCCCGCACGGGGCAGCAGCTGCAAACGCACTTGGTCTTACGACCCAGGTGCCAACGAAACTCGTCTATCTGACGTCTGGTCCTGACCGGGAGCTTAAGCTCGGCGCACAAACCGTTGAGGTGAAGCATGCGCCAGAATGGATGCTGTTTCCGGCAAAGCCGGCTGCCGGGCAAGCCATTCGCGCCTTGGAATGGCTCGGCAAACGGCAAGCGAACGATGCGCTGCGGGTCCTTAAGCAGAAATTGTCGGCGGAAACGTTGCAAGACCTCATCGCCGTGCGCCCCGCTCTGCCTGCGTGGATGTCAAAATCGATCAGCCAATCGCTGCTAAGCTATGGCTGAATCCTTTCTGACGTTTTCTGCCGAAGATCGGCTTGAGGCACTTGGCGTTGCTGCCACCGCCTCAGCCGACCCATTCATTTGCTTGAAAAAGATAGTTGGGTCGTATGGGCCTTGCAGGGCCTGTTTGAAACGAAGCTCGGCGAACATCTCGTTTTCAAGGGCGGCACCTCGCTCTCAAAAGGTTATGGCATCATCCAGCGCTTCTCCGAAGATATCGATCTCACCTACGACGTTCGTCAGATCATTCCCGAACTCGCCAAAGGCGATCACCCGATACCCGAGACACGCGCCCAAGCCGACAAATGGACGAAGGCTGCGCGCGAAAAGTTAGTCGTGTGGGTCAAAGATGAAGCCCTGCCGGTTCTACAGCAACATGCCGCGGCGACGGGTGTGAATGTAAAATTCCGCGTCGATGCGGATGTGATCTATATCGACTATCACCAAGTCTCCGAAGGTTCCGAATATGTAGCGCCGTCCGTCAAACTCGAATTCGGTGCTCGATCAACCGGCGAGCCGGCCGAGATACGCCAGGTCACATGCGACGCAGCATCTTATCTGCCGGAATTATCGTTTTCGGCAGCGGCGCCCAAGATCATGCTGCCTCAGCGCACCTTCTGGGAGAAAGCCACCGCCGTCCACGTCCTTTGCGCCCAAGGCATCAAAGGCGATCGCATCTCCCGCCATTGGCATGACCTTGTGAAGCTTGATGATGCTGGCTATGCCAAGGCTGCATTCGACGATCAGGATCTCGCAAACGAAGTCGCCGACTGGAAAAGCAAATTCTTTCGCACAAAAGATCGGGACGGCAACGTGATTGACTATCATGCCGCCGTTTCCGGCAAACTCCAGCTCGTCCCTGACGGTGAAATGCGCAAAGAACTTGAGGCCGACTATCAGAAGATGGTCGATGCCGGTTTGCTTCTCGGCGACGCCATGCCTTTTGCCGGTCTGATGATGCGCTGCGCAGATTTGCAGAAGCGTGCCAACGAGCGACATTGATGCGCCGCCGCCCTGTCCATCGTCGGCTATGTTCATTCAATCGCCTTTCGCATGATCACATCGAGAACCCCCTCAAGCTGGCAAGATCTTCAGGAACAGTCCGCACGCATCTTGGCGGAATGCGGGTTTGCCGTCGAAATCGAAAAAAAGGTGAAGCTTGTTCGTGGCCAAGCGGAAATCGACGTCTATGCCGAGGAAACTCTGAAAGGACGAAAATACATCATCCTTTGTGGGTGCAAGCATTGGAGGGCCGCCGTTCCCCAAACCGTGGTTCATTCCTTTCGCAGCGTGATGACGGATGTCGGCGCCCACAAGGGCTACATCATCTCGAGTTCGGGCTTTCAGTCGGGAGCCCGCGATGCCGCGCAGATGACAAATGTCGAGTTGGTCACCTGGGATCAGTTTCAGAACGCGTTCGAGCCGAGTTGGCTCGAAAATTGTTTCACTCCGGTGATCACAGCGAAGCTCGATCCGCTGATGGGCTTTTCCGAGCCGTTCCTGCCGCCCTCGTTTCCCCATTGGCCTGAGGCCGATCAAAACGAATATCTTCAATTGAAGGATGAGCTCGATCCCCTCGGCTGGTTCGCGATGTCGATGGCTACTTATTCGAGGATTCTCCGCCATAGCAGTTATCCACCGCTGCCGCTCAAGAATATTCCCGATCCCACCGAGAAGTATAAGGGGCTTCCCACGGATATCATGAGCGCCGTGGGTTATCGCGATCTTCTCGACGCCACACTTCACCATGGAGAAGCGGCGATTGCGAAATTCCGCGCGGTCAGAGATCGCAACAAGTAAGCCAGCATTGAACCATCTGTCGAACAGTTGAAGCAGTGTCGGTCTCCGACTGATCAGACCGACTTCAGCTTAGCGACACGCATGTAGCGGGTATAGCTGCGGGTACCCGCTGGTTGCGAGTTCGAGTTTGTGACAAGCGAAGGAACGACGGTAAAGGCGGGTGCGGGCAATAGCTTGAGCAATCGCCTTGCAGTCTTCAATGAAGATTTCATCGACCTGAATCTGCAATGGTCGGCTGGTCGGGCCAAACCCGTCTTCTACATCGGCCGAGAACAGGCCGAGTTAGCCGCCGAGCTTGCAAAGAAGGAGGCAGCGCTACCGGTTGCCAACGAACGCAAGATCGCGGCAGAAGCGCTCTTTCGCGCAAAGGAGCAACAGCTAGCAAACTTCAAGCGTGCGCATGCTCGTACAGTCTCAACAGAGCTGCGGCAGGGAAGCCGATCGCGGTTCTTGCAGAACACGGTCGCGTCCCACACCGAATCGTCCGCAGACAAGCCGACGAACCAGCGAAACAGCAGG
Organism: Bradyrhizobium sp. WYCCWR 12699; assembly: GCF_032144035.1. NCBI lineage: Bacteria > Pseudomonadati > Pseudomonadota > Alphaproteobacteria > Hyphomicrobiales > Nitrobacteraceae > Bradyrhizobium > Bradyrhizobium sp. WYCCWR 12699. The sequence goes on from NZ_JAVTJN010000004.1 coordinate 181,610, forward strand.
TTGTAGTCAAGCTGCTCCATCATGCCGTTCCGACCGCACCGTGTAGAACGCCTGCAGCAACAGCGCTCGCAACAGCCGCTCCGGAGGGATCGATGGCCGTCCTTCGCGGGCATACAGCCGATCAAACGACCGCGACAAATCCTTCAGCGCCGCATCAACGAGTTCCCGGATCGCTCGCAGCGGATGGTCCGCCGGGATCCGGGTCTCCAGCCGCACGTAGCTAAAAAGGCGTTCCGCATGCTCATCTTCGCCGCGCATCCCGTTCCTCAATCGAAAGGAATCAACCGCATGCACAGAATCACACTCCAGCCGCCTCACGAAACGACTTTTTCAGCAGCCTGCTAGAAGCGGTCGAGACAGTTCTCAGTCCGGCGGTTGCCGCCATCGACGCAAAGTTAGCCCGACCGACAATTGCGCTACGGGAGGAACTGGCGTGGAACGACGACGAGACGATCGCCGTGACGTTGGGCTTGGTAAACGCCTGGGTGGGCACGCTCAACGCTGCCATCAAGCAGCACAACGAGACCTTCGCGCAATTCACCCAACGGCAGGATGAAGCCCGTCTTGCTCTGAGGCGCCACCATTTGGCTGACAAATCCCAGGAGTTTCAGAACGCGTGCGACGCGGTGAGCGAAGCCAAAACGGACGTTGATGCTAGGACGCTCAGTTACAATCAACTTCAAGAGCAAGCCACGGACTTGCGATCTCGGATCAAAGAGCACGGTCAGGCTGCGGAGAAAATCAATCGCTTGATCGAGGCCTACCTTGGCCACAAGGAACTTTCTATTGCAAGCGTAGAAAAAGGCTATGAAATCCACCGTCGCGGTAGGCCGATAGACAGCAGTCCTAGCGAAGGGGAGAAGACGGCGATCGCACTCTGCTATTTCCTTTCAAGGCTTGAGGCTGAAGGGCGTTCGATCAAGGACCGTATCCTCGTCGTGGATGATCCGATTTCTAGCCTGGACAGCAGAGCGTTGAACTAAGCGTGTTCCCTTCTTTTAAGTCGGCTTGGGAATGCAGCTCAGGTGTTCGTTTTGACACACAACCAAAACTGCATGAACGAGTTCAAGAAAGCCTGGAAGGGTTTCCACAAACCTCGCAACGAAGCGACCCCGCCTACGGCAAGCCTCCTGTTTTTAGATGTCAAAATTCCAAAAGGGCTGGACGGACGCTCAACAGCTATTGTTGAGATGTCAAAGCTGCTCCGTGAGGATGAGTCTGAATACCACTACTTGGTGGATCACGTCCTGAAGTTCAACGCCAGCGCAGATCCAGACTACGAATACGCCTACATGATGCCGAATGTACTTCGGCGAGTGCTCGACGTTTTCTTAGCGTTCCGGTGCCCGGGAAGTGCAGGTTTCGCTTCGAAGATGGGCCAGTTGCGAAAAGATCATGCTACGCTCGACGGCGAGCGCCTGGCCGCGCTGGAACGTCTCGTGCAACTGGAATCGCACTCCGATAACATCGATGACCTAATCGGGTTTTCCTCTATGACGCTGGAGGAGAGTAAGGCTGCCACGGCGGCCTTGATCGCGATGATGGAGGCCGTAGACCCTACCCATCTGGCTGGGCTGCAACGACTATGCCGATGAACCCTTGTCGCAGTTCCAACCCGGCGCAAAGAACACAGCTATGCTAAAGTGGTCCAGTTCGGAGGCAAGGACCTTGTTGCCTGGCCGACTAGACCACGACGGCTGGTGAGCAGATCGTGCTGACGGCGAACGAAGTAAGGGCACGCGCAGAATCCACTGCACGACTGCGTGCTGTTTGTCCTTCACGGTATCACCTTGGGCCGACGCAAGAAATCAGGGGGAAAGATCGACTTGCAGCGTCCGTGGAAGCCAGAGAACGACCGTTTGAAGCCGGTCACCTTTATCTATCGTCGCAACAGCTGATCGTTTTCCGCTTTAGTATTCGCCATCAATGGCGATCGAGCCCAATCGCTGGATGCAGCGCAAAGAGGGTAGGGGACGGATCACCCAGTTTTCCGTTCGGCCTCGACAGCGTTCTACAACAGCGGAGCATCTAGGCTGGGAATCTCCGGCATGGCCTTGCCGGCAATTGCCTGCAGGTCGCCGACCATGCCCACGGTCGAATCGATGACGGCCAGGATTTGGGTTTCCCGCTTGGCCCATTGGCCGGCCCATAAACTTGCGCTCCTTGTCGAGATCCTCGCGCATATCGTTGAATTTCTCAACGACAGCTTCGACCCGCTGTCGAAACTTCGTGCCTGTCAGGTAGTGATAGACCTGCTCCATCTTGGTCTGCTGGCCCTGCTGAACGAGGCGTGAGCTGCTCACGTCGATCAGACCCTGGCGGAGCGCCACGGCGACCGGCAATGCGCAACGCGGATGAGCCACCCATACGCCGTCGACGAGGTCAAATTGCTCGATTTGTTTCGGCAGCGCGTGGGAGATGATCAGAGCGACGTCGGCGCCGGAACGGCGCTGGTCGTCACGTAATTTGGCGAGCCACACGTCACTCCATGCCTTGGTGCGTTTAGTTTCCCAAAGGATGATGCCGGCAGATTGGCCGATAGCACCATTTACTTGCTGAATTACGTCCGCCCCGAGCTCACCTTTTCCCACCGGCTCAATCGAATCTGTCGGAAAGCGTCCGCGCAGAAGATCTTCGAGCTCGAGTTCGAGCACTTCCCCTTGGGATTGCTGTGATCCCTGCTCGGCCTTTCGCTTAAGTTCCTCGATCGTGCGCGTCATCGACTCGATGGTCTGGTCTTTCTCGGCAACGCGCAAGCGCGCAGCCTCGTCGGCTTCGTGCCTGGCCTTGATCTGGATTTCGCTGATTGAGGCCTGCACGCGCTTCTCTATTGTCAGGTCGAGTTCGCGCTTTTCCTCTTCGAGTGCGCGCTGCTGTCGCATCAGTTCGGCTTGCTGTTTTTGGGCCTCGGCAAGCTTTGCGTTGTTGGTAAGCAGGTTGGCTCGCAGCTCCGCAGCTTCCGCTTCCTTCGCCTGCAGCTCGGCGGCGGCCGCCTCTCGCGCCTTCTTGCTTTCGGCCGCGACCAACTGGGCACGTTCGGCGGTCAATCGCTTCGCAACGTGATCCTCGATTTGCTCGCGGTCCTTAGCGACCTGCTCGCGTTCCAGCCGCAGTGCCTCTGTCTTACGCTCCATCTCTGCATCTTTGCTGGCCAGCTGCTGTTGAAAGCGCTGACGGGTTTCAGCGAGGAGGGGAGCGGCCAATGACTCCGTCAGACGGATCTCGTGATTGCAGTTGGGGCAATGTAGGGTCGCCTCGTGCGAAGCGCCGGTTGCTTTGAAACTCATGAATTCCCCATCATCGTTGCAACCGGATTCAACATGATCTGTGCGTGATTGCGATGTCGCTCGACTTCATGTCCACATACGCGTCGTCGATTTCGACCTTGGCCGGCGGGTTTTCCACCGACACGTCGATCTACCCGAACGCGTGCACGAGCAGCCTCGCACGAATGTAGTCCAGAATAGAACAAAATAGGAACGCGCGTCAACTTTGGATCCCGAGGTGAGTTTGTATGACGACGATTTTACTTAGTCTGGCCATGGGAAATGGATAGAACTTAAACCTTGGATATAGTTTGAATATGCGCTAGTTTACTTAGTATGGCTGAGCAAAAGGACAGAAAGCTAAACAGGCTCGAAAGGACCCTTCCGCAGGGACTTCTGGTCGATGCCGCCTGGATGGAACGACATGGATATTCCACCAGCTTGCGCAGCCAATACGTATCGGCCGGCTGGCTCGTTCAGCCGGCGCGGGGAACCTTCAAGCGCCCGCTCGGTGAACTCTCCTGGCAGGGCGCCGTCGTGTCACTCCAGCGATTGCTCGGCTCCGACTTCGTCGTTGGCGGACGCACCGCCATCGAAGTGCAAGGCTTCGGCCACTACCTGAGCCAGACGGGTCCTTCGACCATACATCTATACGGAACGCGGTCTGCTCCCGGCTGGCTCGGCAAACTTCCGCTCAAACAGAAATTCCGCGTTCACCGCACGCAAAGCCTGTTCAAAACGCACGGGAGCCTGCCCACATCAGAGTCGGGGACAACGCGGGAAATACCGGGACCATTCGACTGGCCTCTCACGGTATCGACGCCCGAACGCGCGTTTCTCGAACTGCTCGACGAATTGCCCCGCCACGAAAGCTTCCATCACGTCGATGCACTGGCGGAAGGCTTGAGGAGCCTGAGCCCCCGGCGGCTGCAAATGCTTCTGAACGACTGCAAAAGCGTCAAGGTCAAACGATTGTTTTTCTGGTTCGCGGAGCGACATCAGCACGCTTGGCTCAAACAGATCGACAAGTCGAAAGTCAATCTCGGCACGGGAAAGCGCATGCTCGTCAAGGGCGGCAAACTCGACACCAAATACCTCATAACCATCCCAGACGACCTCAATGCCCCTGTCTGAAAAATATCGGCATCAAGTGGCCTTGTTGATCGAGACGATCCCGTTCGTCGCGGCGGAGCCCGATTTTGCGCTCAAGGGTGGCACCGCCATCAATCTCTTCCACCGAGATATGCCGCGCCTATCGGTCGATATCGACCTGACATATCTGCCGGTGGCTCCGCGTCCCGAATCTCTTGCGGCGATAGATGCGGCGATGAAGCGCATGACAGAGGCCATAAGGAAAGGATTGCCGGGCGCGCGGCTGACGGAAGTCGTCAATCCCCGTGAAAAGATCGTCACCAAGCTGACCGTCCAGAAAGGCGACGCGCAGATCAAGATCGAGATCACGCCGGTGATCAGGGGCTGCGTCTTCGAGCCGGAGCTGCGCGACGTGTCGCCGAGCGTCGAAGAGACGTTCGGCTTCGCGCAGATGAAAGTCGTTTCGTTCGCCGATCTATACGCCGGCAAGCTTGTCGCGGCGCTCGACCGGCAGCATCCGCGCGACCTCTTCGATGTCCGCGATCTGCTCGCCAACGAAGGCATCACGGACGATCTCCGCAAAGCGTTCATTGTCTACCTCATCAGCCATGACCGGCCGATCTCCGAGGTCGTGGTTCCTCGTCGCAAGGACATCCAGCACGAATTCACGCACGGCTTTGAGGGCATGACCGCCGATGAAGTGACCCTGGACGAGTTGCTCAAAACCCGGGAAACGCTGATCGCCGAAATCGCGGGAAAAATGCGGCAAGCTCGCAAGGACTTCCTCATGGGATTCAAGCGCGGCGAGCCGGATTGGAACCTGCTAGGCGTCCCTGACGCAGCGGACCTGCCGGCGGTGCGCTGGAAGCAGATCAATCTGGACAAGCTTCCTGCCGAGCACAGGGCGACGCTCGTCGCGCAGCTCGAGAAGGTCTTGCGCAATGCCTGAGGTCGGAGGAGGGGATCTCAGTCGAGCACGCTCGTAGCAACTTGTTGAGAGAATTTTTGGGGTACGCCCGCCACCCAGCGAGCCCAGAGCTTGCGGGCTTCAGCTCAGCCGCCTATCGAACAGTGGACGCGCCTACCTATGCGTGCCGTACACGTTTCCGGTGCTTGGATTTCGGTAGGAGCCGCCTTTATGAGAAGAGCCCGAGCCGCCGATGTAAGTCCCGCCGTGGCTAGAGGTATGATGGTCTCCACCATACGACACGCGGCCGCCAAAATGGCTACCACCTATTCCAACAGCAGACGCTCAGAAATGCTCGCTGTTGTGTTTGTCGGATTTGCGCATTGAGGGCATGAACCGCAATATCGTTCTCGTCTTTATCACCGCCTCTGGCGGCAAGAAGATGCGCGAGGCAGGCTTGGCGAGATTTGCCCACATCGTCTTTGCCGATCGTAGCTTGCTCGAGAAAAGGCGCGCGATGCGCCTATCCGCTGAACGCGCGTCGATGTTGCAAGCCGGATTCGCCACCTCGGGTGAGAAGCCTGATCATGGCGACCCGGGTCGGCGCCGAGTATGCCGAAATAGATTATTCAAGGTAGACGGAGGGGAGGGTGAAAGCCTGACTCGGTATTGGTGCGCTCCTTCTAGCGCTCATCATTGGCGCGCAGTTCATCACCATCTTTGTTGTCCAGCCTATTGGCGCGTTACCCGAGGGGCGGACCGTCGTCATAGCTCGCCTTACAAAGCTGAACTTTATCGACAGCGCGGACGCCTTTTGCGACCGAACAATGGGTGGTGTCAGCCTCCTGTGCCAGGCTGCCGTCCTCGGCAAGGTCACGAAGGAAGGTCCCATTCTCCTGCGTCTTCCTTATTCGGCGACCCTTTATCAAATCAGCACCGGCGGCAAACACTACGACCGATAGAAAGCGGCGAGCCGCCTATGAGGTTCGCGTTCGCCAGGAACGATGTTGCCCTTCGTTAGCATTGAAGTGCGAGAGTCTATCGCGCCATCGACCTAAAACTCCCTCGTCGACAGCTGGCGCGCCAGGGCGACAGCAGCCCTTGGTCTGAGTTGCATGTCGGGCTTGATGGCAAAATGAAACTTCTTCCTCTTGATGAAGGAGAATGGTCCAACCTCCTCGGGACCTAGGCCGAGCGTCGAGGGATTTTGCGCCTATTGACTTTGCGCCGCCGGTTTCGATGGTCCAGAGACCGTCCCGGCGGGCAGGGGGTATGGATACGACCTCTGGCGTGAGCTCGGCGCTTTCGCGGTCGTCTTCGGGGGGGGGGCGTGGTGGATCGTTCACGCGCCGAACCGGGTCAGTCGTCGCCGAACTTCCGTCGTTGGAAGCCGGCAGCGAGGATGCCTGGAAATGGCAGTTAAACCCGCGTGCAGTCGGCTCAGTTCGCAGTGGTTGCCGTCGGCGAGCTGGTCGAAAATCCATAGCACGCCGTGCATTTGCAGCCCGACCGAGGTCGCCAACTCGCGCAGCCCTCCGTCGCCGGTCAGAAGCGTCCATTGGCGGGCCTCCGCGATGGCAAACGCGAACGTGTCCGGCGTGGAGAGATGAGCGCGTTGCCGCGGACTGTCGTCGCGCGGGTCAATTCTGCCGGGGACAGCTCTTCGACCCGTAGGCCGAGCGCAGTAAGGCGATCGCCCAGGTCCCCGGCCAGCTCTCGAACAAAGAGCAGGTCGGGGACCGCAAACTCAAAAGGGAGACGAAACAGGTCCTCGAGCAAGGCGCCTCGCTCCAGATCGATCAAAACCGAGGTATCGGAAACGAGGACCGCCAAGGTGCTTACGCCGCAACTTGATCCAGACGAGCGTCCAGTTCGCGAACCGTTATTCCCAGCAGTTCAGCGGCCCGGGCTTCGCCGATGACTCGTTCGGCCAGCGCACGATAGCAAAGCCTCTCGAAGCGCTTCGGCTCCTCGAGTTCAGGCTTCATCCGGCCTGGCTCTTCATAGGGCGCCGTCCGCCATCCCCGTTCCGCGAAGATCTTGAACAGCCGGCCAAAAGCGGACTGGCTGATGATGCCGAGATCCTTGCAGCGATAGGCGATGGCCTGGATGCTGACGCCAAAACGCTTCTTGAGCGCGACCAGCTCGCCAAGACTGATCGACGATCGGCTGACCCCAACTTCGGCCCGAAGGACGTCGGCCGGCATCAGGAAGGCGCCGGCAAACCGATGCGCCGCCTTTTCCTCATCGACGCCGGGGGATGGGGCCAGCACCATATGACCGAGCTCATGGGCGAGATTGAAGCGCTTCCGCTCCGACCACGTGCTTTGCTTGATGACGATTACTCGCGCAGCGTTGCGGTCCTTGCGTCGCACCTTGGCGGCAAGCCCGTCGATATCGTCGAGATCGAGCGACAGGATCTTGATCCCGCGCTCCTCCAGAAGCTCGGCGAGCTGCGGGATGGGATCGTTTCCCAAACCCCAGTCTTCGCGGACAGAGCGAGCCGCATCTTCGGCGTCCCGGACATCGGCCACCGGATGTGGTGCGCTGCGTGGCTGCTCCCAATCGATGCTGCGCATCTGGAGCAGGTCCTCGATCGCGAGATAGCGCTCCAGCATGTGAATCGCGCGGGCTTCGAGGGCGGCTTCTTCCCGGAACGACGTGCCCGCCTTCTTGCGGAACTCGACGCCCTCAAGGGCAAGTTCGTCCTCGCTGAGCAGGTAATCCTCCGTCACGTGGAGCGTCGCCGCCAAGGCGATCAGCACCCGCGAGCTCGGCATATCCTCGTTTCTCTCATATTTGCCAATGGCTTGGGCCGATACGATGCCATCCATGGCGTCAGCGAGGCCACGCAACGACAGGCCCGAGGCCGACCGTGCGACCTTAAGCTTGTGTCCGATCATCTGGGCCTCCTTTGCGTCTCAGTTTACAGAAGTACGATATGGGCACAAATTTGTAAACCAAAAACCCTTGATGCGCGGAAAATTGAGCCTATATGGCCCGCATACCGCTCCATTGTCCCGGATTTGTAAACCGGTCTGGGTCGGACAAGTTCCACTGTGGCGTACTTTTGCGCCAGCCGCCGGCGAAACCGACCAGCAGGAATCGAGCAGCGATGTTGAACAATACTCAACTGCGGTACTACGACAGCAACGTGCTGCGCCTGCCTGCCGACAAGCGCAAGGAATACCACGAGCAGGTCGATCGCTTGATCGATGAACTCCGCAAGACCGTTCGCGACAAGACCGAGATCAAGATCACTAAGGTCGTGAAGGCCGGCCTTCGCCAAATACACGATTCTGCGGAAGACCGCTGTCGATCCGGTCGATGTCGATGTCGTTTTTTACATTTCTGGCCGAGACGTCAGCAAGGAGACGCTGGATAGCCTGAACGACACGATCTACGCGCTGCTGATCAAGCAGTATCCGAACAAGTCGGTCGAGGATTTTGAGATCCAGCGCAAGGCGGCGACCGTCACCTTCGTGGGCACGGGCCTCAGCGTTGATATCGTGCCGGTCATCGAAGACGAGAACCGCGCCGGCTACGGTTGGCAGTTCGACATTCACGACGGCACGAAGACGCAGACCTGCGCGCCTTGCCAGATCAAGTTCGTCCGCGATCGCAAGGACCAGGACGCGGATTTCCGCACCTTGGTGCGCATGGCCAAGAAGTGGCGCAACCAGGCGGAACTGAAGCCGCTGAAGTCCTTCGCCATCGAGCTGATCATGGCGCATGTCCTCGCCAAGCAGGGCAACGGTGCAAGCATCGAACAGCGCTTTCGCAATTTCCTCCTCTACGTCGCGCAGTCGCAGTTGAAGGAAGAGATCAAGTTTCCCGAGAATGTCGCGCCATTCACGACGTTCTGCGATCCGGTGGTCATTCTCGATCCGGTCTACAGCCTCAACAACGTGACCAGCCGGATTTCCGAGGACGAGCGGAAACAGATCGTCGCCGCCGCCCAGGAGGCCTGGGAGACGTCCAATTTTGCATCGGCCGAGAACGACAATGAGGTCTGGAAGGAGATCTTCGGCCCTCGATTCAAGACGGAGGACTGAAGATGAGCATGACCCAGGTCAGAAGCGCGAGCGCGACCTACACCTACGTCGACATCGAGAACGTCGTTCGGCGCGTCAACGCCGATCTCGTGATGATCGCGGACAGCACCGGCTGCTGGACTCCGGAGGAGGCTCGCAACTACGCCCATGACATCGAGGTCCTGGCCAAGGACGGCTACCTCAAATGGGTCGACGTCACGCTGATCAGCAGTGGGGTCGAGATCAAGGCCGTCAGGTTCGAAGTCGATACCGACGCCGGCTCGCTGTCTACGAGCCGGCCCGGCGGCGTTCTTTGGCCGAAGGTCGCAGGGGCCAAGCTTCGTGTCGTGCTGAGCTACACCGACGACTACACCAGTGCCGCACGCGAAGCCACGAAAGGTAAGCTTAAGATCGGTTGGGTGACCTGCTACGACGATACCAGCCATGCCGCTCTCTCGTCGGCTGGCGGCCGCAACTATGTCAGCAATGCCTATGGCATGCAGCGCAAGGATTGGGCCTCGTGAGTCAACCCAGCATCTTCGACAGCGAGACGCCGCTGCCCAGCGATACGCTGGCCAAACGCGAGAAGACCCTTCTGGGGTTCGATACCCGATATGCGCGGGTCCACGATCAGCTTCGTCTGCTGCTGAATGTCCGCGAGCTGGCGGGCTGGAGCCACAAGAATCACGGCAAGAGCCTTCCGATCTGCGATCTCGTCGCCGAGCAGTATCCGCTGGTGATCTTTCACGGCGATGTCGGCACCGGCAAGACCGCAACAGCGGAGTGCATCGCCAACAAGTTGGTAATCGAGGCCAGAAGCGAAGATTCGATCCTGTTCAAGCTGAGTAACCGCGTCCGCGGCAGCGGCATGGTCGGCGAGATGGGAACATTGATCGCGGAAGCCTTCAAGAAGGTCATTCAATCGGCCGGCAAGCACCGCCGCGCGGTCCTGATCATCGACGAAGGCGACAGCCTCGCCGCCTCGCGCGCCCAGGAGCACAGCCACCACGAAGACAAGGTAGCGGTGAACACGCTCATTCAGGGCGTCGATGACCTGCGCCAGTACGGCGGCCGGATCGTGGTGATCCTGTGCACCAACCGGCTGTCGGTCCTGGATCCTGCCTTGTGCCGCCGCGCCGCCATCATCGAGGAGTTCCGCCGTCCAACGGACGACGAGCGCCGCCAATTGCTCACGATGGATCTGGCCGGGTTGTCTCTGACGCCCATTCAGCTATCGCAGCTCGTCGAAGCCACCGGAGCGCGGGCAGGCAAGCCGTCCTGGACCTATTCGGATATCAGGACGAGGCTCTATCCGGCCGCGCTGGCAAAGGCCTTCCCGAGCGGGCCACTGCGCTTCGATCAACTCAAGCTCGCCGCCGCGGCGATCACCGCGTCGCCGGTGATGGAGGATCGCTGATGGCGCGCTCCCCTCTGTTCGGCCGGCGCATCCACATTGCCGGCAGCATCGTCGAAGACCTTGCCATCGCCTCGACCGCCGACGTCAATCAGGCCCGCGAGCTCGTTGCTGCGCTGGTCAAGGAATTGGCCCGTCGCGGTGCGAATTTCGTCGTGCCTGTCGACGCTGAACCTCTGCGCAAATCCGACGGGCTTCCGATCTGCTTCGACTGGCTGATCTGGAAGACGCTCAGGGAGAGCCTCGCGTCACGCCCGGCGAATGTTCCGGGCCCGCTCGCGGTCGCCGTGCAGCACCACAAGAGCGAAGATCAGGTCCCGGCTGAGTATGCCGACCTATGGGACGAGCTGCGCAGCTCGCCAATGGTCAAGATCGAGAACGCCGCGCACTGGAACATGGCCAGCAAGCGCATGGAAGCCCAGGCCCGCTTCGGCGATATTCTTGTCGCGCTCGGGGGGACGGAAGGGGTCCTCTACCTCGCAAATCTCTACCACGATGCCGGAAAGCCGATCATTCCCCTCAATCTTCCCGTGTCGCCGGAAACGGCGGGCGCTCGCCGGCTCTACAGCTTCGGATTGACTAGCAGCCAAACCCGCCGCCTGTTCCAGGTTGCGGATGACGGCGACGCCCATGACTGGCTCAACAAGATCCGGTTTCCGCCGCGCCAGTCCATCCCCGATCGCGTCGCGGTCCTCGTCGACCTGCTCGAGTCCCTGGAAAGACCAAAGGCCTTCGCGGTGCGGCTGCTGAATCCGGCGCTGCCGGACTATGCCGACGTGCAGGACTTTTTCGACACCGTCGTGCAGCCGGTGATCGAGAACGAGCTTGGCTACCGGCTCGTCGTCATCGACGGCCGGCAAGCCCACGACCATGCCCGTATCGATCAGGAAATCTTCGCCAAGTTGCACCGCAGCGCCGTCGTGATCGCCGACATTACCGGCGGACGATCGAATTGTTTCCTCGAGCTGGGATATGCTCTGGGTCGCGGGCTGCCTACTATGGTGACGGCGCGTGAGGGCTCGGACCTGCCGTTTGACATCACCACGCTCTCTGGCCTGCATTGGAAGAACAGCGGCGCGGCCGAGGATCGCCGGCGCGCCTTCCGCGAACATTGGCAGGCGATCCGCACGCGACCCTCGCTCGTGCCGGCGGAGCCATTGATCTCATGAGGCGTAAAACCGAAGTGTTCGTCTCAGTCGACGTTGAAACCGCCGGGCCGATCCCCGGTGAGTACAGCCTTCTGTCGATCGGCGCCTGCGTTGTCAACGATCCGGCAAAGACCTTCTCCTGCGAATTGAAGCCGATCAATCGCAATGCCGATCCGAAAGCCCTGCAGGTTTCCGGCCTGTCGCTGGATGAGCTTGCCAAGAACGGGCTCGAACCGGCGGAGGCGATGCGGGCCTTCGCGCAGTGGCTCGACGCGCTTGTTGAAAAAGACGGCTCGGTCGTCTTCGTCGGGCTCAACGCGCCGTTCGATTGGTCATTCGTAAATTATTATTTCCATCGGTTCACGGGCGATAATCCATTCGGGTTCACGGCTTTGGACATCAAGGCGCTTTTCATGGGTGCGACGGGGTGCGATTGGGCCGATACGCGATCGAGCAAAATGACGGAGCGCCTGTCGCCTCGGTTGAAGGGCGATCATCAGGCCCTGCATGATGCGCAGTATCAGGCCGAGTTATTCAGTCTCATTCGAACCAAGCTCTTGGGAAATCGGTAGAGCATGGCGGGAGACATGAAGCGACGCTCGCTCATTGTCGAAGGACCACTCGCATTCGCGATGCAACTTTTTGCAAAGCAACTACGTTTGATCGGTCGCTTTTCTATTAAAGGGGAACAATAGGTGGCATCAGTCGCGCGATATGTCGTTGAGCGGTCGCCGGACCAGGTCCGGCTCGCTTTCAAGAGCGTCCTCGAAATTTGCAAGGAAAGGAATATCTCCAGCGTGACGTTGGTGGTGCCGCAGAAGGGCGGCTTCGATCGGACCATCGTGGCCGAATTCCTCGGACCGAACGTCGTAAAGGCGCTCGTCAAGGGGCAACCCGTTCTGGTGGCGCAGGGCGTTCAGATGAAGTTGGAAAGTGCGCAGACCTCCCGGGGGAGTTGGTCAGATGGGCTGCTGATCGGCGGCCACATCTCGGACAAAGACATGAACAAGCTGGACGATGCGATCGGCGCGCAAGCGATCGTCTACCTTCCTTGGAACGATACCGACGGCAAAAACTGGCGAGCGACATGGGGAGCTCAGATCGTAGGAGCCACTACTGCACCGGCACCGACCGTTAGTTTGCCCGAGCCCGTGGAGGAGGCGCTGCAGAGCCTGACCCAAGCCGTCAATTTGGGTACGGGTCTCAATCATCCCTCAGACAAGAAACACGCAGAGCGCACAATCGCGCAGCTGCGTCAGGAAGGGCATTCGTTTGATCCAGTTGAGGTCCGCCGATGGGCTCAGCGGAACGGCTGGTCGTCAAGTGCGGCCGCAGACCTTGAAAAGGTAGCTCGCAAAGCATTCCGATAAGGTCAGTGTTGGATTCTAGTTTGGGATCCAGAGAAGGCAGCCGTTGAGAAGAATATATCGATGTCTCCTGCGCATTCGCCGTGATGGCGGACCTCAAGCGCGGCGAGCCGGATTGGAGCCTGCTGGGCGTCCCTGGCGCGGCGGACCTGCCGGCTATACGCTGGAAGCAGATCAATCTGGACAAACTGCCTGCCGAGCACAGGGCGAAGCTCGTCGCGCAAGTCGAGAAAGTCTTGCGCAACGCATGGGGTCGGAGGAGGAAACCCTCCATTTACCTGGCGGCCATGCGATGGCAACTTGTTCAGACGGCTTCTCCAGGGGAGACGCTGCCACCCAGCGAGGCCGGAGCGCGCCTCAGCTCAGTCGCCCATCGCGAGCCTCGCCGCGACCTGTCTCGTTGTCAGCATGAAATTTTTGAATCGTTGGCGCTGATCGATTCATTTATTTAATTGGACGGTCGATTCGGCGGCTGCGATTCTGGCGCATGTCCGAACTCACCGTGCAATATCTCGTGCTCGAGCGTCGCGATCCGGCCCGTAACATGGCGCGGTTCTATGTGCTCACGATTGAGCCGACGCTCTTTGGCGATACGGCATTGGTGCGCGAATGGGGCCGTCTCGGTGGGCGCGGTCGACGGCGACTCGATCTGTTCAAGCCGTCGAGGCTCTTGAGTCCTGGCTCAGGCGCAACGCCCGTCGCGGTTACGTCCAGCGGCACTTTCCGGGCTCGGAGCCGGCGTGCGACACGCCACAAGTCGGCTGATCTGGACAAAATGTCAGTGGAAGTATATCAAAGTAATCCGAGATCATACTCGACCATATTCCAAGAATTGCGAAAGTATTCCATAATTAATTATGCGAATTTAAATAGTGTCATGGTTTCAGTAGGAGAGATCAACCGAACTCCATAATAGAAATGCTCCATCAGTTGCTATTCAAGCGAGGCGTGGATCCGTGCGGCGCCAGATCGCCGGGAATGAGTGAAACAGATCGAGTCGACCGCGCTGTTGCCCACAAGCAGAGCATGTGTCATTCGACATGGTCACCGGCTCCCGCCATCCGGAACTGACCCCCCGCATTGCCTCACTAAAAATGTTACCGGACAACTTCTCTGCCGTGTCTGGGGCGGAGCTGCCGAATCAGTTCGGTGGCAGGTATGGCAGGGAAGATCAGCATGCGCGCAAAGCGCGAGATCAGATCAGCGGGTGGACCGAATGCTTTCCGCTTGTTGTGCGTGAAGCAGCTCTTGTGGTCGAAGCTCTCGAGCGCGCAGAACCTATTTCCCTGGCCCGTTCGGGGGCTCGATTTTGACAACGACAGCGCCTTCATGAACGACACGGTCGTGTCGTGGTGCCGTTCTCACGATGTCGAAGTCACTCGTTCCAGGGCCTACAAGAAGAACGATCAGGCATTCGTTGAACAAAAGAACGGAGCTATCGTTCGCCGCCTGGTGGGCTACGGGCGGTTTGAAGGCATTGATGCCGCCCGTTCATTGGTTCGCCTGTTTGCGGCGGCCCGGCTATACATCAATTTCTTCCAGCCCTCGTTTAAGCTGAAGGAGAAGCACCGCGAAGGTGCCAAGATGATCAAGTGCTATCTTCCTCCCGCTACGCCGTACGAAAAAGCATTGGTCCACCCGAGGCTCAATGAGGCATTCAAAGGTCGGCTGCGGGAGATTTACCGGACGCTTGATCCTGTGGCATTGCTGGCACAGATGCGGGACGCTCAGAATGAGTTGGGTAAGCGTGTCGATCAACGGGCTGGAAAGTCAGCGATGACTGTCGCGCAGGGGCACAGTGATTTGGCGGCCTTTGCCCGAGAGCTCGGCGATGGTTGGAAACAGGGTGAGCAGCGAGGCATTCATCGGCGTCGCTATGTGCGGCGCAAGCCTGTGCCACGTCGGCCATCGATGCTCGACCCATACATTCCCATCATCGAGGAATGGCTCGCCGCAGCTCCGCACTTGTCTGCGGTCGATCTTCTCTCCCTGCTGGAAGCGCATGCGCCCGGTCGGTTCAGCGGCCATCAGCGGCGCACGGTGCAGCGATTGGTGAAGAATTGGCGATCAAAGGCCGCTCGACAGCTCATCAGCAACACAGAGATCACACTATCGGTCCAAGCTTCGCGCCTTCGTATTTAATCCTGACAGGTTCTTTCGCTGAAGCACCGCAAGCCGCTCGCTCGCTACGGCGCTCTGGGGGGCGAGCTTCGCGAGCGGCTTGCTCCGACTCGCGGCAGTCGATCCAGAAGACACCAGGGTGACTTCGGTAACATTGTCATCTGAGGCAATATGGGGGGCAGTTTTCCATGGCGCGCGACACATAAGGAATGCGGTATTTGCCGCTTTGCGAGCAAGACCGTTCCTGTGCCGGGATCGCTGGTCGATTTCTTGGCTCCGCGGTCCACCAAGGCTTCGAGGTTTTCGAGCCCACCGAGCTTGCGATAAGTCGGCCCCGTACCGTATGTGCGATGCTTTTCCAAAGTTCGGCGGACAGGCCGAGAAAGCGTGCCGCTTCGGGGCTCCGCAAGTATCGCGGCGGCAGCCGGCGGTGGTCTGGCATTTGAGATGCTCCCTGCTCTTCTGGAGGGCTCGCGCGGCTGATCGCGTGCCGACGAGCATGATGGTGTGGAGTAGAAGAGCGCTTAAGGGGATGCCGAAGATGCGGGAATGATTTCGGCACCCCTGCTCTGTTCCTTGCGAGATGACAGGCAGAGCACGGCCGTGTCTCTTTGGATGCAGAGGCCGTTGGCCGGTTAAGCCATCAATCCACGGTATGGATGTGCTCCATCAAAACTATTGAGTTTTGCCGATCCTACGAATGGCGGATATTGGGTTCAGATGGCGCACTTAGACATCGAGATGAGCTACCGTCTTCTTTGGCTGGCGAGGGAATGGCATCGTGGCGGCTCGAAGCGACGGGCTTCCGCGGTCGCTTTGCCGCTTATTTCCGATAAACCACGGTATAGCTTTTCTGATGGTCTCAATATGGCTTAGCTCCGCGCGGCGGGGCGATGCTTGGAGGCTCCGGCCCCGAAAGGAGCTGGGCGCAGCCGATCTCAGGTGCGGTGCTGTGGCTGGCTAAATGGATTGAATTCATGGCACCCAGATCATGCGAAACAGGGATAGGGTCGTCTTCCATTTCCGCTACGAATGGGATCGATGAGAGTTACGGTCTATCTGCAACAAACCTGAACAACGGGCAATCTACGTACGCATTGCCAATCGGAGATGGCGCGCGTCCATCCGAAGCGCGCAGTAGGCGCTCATGCAGCGAACAAGCCAAAGCTGCCACAAGGGCCATCGAATGTTGTCGCGGCATGATGTCATCCTCGCGGATGTCACGTCATCTGAGGATAGGGATGGTTGACCCTATCTGGATTGCCATTGCTGGTGTTGTCTCTTTCTACCGGACGAAGGTTTTAAGACGGACGCTCGGTCTGTCCAAGATAGGCTGTTGAATGATGAACCGCGATGTAAGCCATGCGCCTGCGGTGTGCTTTTTGCTCGGTCTTCCCCGCTCGGGGACGACGCTGCTAGCGCATTTGCTGCAGCGGCACCCGGATATTTTGGCTCCGCCTGAACCGTGGCTCATGTTGGCACTTGAGGCCTTCGGTAAAGTCGACCACCGCCACCCAGCCGGCGCATCATTGGTTCAAAGCGCAACCTCGCAGTTCTTGGGGCGAATAGATCGGATGATCGTTACCCGCGCTTTTTCCGATGCAGCTTATTGCCAGTATTTAGCTGCTGCAGGCAAACGCACTCTCATAGACAAGACGCCGCGCTATTGGACGGTGCTCGACTTTTTGGATTCCCTTTATCCGGAAGCACCGCGTCTCGTTCTCATGCGTAACCCCTACGCCATCGCCGCATCACTGAAGACGACATGGGGCGTCCCTCTGCTGGCCGCAAGTTCCCCGCCCGCCATCGCATCGTGTCTCGCCGATATCGCGTTGGGCCAGCCCACGCCCGCGATCGCATCTTCTCTCGCAGATCTTGTCCTGGGCCTGCCTGCGCTAGCAGCATACCGCAGTCGACCTCAGACGCAGGTGGTCCACTATGAGACCCTTGTGGCGCACCCCGATGACGAAATTCGGCGCGTGCTTGCCGGCCTCGGTTACACTCCGACCGAGACGGGATCGGCGCCGGGGGGGCAGACGGACTATCTCCGCTCCAGCACTTTCGGAGATCGCAAGATCCTGGAGCGAAAGGCCGTCGATGACCGCTCAGTGGAGGCTTGGCAAACTGACTTGAGCATCGAAGAGATGCAAGTCGTGACCGACCTGGTTGGGGCGAAGCTCTTGACAGAGCTCGGTTATGAGCGGGATTTTCAGTACGCAAAGCAAGCCGGCGTCGTCGATAGGGGGCCGGAAGCAACCCAAGGCTATCGCCACTTATTTCGGACCTGCTGGGATTTTCTGGACGGCAAGACGGGAGGATCGTTCGAGCTCCCCGCCGAACTCAATAATAGTGGTGGGCAAGCGGAGGAACACGCCGCGGTTGCTTTCGCAGCCTCAGTGTTTCAGCAAGCGCAACGTCTGGCCGCCACTAAGAAGGAAGAGAATCTGCGGGTGGCAAATTCAATCGCGGCGCAGTTGAACGAGGAGCTCACGGCGGTCGTGTCCTCGGAGGTGAGG
Source organism: Bradyrhizobium sp. WYCCWR 12699 (assembly GCF_032144035.1). Lineage (NCBI taxonomy): Bacteria > Pseudomonadati > Pseudomonadota > Alphaproteobacteria > Hyphomicrobiales > Nitrobacteraceae > Bradyrhizobium > Bradyrhizobium sp. WYCCWR 12699. The sequence goes on from NZ_JAVTJN010000004.1 coordinate 199,475, forward strand.
CGACAGCTTGCGCCGGCGGGCCGACGATAGGACAAACGCGTGACCACCGCGCGCCCGATCGCCCCACCGGCCCACAGGTCCCTCCCGCGCGCGCTGCTGCGTCGCTTGACGTGCAGTGGGAGCGAATAAGTCGAGGTAGTCGGTCATGATGTATCGCAGCGAGGTGCGCGTCGCGGCGGCGCACGCGGCGCAGGCCCAATCTCGACCATGCGGCCTCCGCAGATGGGGCACACGTCGAGGCGGTGACCAAGGAGGATGGCGCAGCGCTCACGATAGTCGACAGCTTCGGCAGGCGGAGGTGGCTGCGGGGCTTCAAGTGCCGCTCGGATGCGCGCGAGTTTGGCGGCGCGGCAGGCGTTCGCCAGGAAACCAAAATGACGGATGCGGCGGAACCCCTTCGGCAATATGTGAAGCAGAAAGTGACGAAGGAACTCCTCAGTGTCGAGCGTCATTACTTTGGATTTGTTCCCGGCGCGATAATCTTTCCACCGGAAGCGGACGTGGCCCTGCTCACAGGTAAGAAGCCGGCCGTTGGCGATCGCAACGCGATGAGTGTAGCGCCCGAGATAAGTCAGAACCTGTTCTGGTCCGCCGAAGGGACGCTTGGCGTAGACGACCCACTCGACCTTGCGGAGGGCGTTTAGATGGCGGGCGAATGCCGCTGGCTCGACGAGGTGCGCGAGATGGCCGAACAACTGGAGCTTGGTGCCATCGAACGCCGCCTGCAGGCGCTCCAGGAATAGCCGACGATGCAATCGTGATAGCACGCGAACGGGAAGGAAGAAGCCGGGGCGACAATGAACCCAGCTTCCATCAGGAGCGATCCCGCCGCCTGGTATGCCGGAATTTCTCCGGTCGAAGCTTGCGGGCTCGTCAATCCGTGCAGTGTATGAACTCTACCAGGCTTGGCGTGAGCAGCCCAACGCCGTCGAGACCATATGTGCAGCACAGGAGAGCTTCACCGACGCCCACGCCCGCCAGCTGGCTCGCAAAATTCGTAGCGGAGTTGGGGGCTCCCATGCTGATAGCGAAGGTGCCGCTGGAGCTCAATCGGCGCGAGGCCCGATCGCACCGCAAGTAGCATTGCGACCCATAGAGAGAGACCGTGTAACGGCGGCCGCGGAGAAGAGCTCCAGGTCTTCCGTCCATCGAAATGAGCGAATGAGTTCGTCAGTGACGATCAGAGTGCGCCACCAAGATCGCGCGGGCTGTCTTCTCGTCGATCGGCTCGCGTCTCAAGGCTCACGCCATGCCGTGCTGTTGGTCGATGGCGCAGAAGAAGTGGAAGAGGTGCCGGCATCGACCATCACCATCGAAGAGATCATTTTCGCATGAAGCTGGCCTTCGACTGTCTCCTCAGAAAGACCGCTGCGCTTGGCATGCCGGCGGAGCGGATTTCCCATCCGAAGGATGGCGCGTTAGCGCAGCAGCCGGAGGCCGAACGCGCCCCCCACAGCGCCGTAGAGAGGCCGGAGGCTGCTGGTAAGCCGCGGTCCACATACCCGGTGCCAATGTTGCCGGTCTCCACGCGCGGCGTTCGTGGAATAAGAGCACCGGGGCTGACGGCGGCGCCATTCCCGGAGGAATTCTGCGCATCGATCGTCGGCTGGGTTGGATCTCACCTGCAGCAAATCCCGAGCTTTGAATGCCGAGCCTGTTGGTTCGAACCAACACGGAGGGAGTGGAAGGATTCGCTTTTTCTAGTGCAGGATAGGCTTCGCGCCAGCGATGTATTAGATCGCGATTGGGATTGGAGTGCATGGCTCTGATCTCGCTTCGCGTCTCTGACGAAGTCGCTGCGGAGTTCTCAGCTTTGGCAGCGACCCAGGGCGGCAAATCCGCGCTCTTGCGGCGTCTCATTGCTGAGGCACTTGCTGAACCAGTGCCGCGCATCTCCGTGCTGCCTGTCGGGCGACCGGAGAAGGTGACGGTGCGATTTCGCGAGAGCGAGATGCGGCAGCTCGCGGAAGTGTCACATCAGCGCGGCATGACCCGAACCGGCTGGATCGTTGCATTGGTGCGCTCGCGGTTGGGATCACCGGTGCAGCATTCTCCAGGCGAGCACGAGGCGCTCCGCGCGATTGTTCGCGAGCTCAACCAGATCGGCGGCAACATCAATCAGATCGCGCGCGCAGCGAACGCCAGTGTGCTGCAGGGCAGGGCGGTCGAGCCCGATCTGTCCGCAATTCAAGAGGCCCAGTTGGTCATCGAAAAAGAGCTCGCGCAACTACGCAATGCGCTGCACGGCAACGCGGATTATTGGGATGGGCGGCGATGAGTCGGCGCCATAAGCCGCGGCCGGCAGACCTGGCCTCCGAGCTTCCGCCGATCTCATATGTTTGGGAAACGCCCAATCGGCGCCCGCGGCGGGCCGAGTGGGATATCCCCGATCCGGCGGTTCCTAGTCGCCTGACGCCGGCTATGCGCGCGAAGCTCGAACGGATCGTGCGCCGAGCGCCAGAGGTGATGGTCAAGATCACCGGCCGCACCAAGGACGTGGCGCATCTCAAGTCGCACCTTGCGTATATCACGCGAAACGGCGAGCTCGATGCGGAAACAGAGCAGGGCGCGAGTCTGGCCGGTCGTTCCGGATTGAAAGACCTACAGCAACGCTGGGAGGATGATGCCGGCCTTGACGACAAGCGCCGCCGTGATGGGTCGCTTTCGATCAACATCATTCTGTCGATGCCGGCTGGCACCGATGCCGTCGCCGTCAAGGATTCAGCCCGGGCATTTGCCATCGAAACGTTCGGGGACAATCATGACTATGTCTTCGTCCAGCACCTCGACGACAAACATCCCCACGTGCACTTGACCGTCCGGTCCCTGGGCCACGACGGCAAGCGTCTCAACCCTCGGAAGGCAGATCTGCAGGCTTGGCGGGAGCGATTTGCTGGCGAACTCCGGCTTCGCGGGATAGCGGCCGAGGCAACGCCGCGGCGAACCCGCGGGCGAGTTCAAAAGGCCGATCGCGGGGCGGTGCTCGCTATGCGCAAGCGAAAAATCGTACCTGATGTCGACCGGCTCGCCCGGAAAGAGGTGCTTTCGGAGGTGAGGGGCGGCACGACTGCAAAACGTCCTTGGGACGAGCAGATCAAGTCACGTCAGGATGCGATCCGGCGGCGATATCTCGATTACGCAGCCGAGCTGCAGCATTCTGGAGCGGCGGCAGATCACGCGCTCGCGCGCCAGGTTAGGCAATTCGTGAACGACATGCCCGCCGTTGAAACCCGGCGGCATGCACTAAAGAATGAGCTTTCGGAGCTCACCAATAGCCGTCGCCGCAAGGCAGAGCAGGGAATCGATGCCGAGTTGCGCGGTCACAAGCGAGACGATGAGCGGACGAGGTAAGGCGCCCGCGCGCTCCGCCAACCGTTTCATCGGTTGGCACGTAGATGTGCACTGGCGGCTTGTCATGTTCCTCGAGCGCGCGAACAGCATTGGAGCCGTCAACGGGAAGTTACACCCCTATGGAGCGGCTGCCCTGAGGCGCCTAGGTCCTTGAAAGCTGGCTGATAGATCGTGCATTCTTCGAATCGGCCGTCTCGCCGGACCTGCCACAGGGTCAAAGTGGGCACTATTTCAAATCCTTGGATCGACCGTCATATCCAGGTCGGTGCGTAATCTGTGGACATCGGCCGCCGATATGAACAGGTGGATCCTTTGACCGCTATCCCTTTGACTGAATCTGCGCTCACGTCCGTGAAGCGTGCGGTTAGGCAGGGCTATCCGAACTACAAATCATCCCATCTGACCGAGGCGATCGCAGCCGCATGCGGCTTTGCAAGTCATGCAGCGCTGCGAGCCCGCATGTTGGAGCGTGCACCGGTGCATCCGGACTTTGCATTGCTCGAGGAATTGCCGTTCCTGAGCCGGCTCGCGGCGATGACGGGTGTTCCGACATCGGACGAAGACCTCCGCGGATTCTCCTTCGATCGCCTCAACTACGAGGGTGCGGACGTGATTCCGACCGCGTCCAAGGGGGTAACCAAGGTGAAATACGACGGGTCCCGCAGGCGGCGGGCCTGGCGCAATGTGATGGTCGCCGGGATCAATGCTGGCATCGACCAGGGATTGTTTACGCCGCGTGCAGGAGAAAACAGCTGGCCGCTGCTGGATCCGAGGTACGGGGACGATGGTCGAACGTACCGATTCATGATCGAGGATATTGCGGCGATTGCCAGCGTTCACGACGCGGATTGGGACGAGCTATCAATCCACGTTGCTCTGTGGCCTGCGATCGACGGCGAACGCTGGGTCCGAACGGCAAATGGCGGTTTCCTGGCGGGCGAGGTGTTTGCATCCGGATGGCTTGAGCGCCGTGACGGAGCGTGGCTCCAGGTGGGAGATCACCCCGAGTTTGGTTGTCGGAAGCAGCGCCTGGACCTGATCGCCGCGCTGGATATTCGGCCCAAAGGTTATGCGGATCGCGGCAGCTTTAGGCTTTGATTACGAACGAGGTGCGGGCTGCACGACAGTGCCAAGAAGGAGACGCTTCGCTCTCTCTACGCCTTTGCGTGCTGCGCGCCCCGACTGCGGGATGCCTGTGAAGGCGGCTGTCGGGATCAGACTGATGATGCCGGCGAAAAGTGAGTTTCCTCGGTGGCGATGATGTGCCAGTACGGAGAGCGACATAGTAGGCGCCGGGCAGGAGATGTGTGCTACCGGTGTCGAGGACCAAACGGCTGCCTGGATGGATGATCTGCAGGCGATCGGCAGGCAAGTCTCGCCACCGTGGCGACACGATCAGCACGACGGCGGTCGCCGGCTGACAGCCTAGCGTCTCAACAAGATAGACTTCGGGAAGCCGCGTCTCGTGGGCTCGATAGGGGCCAGATGCCACCAAAGCGGGCAGCGGCCTCTCAACTGGACTCGAAGCCGGCCGCTTTTCGGGCGGCGTGAAGTCGTTAGCCCGATCCGTGTCCCGCTTGTTAAGGCTCCTTCATCCCCGATCTTTTCCGACGACCTACCCCTTCGGGTTGGCCCTGCCCGTCGATTTCAAGGAGTCGTTTGCCCAGCTCCTTCTTTAGAGCGTTGCGATCGCCACCGGACAGGGGTGTTGGATGGTGGTTAAGCGCCATTGAGTAACAAACCGATCGCGAGCGGATCCTTTAGGAGCTCTTGAAAGATAGCCAGCAGCCATCCTCCTCGTAGCGCGCGCTACGATTCTGACATGTCCGATCGGCCGACTTCTGCCCGACGTCCTTCCAGACTGCATGCTGATCGAAAGACCCGACCGCATCTGCCTTTTCGGATCTCAACGATTCGACTGCAGCGCTGGCAGGTCACCCGCAAAACGTGACGAGGGATCTCCGATAGCCGTCGCTGCTGAATTGGCACGCCTGGACTCGTTCCGACGCTCGCGTCAGCCAGGATTGAATCCCAATACTCTTGCGGTAAATCTGCGTCTGAACCGACGGAATGCGATGACGACGACCGAGTAGCGGCGGTCCATTTTTCAATCTGTTTTGGTGACGGCATTCGCCAACTCGCGCGTCGGGACGACACTCCCGCGGAAGGGGAGGGGGACAAAGCAGGTTCTTTTTTCTGACATATTGTCAAAATACGAAGGACAAATTATCAAAACGGATTTTACATAATGACAAGTATTGAGCTGACTGAAATTTTGACATTTCTGGGCCTCGACCTGGCCGAGGCTGCGCAACTGTTGGGAGTTTCGACGCGAACGCTTCGAAGATGGATGGAAGGCGAGGAAATTCCCGGTCCGGCCCAAGCCGCTCTGCGTGCCTGGCACCAACTCCACGCGCGGCACTTGGCTTGGAAGCCGGACGCCATTTCCATATTCGAGAACGACCAAGCTCAGCTCGAGCGTGCGCGACTTCATGCGCGAGAGGTGAGCGGGCTGATCAAAGCGGTCGAAGCTCGCGGCGGGCCGCAAAATCCATGGTCGGTCAATATCGCTAAAGGCGTTGCGACGTTCGGTCCTTTTGAGATCGGGTTTTACAACCTGCAAAACGGAAGCTTCTCTCTCAGCGGGTACCGCCGCAAAGACAGCTCGCCGGACCTCGTGCGGGACAGGCCGTACCTTGAAGATGCCGCGTACAGCATCAGCATGGCTTTTTCAAAGGCCGGCGAAAGCGAAATTGCGCTGGACAACGTCGCGGAGTACGTCCGAAAACATTCGGCCGCGTTTGTTGTCGATGGCCCGCAGCGGCTGTCGCCTGCGGACTCCAAACGCCGCCAGCGGGACATCGAATTACTCGCCGGCAAAATCGATGAACTGGCGAAGCTTGCCGCCAAGGGCAGCGCCAATCACCTTCAATTTGAGGAATTACTGCATCAACTCCACGAACTCGGGTTCTTCCCGACTATCGATCTGGTTTCAGCAGTAGCTAAGGCTATGGTCTAAAATATGAAGAATTCAGTGAGCGTTCCAGATCTTGGCGCGCGAGGTGAGAATGTGTTCATCGGTTGGTGTGAACCGGAAGGGTTTCGTGCCCAGAAATCACAGGCAGACCGTCTCGGCTGGGACTACCTCCTTGAAGGCGAGCCTTTGCGGATGAAAGAGCGTCCGCTTGATTCCCAGAACGATCTTCCGAAATTCTTGATCCAAGTGAAAGCGACAGAAGGATCTCAGCCGCCGAGGATCAAGCTGTCGGCGCTCAAGCATCTCGTTGATGCTGACCTGCCGGCGGCGATCGTCGTCATGTTTTTCGTCAAAGACGGGCGGACGCCGATTCGCACTCTCCTCGTCCCGGTCGATCAAAAAATGATCTACGACACCCTCAAGCGGGTTCGCAGCGAGGAAGCCAAAGGAAAGCGGAACATTCACAGAATCACGATTCTTGTGCCACTCGATCGTGCGGTAGAATTGTCTCCAGCAGGAGAAGGGCTGGCAAAGGCTTTAAACGGAATGCTCGGAGGGGCACCTGCCGATTATATTGCAGGGAAGGTCGACTACCGCAAGACTTGCGGTTTTGATAACAGATCCATTGTCGGTCGATTTTTCGTTCCAGGAGAAAATGCGGGCGAAAAGATCGGTCAGCTCTTTTTGGGTGGCCCTCGCACGCTTAAGGTGACGGACCTGACGATTGAGCGACGCCGGTTCGGAATTCCGCTCGACAATGATCGCGATGAGTTTCGGGAAGCGGTGCTGGAGCTAAACGTATCGTCATCGATGTCAACCACGGTTGAACTTTCTTCGGAAGCAGGCGAGTGGACCTCGGTAGAGCTCGAGATGTTCGTCACTCCGATATTCGATGGAAAGCTCGGGCCGGTGCGACTTGCAAACAACTTCCTTGAATTTTTGATCGACTTTCCGAAGGCGGAGGCGAACCTAACGCTCAACTATGACGGTGAACGAATTGTCGACCTGGAGGAGGCGGTCGCCATCATCGAGATTGGCGTCATACTGGCCAGGCCGCAGAAATCGATAACGCTCCGTTTCAAGGGAAAAGAGCTCAAGTTGGAAATGGCACCAGGCGAAGGGCCATTTGCGCATTGGATTCCGGCCGCGCCAGTTCTTCGTAGGATTGTATCGGCGATGGTTCGGGCAGGTCGGCAGACAGCGCGCCGCTTTAAATTTGCCGACTTCGTCGATTGGGTTGATACTCACATCGAATTTCTTGCCGTAGCATCAACGCCAGGCGTCAATATCATCTTCAACCATTGGCCTGACGAAATTCAACTGACTTCTGACGATGCTTTGTTGACGCCTTTTTCGCTCGAATGTTTTGGGTCGTGCTATACGGCGCTTATCGAACTTCCGATTGTATCATCGAGCCGCTCGGAGCCGGAGGTCACGCTCATCGGTGGTCGGCCCCATATTGTATCAGAGGTGGTGCGGGCATTGAATGCCGATACGTCTGACTTTGTCGAGAGCGCAGTTGAACGATCGAATAAGGATCGGGGGTCGAAAAGACCGGCCTTTTTCGCGGAGGGATTCTCTAACTGGGATAAGGTCATGCTCTCCATCTCGTAGAGAAGTGCTTATCAGTCACAACGGTGGAAGTACGACCGTAAAAAGCAAGGCCAGCGCAGCCGGCAAAGTCGGCTGAGCTCTCTAAGGCTGGAGACGAGCTTGCGGGGAAAGCAGTCTGCTATTGGGAAGGCAGGTGCTATTCTTTCGATTTCGTCGACACCCTCATCCTCAAAAACTTGGCGCCAGTTGATTGCAATGGTGTCGATCCGATCGATCTCGGCCCTAGCCTCGTCTGTGCTCAGCACGAAGTCCCCGCAACACGAAACGCAGTTAGCAATGCTCGGGCACTTGCTGCCGGATCAGTGTTTCCGTCGAAGCGATCTCATCGCCTGCTGACGCCGGCCGACTTACGCCACTCAACTTAGCGGGCAAGCTGTCATTCGGCATGCAAAATTGGATGCTGAAGGGATCAATTGTGACGCCGAATGACAATAGCGGATTCGACGAACTCGACCTCGCTCTCCGTCTCGTCCTGCAAGCCATTGAGCAATGAGATCACCAGCTCACCTTGTTTTCTCCCGTCGGACTCATAAGGCGTGCGGCAGTCATGGAAACGTCTGATCGAGGAGCGCAGTCTGTTCAATTCTGCGCACTGCCGGTCCAATCGCCGACGAGGGTGGGCCAATCGATCGGACGTGGGTTCTTGCCGATCCAAACGTCCCAGAAATCTGGGTCTGACGATTGCGGCCGATGTGCCTCGGCAAGTTCATCCATCTCCACGAGCAAAGGAATCGGCGTGGCCCATCCCAGCAAAATTGCCTGACGGGATGGTAGGCTAGGTAGCTCCTTTAGCAAGCCCGCCACATTGTCGGGAACGAGACGTCCAACTAGCGCCTGATCGAGGTCGTTTACGATCCGGTGCAGTAGGAAAGTATTGCACTGTGCAAGGATCGTGGGCGAGAGCTCCGATGGGCGTTGTGACGATAGCATCAATCCAAGACCAAACTTGCGACCTTCGCGCGCGATCTTTTCGAACGTCTCGCGACAGAGCTGGGTCGGGTTTTCTGCCGGCCCATCTTCGTTGGCGCCTCGCCGAACAAAGTTGTGTGCTTCCTCTAGAACCAAGGTCGTGGGCAGAGGTTTGCCATCAGGATGAAGCCGTCGGTAGCGCTGCAATGCCTCAAACGTCAGCCGTCCCAGAACCGCAACGACTACGTGGATTATTTCTGAAGGCACCAACGAAAGGTCAACGATTGCGACCTGTCCGTTGGCCGAGGCGTTGCTGCCCACGAACGCGTCAAGCCAGGCATCGAAGGTGATCGCCGGGTCACTTCCAATCACTTGACCGAGTCTCGGGTCCGACATCATGCCGCGGATGCGCATGCCGAGCGTGCTGATGAATCCGGCCAACGCACCTCCCTCCGTCGCTGCTATCCTCTCAAGGTGCTCTGGCAGCATGTGTACGTCGAATGGTATCGGTGCATCTTCCGTAAGATGCGCGATGGCGAAAGCATCCTCTACCAGATCTACGAAGCTCTGCAGTGACCTCCGCACCGCTTCCATGTCCTGTACTGAGAAGGAGTTGAACCAGTCTCCTGACCGACGGGAATTAGCGATAGTTTCGATAATGCTGCTTATCTCTTCCAGAGCTGTCTTGTGCTCACCATCAACGGATTCCGTCATATTGCTGCAGTCTGATGCAATGTTGTCTAGCAGTTCGCCGCAGCGCCGCCGATTGCTTGCGCTGCCAGCGTAGGTCGCGGCACCTTCGGCCAACATAGCGGCGATCATGATGCGATAGGAATACAAATGCCGCCTGACGATAGTTTGGCGAGGCGTCCCCGCCAGCTGCCCGTTCTTTAGTTCACGAAGCGCTTGGAGCAGCAGGGGCCGCTGCGCTCCGGGTCGTGCGAACGATACCGCGGTCCACTCGTGACCGTTCCAGAGCCAGGCCGGCAGACGGAGCGCGCGTTCACCCCTGTTGAGGTCGATGGGCGGGACACGAAACAGGCGGATATTTCCGCCCCTATCTGCAAATGCTTTGGCGTACTCCCCATTAGGATCAAGAATAATAAACCGCGCATTCGGCTGTTCTGTGCCATTCTCAAGAGCGGCCTGCGCCGCATCGAGTGACCAGCGGATCAGCCCAGCGACGGAGCAGGATTTTCCACTACCGGTGTTGCCGAGTACGGCGACGTGCCGCCCGAAGATCTTATCGGGATCGACCATAATTGAGGTATCTGCAGCCAGCGGTGACGAGCCGATGCGAACGCGGCGGTCCTTGTCCTTTGCTCCGACGATAGCTGTGATTTGTTCCGGCGTTGGGATTGGTATCTGATCGCCTACCGAAGGGAACGCAACGATTCCTCGACTCAATTCGAACATACTGCTTCCCTCGCGTCGGTTTCGAGCGACAGACAGGGTGCCGATCGGAGTGAGCGACATCTTCCGCAGAGGGAATGGCAGATCGATCAGGCCGAAATCCTTAAGCCCCGACCGTTTGGGGTACGGCGATCGTTCAATCCCGATCCACGTGACGTAGGCGACGGTAGCACCAGCCTCATTCGGTATCAGCACGTAACTATTGAGCCTTGGGAAGCTCATCGGTGTGCCGGTGTTGAGCGCAGTAGCCTGTGGCGCATCGAGATCGAGCAGCACACGGATCTCATCCGAGGAGATCGACTCGACCGTGCCGATGACCAGTTCAGCGAGCCGTTCGATCGGGGAGCTCACGTTCCTCCTCCAGAGCCCGCTGGCGGCTGACTCGGTTCGGCTGGCGCCAGGCCCGCAGCGGCATCTGCGAAAGCGCGGTTCTTCAGCAAGTCAGACATACGCCCGGTGATGTAATCGAGCGCGGGCTTTGGCAGATAATCGTCGACGAGGTGCTGGAGGCTTCCGAAATGGTTGCCGGCGAGGAGGCTGACTTGTGCAGGACGAGTTTGATTGAGAAATCCCTTGATGCGATCGTCTAGTTCAAAGGCGATGATCACGAGGTGTGCGGACGGAACCGACAGCATATCGAGCAGAACACGGTTGATGTGGTCATCACCGAACCCGTAGCCGTAGGTCACCACCACCGAGTTGGGTCTGCAAGTTGCCGAGGCGAAATCACGGAATAGCTCCGCATAAGGATATTGGGTGGTCTCCACGTCCTTAGCCGGATTAGGATAGATCATCACGGTATCAACTGGAGAATCTGGTAAGCTCGGATGATCGTCGTCGGCACCAAATGGTGTCTCTGACCGATAGATCCGATGCGCGATGGGGTCGAAGCGCCAATCAAGGCTGCCGTGGAGCTTGGTCAGACGGACGACGCCTTCCATAAAGCGCGGCTCACCGCGGATCCCGGGTGGGTTGTAATGATAATCGAGCTCGATCCGAGTGTTGCGGAACAGTGGACGCAAGCTCCCCACAAAGCGATCAATGATCCGTAGCCCCGCTTGATCGCAGCCATGTTCGATCAACCGGTCGTAGTTGGTCGTGAAGATATGTAAACGCTCGCGTGAAGCGGCGCGGCTGACGAAGCTGAGCAGAAATGACTGCACCGTCGCCAGTGCTGATGCACTGTTTGCTTCGAAAATACCTCGCTCGGTAGCAAGCAGTGAGGTTAGGAATGTCGCGATTGCGGAGTTAATGTCGTCGCGAACACCTTGCGCCGACCCCTTATCGATGATGTCAAGACCATCGAGCACAGCAATGGCGCTACGCAACTGATCTTCGATGTTAGCTTGACCGCGACCCATCTTTTTGGCGCTTGCGGTCGCGTGACGAGGATTGCCTTGGCATGTTTCGACTTCCCCGTCGCAATCGCCATACCCGTCGCCTTGACGCCGGCAGCGAAGCCCACAGCAATGGTAAAGCCGCTGCCAAGCAGGAGGTTCAGATGCTCAGCTTGGAATACCGCCGAGAGCCACGGCTCGATCTTTCGGCGGTGTAGCGCGATGAACCGATCAAGTTCGTCTGCGCTTTCTGGGATGCTATCGAAGGTCTCGCTCGATGCACCAACCCGGTAACCGTGCGCCTTCCACTCCATGGACCCTCGCGACGAGTTGCAGGACCGACCTGAGTCCCCGCTAGTAAGTCTTAAAGCAACATAATCAGAGGTTGCAAGGCGGGCAGGTAGTCAAAGTGAAAAAGGTAAGCAGCGAAGCGGCGAGGGGATGAAGGGCATCGAGATTAGCTTCCTCGACTAATCGCTTGAACCGGTGAGGAGACGAGATCTGACGAGGAGTGCCGCTATCCTGGCTCCCTCACGCCTCCAGCTTCAGTCGATCCCGTCCGCCGGCTCGGGTGGAGGCGGCGGGAGCGAGGTATGCTCTCCGACTCGAGCTCGCCATCAGCTTCCGCCATCATCCCACCTTTCGTTCAGGAGCGGCGTGGCTCTCAAGCAGTGGCATATCCAGGCTCGGAATCTCTGGCATGGCTTTGCCGGCGATCGCCTGCAAATCGCCCACCATGCCAACGGTCGACTCCACCACGGCGAGGATCTGAGTTTCGCGCTTGGCCCATTGCCGGCCCATGAACTTGCGTTCCTTGTCCAGGTCGTCGCGCATATCGTTGAATTTCTCAACCACAGCTTCTACCCGCTGCCGAAACTTCGTGCCGGTCAGGTAGTGATAAACCTGCTCCATCTTGGTCTGCTGACCCTGCTGAACGAGGCGCGATCCGCTTACGTCGATCAGCCCCTGGCGCAGCGCCACGGCGACCGGCAATGCGCAACGCGGATGGGCCACCCATACGCCGTCGACTAGGTCAAATTGCTCGACGTGCTTCGGCAGCGCATGAGAGATGATCAGAGCGACGTCGGCGGCGGAACGACGCTGGTCGTCACGCAGTTTGGCAAGCCATCCGTCACTCCATGCCTTGGTTCGCTTGGTTTCCCAAAGGATGATGCCGGCAGGTTTGCCAATGGCGCCATTTATCTGTTGAATAACGTCCGCCCCAAGCTCACCTTTTCCAACCGGCTCAATCGAATCGGTCGGAAAACGTCCGCGCAGAAGCTCTTCGAGCTCGAGCTCGAGTACTTCCCCTTGGGATTGCTGTGATCCCTGCTCGGCCTTGCGCTTGAGCTCCTCGATCGTTCGAGACATCGACTCGATAGTCTGGTCCTTCTCTGCAACGCGTAAGCGCGCAGCCTCGTCGGCTTCCTGCCTGGCCTTGATCTGGATTTCGCTGATTGAGGCCTGCACGCGCTTCTCTATTGTCAGGTCGAGCTCGCGCTTTTCCCCCTCGAGTGCGCGCTGCTGTCGCATCAGTTCGGCTTGCTGCTTTTGGGCCTCGGCAAGCTTTGCGTTGTTGGTAAGCAGGTTGGCTCGCAGCTCCGCGGCTTCCGCTTCCTTCGCCTGCAGCTCGGCCGCGGCCGCCTCTCGCGCCTTCTTGCTTTCGGCCGCGACCAGCTGGGCACGTTCGGCGATCAATCGTTTCGCAACGTGGTCCTCGATTTGCTCGCGGTCCTTAGCGACCTGCTCGCGTTCCAGCCGCAGTGCCTCGGTCTTACGCTCCATCTCTGCATCTTTGCTGGCCAGCTGCTGTTGAAAGCGCTGACGAATTTCAGCGAGGAGGGGAGCGGCCAATGATTCCGTCAACCGGATCTCGTGATTGCAGTTGGGACAATGCAGGGTAGGTTCGTGTGAAGCGCCGGCTGCGGTTACTTTGAAACTCATGAATTCCCCCGTCATCGTAGAGCAGGATTGAACACCATCCGCGCGCGATTGCGATGTCGCCGCTCTCGATGTCCACATCCGCGTCGCCGATATCGACCTGGCCGGGGGATTTTCCACGGAAGGCATCACGACATGTCGACGTAAGGCCACGCCTCAGGGCGAGCCGTTCTATTGGGAATATATTCTAGATGAGAACAAAACAGGATCAAGCGCCAATTGGCTGCGCAGGCTGGTGGAATAACCCTGTCGTTCCATCCAGGCAGCATCGACCAGAAGCCCCTGAGGGAGAGTCCTTTCGAGCTTGTTTAGCTTTCTGTCCTTTTGCTCAGCCATACTAAGTAAATTAGCACTTTTCCAAACCAACCCGAGGGAATCCTCTATTTTACGTAATCTGACTGGGCAAAGACGCCGAAACAGCCGGAAATCTCGCGATGGCTCCTGGAAGAGGCCCATCGCGTGGTGCTTCGCTGCTCCGATATGTTCCGGCGCCGAAATTAGACGGCCGTAAGGAATATGAGTCATATTTCTTACGCGGTCTTGACTTTGTAAGATTTAAGGCGCAAATTTCTTACAAGGGAACCGTAAAATGGCTAGCACAGCGAACCAGATATACGATCGGATGAGCCATGACCCTCAGCCGAGCAAGGTATGGACCGCACGCGATTTTGCGGACACCGGCACTCGATCGGCTGTCGACGTCGCCCTCCACCGCCTCCGGAGTGACAACCGCATCAGGCGCATCGACCAAGGTCTCTACGATCTTGCTCGCACCAACCAACTGACGAAGAAGATTTCGCCACCGGACTACAAGTCGGTGATTCAGGCGGTCGCGAGACGGGACGGCGCCAAAGTACTGGTCGACGGAATAACCGCCGCCAACAACTTGGGACTTACCAACGCCGTCCCGGCGAAGGTGGTCGTGTGGACGGACGCCCGCGTGAAGCCGATCCAACTCGACCAAATGGTCATCGACTTCAAGAAAGTCGCGCCAAGTCGACTTCTGTGGGCTGACCGCCCGGCCGCGCAGTTGGTGCAAGCTCTGATTTGGCTGCGCGACGTTCTTCCTTCGGATGGCGACAAGATCGCAAAGCGCCTCAAGTCCATCCTGAACGACGGCGACGACGGGCACCGCATGCGAAAGGATTTGCAGGACCACTTGGGTGATCTCCCCGACTGGCTCGTTCCTATCGTAAAAGATATCCTCAAGTCCGACGCAACGGCGCCAGATCCGCTCCCGCCGATCCGCGGCCAATGAGATGCGATCATGACCGACCTGCCGCAGATCATTCGAGCAAGCGCTGAAGACCGGCGGGGACTGTTCCAACAAACCGGACAGCGTCTCTCGTGCCCCCCGGAGAACATCGAAAAGGACTTTTGGGTCTGTTGGATCCTCGACGCGCTCTACAACAAGGCGGGCATCGAGCAGCGTCTGCTTTTCAAGGGCGGCACGTCACTCTCGAAGGCCTTCGATCTGATCCAGCGGTTCTCGGAAGACATCGACATCACCGTATTCCGCGACGACCTGCCCGGCGAAAACTTCCCGTCAGATGACGATCTCCGCGCGATGGGATCGAACGAACGCAAGCGAAAGCTTGACGAAATAAAGGAGCGGTGCAGCAGTTTCATTAACGGCGAATTCCAGAACGCGCTGACGAACTTCGCCGCTGGTGAGCTCGAAGGACTGACGTTCAAGATCGAGCCCGATCCGGACGACCCCGACGCTCAATCCCTGCTCTTCCACTATCCAAGCGCATTCGCGGATTCCGACGAGCGGTACGTCCGACGCGTCGTGAAGATCGAATCCGGCGCTAAGTCGGCGCTCGATCCGCATGAGACGAAAACGATCAGTCCATATTCTGCCACCGACACCGACGGCCTGGACCTCACCGTGCCAAACGTGCTGACGATCAAGCCCGAGAGGACGTTCTGGGACAAGATCATCATCCTACACGGACAGCGACACTGGTTCCAGAACAGAGGGGAGCTCTACAAGGACGGGCAGCGATTGTCGCGCCATTACTACGACATATTCCGGCTTCTGACCTCCGAACACGGCGAAGCCGCACTTAAAGATCTGGAGCTCGCGGAAAGCTGCGTTCGCCATGCCCGCCTCTACTTCAACCGGAAGCCTCTCGATCTCGACCAGGCGACTCCCGGAACGTTCGGTATCGTACCGGTCGACGGCATGCTCGAACCTTTGAAGGCGGACTACCAGAAGATGGCCGGCATGATCTTCGGAGGATCCCTTCTTTCGAGGATATCCTCGGCAAGATTAAAGCAGCCGAAGCGACCTTGAACGCCACCTGACCAAAGTCTCAATCGGTCCTCCACCGGCTACAACCCTGCCGATGGACTTGCCGACGTGCCTGCCGTCGGCGGCCGTCGCGAAGTCGGGTACCCACATCATCGGCGAAACCCGGTGGAGCGATTGAAAACGAGTTCGCTGGACGCTTAGCCTCGATACGGCTTCGATGCCAGGCGCACGCCGCCGTCAGGGATTCCTAAGTTCGGACGGGCAAAAGGCTGCACTTGACGATTGCGAAGAATGTGCGACCATAGGTTGTTCACGGAAACGGGGCGGGAGGAAGCCATGGCGCGAAAGCCGACCAAGAAGCCGAAGGTGAGCTTGATCGTCTCCGACGACAAGGACGTAAAGTTGAAGGTCCGACCCGGCAAGCTGCACGTCGTTCAGGTCGAAACTATCACTCCGGATCTGAAGAAGGCCGGTCGCGTCGGTGCTCGGCTTTGCGGGTACGGCACGAATATCTGCCTCGCCATCGTCGATATCGACAAGTGACTGCAGCGCGGCATCGTCTGCGATCATCGCGCTACAACTTCTGCGTCCCGCTAGGCGACGACAACGTCCTGTACAACGCGGGTACGGGCGCTTCGGTTCGGCTGTCGGGCCAGGACGCGCGCGAGCTTGCGCAGCTGCTTTGCGGTCCTCCGCGGAGGGTCGCCGCCAAGACGATCCCGCGTACGCTCCTCGCCACACTACGGCGAGGGGGCTTTCTCGTCGACCACGAATTCGACGAGCTAGACATGATCCGCGAGCGCTATTGGCATGCGCGTGGACGGACGCCTATGGTCATCACCCTCACGACGACGCAGGACTGCAACCTGGGTTGCTACTACTGCTACGAAGAGAGATCCCGCGATGCTCTCGCAGAAGGCGATGTTCCGGCGATAGTCGATTGGACCCGACAGCGCCTTGTCGCGTCGGGTAAGGACAGCCTTCACGTCGACTGGTACGGCGGAGAGCCGCTCCTCAACGTCGATTTCATCGATGCAGCGTCCGCTGCGCTTCAATCGTTATGCAAGGAGATCGGGGTAAGTTACTCCGCTTCCGTAATTTCGAACGGGACATGCTGGCCGGACGACATCGCCGGCTTCGTGAGGCGACACCGCCTCCGGCAGGTGCAGATTTCCTTTGACGGCCTCAAACCGAACCACGACAAGAGACGCCGATATAGAAGGGGCAGGGCGCCCGATCCGTCTGTCTCCTCGTTCGATCAGGCGACCGCGGTGGTCGACGGATTGCTCGAGGTGGTACGCGTCGACGTAAGGTTCAATGCCGATCACGGAAACCAATGCGATTTGGACGGCTTCATCGCCTTCTGCAAGGACCGCGGCTGGTTCGACAGAGCGTTTCCGTGCGTTTTTCAACTCGCACGGATATCCGACTTTTCCGAGCGCGCCGGATTTCTTAGCCGCACGAAGCTTTCTGAGGAAGAGTTTGAGAGACTTCGCGAACGGTCCCGGCAGATGGTCCCCGACGAAGCAACTCTCGACGAAACCACAACCCGCTCGCTCTATCCTTTGCCAAGGACCTCCGTTTGTGCAGCGCTGGCCAACGATTCGATCGTGATCGGAGCGGACGGCAATCACTATCGGTGCGGGCTTCAAGTGGGCGAGAAGGACCGCCCCGTCGCCATCCGCCGTGCCGGAGGCGACATGGTGCCCGGCCGCGATGCGGCCTGGTGGACCGGCTTCGACCCAACGCGGCAGCCCAATTGCAGCCGCTGCTCGTTCCTTCCGGTCTGTTGGGGCGGCTGTCCGAAGAAGCACTTGGAAGGCGACTCGCATTCCTTGCACGAGCAGAGCTTGTACTGGCGCAAAGCTTTGCCGCAGAAGATCGCCTGGCAATTCGGAGTGGCCCTCCAGGAAAGCGAATTCACATTCGCCGAGTCCGACCAGTTTAGGCCGGCTTCTCTCGACCCTTGATGTCCACCTGGTTCGGTACCGACAGCTGGACCTCGAATGGATGTCGAGTCCAAAGCTTTGGCAGAGACAAATGGTCCCTCCCGCAACTGCATCGCGTCGACAGCCGCAGAGCAGAAGTGCGCCTGCGACCGCAGTCCAGACATCGACAAACTAATGCAAACAATATTGCATAAGCGAAGATCAGAGGCGCGCAGAATGCCAGCACGCCGATAGCGAACTGAAGGCTCGATAGGCTTGCGATGGTGAACGCTCCGACCACCAGAATGGCGGCAACCGCGTCACCTATAGCGCTCCATTTGCCCGGCCTTGTTTCGCCGGTTGCGGCGATGCGGACGCCGTTCAGGAAGGCGAGCAGGCCGAGGATGGCGGCCGTCATGAGCGCGATGCGAGCACCCCCGATCAGCGTTCCGCTCCAAATCCGATCGGCGATCTGGTCGAGCGAAAATTCATGACGCCAGCCGTATAGGACTTCCAGCACGATGCGCGGGATCTGTGTGGCTAGACCCGCGACCAGAGCGTAGATCGGAACGAACAGGGCGTACCGACGTGGGTCCAAAAGCAGACCCAAACCCAACCTTGCAAGATCAGCGCGCAGAACGGCATACAGGAAGAGGCCGGAGGCGACAGTCAGGCCGAAATTCCAAGCCTCTCTCGCCACGCCGAAAAAGTCGCGCCAGCCCGCCGTCAGCAACAATGTCAACGGCTGCAAGCCCGACATGACCAACGGATACAGGATCACCGAAATCAGGATCAGGTCACGATTTCTGATCACGCGGGTTCGTGCGGCCGGATCAGGATGCAGATTGAAGAAATCTTTGAAGGCGTCGAACGGCCGGAACGCCGGCGGCTGCTGGGCGGCGAAGACGTCGGCCAAGGCGTCCGTTCCGGCAAGTTGGGAGCCGCGGAAATCGTGGATGTGCTCGCGGCGAACGACGAAGAAGTATGAATAGACGAAAACGATCGCGCTCGAGAGGATCAGAACCGCGAACTGGGAGGACAGGCCGGCAAAGATAGCGCCATCGAAGACCGGAATGAAGCCTCCGAAAGGGGGATGGCTGCCGATGCCTCTGCGATCGATGAAACCGAGCACCAGGCAGAATATCGCGACCGCCCAGCCGAGCGTTCGAAAATGCAGGAGGATGCCGCGTCTTGCCCAAATTTCAAGCCAGGTTTCGCCAAGTTCGAGGTGCGATACTTCATGCCCAATCATGGCTTCGAAGGCACGTGGTTGATCGCGTTGTCTAGCACGCTGATTGAGACCGACGACGACCGCATCGCCGGACGGCGTCACGCGTTCTCTGGCTTCCAACGCGTCACCGTTCTTCGGAGTGTACAGGAGGCGAGGCTGCGAACGCAGGGTCGAACGTGCCGCGATCTGCTCCAGCGTTGATCGGATGGGATCGAAGGACGGGTTCACGGCAAGTCGTTCTAGTTTCGACGCGGCATTCGTTCCGTTTCGCCATCGGTACAGCGATGCAGCTGCGATGACGATCGCGCCAAGCACGGTCAGGCCGATCATCGAAAGCACGACGTTCTGATGGATGACGTCGCCCATGTACCGTATCGGGTAGCCCTCCCATAATTTTGCGAGAAAAAGATACTGCAGACAAACCGAGATGATGATCGCCGCCGCGGCGGGGCCGTCGGAAATGCCGAGGCGGCGCAGCAAACTCCTGGGATGGGTCCCCTTCATTTCTTCGGGCCAACCTTGGCAAACAGCTTGGCGAAACCGGCCTCGAGTTTAGCCTTCTCGGCCGCGGAGAAGCGGCTCTTATTGATCGCCGACGACACTTCCTTGCGAAGCTTCTCCACGTCGTCCTTCCTGGCACGACGATCCAGCACCCGATCGAGCAGGGACCCTATGGCCGTCTTTACTCTGTCCTTCACGACGTCCTTGGCGACGTCCCCGAAGAACGCCAGAAGAAACGGAGCGACCATGGCGGCGAAAGTCGCGACTTCGGCCCCGCCGATGAAGCGGCCCTCATCCTGTGCGTCCGCGCGATGCCATTCTTCCACCAGCGCATCGAAGCCGTCTTCCACGACGAACGTGTCGTCAGGCTCGACCTCGGCGACGATAGCAAGGGCCCATTTCTTGAGGTTTTCACTATTCACTTCCGTCATGATCTCTCTCCAAGGAAAGGCAGTGCAGGTGCCGCCATCGACATGGTCCGTCAGCAATTGTTGCCGGAATGCTGCGGCGCGGCAATGCACAGCCGAGCAATAGGTCTGTCGGCCAGAGGATCGTTGAGAACAAGGCCGGGTGGGCGGCCCCATTCGACCTGCTGAAGGAAGGGCAGGTTCACCTCCGCCTTGGAGTTGCAGGCTTTGAGGGGAGCCACTAAGGCCGAGTTCGAGTGGCTCCAGCCGGCGAAGTCGACCGAAAAGCAATATTCTCGTGGCATCTGCTCCGTACTGTCGTCGATTGTAGCCAAAAGAGTATTTATCGACCGGCTTCCCTGCGGAGTGATCAGCTTCCCACCGACCATCAGCCTGTATTTGATTCCAACGAGGATATCCGCGATGTCCGAATGTACGGTTTGTCCACTCCATTCGATGACCGTGCGTACCCGGTTCTTACCGCGATAATTCCGGTTGCTCGCGACGTCGTGGAGATCGTCGGCACTGAAAGTCACGCTCCGGACGTCCGCCAATACCGCCTTCTTGCTCGTTCTCGCATTCGTGTCGACGTTCTCTAGGAAAACGCTGACGCTTTCGGTCAGCCCCTTCGCATCCCATTCGACCTTCACCAGATCGAGAACGGTCAGCGCGAGGTCGGCGTTCGCACGTGCGGCAACGGGCGGTCTGGCCACGATTGACAGGGGCTCAGGCCTTGCGATGAGCCAAATGCCGAGGCCGACGAGTGCGGCGCAGACTAGAAGCACTATCAAGGTCAAGACGTTATGGAGAATGACGATGAGGCGGATCAGTTTCACGTCCTGATCGTTCACCACACTGCGGACGGCCGTGTCCCGTTCGATCAATTGACCGATGCGCGTCGGCGTGAGCGATGCGTAATCCTTGATGTCGACATTTGGAGCGGCGCGCAGCTTATCGACGACGCCCTTCATGAGGTCACCGCCGATGCGGTACTGGCCGGCCCAGAGATAGACGAAGAAGCCCACGATGCCGAGAACGGCTGGCAATCCCTTCAGAAAAACGAATGCATCCACGTCGATTGTCTCCGCACGGTAGAATTTTGCTCAATTTTCGCTTGCAGGACAAGTCCGGCGCAATCTAAGTGAATCCATGGTCGCGCGGGAGGAAAGGCTGCGACATTCGTGCATGGTATTAGATTTTAACGGAGATTTGTGAGGGGCGTGGGGACAGATGAGCGTTCACAAGATTCGCTATGTAGTCCGGCCGCCCAGCGCCTGCCCAAAGGAGTTGCTTTCCGGCATAAGTCCCGGCGGCCAATGCGAGGTGGATACCGATTTCGTGGCCGCATGTGCCATCGGAGAGCTCCTTCAGACCGGTGGCGGATCGAGCAGGCCATTGGCCCTGCTGTTCGAAGAGCTCCTCGTCCCCGGCGGAGACGGACTCATTTGGAAGGGCAAGGGGCCTGGCCGCGGCAAGGAGATGCGGCGCGCGTTTTCGGGGTTGTTCGGGCGATTTTTCGCCCGGGCTTACCTCGCCCGATACCACGGTTTCGATTGGTTCACACCGATCGACGGAGATCCAACGAACGTCTCGAAGCGTCTGCGTGTCACCAGACTAGCCGGAAAGGGGACCGAGCTTCCGGATTGGATCTGCGGCTCCGGATCGGGTCGAGTTGCGGTCGCCGAGGCAAAGGGTACCAGTCAGGCATCGAACGGCACCGGCACCGGGTTGCCTGGTCCTATAAAAACTGCCGACGGCCAACTCAAGGGAGTCGTGGTCGAGAGATTGCGGAACGTGGCCGGGAAGGAATAGCTGGACCGCGGTTCGCGCAAAGGGCTGGGCGGTCATGTCGCGTTGGGGGGTCGAAATCCCACCACGAGGTGCTTTCCTCTACGTGCTGGATCCGGACACGCACGGCGAACCCCCGTCGGCCCACGAACGGGACGATATAGTTCAGGACATTGCCCGGGCTCATGTCGGCTACCTTCTGGCCGGCATGGGGTTCAGCGAGATGGCATCGCAGCTCTTGGCGGAGCACGTTGCCGGCGGCAACAGGCCTCTGGAGGGAGCGTTCCTCGGGTCTGACGGTGAGGACTCCGCCACCTATCTAGGCGTACCCGTTGGGCCGCTTGGCGTGCTGCCGTTTCCCCTCGG
Source organism: Bradyrhizobium sp. WYCCWR 12699 (assembly GCF_032144035.1). Taxonomy (NCBI): domain Bacteria; kingdom Pseudomonadati; phylum Pseudomonadota; class Alphaproteobacteria; order Hyphomicrobiales; family Nitrobacteraceae; genus Bradyrhizobium; species Bradyrhizobium sp. WYCCWR 12699. Next base: position 221,495 of record NZ_JAVTJN010000004.1, read on the forward strand.
TCAAGCTCAGACCCTCGCCCAAGCGATGCCGAACTCGATCCGGTTCGTAGGGGTCGATGCGGATGTCATCCGGAGAGCTCTCGCAGGCCAACGCCTCGACGCGAGGGCGCGCCGCAGCGACGGACCGGTTCAGATCGGCGGAGACGGTCTGCTCTATGCTCCGATAGATCGCGTTGCGCCGCGTTCCTTGGCGATCTGACGGAAGGACGATCCCTCTCGTTCGATAGATAGGGCAGGTTCCGACACTTGGAGCTCGAAGACAACCGAGGACTGAAATGCCCCAGCCAGAATGGGAGCGATACAAGATTGCCGACAAGTACGCCGAACTCACTACCGTGCGGCATATCGTGCACCTGCCTGTCGCCCGCCGGATCATCGAGGACGGACGGATAAAGTCCGGGCTTGTCTTCGACAAGAGCCGGCTCAACAAATCACGCATCAGCGTCACCTGGCTGTCGGCCAATAATTGGTCGCTGGGGTCACTCTATGGGACCGTCGAATTTCAGTTCGATTGGGAGAAACTCGTCAAACACAAGAAGATCTACTGGGTCGAGGCGATGCCGAACTACCACCCGCCGGCCTTCCGTTTTCTCATGGCGTTCGAGGATATCGCTTCGCCGTTGGTGACGAAGTACGATCCGGAGAAGGATGACGGCCCATTGAGGCGTGTCGACGGGAAGTGGCGGTGGCATCCGGATTTCTGTTCAGAGTTTATGGTTGCGGATGATTTTCCGTTGTCGGACATCTCGGGATTGGACTTCGTCCGGCATCACCAGAATTACTGTCGAACCAAGCCGGATTGCTTCGAGAAAATCGCAGACCCCTCGCCTCAGACGACGTCAGGCAAGCTTTTGTCCTACGTTCTGGCGCATGGAGTCCACGCCTTGGACAAACACATGCAACCGGATGGCAGCGGAAGGAATCGGCTCCTCGACATGGCCAGCGCCTGGTTGTCGATCGGTTTCAATCAGGTGGAATATGCTGGATCGGTCGCCTCGAACGAGGATTGCGATTCCGTCATGAAGGGCGCATTGGCGCTCTTCGCAGTCGATAAAATGGATGACGGCAAGAGGCTTTTGAAGCTGATCGCAGGAAGCGCGCAATCTGTTTCCGCACTCACTAGGCTGATCCGAATTCATTTCGGCTCGCCTACCTGGGACTTCGGCTTGTGATTTGCGGGAGATCAGCGCTTGCGCCGGCTCAACCGATCTTGCCCATGGCGACGAGGTGCCCGTCGGAGCCGATCTCACAGTACGTCGCGGCTGTACCGACTATGATGAATACCAAAGGGTCGGACTTGTGCCTTCGCAACTGCTTGCGCCACGACCGCCGGTCGACCCAGGACGGCGTTGGATGCCGCTCGGGATGGGTGTGCCACTCGCCCACGAAGTTCACGGCCCCTCCACTTTCGAACCACTCTCTGCTCGCGATTTCCTGATGGCCCTTGTCCTGCCGCACGAATCCGAAGCGGGTGCGGCGGTCTTCCGGCATCGGAGTCGTGCACTTCAATACTTCGACGTGCGGGCCTCGGTAGCGTCCCAAAAGTATGCCGCCGGCCTCGCGATCCGACTCCGGCGGAGCCGCGAAGCGCGCGAGCTCTTGCGCGACGGCGTCGGCGAGGGTCACCAGACGGCCCTTCGCGAGAAAGATCATGCGCTTCCGCCGCAGGCGGGACACTTGACGACCCGCTTGGGATTGCCGTCCTTCACCTCGTTGGCGGTCCGATGATCCATCGTGAGAGACCGCCAGCGATGACGCTCGCCGTTGTTCGCCCAATCGAGAACCATGTCGCACGCGAGGCCGGCCGCGCTAGCCGCCCGCGACACGGGGAAGGGGATGTAGTGGGCGTCTCCGCACGCGAGATTCCGGGCGGTCTCGATTTCCACTCCCTCGCGTAGCAGCCGGAATCTCTTCTCGCCTGCGAGCTCAACCTTCAGACACTTGAAGCAGGCGAGATCGGGATCGTGCGACATGAAGCCGACGGCGGCGGCACCGTTTCCTTCGAGCCAAGTATAGAGGATCGGCGGGAAGTCAGGACGCTTTCTTACGGCGTAGTCGTTCAGCGCGATCGACAGCGCTTCTTCGCCTGTGGCATCGATGCACAGGTCGTACCGCTGCAGGATTGCCAGCTGCTTCATGATCGAATCGCAGCTGAACCCGATGTCCAGGTGCGGCAGCTGCTGGCCCAGAAAATCGGCGCAGGCTTCGGCCTTGTTCCACGTGAGATACGGCGCGCCGAGGAGGTGCCGGCCGAGATTCGCGCCCTGGAGTTCGTCGTCGTCGACGAGCATCAATCTTCCGCCGCCGGCGCCGGCACCGCTTTGAGCCAGGTGCTGCGCAAGAAATCCGCCGACCGTTCCGCATCCGATCAGCAGGATGCGCTTTCCTGCGAGGTTCTTCATGTGACCGAGATTCCTCGAAAAGACATAGCCTTCATCGGCGGGGACTCCCACATAGCCCGAAATTTCGACAGCGGCCGGTATCCGATCGAGCGTTCGCGCGATGCTGGCTCGCCTGTTCTTCAGGAATTCCGGCGTCCGATAGGGTTTGGCGATCTCCGCCGATACGAAGAACCTTCCGTTCGGCGCGGACAGGCAGATCCATTGGATGTGGAGATCTTTCGTCCTGGCGAACGCCGCTTCGATCGATCCGAGCGCATTGGGGGCCATTTTCTTCAGCCAGCCGTTGAGCTGCGCCAGATCCTTGGGCGGCCACGGCAGCTTCGGATCGAACGAAAGCGGCGGCACCAGAATTATCGGGCAAAGGATACCTGGACCAGGATCCTTCACGGTGTTCCTCCGGTGCAGCTTCGCGAAACTTGTTTTGTCGTGGGAGACGACGATGGTTTTGTGCTCCGGATCGCGGTCCAGCCTGAGGATGTGGACCTTCGCGTCGCCTTCGAAAGAAGGGGGCAGATCGACCAAGACCTCGCCGTCCGACCAGTAGCCGCCGAACTCCTCGGCGAGGTCGTCGACCAGGCGGCCCCTTACGGCGTCACGCAGCACCTGGTCCGCACGCTCGAGGCACTGGATGATGGTCTCGGCGGGCTTGTAGCGGTCGAGCACGACGCTCTTGCGGTCGAGATAGCAGAACGTGCCGTCCGAGCGGAGCACATGCGGGACCTGCCCCTTCGATCCCGCTTCCGGGTCGGTCAGGCAAATGACCGGAGGCCTGATGAAGTCGAGGTCGTCGACGGATACGACCGCCGGGACCTTGAGTCCGGTCTCGTCGAGAAGGCCGATGTAGTGAAGGCCACGACGCGAAAAGTCGCGCCGGAAGTTGCGCTGACTGAAGGCGTCGTGAATGCGCCGGACAGAATCGTCGTCCCGCTCAGGCACTGGTCGATTTGCCGACCGTGGGGGCGGCGGCGATCCTCGGAGCATGCGAGCGTATCTCGGCATGCGCGGCCTTGGTGACGTCGACGAGATCGATCTGATCCGGAATGCGGTCACCGAACAATGCGGTCAGCCTTTCAATGGCTTCTTCGGGATCGAAGCACTTCTCGACGATCTCTGTGAGCTCCGCATCGAACTTCTTGGCCATGTCGATCGCGATACGGCGGCTGGCCGCACTCAGTCTGCCGTCGACGCGCTCGTCGCGGTCGGTGGGATTGTAGACCGGGCCTTCCAGCAGGCGCGGAAGACGTTCGGCGATCCGCAGCAGCGCCAGGTCGTCACGGCCGGGAACGTTCGGACGGCCGAGGTCCTCGCACGCTTCGAAGGCGCACACCATCAGAAGGATCGACGATACGTCGTCGAGATGGGGGCGGTGGTGGTCGCGCCAGGCCTTCAGGTACCGGCAGACGCGGCGAAGCACCGGACCATAGATCTTGATGGCCTCGACGAACCAGTCCCGGATCTTGCGCGGATCCGACGAGATCCAGTCGTGCTCGCGATGGGCGAGCAGGACGCAGTCCGACGGCAGCGCGTCCCAACGATCATCGCTGTCGACGCGCGCATCGCGGGCCATAGCGTCGAACGACTTCATCTGCTTCTCGAGCTTCTCGAATTCCGCATCTGGAATCGCGTACAGCGGCACGTCGATGTGCGAGTTCGACGAGATCACCAGCCGCGAGCAGGTCGGCTTCTTCCCGAACTGCCAGCCTTCTTCCTTCGCGAGCTTCTCGAGCGCGGCGTCAACCACCTTGAAGAAGGCGGTAGCGGCGACGGAAGGCCGCTGTACGCCCTGGATAAACGTCATCGGGAGGTAGGCGCCGTCGTCGAGGTCCATCTGCTGCGGCGGGGTCCAGCACGGATCGTTGATGGTCCGATATGCGAAGCTGCCCTGCGTGAAAAACCGGGGATGGACTGTCACGCCGAGCTCCTGCTTGGTCAAAGCCGCGAACGTCTTGCGCAGGCAATCTCGAACCTTCTCGCGCGCTTCCATGAGGCACGCGCGGTCGGTATCGGCGATGTTCAGGTTCTTCAGGAAACACGCCGCGTCGCCAGACGCGTGCAGCACTTTCGAGACGTTGGCCATGGCCGATCTCCATCTGGAAAAGCGAGGGAGATCTAGACGGTGGACAATGCCCTCCAGTCGCACAACCGCGCGAATCAGACTCTATCTTGAGAGTCCACTAGATTGTAGAACAGAAAATGAACATTTCATACGGGATTCCCGAGCCTCGGTGGATCTCCGATGCCACAGCGTGCTCCGAAACTAGAGATTGCAATGACTTTTCAGATACTTGCTCTCAGCGGCGGTGGCTTTCGAGGCCTGTTCACAAGTTCGGTCCTGGCGCGCCTGGAGGAGCAGGCAAAGCGCCCCCTTCACGAATGCTTTGACCTGATCTCGGGGACATCGGCAGGCGGCATTATCGCCCTCGGTCTGGCGATGGGAAAGAAGGCCGAGACGATTCAGGAGATGTTTCTCAAGCACGGGGAAGAGATATTCCCCCGCGGGGAGACGCCGAAAAGCCGGCTGGCGCAAATGCAGGCCCGGTGGTTCGAGTGGCGACATCCCAAGTACGACGGTACGGTGCTCCGGAGCAAGATCGAGGGCGTGCTCGGCGCCGACGCCAAGCTCGGCGACGCGAAGACGCGCGTGCTTGTTCCGACGGTCAACATGACCAAGGGAAGCGTCCAGATGTTCAAGACCGCGCATAATCCGAGGTTCATGACCGATTACAAGGTGAAGGCCGCGGACATCGCCATGGCGACGGCGGCCGCGCCGCTGTACTTCCCGATGGCCGAGATCGGGAACAGCTATTTCATTGACGGCGGCGTGGTCGCGAACGCACCTGACCTTTGTGCGCTGCACGAAGCTGTCCAGTTCCTGGATCAAAAGATCGAGGACGTATCGGTGATGAGCATTGGCACGACCACCAGCAAATTCTCGCTGCCGACGTCGGCGGGACGCAATTTCGGCCAAAGGGACTGGCTCGAGAACAACCGGCTTCCATCGACCATCATTTCCTCGCAGCAACAGCTGGTCGATTTCATGCTCAAGCATCAGCTCGGCGATCGCTACATCAGGTTCGACGAGCAGCCCTCCGCCGAGCAGATTTCCGATCTCGGGATGGACCTCGCGACCGAGAGCCGGCGGAAGACCCTGCTAGGGATGGCGGACGGTTGCTATCAAGCGCTGTGCAACGATAGGCGCGTCATCGATATGTTGGCACATCGGCCTACCAAGCCGACGTTCTATCACGTGTGAACTACGCAAGAGGGATCCAACGCGTAACATCGGCAGATTGCCTGAAGGCCGCGAGCAGGTTGAGATGCGAGCTACTCGTGGGGCCGGAAAGCTAGTGCGGGATCATCGAGGTTAAAGTTTCGGTCAATGTGTCGCAATCGAGATTTGCCAAATGGAACGTTGAAGTGAAACAACACGACTATTCGTTGCACGGTGGACTGAACCGAGCCAAGGTCGGACGCTACCTAACGTTGATCGCCGCGTCGGTATCGGCTGCGATCGTTTTCACGCTGCTTTCCGTGGTCGACGTGGCGAACCGCTTCGGGCTCAATGTCAACCTGCCACCATCGGTCCTTTCCCTCGTCGGTGCGGGCATGGTCTTTGCGGCGCTCTATTGGACGCTCGATCGGTACGCGTGGCGATGGCCCTTTCTGAATGCGGCGCTGAAGGTCCCGGATCTCGCTGGGAGCTGGTCCTGCGAAGGACGAAGCCTCAAGCCCGACGGGAGCCTCGGCTACGCATGGAGGGCGACCCTCACGATCTTTCAGACCTGGGACAAGATCCGAGTGAGGCTGAAGACGGATCAATCGGGCTCCGACAGCATTGGGCAGCCCTGATCTGCGACGACGCAGAGGGATATAGGCTTCTGTACAACTATCGGAACGACCCGGCTATCGGAGAGGTGGACTTAAGAAGCCATCTCGGTTCCTGCATGCTTATTTTCTCGAAAGATCTGGAATCAGCAGAGGGCGAGTATTTCAACGGTCACGGCCGCTTCACATTTGGCACGATTAGTTTGAAGAGGGACCATGGTAAGGGACATCAATAGTCGACTGAACAAACTGCGCCTGCGTCGCAGGGGCGTCGACCGTCTTGGAAAACTCAACGAGGCTTCCCGCAAGGAAGTGTTGTCGAAGAGCTTGGCTGCGGAAAGCTGGCAGAATAGGGCTCCGTCGCATGCTTACACGCGATATGCGCTTGGCGCGATGCAGGAGGTGGGACCTGAGTACACCAGAATCAGTGTCGAAACGGCCGAGCGCGTGGGCAACCAAATCCAGAAATCCATCGATTCGGTCGAATTTCGGCTTCAGGGGTCGGTGCCCCTCAACGTCCATATCCGGGGAGTCAGCGACGTCGATCTGCTCGTGCTGGAGACCGGTTTCCTCATATTCCACTCGTCGGGGCCCGCGGCAGGCACCTATGTTCCCACGGCGCGCAACTCGCTTGGAGTGCTAGGCGAACTACGTTCCTCGATCGAGAAGATCCTGCCATTGAACTTTCCAGCCGCCGACGTCGATACGTCCGGTGGGAAGGCGGTCGCCGTTTCTGGAGGGTCTCTGGCGCGACCGGTGGATGTTGTTCCGTCCCACTGGTACGATACCGTCGTCTACCAGCAGTCTAGACAGATTCACGACCGAGGAGTTGTTATTCTCGATCGCAAAGTGCCGAAGACAATCGAGAACTTCCCATTCAAACACATAAAGCTGATCGAAGATCGTTGCAGTTCGTGTCTCGGCGGCCTGAGGAAGGCCATACGGCTCTGCAAGAACGTCAAGGCTGATGCGGTCGAGGAGGGTACCAAGATCAATTTCCCCAGCTTCGACATAGCCGCTACCATGTATCACGCGGATCAGACGGCCTTGAAAATCGGATATCTCTACGAGTTACGGGTCCTCGCGGAGGTGCAGCGACATTTGGATTACCTGTATCACAACCCTGAAGAAGCAAAGAAGTTGCGCGTCCCGGACAGCTCCCGGTTCATTTTCGACACACAGGAGAAGTACGAAGGCATGAAGGCGCTCTCACATGAAATCGATGATCTCGTGAAGAACGTCGCCAAGGAGCAGAAGCCGCAACTGACGTTCGATCTGGGCATACCCTGGGGGGTGGCGCGAGGCGCCATCGAGTCGATCGAGATACCGAGTTAAGTCGTCGGGCCGCTAAAGCCTATTGACGCTGCCGCGTTCGAATCTCCACGTCGTGCCCTTGGAGACCAGGTAGAGAGCCAGGATCCCGGGAACGAGGGACATCGCCACGCAACTGTTGAACGCCGATCCTTTGTTGACAGGTGGGGGTATCTCTGAGGGGGGAGGGAAGAGGCGGTAGGACCACCCCGTGATGGTACAGCGCGAATGATGATCTACGGCAGCCATGATCGCTCCATCGTGAATCGCCTCGTTAAAAGCGATTGCTGCTCGCACGGTCTCCGCAAAATTCTGGTCGAGGAATTGGCCCACCTCGGGGGAAGGATCGCGCGGCATTGGCTCGGCGAAACGTGGTAGGTTATTCTGATGGTAGAGACAGCAAATCAGCGGATCGAAAGCTGCTGGACGTCCAGCCAGAATCCTGAAGATTTCGTCTATTCCAGTCATCGCGGCTTCGGTCTTCGACATGATCAACTTTCTTCAGACCCGGCTTCTATTTACGATAGTCGTCTGTCTGGCGATAGCGATATTCGCAGGGTTGAAGTTTGCCGATGTATTCACCGGCAACACCTACGAAGACGTCTGGATATTCTCCAGGTATGTCTTTGGCATACCTGCTGCTCTTGCTGTCGTCATCTACGGGGCATGGCGTGCTATCCCGATACTTCAGCGTATGACATTCCCCTATTTGGGTGGCCGGTGGACCGGTGTGCTGCGCTATGGTCCACCCGACAGGCAGGAGCTCAGGGATGCCACGCTGACGATCCGACATCACTTGAGCGGGATGTCTCTTGTCCTCGAAACCAGGGAATCGACCTCGACTACGCTGGCGGTTGTAGCCACACGCGATCCTACCGGCACGCAATACCATGTGTACTACGTCTTCGAGAATCGACGGAAGGCTGAGTACACTAAGCCTGGGCTTCCTACGATTTATCGAGGCGTGGCTATAATGAGTGTTGGGATGTCGGGGACGAAGACTTTAAGCGGTGAATATTTTACGGACCAGCCGACAAATGGCATCGCCGAGTTCAAACTGGAGAGGCACGCCTGGTTTTAGGCGACGATGCCGCGCCCGATCTTGCGATCGGCGGGTGTGGGCGCATCCATGACCGGGCTGTACCGCTAAAGGCCTCGCAATCGATTGGGCGCAGTTGTCGACGCAACGGCATAAGCTCTATCGGGCGGCGCTTGACGGGGTCATCGGCGGAAAGCGGATACGCTTGGCCTCGGCGTTTGTTGCCACAATGAAATTTCTGAATCTTAGGCCCTGATCGGTTCATTTATTTAATTGGACGGTCGATTCGGTAATTGCGATTCTGGCGCATGTCCGAACTCACCGTGCAATATCTCGTGCTCGAGCGTCGCGATCCGGCCCGTAACATGGCGCGGTTCTATGTGCTCACGATCGAGCCGACGCTGTTTGGCGATACGGCATTGGTGCGTGAATGGGGGCGCCTCGGTGGGCGCGGTCGACGGCGGCTCGATTTGTTCGATGGTCACGCGCAGGCCGTCGAGGCCCTTGAGTGTTGGCTCAGGCGAAAAACCAGTCGTGGTTACGTCCAGCGGCACTCGTCAAGCTGTGACCCGGCGTGAGATGCTGGGCTGGACGAAAAGCCGAAATAAGTATATCAAAGTAATCTAAGGTCGTTTCAGTCCTATTCGCAAGAATTGCAAAAGTATTCCATAATCTTCATTATGCGAATCCAAGTAATCCTAGCCGATCACAACCTCTTTTAGTATCGAGCATTTGCAGAACGAGCTATTTGCCAGCGCAGCAATTCAACCCAACTTGCCCTGCCCCAACGCGCTCTCGTGCTGATCAATCAAGTGACGAGTACGCGAGCTGACTATTTTATCTTCGATATTCGCAGCCGTTTGAAGCAAACGTTCTCAAGCCGTGAAGTCGACCTTGTCCGTCCTTCCCAAGGCCGAACGTAAACGGAAGTGGCTTCTCAGCTTGCCAGTTCCCTCCTCGGCCACCCGCTTGCGAGCGAGGGTCCGACAGGCCTCCAGAACGTCCCAAGGGATCTCTCCGAGGTCATCGGCGACCTCGACAAATGACCGCCAAGCGGCGGACGACAATCGTTTCGACACTGGCTCGAGCAAATCGTCCAATGCAATACCAGCGTCTGTTTCCGCATCATTGTCTGATCCGAACAGATAAATACGTCCGCGCCAGATGATGTAGTGACTTTGACAGCCGGTATCGCGCCAAACAGAAGGAAACACACTCATTTTTCCTCCTTCCGCATTGTAGATACGCCAGGCGGGCCCACTTCTTGGATCGAGGTTGACTGGAAATCGTTCGCCGCAACCGCAAGGACAGGACAACACAAGCCAACGTGGACCACCGCGGTTGACCAGGACAGCATCGCCGGGTTTCGACAGGTGCTGGTCCGCCTCGCCTCGTGAAGAAACCTTCGCCCGAAAGTTGAGAATGACGATGCCCATGAATTCGCCTCACTGCGGTGCGAAGTTGTTGTTGAGAATGCGCTCTGCTAACACGTACGCAGCGGCGCGACGCTCATCCTCAGGACCTTTCAGGTTTGGATCTTTGGCCGCCTTGTTCAGAAGGGCCAGTGCAAGAGCCGCTCCGTATTGATCTGCTGACGCGACACGCGCGGCATAGTGCCGGATCTGTCGCACGGCTTCGTGAAACCAGCGATGCGGATCGCGCGGATCACCGTGCCCGAGCAGCATGTCGAGCGGCTTACCACCATACGGTTGCTCAATCGACCTCCACCACTCATCGAAGGACCAGAGCTCATGATTATCGAAGGCATCGACCAATAGGCTGGCCTCCAAGGTCGCTATGTCCCACACCAGCGGTCCATCCTGATTGGCATAGAAGTCGATGACGAGCGCCTCGTGCCCCCTCACCTGAACATTGTCGACGTGGAGATCGCCATGAATCTTTGCGAATAACACCGGAGAACTTGCGCAGTATTCGAACAATGTAAACAGTCGATCGCGGTCGCATCTCGAGCCGATCGATCGCGCCCTTTGCATCCGGCGCCGGTCAAATTGCTTTGGAAAGCGCGGACCCAGGGTCTGCGAAAGTGGCGTATCTCGGCGTTCGATATTTCGATACCACGCTTGCAGCGTTCGATCGAACAGGCACGATATTGCCGGCCCGGCCCGGCCGCTCCGTGCGGCAAGCCTTAGACTCTCGCAGGATTCGATGAGATCGCCGACCAGCACACCGCGTGTCGATCCGAGACAGCATAAATCGTAGTTCAATCGCGGCCCGAGATTGAAAGGCACGTATTTCTCGACATTCAATTGGTAATTCTGAAATTCTTGAAAGATCTTGCTGCGATCACCGAGTTTGACAAAACGCGGCATAGTATGAAAGGCGCCGAAGACCGGGTAGGCACGGTATACGGCAGCCCCGGACCGGCCTTCGGTCATTGGACTGAAATGCACGGCCGTGTAACCTCTGAATGCGCGCTTCAGAAGGACTTGGCCAACACCAGCGTCGTTCTCTCCAAACTCGCATTCGGGAGCGAAGCTGAAACTGACAGACTCTTGTACGGCCTCGCCGGGGAGATGCCGAACCAAGAAGTTGGCCGCTTCCGACCAATTGGCAATGGGCGACAAGATGGTGACGTGCGGCAGCGGGGGGAGAGGCATCGGATCGCCCAATGATCTCTGCCACGTGAACTGATTGCGCAGGACGTCGCTCGGAAGGTTGCTGGCAAACACACGCGCCTCTTCCAGACATCTATACACTTGCGGAAGACCAGCAACGCCGAACGGCACGACAAAGACGCGGCATTCGTAATCAAGCAGGTGCTTAAGGCAGCTTCGAACGATTCGCTGGAATCTTGATGGGTAATCTTGTTGCTGGACGATTACGACGGCGGCAAGGCTCGCCAACAGAGCAGGCTCCATCGGCTGAAAAGCGGTAATCTGCTGTTGTCTGATCGTGAGGCCGCGGTCTTGAAACGGCGCCTTAGCCTCAGCCGGGGGATCGGCGCCGATCCAGCCAACCTCCGACCGACCAAAAGCTGTAACGTCAACGATTGACATTTTGAGCGAGACGGCCTTGGAGAGCCAATCCATCGCCCCTTGCCAAAACGCCTGCCCGCGAGCAGACGATGCAGTCCTGGACGGGCTCACCCTTGACCGACCGGAGGCGACTTCTCAGACCATCATACAGAAGATGCCGCGCCGGCGATGGCACGCCGACAACAGCGGACAAGAACATGGTGATGGCGAGCGAGGTAATAGTGCTGTTGATCGAGATCACCGCGGGCGCAGGTTCACGAGCGCCGACGAGATAAGGATCCTGCTTGCGCTCGGCCTCCGACATCATGTCGCGGCGGACCTCGTTACCGTCCAAGAGGCCACCGCAGGTGAGGCAAGCCAATCCAGGCGACAGCATCTGGGCGCGGCCGGTAATGTGAGTGATCTTGCCCCCCTTAACGGCGATAACCGTCCCGATATCGATGCAAGGAATGAGATATTGATAAGCTAATTGCTGAAGGACGGCTCGACTACCGTGTGAATCGGTGCAGCAAAACAGCACATCAACGTCTCGCAATTTCTTTGCGGTTTCGACGAAGACGACGTTCTCTTGAAAAGAGGTGACTACGGCACGAGGTTGAACTGCGCGAATATATCGCTCGGCCACCGCGACTTTGGCCTGCCCCGTATCGGCAGATGCGGACCCTGCCAAGCGGTTCAAATTAGTCAGCTCGACGTCATCTGGATCAACTAGAACGAACTCCTTGACGCCGAGGTGAGCCAATTGCTGCACGGCCAGCGATCCCGTGCCACCAAGTCCCACGATCCCCACCCTGAGGCTTTGGAGGATGCTCTGCCCGGCACGACCGAAGGCCCGAACCTGCCGATCGTAAAGATCGGAAGGGTCGTGTGATCGACTGGGATCAAACAGGACTCGTCGATCATCCCCTACCGCAATCAGACGAAGATGTCGGTCGCTTCCAAGGTAGCGACATGCATACCCTCCGTCGCTCACAACAAGGGCCAGATGCTGCAAGTCAGGGGTTCGATGCCGAAAGAAGTGTGCGAGAACCTCCTCGCCCGCATCGTCAATGCGCGAAAACTCGGGCGCGGCCCTCCCGGGATGGCTATGCACAAACACCAGGCTACTTTTGGTCCGCGCAGCAATCTTTGCCCACCTGGCGATGAACGCAGGCCGCAGCTCTGCTTCGAGTTGGCTGCGCCGAGTGTAGTCGTCTTCAGCGGGCACTACGACCTCTCGCACCAACACCCTTGCACGACCGTCGGCCCGAGACGTTCTGCCGCACATCAAGACCAAGCATAACTCGGTTCGACCGCCCAGCACGGAGCGCCGGACGAAGTCGAGATCGGCAAAGGTGATGAGAAGATCGTCCACTATCGTGCGGGGTTTAGACGTTGCGCGATGACGTTGACATAGGTCAGCATGTTGTCGCGATTTGGATTCCAAGATTGCAAGTGCCACGAAAACCAAGTGCCTCGCGGCTCACCCCCTGGGACCGGATTGGCATCGTTCGAGGCGGTTGGAGCGCCGCCGTCCACCAAGCGAACAGGCCCCGGTTCCAACCAGAAGCAATCCGGTTGTGCCGAAGGATATCCCGGTGGCAGCAGAAAAATGACGGTCCCTTTAGCGATGCTCCAACCTTCTGGAAGATCGAATTCCGGAATCTCAACCAATACAGCTCCGTTGGACATCGGGGTTCGACGCGCCAAGGGAAAATGCTGTTGGAGCGCCGCAAACTGCTTATCAATGATTTCCATGTCCAAATGTCGCCGGCGGCACTGCAAAAAAATGCTTGATCCGATCGTTCAGGGGCACTGTATCTGGGTCAGCGATCGGACGATCCGGCGTGTCTCCCTGCTCTTCCAAAAAAAGCTGATAATTCGCTTCGATCTTGGCGATCCGCTTAATGTCGGCCCCGGAGAGATAAGAATGCTCGGTCTCGTATTTCACCCCATCAACGAAAAAGTGGAATTCCTTTTCTTTTTTGTCGTTCATGATCTCCTACCTGCTCCGGTGCGGCCTCCCGACGAAGACCGATGCGCATGCTATCAGCTAGAACAAATAAAGAACAGTGTCAAGGTCTTCTCCCCTTGGATCTTGCAGCTAGGTGCCTGTCAGTTGCGCCGAGTTCGTGCGGCTCAACGTGACTGGCGGCTACCAGCGAGTGGCGAAACGCCGCCGCTTCGCGCGGGCCTAGCTGCGTCCTGGATCGCGGAAGCAATCTAAGCGGCTGCTTGCGGCGCCGCGCGCGGGTGAATTCTTCAAGCTTGCACGTCAACTATCCTCAATCCCGACGCGGGCATGACCGTTCCGAGCTGGAGTGCTACGCCATCACCACGCCCGCACCTCCAAGACAAACCAACGAATGAATGGCGTGAGTCGACAGGAGGTCTCGAGTGCCTCTAAGATGTAGGGAAGTAAGTTCGCGGAAGCCGCGTACGGGTGGGGCAGTGAACTTCCAGGTGACGGTTCTCAAGGTGCTGGTCAGCTATCCGGACGGGTTCGCCGTCCTGGAGGACATCAAGCGCGATATGGCGATTCTGGCCACCAGCGGACGGGACTGGGCCGAACGCACGAAGCGATTGGCGGCCCGCGTGCCTGACCTGGATATCTTCTCCCAACGTCTCATCGAGCGAAGGAACGGCGGCTGGCGCATCACTGATAAGGGACGCGAGGTTCTCGCGGTCATGGAGGCGCGGCCCGCACCAGCTCAGCCAATGGAGCTGCCTGATGCCCGCGCGGTCGAGGAGCCGGCGCCAGCCACGACACTGTCGCCGATGCCGTCGATCACGCCGGTTCGACGCCTGCGCAAACAAACCCGACGCCAAGCGTTGCGGCAGTTGCAACGTGCGAGAGCTCGCTCGTGAGCAAAGGACGGGCCTTGGCTCCAGCATCGAAGATGATTGATTCGTATAACCTTCATTATGTAATATCCGAAGTTGAGTTTGCATCAAATTGTGTAGTCTGAAGTTGGTCCCTAAGTACCTGCTGTCGTCGGTTGCGTAGTCGCGTGATCCCCGCTAGAAAAGTCATCTTCAGCAAGGGTGCTCACAATGGACGACTATTCGGACGACATAAGACGACCGTTGTGGCCGCGTATCGAAGTGTATGCTGGCGCAGGTCGCAAGCGTCGGCCGGATGTTGGTGCTGGACGCTGTAGCGGAACCGTTGGAACGTTCAAAGAAGTGTGGGCCTCAGAGGCAGGCCTCGCGCAAGAACCGGCTTTGCGCAAGCCCGCCATTTAACCGATGGCAGCATCATTAGCCGTGAACACGGCGTCTACGCCGGGAAGCTGCGCATGCGCCAGCGTCGTGCAGGCCGTGTTGCGGTCCAGGATCAGCCGACGTGGGTCAGTAAGGCCGCTCGCAACGGCGTTGTCGCGAAATCCGAGCCGGCGGCGGGTCGTGCGCGGGTCGGTGCCGTCGATGAACGCTAAGTTCTTGCGTCCTTGCGCGACGAAGTGCCGGGCGACGGTATCGCCCGCCTGGTAGTTATCGAAACCGACGACTGCATCGATTGGAGACGATGGCAGCTCCCGTGTTTCACCTACGGGACTGCGTGCATGCCGCAGCAGGCGAGCGCCCTCCTCCGTTGCGGGTGATCCGACCATGATGATCGCCTCCGGCCGCCGCGACAGCAGTGCAGTCAGCAGGCGATCCTGCGAGGGGAGAGTCGTAGCGCGACTGCGCGAGAATGACTGAGAATCCGAGCGGTTCGAGCACTGACAAAGGCGCCTGCGCATGCCGAGCGTCGATACAGACCACTGGAAGATCAGCCCTACGAAGCTCGTGCCACAGCCAACTCGCCATCGTCCCGGTCTCAAAACAAATGCGCTCGGCGTGTGGAGCTCGCTTGCGGAGCAGTGCCGTGAGCGCCCGGGGTCGGACTTGGCCTTTCCCTCTAACAAGACCTGACCGACCTCGTCGAGCACACACACTGACGTTTCATTCTGCGAGACATCCAGCCCAACATATTGCTTCATAGCCCCTCCGATTCGTAAGATGGTGGAGGGCTTGAAGATAGTGGACCTTTCGTGCCGCGGGCGCGACCGCAATTACGTCATCGTCTGCAATATTGCCCCCCTAAGCCGGGATCGCGCCCAACATTGACCCAGTTGGGCTGTTGCGCTGCCTGCTTTGGAATGAAGCAGGTGGTCGGCGATGCTGGTCATGGAGACGATTGCGCGAATACGGCGTGAGCACTTCATCAGAGGCAAGACGATCAAGGAGATCGCCTGTGACCCGAAGGTGTCGCGGAACACGGTCCGAAAGGTACTGAGGTCTGGGGAGACCTCCTTCGAGTTTGACCGCCAAGTGCAGCCGCGGCCAAAGCTGGGAGGATGGCCAGTAGAGCTTGACGGACTGCTCGCGGCGAACGATGCTAAACCGGCTCGTGAACAGCTGACGTTGATCCGGATCTTCGAAGACCTGCGCCGGCCGTGGTAACGCGGTTATAGTTCTGGAATTCAAGTAGAGGCATTCAACCGCTGCTCGCCTAAGCGACTGGCGCAATAGCCACCGTTAGCCTTCTTAGGAGAGCCAGTTCGGCCTCACCAGCGGCCGTGCGCCTAAGTACCAGCTTGGCAAGCTCTGTTCGATTGACGGGAGTTCGCATACTTGCAGGCAGCGCCGCCACCGCTTCATCATAGATCTTTCCCAACACCGAAAGAATTTCCGCATCGAAGACCTCACCTCGTACCTGCAACACTTGTACCAAATCTCCTGTCGAAACATCGCGCTGGCGACTCGCTGCAACAAAGCCTGCCTGACCTACTTACGCGGGCTGATCGTCCGCGTCGGCGAAAGGGTGCGCCCGACGCTCAGTTTGTCTCCTTCCAATCGCTGCGGCCAGACCGGACAGTCGCGCGCAAGCTGTCGCCGGCCAGCTTGTAGGCCCACGACCCCGATTACGGCCCACTGGCTTCGGATTTCCTGGTCTGACCAATGATGTCGCCACTCGGTACTCTACCGTTAAAGCCCCTAGATCCCAAGTCGAGCGGCCTGCGTTGACAGTTGCTCCGCCTCGGCAAGCCGATAGGGTGGGATGTCACTACGCACTGTGGCCAACAAGGACTTACAGAACGCAGGCGTGAGCTTGCCGCGGTGAATCACGACGTTTTCGCAGCCCGTCGCCGCCCGGGCGTTCTGCCACTGCTGATTATAGCCGCGTTGTTCGTTGGACTTGACGTGGCAAGCGGCGAAGTCGGCGTCATCCAGCGTCGCCAACTGGCCCGTATGTACCGGTCGCTTCGTATGGATGTGAACCCACATGGGGCTCGGCATTGCACCATTGCGCAGCGCCTTGGGTTGCAGCTTAACCTGAAACAGCACCCCTGGCTCGCCCTTTAACGCGCGCGGTAGATCGGCAGGCGCCAACTCCCCGGCCGCGCGCAACTGTTCAAGGTACTTCTGCGACGGAAAGCCGTAGGTCTTCATGCATTCAATCCTAGTCAATGCCCTTCGCTCGTCCAAAGTCTTGGCGAGCCCCTGCGCCTCGGCCCGCATCATCTTGAGTCGGACTAGCTTGCCATGCACCTCGGGCACTTGCGTTGGCGTGAGTAGGATACGTCGACCAGGCTCCGCGAGCGAACCCTCACAAGCCTGCATTTCGGCGGCCTGGGTCTGCAGGCGCTCGATCACGGCATCCACAACGTGGTCGGCGTCCTCGGGCTTCATTTGGCGGGCTTGCGAGACGGCCCGTTGCTGACCAGCCAGATCAAACTGCAAAAGTGCGTCCAACCGCTCGAGTAGGCGCGCCAGCGTCTCCATTGATGGCGGGGCCTGCCAGATCGCCAAGTGTGCCGTCGCCGAGGATGTCGCCCTCGCATGCGCCTCTTCCGCGCTCACGAGCTTCTTCGTACCCAGATCCGAGAGCACCACAACTTTGGCTGCTGGCGCCGTGGCTTTGTCGGTTGTAGCGATCTGCAGCTGCGTCCCGTCGCGTGCCGAACTCCCGGCGAGAGTGCTCGGTGTACGTTTGGCTTTACCCTTCCTGCGCGCAGAAGTGCCTTCGGCCGCTACAGCCTCTCGCGTAGCGTTGGCCGGCTTCGCAGCCCCTGCTTCGACCGCCGGTGAATTGATGGCCGACGTTTTGGGCTGTAGATCCAGCAGCCGCATAACGTCGTGTGCAGTGACCCACGCGCTTTCCACGATCTGATGCAACAGTTTCAATGGCAGGTCGTCACCGGTCCCCTGACCCCTTAGCTTTGAAACGAGGTTGTGCACTCCCAACGCAAATTCAGAAAGCCGCTCCATAACTCCTTCCAGGACCGCGCAGTGCGCCGCGTCGAGTGCGCGTCCTTGGCTCTGTAGAACTGCGTCCTTTGTCGATATGAATGCCGGAAAAACGTCATCGATGAAAGTGCCGAGCAGGCGAGCCCGTCCGTTCTCGGCCATGAGGATTTCCCTCGTGGCTGGGTCGAACGTGCTTTCGAGAGGCTCAATCATGATTTGTGCGAGAGCGACCTGCGATTGCAGATGCATGCACTTGGTGTGCAGTGCCCAACCGCTGTGCAGCCGCAGTGCGGCCTCGTCGGCCTGCCGCTTTTGGGCCGTTACATTGGGTAAATTAGCAGTAGCGGCGCAGACGCATTGCATCCGTTCCGAACGCAACGCCTTCTTTCCCCACCACTCCATGCAGTCCGCATAGCGGTTTGCTACGCCGGAAACCGCTCGGTTCAGTAGGTCAGAGGGAGTGTTGGATAGCATCCGTTGGAGCACGACGGTTGCACTTTTCCTGCTCTGCTCCAAGGCGTAGATGGTCGGGGTGGCCAGAGCGTTACATTGCTCCGCCGCATGGAGCACCTCGTCCCGGAGACCGCGAGCCTGATCGTCAGACAGAATCCTGCGCGCCTCGTGCTGGGGCAGGCTGGCGTAGTACTCCAGAACTTTTGAGCCGACCTGGATGAGCTTGTCGATCAGCTCTTGTGCCTCTGACGAGCTCCGCGCTTGCATGGCCGCCTTACTGCGAGCGCCAACTTCCGAGAGCAGGCTTTCCATTTGTCGCTTTGTTGCCTTGATCTCGTCACCCGTCGATGAAATGGGGACTGCCATATCCGAAGTTCGCGGCTGGCTGCCGACCAACGCCGCTCTATCCTGAGGCCAAGAGCGCATTCGCTCCACGATGGAATAGAAGGATTGGCCGCCCTCCCCAGCGGCGAGACTCGATTCTGAACGCAAACTGCTCGAGTCCCAAGTGCTGTCGGCTCCGGGAGCCCCAACGAGCGATTTGCCAGGCCGGCCAATACCCGTCATATTCTAACTCCGATCCAGGCGAGAACGTGAAGCCTAATTAGATAGACGGCTTGGCTGACGATCAGCTGACGAACGGCATTCTCCCGGACTCACCACGAAAATCAGAATCACCGTGCTTCCAATTCCATAGAAGATGCCTTGGTTTGAGGTTTCCGGTCTGCAGACACGCGTCCTGCTTTGCAACCAGGCCGTGGAGACGGAGCGCAACACTCCCCGCCCTAAAGCAGAGGCTGGTGGGCCCTCAGCAGGCGAGGTATCGGACGCGCACGCTGCAG
Organism: Bradyrhizobium sp. WYCCWR 12699; assembly: GCF_032144035.1. Lineage (NCBI taxonomy): Bacteria > Pseudomonadati > Pseudomonadota > Alphaproteobacteria > Hyphomicrobiales > Nitrobacteraceae > Bradyrhizobium > Bradyrhizobium sp. WYCCWR 12699. The sequence continues at coordinate 240,576 of NZ_JAVTJN010000004.1, forward strand.
AGCCGATGGTGCGATCACAGTCGGGCTGAATACGCAGAGCATTCGATTGACCTTCGCGGGCAGTTGGAAGCGATGATCTATCGGTGGTCCAGTCGCGGGAATACTGCCTTTGATAGCGCTAGTTCGGCGCAGAGACCGAGAGTGGCGCGAGTGCAGGAGACAGCCAGCGGGTCGTTTTACACGCAGGCGATTGATCTCAGTCAGCTTTCGTTGATTTGCACAACCTTCATTTTGGAATATCCGAAATCAGAGCTGCATCAAAATTGTGCTGCCTGAGGCCAGTCTATTTTTGAGGGCACTCGCAAGGGAGCACGCATCGACGAATGCGGTGAAACGATTCGCAAACAAGCTTACAGATGCTCCGCGTCCAGCTCGGCGAGATTCGCAAGCGCGTTGCCTCGCTTCTCATCACGCGTGCGCTTATAGGCGAATAGATCCTCTGCCCTAATCCTGCGATGACGCCCCACTGTCACGTGCTGAATTTCGTTCTTCTCTAGCAGAGAAACCAGAAACGGACGTGAGACATTTAGGATGTCGGCAGCTTGCTGTGTGGTCAACATCTCATGCACAGGCACAAGGGTCACCGCATCGCCGCGGCCGATGTGCCGAAGCAATTCCATTAAGAGGCTCGACAGGGCCGGCGACAAGGTTATCTCAGCAGCCTTTTGAGCATCGTCGAGCACGCGTAGCTTGGCATCCCCAGTCGCATGCGACGCGAGTATTTGACGAAGCTGGTTGGCTGCCGCCTTCTCGCTCGCGGAAGGCAGGCGAGTACCTCCCAGCTCTTCGGCGTAGGCTGGCATCGTAATCGTTGTTCTCCTCGGTACGGCATTGTATGTAGGCTATATTCGAAATAAACGCAACAAGTGAAATAAACGAAAATACTGAAGTTCCGGTTGGCTGGGGTCCCCTCCCCGGGGTCAAGTAGCTCAATGCAAGGTGAGACTTTCGGGGCCGCCCCGGATAAGCATGGAATGCTGCGGAACTGGCCCAGGACCGGGCAACCGCCCGGTGAAGTCCAGAAGTAATTCTGGGCAGAGCCTACGCATAGGGGGAAGGCTGTTTTATCAAGACTGATCTTTTTCCGTTCAGCCCCCCGGCCCTGCTCTCACATCCTAACAGGACCGACGGCTTCATCCGCAATGTGGCTCGGCTCTGACCCTCGATACGCATCCGAGGGTCGTGCAGTCGGAGCTTGCGCTCGTGCGCTTCTCGTTCCACGCCGATTAAACGGACCTAGCGAGGCATGGCTGGGGAGATCTTCATATTCTTTCAGCACCTGAGCCCAATCCGCCCCATTGGCGATGACATGGGTAGACAACGGCCAGCCGCGTCGCGGTCGGCTGCGTGGAGTATAACCTATAGCTGTTAGAACGGTCTATCTGGACCCTCAACTGATGCTCGCTTGGGCTGCTTGCGCTCTGGCTAATCGAATGACAGGAATAATGAAAGTAAGATCAACCGATGAAACGCCACGACGAACAAATGTCCAACAACGCGAGGACAACCGAACGGGCCTTCAGCGGCCCTCGTTCGGCGCTTCGGGTGATGGATATCCTGCAGGCGTTAGCGGCCGAACCGGAAGGTCTTACGCTGGCAAAGCTCAGTGACCGCCTAAAACTGCCGAAAACGAGCGTCTTCAGCCTCATGCGCGCGCTCGAAGGCGGGGGATATGCTCGCAGCGACAACGGCCACTACATTCTCGGCGATCAAGCGATCAAGCTTGGCGCGAGCCTGGCTCAGGCTCGATCGTTCCCGAAATGTGCGCGTCCCGTCCTGGAGCGGCTCGCACGAGAGACCGAGGAGACGATCCTGCTCGGTGTCCTCTCCGAGGAGGGCCACGAGATATCTTACGTCGATGTCATCGAATCGGAAAAGCCGCTGCGCTTTGCGGTCCGCATCGGCAACCGGCGGCCGCTGTATTGTACGGCCGCAGGAAAGGCGATGCTGGCATTCCTACCAGAGAATGTTCAGACGGCGTATCTGACCCAGACCAAGTTTGTAAAGTTCACGGACGACACATCCTCGAAAGAGGAACTCGTCGCCATGTTCCCCGAAATCCGTCACCGCGGCGTCGTTGTCGACGCTAATGGTATAATTGATGGCGCCACCGGCATCGCGAGCCCCTGTTTTGACGAGGCCGGCCTCGTCAGCTGCTCGGTGACGATCGCCGGCCCTACCGCGCGCCTGCTGCTTGCGCGCGAGCACATCGAGCGGCTGACCTTCAAGGCCGCCGAACAGATCTCGCAGATCCTCGGCTATCGCGGCCCATATCCGCCGGCAGAAGATTCTGCCGAGCGGGCCGACACCGGCAAGCGGCGCAAGAAATGACCTCGCGCCAGGGACGCCGTCCGGTCAGCCGTCAATCCAGAGAGTATCCCTGATTTCAGCGCCGGCGGCCTGCACGTTCTTGTCCATCTGCAGCAGCTCGAACAACGACGAGCCGGTCTTCAGACGGTCGCGCAGCTCGATCTCCTTCCGATTGCGCTCCCGTGCGCCCTTCACCGCACGCTCGAGCGAGCGCAGCGGAATCGCGAGCGCCCCGTCATCATCGGCGACGATCACGTCACCGGGATCCACACGTACGCCGTCGCAAACGATCGGCACGTTCACCGCGCCGGGGCCGCGCTTTTCGGGATGACTGGAGGAGATCGACGTCGACCAGGTCAGCGAGCCGAGCTCACGCAGCGCAGCGACATCCCGGGCCGGACCATCGACAATGATGCCCGCAATCCCCTTCTGCTTGGCGAAGGTCGCGGCCACGTCGCCCCACAACGAGCCGTGCGCGCCACCGCCGTTGACGAGGACGAGCACCTGGCCTCGCTGCGCGACGTTGAGGGCGGCATGGATCATGAGGTTGTCGCCAGGGAAATTATACGACGTGACGGCTTGGCCCGCGATCCGCTGGCCTGGCGCGATCGGCCGCATGCGCGAGCTCATGAGCTGCATGCGCCCCTCGACCGGGCCGAGTGCCTCGTGCAAATCGGAGACCGGATATTTTGCGACCTCGGCCAGGAGGTCTGCCGGGCATTGCGGAATGCGCTTGTAGATGACGGACTGCATGTTTCCTCTTTCTGTAAGCGTTCTTCACGTACGAAGGGTTTTCAAGTTGCCCGGAGCCGCATCCTCGGGTGCTCACACGAGCCGCATCTGCCAACGGTCATGATCGAGCATTGCATCAGCCAAATCCGTACAGAGCCGCCGGATTTCGAACCATGATCTTGGTCAGGACGGTTTCGTCGCACCACGAATAAAGCGCCGAAAGGAGATCTGTCGCGTCAGGGGTCGGTCCATGCGTTGCGGCATGCGGCCAGTCGGTCGCCCACAGCAGACGATCCGGTGCCTCAGCCAATAAGGCTTCGACGAGCGGCTCGAGCTCGTCATAAGCCGGTGCAGCGGTATTCATGTGATACGGCGCCGAAATCTTCGTCCAGCAATTGCCCGATCGGAGCAGCCGAAGGAGAGCCTGAAAAGCAGGTTGTTCCGTTCCCTTTTGGGCGTCGGGATCGGCCAGGTGATCGATCACGAAGGGGCACGGCAATTTTTGCAGCCGGTCCTCAAGCGCGACGATGGAGCGACCGTCGAGCATCAGCGCGACATGCCAGCCCCATCGCCGAATCCGGGATGCAATTCGCTCCAGCTGTGCGAGCGGCAAGCTGCCTGGCCGGGTCGCAATGAACCTCACGCCTCTCGCGCCCTTGTGGTGTAGCTCGTCGAGTTCTTCGTCCGAGACATCGGGATCGACGACGACAACTGCACGTGTTTCCACGCCTGCGATTTCGCGCATCGCATCGAGCTGCCGGCTGTTATCCGATCCATAGACGCTGGCCTGGACGATGACGGCACGATCGATGCCAAGCCGCTCGGCCAACGCCATATAGGCTGCGGGTGTTGCAGCAGGCGGCGCGTAGGTCAGCTCGGTCCGATAGGGATATCGGGCCTCCGGGCCGAAGACATGGAAATGGGTATCGGTCCGTCCCGGCATGGTCTTGAAACTTGCTTGAGAACTCCGGGTCACCGTTCTTCTTTCTTCTTGGCACGACATCGTCGAGACCTTCGACCGCGGCAGACGGTCCGGAGCCTCACTTCCCGATCAGATTTGGCAGCGCGTGCGTAAACCAGGGGACATAGGCGATGAGCAGCACGCCGAGACAGAGCACAACGAGGTACGGCACCATCGATCGCGACGCCTGGTCGATGTCCGCGCGTACGACAGCGCAAGCGATATAGAAGCCGATGCCGACAGGCGGCATGAAGACGCCTACGCCGATCGACAGGATGATTACCATCGCATAATGAATGGAATCGATGCCGAGTTGATTGGCGATCGGCATCAGGACGGGTGCGAGGATGATGATCGCCGGCAACCCCTCCAGCAAGGCCCCGACGATGATGATCAGGGCGATCGAACCCAGGAGAAACAGCAACTTGCTGTTGCCGAGCAGCGCGACGACCTGGCTCAGATGCGCGTTCAGCCCGGCGGCGGTCAACACCCAGCCGAATGCGCCCGCGGCCGCGACGATGAACAGAACCATCCCTGTCAGCCGTCCGGCTTCAATCAGGATTCTGGCGCATGCCCTGAGCGTGAGCGCGCGATAGAACACGGATGCGAGGACAAGCCCATACAGCACGGCGATCGAGGACACTTCGGTCGGTGTGGCGAAGCCGAACTTGATGCCGAGGATCATGATGACCGGCATGCCGAGCGGCAGCAACGCGTCCGTGCCGGCCCTGGCTCGCTCTCCGGCGGTCGCTTTGGGATTGGCGGACAAACCGCTGTTGCGGGCGGAAACATAGATCAGCAGCATGAGCATCACGGCAATCACTGCCGCGGGTATCAGACCGGCGACGAACAGCGTGCCGATCGAAACCGGTGTCACCGTTCCGAGGATCAGCATCGCGATGCTCGGCGGGATCGTCTCGGACATTGCGGCCGATGCCGCCAGCGCCGCGGCGGATTCCTGGGGCTTGTAGCCCGTTCTTTCAAGCTCTCGCCGCATGACGGATCCTACGGCGACCACGTCGGCCGCTTTCGATCCGGAGATACCCGACACGAGATAGGTCGTGATCACCACCACCTGGAGCAGACCGCCACGGAAATGGCCGACCAGCGACATCGCAAAGCGCACGAAGCGCACGCTGATTCCGCCCTGATCCATGATACCGCCGGCGAGGATGAAGAACGGTAACGCCAGCAGGATGAAGTTGCTGTTGGCGTCGATCATGCTCTGCGCGATCGCGACCAGTGGAATGTCGTTGGCCAGGAGGTAGATCAGCGAGCCCGCCATCAGTGCGAAGCCGATCGGCATGCCGATGCCGATCATGGCGAACAGCACGATCAAGAGCGCCACCAGCGAATATCGCGAGCTGAAAGTCTGTGTGAAGAGGCTGGCATCGGCGAACAGGCAGCCGGCAAGCACGGTAGCGGCGGCAAGCGCGACCAGGAGCGGTCGCCCGCGCTTTGCCAAGAGCCGCTCGGCGGCGGTCAGGGCGATCAGCAGCAGCCCGAGCCCGAGCGGCACGACCAGGGTGGCGGTCGGCCAACCCGTGATCGGCAGATGCTCGTCGAGACGGACCATGAACAGCGAGGCGCTGCCCCGGAGGATGGATATCGCCGTCACCAGCACCCCAAGGTCGACCACGCAGCCCAGGACCTGTCGCCAGTGCGGGGTCAAACGCTTTGTGATGACCTCGATCGAGGCATGTTCGGCGCGCCGATAGGCGATGGCGCCGCCCATGAAGGCAATCACGCTCAGCGACAATTTTGCGGTTTCGTCCACCGACAGGATGGAGAACGGCGTCACCTCGCGAATCAGCACGGAGAGCAGCGTGATGGCCAGCTGCAACGCCAGCGCGATCGCCACCATGATCTCGGCGATGGCACCGAGACCAAAGCGCGACAGAGCGTGGCTGTGCCCTGAAGCCGGAACATCACAGACCTGCTCGGTCATCCCTCGGCGGCTTTCAGCAGTTTGTCGATGAGCTGCTCGCCCATCGACGTGCGGAACTGAGCGAACACGGGCTCGACCTTTTGCCTGAACGGCGCGTAGTCGACGGGGTTGAACTGGATGCCGGCATCTTGGCAGGTTTTCTTGGCCGCGGCGGAGGCCTCGACGATCGACTTGCGGGTGTCGTTGCCGAACCGCAGCGCTTCCTCACGCAGGACCTTCAGGTGCGTCGGATCGAGCTTGTCGAGCTTGAACTTCGAGCCGAGCAGCGCCATCGCGTTGTAGGTGTGATTGGTTTCGGAAACGAATTTCGTCACCTCGTGCAGCTTGGTCGCGACGACGGAGAGCAGCGGGAATTCGTAGCCGTCGATCGTGTTCTGCGTCAGCGCCAGATACATCTCGGAAACGTCGAGCGACACGGGCTGGGCGTTGAATGCCTTGGCCATCGCGACGAAGACCGGGCTTTGCTGGATCCTGAACTTCATCCCGGAAAGGTCGTCGGGAGCTCGCACGACCTTTCTGGTGGTCTCCACCACCCGCCAGCCATTGGTGCTCCAGGCCAGGCCATAGACATTCTTCGGCGCGAGGCTGGCGAAGATCATCTGGCCGATCTCGCCATCGGTCACCCTTTCGCCGCTGCGCGCGTCGCGGAACAGGAACGGCAGATCGAGCACCTGCATCATTGGGAAGATGGAGGAGAGGAATCCCGCGGTGTGGTACACGAGATCGACCGTCCCGGTCGCAACGCCGGTCGCGATGCTGACACTGGAGCCAAGCTGTCCGCCGGCGAAGATATCGATCTTGACAGCGCCATTGGTGCGTTCGCCTACCCGGCCCGCAAAGGCTTCCGCCATCTTGTGGTTGGGATGGAGGTTGCTGTCGGGATGAGCGAATTTCAGGGTGACCGCCCCCTGCCCCCGCGCGATGTTCGGCGCGAAAAGACCAAGGGCCGGCGCGCCGATGCCCGCGAGCAGCGTCGTCTTCACGAACGCTCTCCGAGTGTGATTCATTGTCACGATCTCCTCCCTGCTCGTAACGATACTCGTTGGAACGCGGCCAACTCGCGTGGCCGTTGCCGTTCAGTTCAGCAAATTTTCGCGGAACGTCTCGCCCTCATATGCGGTGCGGAACACACCTCGTTTCTGCAGAATTGGGATCACCTGGTCAACGAATTCCTCGACGCTGGAGGGCGTGGTCGTCGGCGTGATATTGAAACCGTGGCACCCGGTCTCCCGCCAGATCGTCTCGAGCTGATCGGCAACCTGCTCCGGTGTTCCGATCAGTTGCGGCATGCCGACCGCAAGGCCCCAGCGTACCGCCGCCTCGCGCAGCGTGAAGCGGCGATTCTCGAACGAGGCCGACATGGCCTTCATCAGACCCTGCGATGCCTGCGTCTTCTGCTCCTCGAGCGGCAGATCGAGCTCGACTTGGCTGAAATCCACCCCGAGCGAACCGGACAAGCGGCTCAGCGCGGCCTCAAGCGGAATGCGCGCGGCGAATTCGTCGAGCCGGCGCCTCGCCTCCGCCTCGGAGCTTCCGAGAATCGGCTGCACGCCGAACGTCACCTTGGGCGCGGCCGCGCTCCCCGATGCTGCGCCGAGCTCCTGCATGAAGGTTTTCATGCCGCCCAGATGCGGTTGAATGGAGAACACCACGTCGGCGTGCTTCTGCGCGAAGCGCTGGCCGCGGCCGGAGGATCCGGCCTGGAACAGCACCGGATGGCCCTGCCGCGACGGCAAAGCCGGCGGCACCGTATGGCAGCGGAAATACTCGCCCTCGTGATTGATGATGTCCACCTTGGCCGGATCAGCATAGACGCCTGTCGTCCTGTCGGCCTGGACCGCGCCCTCGCGCACCCCGCTCCAGAGCGCACGACAGACTTCCATATATTCATCGGCGCGATCGTAGCGCTGGTCGTGATCGAGTTGATTGAGACCGAGTGCACGGTACTCGCCGCGCAGATGGCCAGTGACGATGTTCCAGCCGACCCGACCGCCGCTCATATAGTCGAGCGTCGAGAGCGAGCGGACCGCCTGATAGGGATGATTGGCCGAAATGGAGAGCGTCACCGCAAGGCCGAGCCGATCGGTGGCGGCGGCGAGTGCACTCAGCAGAACGACCGGATCGTGCGGCGGCCAGCACACGCCGTAGCGCACCGCCTCGTCGGAACGCTCCTTGTAGCGGTCGAACACACCCGGCGTATCCGCGAAGAACAGCCCATCGAACAGGCCGCGCTCATAGGTCTGCGCAAGCCTCTGCCAGCGCTTCAGGCTTCCCATCGCCTCGAGACGCTGATCGGCGGGATCCGACCAGCTCAGGATCGTGTGATTGATAGGCGAGTTGATCAGAAACCCGATCAAGTGCATGCCGCCACGCATGAAGTCGCTCCCTCCGAAAAGCCGAGCCGCATCGCGCTGGCGCGACGCCCCGGTTTTTCCTTGCGTTCTCATTTCGGAACGTTATCCTTATATAAGAATAGATAGCCAATCACCACGGCTGTCAAGCCGGTTGCGCTCACGTGTCGTCACGGAATGCGCGGCTTAACGAGACGCGGATTAACTCCGCGCACGGGAGAACTCGACGATGTATGCAGCACCGCCAAGCGTGGAGGCGCGCGTCTTCACTGCAATCCCCGAGCATCTGTTCAAGAGCGGCCAGCGCTCGGAATGGGCTGAGGTGCAGTTTCACGGCGCACCGACGCCGACCTTTCTCGAAGGCCCATCCTTTGACCGCAATGACGATCTCTGGGTCGTCGACATTCCTTGGGGCCGCCTGTTGCGCATCACGCCGAACGGTGAGGTCAGTGTTGGCGCGGAGTACGACGGTGAGCCGAACGGCCTGAAGTTTCACAGGGACGGGCGCGGCTTCATCACCGACCACAAGCAGGGCATCATGGTGTTCGACCCGGCCACGGGTCGCGTCGAGCCCTTCCTGGAGCGCTCGCTGTTGCAGCGATTCAAGGGCGTCAATGATCTCGTGTTCGCCTCGAACGGCGACATGTACTTCACCGATCAGGGGCAGACCGGATTGCATGATCCGAGCGGCCGCCTCTATCGATTGCGACCCAGTGGCCAGCTCGATTGCGTGCTCGACCGGATTCCGAGCCCGAATGGCCTCGTGCTCAACAAGGCCGAGACGATGCTGTTTCTGGCGGTGACGCGCGCCAATGCGATCTGGCGGGTGCCGCTGATGCGCGACGGCACCGCAAGCAAGGTTGGCACCTTCATCCAGCTTTCCGGAGGTGGCGGCCCCGATGGCCTTGCGATCGACGAGGACGACAATATCGCGATCTGTCACGTCGGCCTCGGCGCCACCTGGCTGTTCAGCGCGCTCGGAGAACCGATGCTGCGCATCAAGTCTCCGAAGGGACTTCTCACCACCAATTGCGCCTATGGCGGTCCGGATCGGCGGACACTCTTCATCACGGAATCGAAGAGCGGTACGATCCTCGCAGCGGAAATGCCGGTGGCGGGACGGCCGATGTACTCCCACGCTGCGTGATCAGGATATTCGCAGCAACCTCCGAGCGACTGACCAGAAGGCCGAGTGCACGCCATGCAGCAGTTCTCCCCGACCATCGCGGCCGTCGACAGCGGCGATCCCAAGGCAGATCCGGCCGCGTTTCGGCGCTGCCTCGGCCAATTCGGGACCGGCGTGACCGTCGTCACCGCCGCTCACGGTGACGAGCTCGTCGGAATGACGGCGAACTCGTTCTCCTCGGTCTCGCTCGATCCACCGCTCGTGCTGTGGTCGGCCAAGCGAACGAGCCAGAGCTTCCCGACCTTCAAGGTCGCCACGCATTTCGCCGTAAACATTCTATCCAGCGACCAGATCGCTCTCTCAAATCATTTTGGCCGCTCGGGCGGCGACAAGTTCGGGGGCGTCTCCTGGAAGCGCGGCATCGGCGGCGCACCGCTGCTCGAGGGAACGCTGTGCAGCTTCGAATGCCGCAAGGCGGCCGAATATCCCGGCGGCGATCATCTGATCATGCTGGGTGAAGTCGAACGCTTCGTGCGCCACGACCGCGGCCCGCTACTGTTTGCGCAAGGACGCTATTGCATGGCCGCCGACTTCGCCGATCCCACCGACCTGTCGAAGGCGACCGGACAGGCGCACGCCGGCGGCCCGATGAATGAGTTCATGACGGCGCTGATGTATCGTGCCCATGGCGTGCTCTCGGCAGCGCTCGACGAGGGTCGCCATGCCGAAGGTCTCAGCGTCCTGCAGAGCCGGTTGATGGCCGCGATCGAAACGTTGCCGGGACGCACGCTCGCGAGCTTGCTGCCTGAATTGTTTCTCGGGCTCAACGCCGCGGAGAGCACCGTGAACGAGCTAGTGCGCATGGGCCTCGTCGAGGCCGACGCTAGCGGCGGCTTGACACTCACGGCCATGGGACGCGACCGCAACCACGCACTACACGCGCGCGCCCGCGCAATCGAGGCAAAGGAACTGTCCGGCATTTCGCCCGGCGAGATCGCGAGTTGCCGGCACGTTCTCGACAAGCTCGTTCGCCGCGCACCGACGGCATAGTAAGAACCAAGGCCGACGACGAAGGAACAATGGTAATGAAGAAACGTATCGCAATCGTCGGCGCCGGCGCTGTCGGCAGCTATCTCGGCGGCCATTTGGCGCGCACCGGCAACGACGTCACGCTGATCGATCCCTGGCCCGAGCACATCGAGACGATCCGCCAACGCGGGCTGCATCTGTCCGGCATGAGGGATGAGGAAACCTGCATCGTTTCGGTCCCGACGATGCACCTCACCGAGGTGCAGAGCCTTTCGAGGCAGCGGCCGATCGATATCGCGATCATCTCCAGCAAATCCTACGATACCGAATGGTGCACGACCCTCATCAGGCCGTATCTCTCGCCGCAGGGCTACGTCGTCTCGGCGCAGAATTCGATCAACGAGGAGATCATCGCCGGCGTCGTCGGATGGGGACGCACGGTCGGCTGCATCGTCGGCAATAATTTCGCCGTCGATCTCTATGAACCGGGCTGCGTCCGTCGCACCATGCCGCGCGACTTCGAGACCAAATCGATTCTCGTCGGTGAGGTCCATGGGCGCGTGACGCCGCGCGTGAAGGAGCTGCACGCCCTGTTTACCCCGATCGACGGCTCTGGCGTCACTACCAATCTGTGGGGCGTGCGCTGGTCGAAGCTCTGCGTCAACGGCATGCGCAACGGCGTCAGCGCCGCGACCGGCATGAGCGGAAACGAACGCGACGCCCATCCCGTGATCCGCCGCCTCGTCATCCGCCTCGGCGGCGAAGCGATCCGGACCGGCCAGTCGCTCGGCCTCGACCTCGAGCACATCACGGGCATCGAGCCGAACCTGCTACGCTCGGCATCCGAAGGCGACGCCACGGCGCTGGCCGAGGTCGAGCGGCACATGCAGAAGGGAACCGGTTCGCAGGCGCGCAGCAATTTGCAGCGTCCCTCGATGGCACAGGATATCCAGAAGGGGCGGCGCACCGAGATCGGTGAGATCAACGGCTTCATCGTCCGCAAGGCGAAGGAGGCCGGCTGCGCAGCGCCGGCGCATGAGCGGATCGTCGATATCGTCCGCAAGGTCGAACGCGGCGAGGTTACCCCGCGCCCGGAGCTGCTGTTCGAGATTTGAGATAGAAAGCCGGGCGATGGAGACGATCAACATGCTGCTGCCGCCGCTCGAAGCGTGGGTCGCAACCATCTTCGCGCGGGCCGGACTCGGCGAAGATGACGCGAGGCTGGCAGCCCGTCGTCTGCTGCTCGCCGACATCACGGGCGTACGGACCCATGGCATCGCGCGTCTGCCCTCGTATTGGCGCCAGCTCGCGCGCCGCGGCTTGAACCCGAGGCCGGATATCAAATGCGGCTGGCATGGCACGGTGTTGGTAATCGACGCCGATCTTGGGCTTGGACAAATCGTTGGCCCCAAGGCGTTGGCACTGGCGATGGATGCGCTTGGCCCGACCCGACCGTTCGTCCCCTTTTTGATCCGCAACGCCGGACATCTTGGCGCAGTCGGCTCGCATCTGCTCGACGTCGCCGAAAGCGGCAGGGTCGGCTTCCTGTCGCAGGTGACCCAGCCGGTGATGGCTCCCGGGGGCGCAACGCGGCCGGCAATCGGTAACAATCCCATTGCATTTGCAGCGCCGAGGCCGGACGGACCACCGCTGCTGATCGACTTCGCGATGAGCAATGTCGCGCGCGGCAAGATCCACGTCGCCCTACGCGATGGCCTGCCGATCCCGGAAGGCTGGGCGATCGACGCGGAGGGCCGGCCGACGACCGACCCGACCGCGGCGCTCGCCGGCTCGATCCTACCGGCCGCCGGTCACAAGGGACTCGCGCTGGCGATGATCGTGGAAGTGCTTGCGGGAGTGCTGACCGGGGCAAGGCCCCTGTTGTCGGAAGGCGGCGCCCCGGGCGGCGTCGGCGCCTTCGGCTTCGTGTTCGATCCGGCGGCGCTCATCGGCAAAGATGCTTTCGATCAGAACATGCAGGCTTGGACGCAGCGCTATCTCGCAGCGGTCGGAGGAAATGGCCGCATTCCCGGCGAGCGCGCGGCAGAACTGCGCGCGCAAGCGGACCAGGTCGGGATCGCGATCGAGCGCAATCTCTTCGAACAACTTGCCGAACTCGGTCGAGAAGGCGGAGCGGTACTTCCAGCTTAGTTCAATCGTTCGCAGGTGAGCTCCGAGGTGCGGTTTGTGGTGGCCGTCTCGTGCGCTGGCGGCGCCGGTGGGAGGACGCGACCGATGAGGGACGTGGCGGTCGTTACGGGCGCAGGGCGTGGAATCGGTCGTGCAATCGCCGACGCGCTCGGTAAGGCCAATTTCACCGTCGCCCACGTGAGTCCCGAGGATCTGGAGCAGGAGCCAATTCCGGCTCCCGACCGGTATTATAGATACGATGTTTTCCGAGATCGGGAAACGATGCGTTGCTGGCCCGGATTGCGGGAGAGCTCGGCGAGCCACCTGCCTGGTCAACAATGCTAGCGTAAGCTCACTGCAGCACTGCAGCGCGGGGATATCCTCGACCTTGAGCCGGAAAGCTACGATCGGACGCTGGACATCAACCTTCGTGCCGGCTTTTTCCTCACACAGTGTTTTGCGAGGAGGTGCCTGGGCCTCGTCGAAAGGCGCCCGGGATCGGTGATCTTCATCGGCTCGGCGAATGCAGAGATCATCGGCGAAAACAGGGCCGACTGTTGTATCAGCAAGGCGGGCGTTGGAATGACACCCGGCCTGACGTCGTAGATGGTGATAGGCTCGGAAGCCAGTCGTGAGGCGAACAGCTTCGTCATCATTCGCACCGAGATGACAGCCGCGGCGAAGGATCGTTATGACGATTTGATCGCCACCGGCGGCATTCCAATGGCGCGCTGGGGCCTGAAGAGATCGGCCGGGCCGTGACCCTCCCTGTTCGCGGAGAGATCCCTTATGCGATCGGCATTCATATCGACGTTGGCGGTGGCCAACAGCTCTCCCGCCTTTGAACTTGAGCTTGCAGTCTTGCGTCCGGTCGAGTTCAGAGCAGAGCGCGTCAGGCGTCAGCGATTCGCGAGGCGATATCCTCGAGCGGACGCCGGCTGAAATCCTTCGCGAGCTGGATTTTGAGCAGTCCGAGCTTCGCAGTCTTCGAGTGCTGATTTGATGGTCGGTGGTGCCAAGAAGCCTATGTCTCGCCCCAGCCGGGCGGGAGCGGCTGGTCCAACCCCGCAGGCAGCTCGGTTCCCGCGCCACCCAAGTGGGTGATGGTCTAGCGGGGTAGTTCGGCGATCTCACCGCCGCGGTCTCCCGGGCTCACTCTATGTCTGGGCGCAAGTCACATCGTTGCGCGAGTTCCTGCCGCATCGGGCCGCAACGCCTCGCTCAGGGGAAGCCATGGCCGCTTGCTAGTCGGTCAATCAATCTATCTAACATCTTGTCGCAGCGGTCAATCTGGTCAATTTCGATAAACTCATCCGGCTTGTGACCCTGCTGCATCGACCCCGGTCCGCAAACGATCGTTGGAACCCCCAGTCTCTGCAAAAACAGGCCGGCTTCCGTTCCGAATGGCACCTTCACCACGTTGGCGTCACCGGTGAGAGACTTGACAAGATGGACGACCGGGGCGTCGCAGGCGATATTGAGCCCGGGATAACTGTTGACTACATCAATATTTATAGCGGCTTCGGACGCGATGGTCCTTGCGCCATTGGCGATTTCACTCGCTCTAGTTCGCAGCCTACTCAATATCTCCTCAGGTATCTCCGCTGCGACATTCCTGATCTCGAACTCTAACTCGCATCGGCTCGGCACAATATTGAGCATTCCCCCCGATTTAATCGTGCCGACGTGAAGCGTTGTATACGGAATTTCGTAGCTCGCATCCCGCGCGCCCTCGTCGCACAACTTAGCTTGCTCTCTGCGGATGGCTTCGACAAATTCGCAACCCAAATGGATCGCGTTTATCCCGGTAGGCGCCAATGCGGAATGGCATTCCCGGCCAACGCAAGTAACGCGAGCCGCAACCTTGCCTTTGTGTCCGATTGCAACGTTCATATTTGTTGGCTCACCAACGATACAGAAAGATTGCCGTTGCAGCTCATTCACCATCGAGTCAAGCAGACCTCGCACTCCTACACAGCCAATCTCTTCATCATATGATAGTGCCAGGTAGAGAGGCGCATTTAAGCGTGTCTTCGACGCCTTAAGCGCGGCGGAAATGGCACAGCCCACAAAGCCTTTCATGTCTGCAGTTCCACGACCATACAGCTTACCGTCTTGTCGTGTGGCGCTAAATGGCGGTTTGGTCCAGCTCTGATCATCGGCCGTAACGACGTCCGTATGACCTGAGAGAATTGCGCCTGGCCGATCATCGGGTCCGATCGTAGCCAGCAAACTCGCTTTTCGCCCGTCCTGCGAATAGACAAGACGGCAGGTCACGCCGTTTTCGCGAAGCAGCTGAACGACAAAGTCAATCAAATTGAGGTTTGATTCCTGGCTGACGGTCGGAAACGCAACCAACCTCTGAATAATGGCGATGCTGTCCATCTGTATTTTGCTCAGTTTTCCAGTTCTTCTGAGGTTCGTAGCGTTCGCTCGTCGCCAGACTACAGCGTCATCATGGTTGTCCGAGACAGCATCAGATCTCCGCTATGAAAGGTCGATACAAAATTAACCCCAATCTGCCCGACATTTGCCAATGCCCACAATTCAGGGGTCTTCTGTCAACATCCGCGGGTTTGCGTAGACTGCTGACTTGAAGCGTATAGCTCAATCTACTCTGTGCTCTGGCACCGCGTCATGAAGACGATCAAGGGAGCGGTGCGGCCAATGGCGAGCGCTCGTCGGAGCGCTATTCGTCACCCGGGACGCCGAACGAAGGAGCCGCTCGTGGATCAAGCGCGCGCTTCACGTAGGCGTTAAGTTGGGGTTTGTAGACCTTCCAGGCAGAAACGAGCAGTTCGATCGGACACTCTTGTGTCCAGTCGCAGCGCAGGTCCACGACTGGCCAACTGACTTGGTCAACAAGCTTCATGCCGGCTGAGTGTAACGGACCGGCCTCCCCGCCGGCGGCCAACCCGGCTCTTAGTGACGCAATCAGGCGGTCACCAAGATGCCCTGACGAACCAATGAATGCATCGACAATTGCGTGCGGTACTCCGTCATTTGCTAGGAGATTGCCGCCGGCCGCGACATTTTCTCCGCTCGTCTGAGCCCATATGCCTAGTGAATTGGGCCCTGAATAAACAGCGGCATTTCCGTCGCGGTCAACTGCCAGTAGCTGGCGATACTCGATAAATCGACTACGTTGTTTCACTTCTTCGACGGCTTCCCACGCGGACATGCCGCTCTCCATCGCATCCAAGGCCAATGGTCCTAGCGAGGGATCAGTTACGTTCTGCGAAGCGACCGCGCCGACACCAGCTCGCGCGAATGAACACCTTGAAGCGACAGCCGGAGATGAAGACGAAATCGCTACGCCGAACATTCCAGTCTGGTCGCACCGAGCAACTAGGGAAAACGTCATACGCTCACTCGGGTATCACCGCTGTGGCGTCGATTTCAACAAGCCACTCAGGTCGCGCCAACGCTTGGACAACAAGTCCTGTGGACACGGGATGCACGCCCTTTATGTACTGACCCATCGTTCGATAAACGGCCTCCCGATGCCGCACGTCGGTAAGGTAAACGACAACCTTGACCAAATGTTCAATCTTACCGCCACTTTCTTCGATGAGTTGCTTAATATTCTGCATCACCTTATGCGTCTGCTCGACAGGATCATGGCTGTCGATGTTGACGGCGTCATTCAAGCTCTGGGGGCACTGGCCCCGTAGCCAAATAATTTTTCCGCCGCTAGTCACCACTGCCTGACATAGATCATTGTCGAGCTTCTGCTCCGGATAAGTGTGTTTCGTATTGAATTTCCGAATCCGCCTATGAGCCACTTCTTGCTCCTTCTTACGTGTCAGCACCCGCAACCCCAACTGGTGAACTGTTTCGCCAAAAAACTTAGGGGCCTCCCGTCGCTTTTCGTGGATCAACTTTCTCCGATTTTACGACGTGATGTTCCAGGTAACGCCGCCGAGTAGAGATACGATCAGCAATATATTTAGCGTCATGCCAGACACCCCAGATAAAAGCGGACCCTCGCCTAGATTGCCAAGGCAAGCCCACAAAGTAGACGCCCGGCTCCGAGGATACCCCACGTTGGTGTTCGGGTTTTCCGGCCTCGTCGAAGGCCTTGACCTTAAGCCAGCTGTAGTCCGACGAAAAGCCCGTCGCCCAGATGATCGTATTCACGCCGGCAGTCTTTAGATTGAGCTCACGCTGCGGATTCATTAGGCAGTCCGGGTCCGGGAGTAACCTGCGCGCTTCAGGCTCCTCCGGAAGTGCAAGTCCATTCCGCCTAACGTATTCATCGGCCTCATCCAACAGAGTGAAGAGCGAGGCGTCACCCATCGCGACATTCTTCGCGAGATCACTGGCAAACGTTACGTTGCCTGCCTCGAACGCTTCAGTTGAGCCAACAAGCATCATTCCGTCTGCGGCGAGCTTCCTGAAGTCGACCGTGTATCCCCCACGGGCCCCACTGACGGAGATCGTTACGTGCTCGGTACCGCGAACTCTTGCTTCATTATCCCACTTTCCCAAGACGCCGAGCCACCAGCAGAAGTCGTAGCCGCGGTAGGAGCGCGGGGGGCGTTCGTGGGGGCCCACGGAGAGATAGACCTTCCGATCAGAGCGCAGAAGTTCGTCTGCGATCTGGCTTCCGGAAGATCCTGCGCCAACAACCAACACGGCCCCTCTAGGCAACTGCTCCGGGTTTCGGTAGTCGCTCGAGTGAATTTGGACGACTCCAATGTCCTGCGGTACTACTTGAGGTATTGTCGGAATCTGGAATGGACCGATCGCTGCAACTACGTTATTTGCCTCCAACGTCCCTTGCGAGGTTTCCACTCGAAAGCCCAATCGTCCCTCGTTCCGTTGTACGGCCGTAACCTCCACCCCACAGCGCACCGGCGCGGCAATCTTCTTTGCGTAGGCAACGAAATAGTCCGCGATCTCCTCCTTACCCGGGAACGCATCAGGGTGCGTCTGAAATGTTAGGCCGGGGAAACGGTCATGCCACGCGGGACCATTAGCCACCAGCGAGTCCCACCGGGCTGTTCGCCATCTCTCCGCGATCCGGTGCCTTTCCAAGACGACGTGAGGAATACCAGCCGAAGTCAGATGTTCACTCATAGCCAGCCCTGCCTGACCGGCTCCGATCACGATCGTATCTACTACTTCTAATGACATCTCTGTATCCATTTCTAATTCGATTGAGTGATCGCGTCGAACATGGAGGAAATCCGGTTCGAGAGTTTGGAGGCGAGCATGATCATGTGGGATTATGTCGGAGCGCTTAGGCCTGCATCTATGCGCCGCAGAAGCTGTTCTGAAACTGAGCGCGGAGTTGCAACATGATGGCATCATACCGCTATGGAATTAGCGACTATCCGTGCGCTTGATACAACCGCCATCCCATTCAGGTTGTGGCCATTGCGGCTCGCCGGCGCTAATAAGGCTCGATGTGAACCATTGCGGGTTCGGGCAAATACATCACGGAATCCGACCAGGCCGTCCCTCATGGAAATAGACCTCGCGTATTCTTGGCGCCCCGCACCCGCTCGACGCCTATGGCCATGGCCGCCGTGCGATTGAACACCTTGTCGCGGCTCGCCCTCGCCACCATCCGATCGAACGCTCGATCGAGAATCTGGTATTCGCGTCGTACTACTTCCTCCTCTTCCCAGAAGAGTTGTTGCAGATCCTGCACCCATTCGAAATAGCTCACCACTACCCCGCCGGAATTGCACAGAATATCCGGGATCAGGAAGATCTCATTCTGTCGCTGCGTAAGAACCAGATCGGCTTCCGGTGTCGTCGGCCCATTGGCCCCTTCAGCGACAATACGGCAACGCAGCTTCGTGGCGACAGCAGCGTCGATGACCCGCTCCATCGCGGCTGGCACAAGAACATCACAAGACAGCGTGAGGACTTCCTGCGGATCGAAGGCTAGTTCACTCGAATACCCCGAGAGACTGCCATGTGTTGCCGCATGTACCACGAGTTCTGGAATGTTGAGGCCGGAAGCGCAGTAGAGCGCGCCGGTGTGGTCGCTGACGGCGATCACTTTAACGCCCATATGGTGAAGCTCAAGTGCGGCGATCGAGCCGACATTTCCGAAGCCCTGCACAGCAGCCGTTGCATGGTTCAGATTGATGCCCTGTTCGTTCATCACGCGGCGCGTCAGATGCGCGACGCCCCGCCCTGTCGCCTCGCGGCGTCCCAATGTCCCTCCGGCGCTGACCGGTTTACCGGTAACGATCTCCGTCACGGTCCGGCCCTGATACATCGAATAGGTGTCCATAAACCACGCCATCACCTGCTCGTTGGTCCCCATATCGGGGGCCATGACATCAGTGTGAGGGCCAACGAAGGGGATCATCTCCTGCATGTAGCGGCGTGATAATGCCTCTAGTTCGCGCCTTGATAGATTCGATGGATCGACGCTGATGCCGCCCTTGGCGCCACCATAGGGCAAGCCGGTTAGGGCGCACTTCCAACTCATCCAGATCGCAAGCGCAGCAACCTCGCCGAGGTCCACACTAGCCGCGAAGCGCGTGCCGCCTTTCGTAGGTCCTAGCGTGAGGTGATGCTGAACTCGATACCCTTCAAAAACCGCCGTCGTGCCGTCGTCTCGATGAATAGGACAAGATACAGTGATCGCGCGCTTTGGTATTAACAAGCGCGCCCTCGCGTCCTGCGGCACAGACAGGTGATCAGCGATCACTTCGAACTGTTGTACGGCCATGTCAAAGACAGGTCCACTGTATGTGGTCACGTTTGCTCCATTGTACTCGATCGAAACCGGATCGGACGGCGGATAGCTACCATTCGAAGTATTCCCGCCGCTGTAAGAGGCAAGCAAGCCCCTTCAGCGAGGTCGTTATGCTGAATTTCAACGAGATTCGATGAGCTGAGCGCTCAAGGTAGGTCGAAATGCCCTTGGACGGATGCCTTGCGGAAAACAACGTTCCCTTGCTTTTAGACACCTGCTGTCGCTGGATAGGGAAAACAACAAGCACTACACGAGAGCGGAGACATCAATTGTGTACATTCGCCTCCGTCTCTCGTGATAGGAGTCGATGCAAACGCACTTCCCATCGCGGCTCCACCTTGGGTGAAGATCACACCGGTTCTCTTTAGCCAGAGTTGGATCAGTATAAAAGCTTCCGAGGTCGAGCCGGACTTCATTGTTGGCATCGAAAAGGAAGAGATCACGCAGGTTGGTCTCGGAATGCGGATACGTATCGCTCAAAAGCCAGCGCATATTCACAGGTGAATAGGACATGTGTCCGTTCTCTCTTAGGAGGCCGTCGCCAATAGTCTGGACTAAGCCATTGTGCGCGTCTTGGTAAACCTGATAGTTTATACGTCCGGCGTGAGGTCCCCAGACGACGATGCTGCTATCATCCCGCCATAACGGGTGAGAGATCTGGTATTCGGACTTTTCGTAGTCGTAGGTACCTACGGCCTTTGAATCGAACCGCCGAGCCAGCTGCGGCAATGGATGATCAGAGCATTCAAGGAGACGTAAGTTGCTTCCATCCGGATCCATTGTGATCAAGCGATGCAAGAAGCAGGTCTCGTCTTCAACACGCTCTGTCCATCGGTGAAGGAAGAGCACACGTGTTGATGACGGATTTATCTCAATATGGCTCACCCAATGAATTGCCTTATCCATGGATGGCTTATGAGCAAGCTCGTAAAGTTGGCGGTAACTGACAACGAGTGTCGAGTCGCCGCTTGCAATGTCGAGGCGCCAAATGCCATCATCGTCCGGTGCATTATCCAGTGGAAGCCGTCCCGCGAGTGCGCAGTAGCCGATCGTCTCATGCGTTTTGTAGAGACGTCGATAGTCAATGCACATCGCGAATTTGCTGTTCGCGGCTACGACGTAAATCGGGATATTGAGATCGCGAGTGCGCCCCGTATCCACGTCGGTAATCCGCGCACCGATGTTGGGATACGGGCCACCCGCGTCGTGCGACGTACGAATATTGTAGATTATGTTACGGCCAGGCATGCCGGTGAGCCATTGTAGTTGGCTCCCCATTTGCCAGTTCCAGGCTTGGGTTCGATCAACCAGCCGAAACTCACGCGCTTCATCAAAATAACCGACATTGCAGCCGCTATTTCTGCCAATGCGGAAGTTAGGTTCATCGACTTGGTGGCCTAGGATAAGGCGACCCTGCCCGTCCCACGGCGTCTTATTATAGTAACCAAAAAAGAAGTTGTAATCCTGACCACCAAGTCGTGTGATGCTGACTCTTTCGTTGATAGTTGAAGGGGACATTGCTCCTCACAGAGTCGTCGTGGTCGATTGCCCAAATGGCATGACGCCTAGTAGGCCTTATTGGTGATGAATCTGGTATTGAGATAGCCTTCAGTTGATTCTAGGCCACCCTCGGAACCGTACCCAGACTCTTTGACGCCGCCAAAGGGCGTTTCCGGCAAGGCAAGGCCCAGGTGGTTGATGCTGAGCATACCGACCTCAAGATTCTCCGCCAGGAACTGAGCGTTCGCCGATGATTCCGTGAAGGCATATCCGGCGAGCCCGAAGGGCAATCGGTTAGCCTCTGCAACAGCTTCATTTGGATTGTCAAAGCCGCTAATGAGCGCGATTGGGCAGAATGGCTCATCGTTCATGACTCGCATCGATGGATCGACATTCGCAAGTACTGTTGGCTGCCTGAATGTTCCGCGAGTAAATAAGCTCTCGCCGCCGCACATGAGCTTTGCGCCTCGCTGCCTCGCGTCGTCCACAAATTGATCGAAGAGTTTCCCTCTGCGTTCGTTCGCGAGGGGGCCCATCTGCGTTGTCGCATCCAGACCGTTGCCAACGACAAGCGATTGTGTCTTTTCAACAAAAGCTGCGACGAACTCATGATAAACATCGTTGTGTACCATAAACCGCGTCGGCGCGGCGCAGGTTTGACCGGCGTTGCGATACTTGCCTGAAACGAGCAGCGCCGCGGCTGAGGATATGTCGGCGTCTTTGAAGACAATCGCCGGCCCATGCCCGCCGAGTTCCATCGTCGTCCTCTTCATCTGCTCGCCCGAGAGCGCAGCTAGATGTTTTCCAACCGGAACAGAGCCGGTGAAGGAGATCTTCCGAATCGCCGGGTGGGCAATCAGGTGCCGCGATATTTCATCGGGAGTGCCGTATGCGAGCTGGACAACACCTGTTGGAATGCCAGCATCGACAAGTGACGTGATGATTGCCGCGGCAGATCGTGGCACCTCTTCCGAGGCCTTGACGATCACGGAGCATCCGGCAGCCAACGCTGGAGCAAGCTTCTTCGCGACTTGGCTCGCGGGGAAATTCCACGGGGTGAACGCAGCAACCGGGCCTACTGGAGCACGTACGACATATTGCGCAACGCCTGCTGCACGCGACGGTATCACGCGCCCATAGAGCCGCCTTCCCTCTTCAGCAGCCCATTCGAAGGCATCGGCGCAACTCGCGATCTCCGCTCGCGCTTCCAAAAGAGGCTTACCTTGCTCCAAGGTGAGAACATGGGCGATGGACTCTAGTCGATCGCGGAGCAGGCCAGCTGCCTTACGTAGCGTAACTCCGCGTTCCACCGCGGGCGTTCTCCGCCAAACATGGAACGCCTTCTCGGCGGACGCAGCTGCACGGTCGAGATCGGCCACCGTCGCCTTAGCGACGTGACCGATCTCCTCGTCAGTTGCTGGATTAAAGATCGGGATCGTTTGCTTCTCAGAGCCGGAGCACCATTCTCCGTCAATAAAGAGGAGCGTATTCTCATATTTCATGTGTTCCCCGCAAGTCATCCGTTATTAAAGCGTCCATTCAAATAGACCAGCGGAGACGCATCGTGGAGACCGATCTCGATGACATCGCCAACGATTATGACGTGATCGCCGCCATCAAAGCTGCTGTTCAGGTGACAGATAATATATGAGGCGACGTCCTGGATAATTGGTAATCGATTTAGACCTTCTCGATAGGAAATCGCCGAAAACTTATCTGTCCCCTTCTTTGCAAACGTCATCGCAATGCGCTCTTGGGATGAGGAGAGCATGTTGATGCAAAACCACCCTGTCGAAGTGATGGCGGGGAGCGAGTTCGACTTTCTGTCGATGCATATCAGGTATTGCAGGGGGCTGATCGATAGGCTGACGACGGCGCTCATCGTGGTGCCGAAAAGCGCTCCGTGACTATCGACTGCAGTTACGACGGCGATTCCAGAGGCCCACTTCCGCGACACTTCTCGAAATGTTTCGGGCGTCGCTGTGGCAATGGCGCGACCTGCATCGATCATCTAATGGACCCTCCTTTGAGGTACCAGCGAAAGCATGATAGCGGTGGCGAAGGACGGCCCCGTCCACAGCGAACAAAGACGTATCATTGCCATTGGCCTTCATCCAATTGAGATACTGAAGGCATGTATTCGGATCAGGCATAGTTGCACCAAACTCGCATGTTCCGCGCGCGGCGCGCAGCGCGCTGATTGCCATTGACCGTTGATTATACTCCTACCAACGCCACTCATCCGTGGTCACGGGCGCCTCAAATGCCAGCTGTGTTAGGCAGCCCGGTGGTCTCCAACGGTCACGATGACCAGGCGACGATGCTTCGGAGTCCCCTACGCAGAATCCGTTCATCCTCGAGCCAAGCCGCTCTCAAACCGCGACGGTAGCCATTCACTCCTCAGAAAAAAGGAGCGCCGACCTCTGAGGCTGGCGGCCGAGTTCGGGAGGGACGCACAGAAGGGCGTAACCGGTATGAGCTCCCACGTCTGCAGTGATCAGCCTGTGCGAGCGTAGCGGGTCGGCATCCAGTACTGACGCATGGCCTCGACGACGTCCGGAATGTCGGCATGGGCGTTGCGCAGGAATTCC